>DATFZM010000021.1:0-34442 GCA_035314465.1 Solirubrobacteraceae bacterium | reverse complement strand
CGTCCAAGCTGCAGATCATGTACGGGACCGAGGGCCAGCGCAATCTTCAGGAGCTCGAGCTCGACTGGCTGCCGGGCTACGAGGGCTCGCGGCCGGTACGGGTAGGAAACGCGGCCGCCGGGCAGTATCAGCTCGACGTCTACGGGGAGGTCGCGGGGGTGGCCTTTGCGACGAGCGTCGCCACCGGCCAGGTGGATGCGCAGCGCTGGCCGCAGGTGCGGGCGGGGATCGAGTACCTCGAGCAGGCGTGGCGCGAGCCCGACGACGGTATCTGGGAGCAACGCGGGCCGCGCCGCCACTTCGTGCACTCAAAGGTGATGGCCTGGGTTGCGTTTGACTGCGCGATCCGGCTGGCGGAGAACTTCGAGCTGCGAGCTCCACTGTCGCGCTGGCGGCGGATCCGCGGCCGGATACACCGCGAGGTCTGCGCAAAGGGCTACGACGCGAACCGCAACACGTTCACCCAGTATTACGGCTCTCAGGAGCTCGACGCTTCCGTCTTGATGATCCCGCTCGTCGGGTTCCTGCCGGGCGAGGACGAGCGCATCACCGGTACGATCGACGCGCTGCGCTCAGACCTTGGGCGCGGGGGCCTGCTGTCGCGTTACTCGACGCTCGCAACCGACGACGGGCTTGCCGGCGACGAGGGTCAGTTCCTGGCGTGCTCGTTCTGGCTCGTAAGCGCGCTCGCGAAGAACGGACGCCTCGACGAGGCCCGCGATCTGTTCGCTCGACTGCTCGCGCTCGCTAACGACCTCGGCCTCTTCTCTGAGGAGTACGACGTCGCCAGACGCAGGCTCGTCGGCAATTTCCCACAGGCGTTCACGCATCTCACGTTGGTCGCCGCCGCCAAGGTGCTGGACGATCCCGGCCTGGAAAGCGCGACTCGCCGCGCCAGACCGCCCTTGCTGGGCGGGAGCGATCGTCACGGCGCAAGACCCCCCCTCAAACCGCGGCGCCGGGCACCAGTAGACGAGCAAGCGTGACCGAGTCCCTTCACACGGGCCCGCCGCGAGCGCGCTATCCGCCAGTGATGGCGACTGCCCCGCGGCTCGACAGCGCGTAGCCGCCGTGACGCGGCGCCCGCCCGGCGGCGATCGCCGCAAGCCCCCGGAGCGCGTCCCAGACCCCGTCGGGCGCGATCGCCGAGGGCGAGGCTCCCGGGTGTGTGCGGGCGATCCGAACCTTCAAGGCGCTTGGTCGGCTGCTGAAGCGCAGGGGTGTCTCCAGCTGGACGGCCTCGCCGTCGATTCCCGCTGCCAGGGGCCCGGCGGCCTCAACCGCGAACGACTGCGCGCCCCACTCGCGCCATGGCCGCGAGCGCATCACGCGCTGGACATGTTCGTCGCTCGACTCGCCGACCACCGTGACGCCGAGCAGCCCCTCGTCCAGGCGCGGGCGCGTCATCGAGCCGACCAGCTTGCCCAGCCGGTAGCGGTTGTTCGAGACCAGGAGCATCGCCTGACCGTTGCACCGTGCACCGTCCGGGCCGGTCCAGCGCAGCGGTTTCTCCTCCGCGTCGGGACCGATCTCGTCGGGAATCGTGTCGAGCAGCGTCCGCAGCTTTGCGTTGCGATACTCGGGTCGCTGCACGGCGTCCGCGTACATGCCGAGCGAGACGTTGTTGACGAACACCCTGCCGTTGACCTCGGCGAGGTCGACGACGCGCTGACCGCCGTCCACCAGGGCATCGAGCGCGCCGACCACATCGTCACGGTCGACGCCGAGATCCAGAGCAAAATGGTTGCGAGTGCCCGCGGGCACGCAGGCGTAGGGCAGTGAGTGCTCGGCAGCGACCGCGGCCACGATCGCCTGAGACCCGTCACCCCCGGCCATGGCGAGCGCGTCGGCGCCCCCCGACACGGCGTCGCGCACGAGCGTCTCCAGGTCCTCGCCGTGCGCGAGCTCGACCGGCTCTATCCCTCGCGACCTCGCCTCGGAAGCGAGCGCGTAGCGCTCCGCCTTTCCGCCCCCGGAGCGTGGGTTGTAGAAGAGCACTGCTCGCTGCGGCCGCGGCGCCGGCGGGAGGGCGACGTGCACGCGAAACGCGGCCCGCGCCGCCGTGAGCGTGAGCAGCAAACCGACAACGACGAGCGCCGGAAGGAGGCCGCCGAGGGTGAACAGAAGCGCCACGCACGCTCCCGCCAGCGCTCCGGCGAAGACGAGTCCAACGATGCGAGCGCCGCCGCGATGCACGAGCCCGAAGAGCGCGGCGAACAGCGCCAAGGCAGCGCTCGCAAGAACGATCAGGCCCCGCGGAAACTGCATCCATGCCGACAGCACCGCCAGCACGAGCGTGGCCGCACCGAACGCGAGTGCCAGGATCGCCTGCAAGCGCGCGAGCGCCCGTCCATGCTTGGGGCTCGTCGGTTGCCTCATCGTCCTCGGGCATAAGATTGCCCACGGTGTCCATCTTCGCCCGCCCGATCTCTCCGCCGGTGCGCAGCGGACGAGCGCCGGCCTGGTTGCTCGACGCCGAGCGCGTAGACCTCGCCGTCTACGCAGCGATCACCCAAACCCCCACGCCCAGCCTCGATCGCCTGATGGGCCGGCTCACGCAGGCCGCGAACTACTCGCGCCTGTGGCTGGCCATCGCCGCGATTCTCGCCACCACCCGCGGAGCTCGGGGTCGGCGCGCCGCAGTGACGGGACTCGCCTCGGTGGCCGTCACGTCCGCGGTCGCCAACCTTCTGATCAAGCCGCTCAGCCATCGGCGGCGACCGGATCAGAGCGAGGTGAAGGCTGCACGCCAGGTTCCAATGCCTGCTAGCACCTCGTTCCCGTCCGGACATTCGGCCTCGGCGTTCGCCTTTGCGACCGGGGTCGGCAGCGTTCTGCCTCGGGATGCTGTTCCGATACGTGTGCTCGCGGCGCTCGTCGCATACTCGCGTGTCCATACCGGGGTCCACTATCCGGGCGACGTCATCGCCGGGGCGCTCCTCGGCACCACGCTCGCACAGGCTACCGCGCGCACCCTCGACCGTGATTGAAACCGCCAGCCGACCCTGTTGACCGCCTACGACCCCTCCGCCTGGAGCAGCCTGTTCGTGGCGACGGCCAGCGCCGCAGCGGTGCTCACGGGCCTCGTGTTCTTGGCCGTCTCAATCAACCTCGAGCGCATCCTGAAGGGCCCGGGACTGGGCGAGCGTGACCTCGCCCTCCAGTCGCTGTTGCTCTTGTTGAGCGTCCTTGTCGTGGCGCTGATCGGGTTGATCCCGGGTCAAAGCTCCGCTGCCCTCGGGGTCGAGCTGCTGATCGTCAGCCTCGGGTTCGGCGCTGTGATCGCGCGGCTGGCGGTGATCACGACGCCCGAGATCCGAAGGTACCTCCCGGTCGCCGTTCCACTGCTTCTGGGCGTGACTGGATCGGTGCCTTTCGTGGTCGGCGCGGTGAGCATCCTCGCACGGGACGGGGGTGGCCTCTACTGGGTCTTCGGCGGGATTGTCGGGGCGGTGGTCGGTGCCTCCATCAACGCCTGGGTGCTCATGGTCGAGATCGTGCGCTGACGCAGCACGCGAGCGCAGGCGCGGGCCGAACGCTCTCAGGGCGTGAGGAGCTGGTGCAGCTGGTACGCGGTGATCGCGACTTGGGGGAGTGAGGCCGCACTAGGCCTGAACTCGGCGGCGACGGTCATCGTCGCTGACCCTCCGCGTGCTTATCCGGGCTGCGCGGCGATCCTGCGCTTCGGTCCCTTGCGGGTGCTCCAGCGCGAGGCGCGCTTGTCGATCGCCTTGTCCGGTTCGGGACGTGGATGGGCAAGCGGCGAGCCTTCCTCGACGGTCCTGTAGAAGAATCGCTTGCCGACTTCGACGAGGCAGAGGTAGACGATGATCATCGCCACGACCGCGCCCAGGAAGCTGGCGGGGAGCGCGGTGAAGCCGAGGACGTGAGCGAGCGGCGAATAGGGCAGCGCGACGCCGATCGCCACGCAGATGAGGGTGGAGATGATCAGGGGATTGCTCGCTCTGCTGCGGAAGAACGGCATGCGGCGAGTGCGGATGACAAAGATGACCAGGGACTGCGTGGACAGCGACTCGACGAACCAGCCCGATCGAAACAGCGGTGCGTGCGCGTGAAAGACCCAGATCATTATCCCGAAGGTGGCGAAGTCGAAGATCGAGCTGATCGGGCCGAACAGCATCATGAAACGGCGGATGAACCCGATGTCCCAATGCGCGGGGCGCTCGAGCTGCTCTTGGTCCACGTTGTCGGTCGGGATCGTCATCTCGCTGGCGTCGTAGAGCAGGTTGTTGAGCAGGATCTGCGTCGGGAGCATCGGCAGGAAGCTCAGGAACAGCGATGCGCCCGCCGCGCTGAACATGTTCCCGAAGTTCGACGAGGTGCCCATCATGATGTACTTGATCGTGTTCGCGAAGATGCGCCGGCCCTCCATCACGCCGCCCGCCAGCACCCCGAGATCCTTGTCGAGCAGCACGATGTCGGCGGCGTCCTTGGCGACGTCCGTAGCGCTGTCTACCGAGATTCCCACGTCCGAGTCGTGGAGGGCGACCGCGTCGTTGACGCCGTCGCCGAGGAATCCGACCGTCGAGCCGAGAGCACGCTGGCCCTTGATGATCCGCGACTTCTGCTCCGGGCTGACGCGCGCGAAGATCGTCGTCTTGGGCAGCACGTCGGCGAGCTTCGCGCCGTCGAGCTGGTCGAGCTGGGGGCCGGTGAGGGTGCCGTCCACGGCGACCCCCACCTCCGCGCAGACCTTCTGCGCGACGCGCTCGTTGTCGCCGGTGATGATCTTCACCTCCACGCCGAGCTTTCTCAGCTTTTCAAGCGCTCCCGGCGCGTCGGCCTTGGGGCGATCGATGAACGTGAGAAAGCCCGCGAGATCCAGTTCGCGCTCGTCGTCGGCTGTCAATCTCGTACGAGCGCCTGCCGCGCGCGTTGCCACGGCGACCACGCGGCTGCCCGCGGCGAACTGGCCGTCGAGCACCGCGTGCGCCTGTTGGGAACCCTTCGGGCAGCGGGCGAGCACGGTCTCGGGGGCGCCCTTGACGATGATCTGACGTTCGCCGCCCGCGCTTTCTACCAGGACCGACTCGAGGCGACGCTCGTAGTCGAAGGGGACCTCGCCAAGGCGTCGAGTGTGTTCGATGTCTGCGCGGCGCGCATCCGGCGCCTGCCACAGCGCCTGGTCGAGCTGGTTGCCGCCGACCACGCGGCCGTCGGAGAACGTCGCGTCATTGCAGAGGAGTCCGGCGCGGAGGACCGAATCCGACGGCTTGCCGGCACCGTCCAGAGCGGCGTCGAACGTGATGTTGCCCTCGGTCAACGTCCCGGTCTTGTCGGTGAAGAGCACCATTATGTTGCCGAGATCCTCGATGCTCACCAGTCGCTTGACGACAACGGACTGTTCGGCCAGGCGCTTGGCGCCGGTCGAGAGGCTGACCGTGACGATCGCCGGCAGCAGCTGAGGGGTCAGACCGACCGCGATCGCCAGGGCGAAGAGGAGCGAGCTCAGCAGCGAGCGGCCGAGTAGGACGTTGATCAGCAGGATCGAGCTGGCCAGCACGGCGGTCACCCGTACGAGCATCAGCGAGAAGTCGTGAAGGCCGAGCTGGAAGGCGGTCTGCGGCTGACGTTCTCCGAGCTTCAGGGAGATCGCGCCGAACTCCGTCCGAGCGCCTGTGAGGACGATCACACCGAGCCCGCTTCCGGCGCGCACGACGGTGCCCATGAACGCGCACGAGGGCAGGTCCAGGGACGACGGAGGCGCCGTCGTGATCGGATCGGCGCGCTTCTCAGCGGGCTGGGACTCGCCCGTGAGCACCGCCTCGTCGCATTCCAGTCCGTCGGCTTGCAGCAGGCGCAGGTCCGCGGGCACGACGTCGCCGACGGCGAGTCGCACGACATCGCCCGGCACGAGCTTAGTGACGTCGAGCGCCAGGAACTTACCGTCTCGCGTGACCAGGGTGGTGTGGTGCAGCTTGGAGTGCAACGCCTGTACCGCCAGCTCCGAGCGGTATTCGTCGAAGAACCCGAGGCCGACGCTCAGGCCGATGATCAGGAGGATGATCAGCGCGCTCGCGTGTTCGCCGACGGCGAACGATGTGACCGCGGCCACCACGAGCAGGATCAGCAGCGGGTTGTGCAGCTGACGCTCCAGCACCTCGAGCGGGCGTGCACCGTGGCTGCGCAAGGCGTTGTTCCCGACCTTGGCCAGCCGCTGGGAGGCCTCCTCGCTCGACAGGCCGGCGGTGCTGCTCTGCAGGCGTCGCAGGACTTCCTCCCCCGACAGCGCCGCGGCCGAGGCGAGCGTCAACGTGCTCCTCTCAGTGGCCTCCGACGGCAGCGTGGGCTGAGCGAGCGTGGGCATGGCCGAGCAGGGTCAGGGGCCCTGGGGCCGCCCAGGCTGTGGAGGGGTCGCCGGGACCTGCTGGGTGATGCAGTGGATGTTGCCGCCGCCGAGCAGGATCTCGCGCGCGGGCACACCCACGACATCCCGGTCGGGGAAGCAGGTGCGCAACACCTCTGTGGCCTGCCCGTCGAGGCGGTCGTCGAGCAGCGGGAGGACGATCCGCGTGTTGGCGAGGTAGAAGTTCACGTAGGAGGCCGCCAGGCGGTCGCCGGCGCGGCGCGGCTGCGTGCCGGGCACAGGGTCCACCCCCTCCGCCTCCTCGGCGGTGGTCGTGAGCGGACCGGGCGAGGGCAGGCGGATGACCTCGATCGGCCTCCCGCGGGCATCGGTCGCTGATTCCAGCCGCGTGATCGCATCACGGGAGATCGCGTGCTGGGGGTCGGACTCGTCGTCGGTCCAGCTTAGCAGCACGAGCCCCGGGCGGGCGAAGCACGCGAGGTTGTCGATATGACCGTCTGTCTCGTCGTTGTAGACGCCCTGGCCGAGCCAGATCATCTTCTCGGCGCCGAGGTATTCGTAGAGCACCTGCTCGATCTGCTCGCGTGAGAGGTCGGGGTTGCGGTTGTGGTTCAGGAGGCACTCTTCGGTGGCGATCACCGTTCCCTGCCCGTCGACGTGGATGGAGCCGCCCTCGAGCACGATCGGCGCCCGGTAGCGGTCGGCTCGTTCGATCTCGAGCACCTTCGCGGCGACCCGTTCGTCGTGGTCCCAGGGGAAGTAGAGGCCGCCCTCTAGGCCGCCCCAGGCGTTGAAGCGCCAGTCAACCCCGCGCCGCGCGCCTTTGTCGTCAACCACGAAGGTTGGGCCCATGTCCCGTATCCAGGCGTCGTCGGTGGAGATCTCCACGACGCGTATCGAGGGCGAGAGCAGCGAGCGGCAGTGCTCGAACTGGCCGTCGGAGACTGCCATCGTCACGGGCTCGGAGGCGTTGATCGCCTCGGCCACCGCCGCGTAGGCCTTCTGCGCCGGCTTGGCGCCCAGGCGCCAGTTGTCGGGACGCTCGGGCCAGGCCATCCAGCAGCCCGCGTGCGGCTCGAACTCGCCGGACATGCGGTAGCCGTCGGCGGCGGAGGTGCTGGTCAGGGTCGCGCTCACGGGCGCTGCGCGCTCGCGCTGGTGCGAGGGTGCCGGCGGGCGTGGTGCAACGGGTGGCGCCCGCGGTGGTGGAGGTCGAGCTCACGGCCCGGCGGATGTCCGATCCGCCACAGCATCACCTCGCCCGCGACCAGCGTGATCACGACGATCGCGAGCAGCCCCGTGAGGCGGGCAGGCAGTGCATGAACTTGGCATGCGCCGGCGCGCGCGCCATGAGCTGCTGGTTGACCTGGTAGCGCGGCATGAACGCGGCCTTGCGCTCGGGAATCTGGTCGCGCCCGCCAAGGTGAATCTCGCCCGGCTTCAGATAGAGCGCATGGCCGCCCAGCTTCGCCATCGCCACCTCGAAGGAGACCCTTGTGCGTGTCGAGGGCTCCTCGAAGATCATCCCGAGCGAGCAGTGGCGGAGGAGCTGGGGCACGGCCGCATCCACGTCAGCCTCCTTGAGCAGCCGGATGAGGCCCATCAGCTCTCCGAGTTCCTCTCGTGAGAAGTCCTGCGTGTCGATGAAGTTCTTCACTCCAAGGCCAGTGAATGGGTTCGAGCCCATGGCACTGCCTTGGGGCGCCTCGGACATATGGCTATTCAGCCTGGCGCGAGCGGAATCGACATCCGTTATTGCCCGCGGCCGAGATCCGTTATGGTCCGCGGTCGAGCGACCACCTAGAGTCCTTTTGCGATGACGCTTGGAGCTCTCCCCGTTCAAGGCGGCCCGTGGCTTGGACGTCCGTCTCCCGGCAGGCCGAGCAGGCTGCCGAGCTCATGAACGGAGGGCTAGACGCACGATGCCGGTCGTGGCGGCGCTCGGCGGCAATGCGCTTCTCCGGCGGGCGAACCGACTGATGCCGACACGCAGCGCCGCAACGTCGCGCAGCCGCGCGCTTCGCCGACGGCGGCGGGCGTGCCGTGATCGCCGCGACGGAGTCCGCGTCAGCCGCGATCCGGGGGGAAGCCGGGACACTCGTCAAGCTTGGCGCAAAGAGCTGATCGCGCCGTCGGATCGGGGTCGCGGCGACTGCGGCGGTAGCGAGTGCGCGAGCTGCGTGCGGTTGCTGACGCTTAGCTTGCGGAACACCTTGCGCAGGTGGTAGGCGACGGTGCTCGAGCTGATGAACAGCTGCGCGGCGATCTCGCGGTTTGAGGCGCCTTCGCTCGCGAGCCGCGCGACCTGGATCTCTTGCGGCGTGAGCTCCTCGCGGTCCTGCGGGGCTCGCTTGCGCGCGTGCTCGCCAGTGGCGAGGAGCTCGACGCGCGCGCGCTCTGCGAAGGCCTCGGCGCCCATCGATTCGAACAGCTCGAGCGCCGTCCGGAGCTCCTCGCGGGAGTCGCGGCGGCGTCGCTGGCGGCGCAGCCATTCGCCGTAGAGGAGATGCGCGCGCGCGAGCTCGGGGGCTGTTCGGCACATCTCCAGGTGTTCGATCGCCTCCGCATAGAGGCGCTCGGCCTCCTCGCCCTCCGACAGGAGCGCGCGCGAGCGGGCGAGCAGTCCGAGCGCGAGCTCGGTGCCGCTGGCCAGCGACCGTTCCGAGAGCCGCCGCAGCGCCGCTCTGGCCGCGGGACCCTCCTGGATGCGTGAGGCTGCCTCGATCAGGTCGGGGAGGACGGCGGTGCCGAAGAAGATGGGGTCCTCCTCGAACACGGCCTGCGTGGCGTCGAACGCCGCCTGGTAGTTGGCGAGCGCGAGCTCCAGGCTCGTGACGGCCGCTCGGATGTGGTTGACGCGGCCAGCCATGCCTCGCTCCAGGACCTCTCGCGTCGTCGCTTCGGCCGCATGACGAGTGGCCGCCTCCTCACCCCGCCAGGCGAGGATCGGCAGGCCGATGATGCCGGCCTCTCCGAAGACCCCGACGTTCCCGGTCGCGTGCGCGATCTCGTGCCCCTCCGTGAGCGCCGCCTCGGCGGCCGCGAATCGGCCCGACAGCGCCTCGTTCAGCACCTGCCAGCCGAGTGCTGGAAGCATGGCCATGAGGTCACCGCGGTCCCGCGCGAGCTTGAGCACCTGGGCCGTGAGCGCCTGAAGCGCCTCATCGTCCTGAAGCTCGCCTGCGGCCGTACAGCCGAGGTCGTTGAATTTCGGGCTCTCTCTTCGGTCCACTGGCTCCTCCAGAAGCTCGCGGATGCCGCGTTGCAGCAGGCGAGCCCCGGCCGGATAGTCGCGATCGAGGAGCGTCACGCCGTCAAGCAGCACGTCGAGCGGCGACTCGGGCGCCCGGGCTGGGCGCGGCATCTCGCGAGCCACACGGGCGATCATCCTCGTGCCTCCCTCGCCCGCATCGCGGCCGGCGTAGAGGGCCGCCTCGAAAGCCTCCATCAGCGTTTCGCGGGCCTGCAGGACATCGAGCGGCTTCAGCGCTCGCGCCGCCTCGAGGAGCATCGCGGGGACAGCATCGCACTCGCCCCCGGCGAAGTGAACCCGTGCCTCCAGGCGCCGGGCTTCGGCACGCTCGAGAGGATCGGCAAGCCAGGGCGTGGCCTGCTTGAGCAGCCCCGCGGCTACGCTCGGAGAGCCGGCTGCGAGCTCGGCCTGGGCAGCGTGGAGCCGGCGCGCCGCGCAGCGCCTCTCGTCGGGAGTGAGATCAGCCGCCCGCGTGAGGCTGGCCGCGGCCGCGGCGTAGCTGCCACGGACACGTGCACGGTCAGCCGAGCGCTCGAGCTCGGCCGCGACGTCCTCGTCGGGCGCAACCGTGGCCTCAGCGCGGTGCCAGGCACGCCGATCGGGGTCCCGCTCCGGATCACTCGCGGCCGCCAGAGCCTCGTGCGCCCGTCGGCGCTGGGCCGGCGACGCGCCCTGGTAGACGGCGGAGCGAATCAAGGGATGACTGAACGCGACACGCGGCGCGAGCACGAGCAGACCGGCGCCAACGGCGGGCTCCGCCGCCTCGGCGCCGATCCCGAGGTGCTCGGCGGCTCGCCACAGCTGCGACAGGTCTCCCGAATGTTGGGCCGAGGCGAGCAGCAACAGCGTCTGAGTCTCCCGCGGCAAGACGCTGATTCGTCTGAGATAGCGCTCCTCCAGTCGCCTGCCGATTGGCAGCGGCTCGGGCAGCCGTGATTCGCCCGAGAGCTCACCCGGCGTCAGCTCACGCGCCAACTCGACCAGCGCAAGCGGGTTCCCCTGTGTCTCCCACACGATCCGCTCGCCGACTCGGTCATCCAGCCGTCCTGCCGCGACCGACGCGAGCAGCCCAAGTGCATCGGCATCTGGCAGCCCGCCGACACGCAACTCGGCCAGCCCCTCGAGCCGCGTCCGCTCGGATGGCTCGCGGACCGCGAACAGCATCGCGACGGGGTCCGCGAGGAGCCGCCTTGCGACGAAGCCCAGCGCCTCCGACGACGCCTTGTCGATCCACTGCGCATCATCGAACACGCACAGCACGGGCCGCTCGAACGCCGCATCGGCCAGCAGCGTCAGCACCCCCAGCCCAACCAGGAAGCGGTCGGGAGCAACACCGGCGACGAGCCCAAACGCGGAGCCAAGCGCCTCACGCTGGGGGGCCGGCAGCCGCTCGAGCCCCGCCAGAAATGGGATCAGCAACTGGTGGAGCCCCGCGAAGGGCAGTTCCACCTCCGACTCAACGCCGGTCACTCTGGCCACCTGCATATCCCCGGCCGACTCGATCGCGTACTCGAGCAGAGCGGTCTTGCCGATCCCAGCTTCGCCGCGCAGGACGAATGCTCCGCTCAACCCCTGACGGACGGCTGCTAGCAGGCGGTCGAGCGCGTGCTTCTCCCTCTCGCGATCAAACAGCATCGTCGGCATGGTCCGCTCAGCGACCCCATGCTCGGCGTCCGCCTTTAAGAAGGCCGTTGCCGGAAGCATCATGTCCTCCTCGGTGGTGGCCTCGCGGGTGGGACCTCCGTGACCGTTCCCCGAAGGTGCGAAGCCTGACGCCAAGCGCGGTTGTTGCCATCGGTACTAACCCGCACGAGACGGGGCTGAAATCACGAACGAGAGAAACGGCGGGTCGGGCTCCAAACCAGACGCAGCACATCCCGGGGGCGCGCTGGGATCGTTACGAGCCGCGCCGCGTGCACTGCCGACCCCGAGGGGCCTCGAGCAACGATTGACGGGGGAAAGCATGGGCGTATCGTTGGCCAGCACCATGGCGCTACTCGGGACGCCCGCGCGTCCGCGCGAGATCGTTCTCACGCTGCGGGACGGCGCGCGCGTGACCGTGCGCCCTATCCGTCCGCAGGATGCCGCGCCTCTGCGCGCGGGGTTCGAGCGCCTGTCGGAGCAATCGCGCTACCGGCGCTTCCTGGCGCCGATGCTGGAGCTCAGCCCCTCGATCTTGCGTTACCTGACCGAGGTCGACCACCACGATCACGAGGCGCTGATCGCGATGGGACCAGACGGAACCCTCGTTGGCGTGGCTCGATCGGTGCGTTCGCGCAGCGATGCGCACGTTGCCGAAGCGGCGGTGACCGTCGCCGATGACTGGCAAGGGCGCGGCCTCGGAACGGCGCTGCTCGAGCTGCTGGCCGACAGCGCGCGCGCCGAGGGGATCCGCCGGTTCACGGCGCTGGTTCTGGCCGACAACCGCGAGATGCTCGACCTGTTCGAGAGCCTCGGCCCCGTTCGGATCTTGGAGCGCGCGTCGGGGACGATCGATCTGGAGATCACGCTGCCTCCCGGCGGCGCCGGGCCACACCTCCGCGAGCTGCTGCGCGGCTCAGCCAGCGGTCGCTACGAGGTGATCGCGAGAGCTCCCGGGAGCCTGGATTCATAGAACCCGGCTGAGACTCTGCGCTGTGCGGGCTCGAAGACCTGCTCGATAACCCGGGTGCACTGCCGGCGTCGCCATGCAGGCGGGTTGCCGCGCGCCTGGCTTCTCACTCCGGTGTGGCCTCGGTCGGCTCGACTGCGTCTGGGAGTGGCCGATGTGCGATCTCCGTCGCGTCGGCTTGGCTGAGGCCGAAGCTGCGCAACACGCCTTCGGCGTGCTCGCTGCTGGCGTTCTTGCTGCCTTCGCCCACGAGCTGGGCGTGGATGACGGCGAACAGCGCTCCTCCGCTGGCGTTGAGGGCGAGAGCCGGATTGGCTAGCTGGAAGCGTCCGCCCTCGATCCCATCGCGCAGGTCTCGCCTGGCCGCGCTGCCCAGTACAGCCCACGCCACCCGGTGCGGGACCTCGAGCCGCACGAGCAGCCAGGCCCAGTCGGAGTCCGTTTGGGCGACACGCACGAGATGGCGGTGGGCGATGCTGATCTTCTCGGCCGGGTCGTTCACCTGCGCTTGGCGGAGCTGCAGCAGGCGAAGCTGTTCGGAGAACAGCTCTTCGATCAGGGCGTCGAGCAGCTCCTCCTTGGTGCCGAAGTAGTTGTAGAAGGACCCGATCGCGATATCCGCGCGCCCGGCGATCTCCGCGATCGTCGTCTGCTCCACCCCTCCAGTCGCGAACAGATGCCGCGCCGCCGCGAGCAGCCGGGCGCGCGTGCGCGCCTTGCGGCGCTCGACGCGGGTCCCGACGCGCCGTGGGCTGTCGTCTCGGCGCGGGGAGATCCGGCCATTATCCAGTAGGACCATATACTGAGCATAGCGTCAGGATTGAAATTCTATTCATTTGATGCTAGCTTCGCCGCGTTCAGCGAGAAGACCTTGGAGGAGGAGACGAAATGACAGCCGAAGACACACCAGTCTTGATCGTCGGAGGCGGCGGCGCGGGCCTCACCGCCTCGATGCTGCTGGCCCGCCTAGGAGTGGAGCACCTGCTGATCAGCGCCCGCGCCGAGACATCCGATCTGCCGAAGGCACACGTGCTGAACCAGCGGGCGATGGAGATCCTCGAGGACGTCGGCGCCGCGGCGGCGATCGCCGAACGCGGCACGCCGGCGGAGAACATGGCGGCGACCGCGTTCTACGCCGGCTTCGCAGGGCCGACCGAGGAGTACGGCCGCCGGCTGATGCGGCTGGAGTGCTGGGGCGCCGGCGGCGCGGATGAGAACTGGCGCGCGGCGAGCCCGTGGGTCCAGCAGAACCTCCCGCAGATCCGTCTTGAGCCGATCCTTCGCCGGCACGCCGAAGAGCTCTCGCCGGGCCGCATCCGCTTCCACCACGAGCTGCTCCGGCTCGAGCAAGACGAGGACGGCGTCACCGCGCACGTCCGCGACCACGACGAGGGGCGCGACTATGAGATCCGCTCCCTGTACACGATCGGCGCAGACGGCGGGCGTCGCATCGCGGGGGAAATCGGCGTGGAGTACGAGGGCCTCGGAGTGGTCGCCGAGACCGCGACGCTCCACGTCAGCGCCGACTTCTCCCGCTGGGCGCCCGATGATGACGTGCTGATCCGCTGGATCTTCTCGCCGCAGAGCGGGGTCATGGTCGTGATGGTCCCGATGGGCCCCGAGCGCTGGGGCCCCTCCTCGGAGGAGTGGGTGATCCATCTCAACTATCCGGCTGATGACCCGCGCGCGCAGGCCGACGAGCAGGTCGAGGCAGACGTCCGCGCGGCGATGGGCATCGGCGATCATCCGCTGCGGATCCTCAAGATCACGCGCTGGTCCGTGGACGCCGTGATGGCCTCCGCGTTCAGCGTGGGCAGGGTTCACCTCGTCGGCGACGCGGCGCATCGGCACCCGCCGACCGGCGGCCTCGGTCTCACGAGCGCGATCCACGACGTCAACAACCTGTGCTGGAAGCTCGCCGCCGTCCTCGGCGGCCACGCCGGCCCGGAGCTCTTGGACACCTACGCGCCCGAGCGCCGCTCCTCCGACGAGCAGAACGCCCAGCGGTCGCTCGAGAACGCGGTCAATCACTTCGCGATCGGGGCGGCGCTCGGCGTATCGCACGAGAACAGCGAGGAGGAGAACCTCGCCAGCCTTCGCCGCATGTGGAACGGGCGAGCCGAGGACGCCGAGCACCGTTCAGCCATCCTGCGCAACATGCGCGCCCAGTCGATGGAGTTCGGCGAGCTCAACGTCGAGCTCGGCTACCGCTACGACTCGGCGGCGATCGTCGACGACGGCAGCCCTTTGCCCGACCCGATCGACCCGATCCGCGTCTACGAACCATCCACGCGGCCCGGCGCGCCCCTCCCCCACGCCTGGATCGACGACGAGGACGGCCAGCGTCGGCCGATCAAGGACCTGGTCGCGCCCGGGCGGTTCCTGCTGATCGCCGGTGAGGAGGGACAGAACTGGTGCACGGCGGCCCGCGATCTGGCTGCGAGGAGCGGATTGCCGCTGGACGCGGTCCGGATCGGCCACCTCGACGGCGACCTCTTCGACCCCCGCTGCACCTGGCTGCACCACCGGGAGATCGCCGCCGACGGCGCGATCCTCATACGCCCGGACCGCTACGTCGCGTGGCGCAGCATGGGCGCCTCCGAGCAGCCGTTGGAGGACCTGGCCGTGGCGCTCGGGCAGATCATGGCCCGGCGAATCGACGCACCCCTCACCGCCGCCTGAGGACGGCCCGCGACAAGGAGGCTTCGCCGCACTCACGACGACCTCTCGAGGCTGCCAAGATCAACAGGATCGGCACGGTGATCGCGGAACGGTCGCGTTGATCGGTTTCCCATCGAGGAAGGAGAAAGCCATGGCACTCGGAGCGGTGACCGCAGACGGACGCGTTCGCTTGCTCGCGGACGGAAACGAGATGCCGATGCTCGGCCTCGGCGTCTGGCAGGTGCCCAACGGGCCCGAGTGCGTCGACGCCGTGCGCGCGGCGCTCGAGCTCGGCTACCGGCACATCGACACCGCCCAGGCCTACGGCAACGAGGAGAGCGTCGGCCGTGCGCTGCGTGAGAGCGGCGTCCCGCGCGAGGACGTGTTCATCACGACCAAGTTCTATCCCGCGCGCACGGATCCGGCCGCCGAGGCTGAGCGGAGCCTGCGGCGGCTCGGCCTCGACCACGTCGACCTCTACATCGTCCACTGGCCCAAGGGCGGTCCGCTCTGGGCCTGGCCGGGCATGGAGCGGGCTCGCGAGCTCGGCTACACGCGCTCGATCGGCGTCTCCAACTTCGATGTCGGCGAGCTGAACCAGGTGATCGCGGCCGCCACGATCCCACCGGCCCTCGACCAGGTCCAGTTCAGCCCGTTCGAGTACCGACGCGAGCTGCTCGCAGCGTGCCGGGAGCATGATGTCGCGCTGGAGGCCTACAGCCCGCTGGGCACCGGTCGGCACCTCTCGAACGCGACCGTCAACGGCGTGGCCCGGCGAGTGGGCCGCACGCCCGCACAGGTGCTGCTGCGCTGGTGCATCCAGCACGAGACCCCGGCCATCCCGAAGTCAACCCACCGCGACCGCATCGAGGAGAACGCCCAGATCTTCGACTTCACGCTCTCTGACGCGGACATGGCCGAGCTCGATGCGCTCGACGAGACCGACGGGACCTCCCGCGCGCTCGCGCGCAAGTGGTGGTGAGAAGAGGCTGAGGTCGTCGCCACGCCGTATCCCGGGAGTTCCGGAGGTCCCGGTTGGGGAGGCGCGCAGCTCAGAACCGCAGCGTGGCGGCGATCCCCCCAAAGGGTTCCAGCTCCGGGCGATCCCGCAACGGGAGAACCTCGGCGGACTGGCTCACGGCCGATTGGACGGCGTCCTCGAGGATGTTCGGGCGCTGCTCCAGCGCACTGCCGTCCACGGGGCAGCTGTCTCCTGTGACGCCCATCCAACCGCAGCGGGGACAGAGGACGCCGGAGGGGTGCAGGTTCGCCAGGTAGAGGAGCGTGCCGACGCGCCGCTCAACGAGCGCGTCCAGAACCTGCTCGAGCCCGACCGCTGCCCGCTTGCCGCCGTCGCGCGCGTGATGTTCGCGAAGCTCCGCAAGCGCAGCGGCCTCGTGGGCGCGGTGCTCCTCTGCGAGCACCGCTTCGGTCGCGCGCACGACGTCCTCGATGCCGACGTGGCCGACATCGAGCGAGAGGCGCTCGTCGTGCAGCAACGCGCGCACGTCGGGTGTCAGCTCCTCCACCACACGCGGCCACAGCTGCTCGGTGCAGGCGATCAGCAGGCGGTCGTAGGGCGTCACCTGCAGCAGCAGACGCAGCGTGCGCGCGACGTGACGCAGGTGCGCCTTGACCTCTTCGTGCCGGGAGCGTTGATAGCGCGCCTGCGACCAGCCGCCCTGATCTTGGCGGCCGTGGACGTCATCGCCGACGCTGAGCACCTCGTGCAGCCGCTCGGCCGAGCCGCGCAAGATCCTCGCCGAGCGCTCGTCCACGAGCGCCACGCACACGCGCCCCACCGGACCCGACTCGGTCAGCGGCGCGATGAACGGCTCGTCTGAGATCACGAACGCACTCACCACCGGGTGGGGCAGCCGCAGGGTCCGCGAGAGCCCGAGAGGCTCGCACAGAAAGACCGCGAGCGCGCGAGCGCCGTGAGCCCACGACTGCTCTTCGAGCAGGCCGCGGGCATGCTCCAGGGCGGCGCGCAGCGCCTGGCGCTCGGCGTGCGAGCGCTCGCCGGACTCGATCTCGCGGTGCGCGCCATCCAGCACCGAGTCGATCTCGCTGGCACGTGTAGGGGCCGTCGCGAATCGCTCGGGGTCAAGGTCGAGATAGAGGCTCAGAACCGTCTCGTCTTGCGCCTTCGTCTGCGCGAGATCTCTGAGCGTCTCCTCGGTGAGGTCGTTGGCCGCGGTCATCGCCTGAAAGCTAACGGGATCGCGCCGCGGCCGTCACTGCGCCCGTCAGCTGCGGCTCGCGGTCGTCGAGTTGCCTGCCCTTGAACGGCATCGCGTGTGCCGAGATGAACCGGCGGGCACGCAGGGAATCAGGTACGTCCCCTCGACCTGGATGCCGTGGATCTCCGTCTCGAAGCTGGGGAATCGGCGCGCTAACGCTCCGCGTCGAGCATGCCCAGCAGATGCGCGGCCGCGAGCTCGATGTCTTTGTGGTGGTACTGCCCTGCGCGTGACTCGGCCGCCAGCAGGGCACAGCGGTGGACATCCTGAAAGTCCCCGTAGGGGAACTCGTAGCGCTCCTTCGTGTCCTCGTTCTTCTCGTCGTTGACGCCGAGGTGCCAGCGCGCGTACTCGGCGAAGCCGCGCTCCTCGATGACCGTGTTCTCCTCGGCCGCGGACGGCTGGTGCTCGCTCCAGTCGTCGCGACTGTCCAGCACGCGGTGCCCTGTCGCGACGAGCTGCTCTGCGTCTGCATAGGCCGTTCGGTTGAGCTTGACCGCCATCTTCGATTCAGTCTGGGTCCGCACTCGCGCAGACCGATACCGAGGGTGATCACGAGCCAAAGCCGATCGTTATGTCCGTCGGCGCTATCAACGCAGCCGGCCGGGACCCTTCCATACGCGCCGAGCGGTTGCACGGTCCCGGCGCGCTAGGAGAATTGCGCGGGCAGACGCGCGATCCCCTGCAGCGTGTTGTTGCGTAGGGGCGTCGGCTTTCCGGCCCAGATCGAATCAACCCGGGACACCATCGCCTCCAGCAACATCTGCATCTCGAGCTTGGCGAGGTGGATTCCCACGCACGTGTGCGCCCCGTTACCCCATCCAAGGTGCGCGCCATTGGGCCGTTCGAGGTTGAATCGCTCGGGTTCCGGGAACTGCGACCCGTCGAGATTCGCCGCCGCGAAGAGCATCACGACGCGGCTGCCCTCGGGCAGTGTCACGCCGTCGATCGCGTGTTCTCTGGCGAGCGTGCGCGTGAAGCCGCGGATCGGCGAGGCCAAACGGACGTTCTCCACCACGGCGGCGGGGATTAGCCTCGGGTCGTTGCGGATCTGCGCCCAAGCATTGCGGTTCTGGGCAAGCACCCAAACCAGGTGAGTCGTTGCGAGGATCGTGGTGTCCAGCGCTGGGGCAACGAGGTCGATCACGAGCGCGCGCGCCTCGCGTGCGCTGAGCTCGCCGCGCCGCTGAGCGTCAAACACCGAGGCCGCCCAGGTGCCTGGTGGGACGGCGCGCCGGCGCAGCTTCAAGCTGTAGAGAAACAGAGACAAGGCGCGGGGCATGGAGCGGAAGCCGCGACGGTTTAGCGGTCCCAGCCCGTCGAACGTCGCCGCCGCCCAGCGGAGCATCCGCTCGCTGCCGCCCCGGACGCCGACGAGCTCGGATACGACGCTGACCGGCAGGTGGCTCGCGAAGTCGCGGGCGACCTCGAACCGTTCGCGGCACACGAGGGCCTCGACGGCAGCACGCGCCTCGCGTGCGAGCGGCTCCTCAATCGCAGCGAGAGCCTTGGCACCAAGGGACTTCATCAGCACCCGGCGTCGCGTGGCGTGGGTTTCGCCGTCGCTGTTGAGTGTCGTGTCGGTGCCGAGACGGTTGGCGATCGGGTTCGCGGCGACGCCTCTGCCGCTGAGGAACAGATCGTCGTCCCGCAGCGCGGCGCGCACGTCCGCGAAGCGGCCCATCGCGTACATCTTCTGACGCGGCAGCCACACGATCGATCCCGCCTCCCGGATACGGGCGTACAGATCCCGGGAGTCGACGAGCACGTTCTCGGCATACAGGTCAGCGTCAACGACCGGGATGCCCACGCGGCCTCCGATCTAGGCGTCCCACGGAATCGAGTTGCTCGTCGAGTGGGTGAGCGTGGGTATGTCGGCCTCAGACTGCACATGGCGGGGCGGCGTATAAAACGTCGAGTAGGGGCGCAGGCGTATCGCGACGCGATTCTCCTTACGCGCACCCTCTTCCACCATCGAACGCACGTCCTCGGACATCGGCTGACCGGCCATCACCCCTGCGATCTTCATCATCACATCGACGACGATCTCGAAGTCCGTTTCGATGACCGCGTCGCAGTAGACCTGCAGGTAGCTGGGCGGCCACTGCTCGTCGAGCACGCACAGCGAGACCTTGGGGCTACGGGCCACGGCCTTGGCCTTCGCGCGATCGGCCATCGTGGAGACGAGAATGTCCTCGCCGTCCATGGCGTAGAAGACGATCGACATCGCCGGACCGTCCTTGGCGCGGTTGTAGCCAAAGATCGCCGTGCGATGCTCGCGCACGAAATTGCGCCGCTCTTCAGGGTTCACGGCCTGCTCCTTTCGGCTGTGCTGGGCCGCCTGTCGACGTCCGCGAGGGCTTCCCTCTGCCGAGTCCACGAGCGCAGCTTGTCCGGGATCTGCATCGTACGCGCCCCGCGTACTGCGGGCCAGCAAGGCCGGCTGGCCGAGCGTTTCAGCGTCGGCGACTGAGCTCCGCTCGCGGCTCGGCGTCACGGTCGCGCGCTGCAGGCGCACACATGCCGGCGAGAACTCTCTGCCCGGGCCTGCTCTGTCAAGGTTGCTCCGACGCAAGGGCACCGGCGGGACGATCGAAGAAGGAGCAGGGAGATGGAGCAGGTTGACGTCGTGATCGTAGGAGCACGTCTGGCCGGGTGCGCGGCGGCGGCTCCGCTTGCACGCGCCGGACGGCGAGTGGTGGTGCTCGACAAGATGGGCTTTCCCTCCGACCAGCTCTCGACCCACGTCCTGCTCCCGGCGGGCACCAGCGAGCTCGCACAGCTCGGAGCGCTGCCGCGGATTCTCGCCCTCCGACCCTCGCGCGTGCGGTGGACGCACGTCGAGGCCGAGGGCGTGCAGGCGCTGGAGCGGCTGCGCCCCGCGGCCGACGGCATCGACTTCGGGGTGTGCATCCCGCGCGACCTGCAGGACGTCCAGCTCGTCGAAGCAGCCCGCGAGCAGGGCGCGGACGTGCGCGAGCACTGCGCGGTCGAGTCGCTGCTGTGGCGTGCCGGGCGTGTCGTCGGGGTCCGTTACCGAAACCGCGATGGCGCCGAGCACGAGCTCGCCTCGACGCTCGTCATCGGAGCCGACGGGCGCCGCTCGACCACGGCGGCCCTCGTCGGCGTGTGGACGCCCTACCGTCTCTCGCGCAACGGCCGCGGGCTCGTCTTCCGCTACCTCGACGACCCCCTCGCCGGCCAGCGGGAGGCAGAGACCTACTACCAGTGGCGCGAGGGCGACTCGTTCGCGTTCGCGTTCCCGACCACCCCGGTCGGCAGGCTGCTCGTCCTGTTGATGGGCCACCGGGACGAGGCGAGCGAGGCACGCAAGGACCCCGAGGGCTACTGGGAGCGAAAGCTTGGCGAACACCCGGGGCTGGCGCGGCGGGTGGCCGGGGCGCCCCCGGGCGGCAAGCTGCGATCCACGGGCGAGACGCCGGCGTTCTTCCGGGCGTCCTCCGGGCCCGGCTGGGCACTCGCAGGAGACGCCGGCCACTTCAAGGACCCCGTCACGGGACAGGGCATGCGCGACGCGATGTTCGCCGGCAGGACGCTCGCCGAGCAGGTCCTGCCGGCGCTTGACGACCCCGACGCCGTCGACCGCGCGACACGAGCCTGGGAGGCCGCCCGCGACCGCGAGTGCCTGCCGGCCTATCACTTCGCGAACGCCGACACAAAGGTCGAGCGCCAGTCTGCGGTCATCTGCGAGCTCATCCGCGACGCCGGGCGCACAACCGAGCCCGACATCACCGACCTATTCGGCCGCGCCCGAACACCCCAGCAGATAGCGCCGCTCCCCCGGCTCGCGCGCGCGTTGGGGGCGGCGCTCTGGCGCGGTGAGCGCCCGCGCCTGGAAACTCTCCGCCGCGCGCTGCCGGACATCCGCACCGAGCTGGCGATCCGCAGCGAGTTGCGCGCCGATCGCTTCCGCTCGAGTGGGCTGATCGCGGGCTCCGAGCATCCCGACGCCCCATGGCCGCCGGCGCCGGCGCTCGCGGTGCCGACGCTCGCTGCGAGACCGCCCGCGGCCTCGGCCGATCCCGTCTCCGAGAGGGCGCTCGCATGACGCGCATCGCGGTCGTACAACCGGCGCTGGAGCTGGGTCAGGTCGACGGCAACCTCGAACGCATCGAAGACCTGATCCGCGACGCGCACCGCGAGCACTCGCCCGAGGTGATCGTCGTCCCCGAGGCATGCACGACGCCGAACGTGTACGCGCGCGTCCTGCGTGAGACGCCGCGCCCGGTGGACGGCCGGCCGCTGCAGATGCTCACCCACCTGGCGCACGAGCTCGACTGTGTGATCGGCGGCGGCTTCGTCTCCATTCGCGGCCCGCACGCCTACGGCACGTTCGTGCTCGCCGAGCCCGACGGATCGGTGCACCTGCACGACAAGGACATCCCGACGGCGTGGGAGCAGCACTTCTACACCGGGGGCGACGATCCCGGCGTCGTGGAGTGCCGGGCGCTCGGCTGCGCCGTGGGGCTGATGTCCGGCTGGGAGTGGGCGCGGTACAGGACGGCGGCGCGCGTGCGCGCAGGCGACGTCCGCGCGGTCCTCGGGGGCATGTGCTGGCCCTCGATGCCGCTCAACTGGCCCGGGCCGCTGCAATGGTGGGCCAGGCGCGAGCACGGAATCTGGCGCGAGCAGGCCCGTGCGCTACCGGGACAGGTGGCGCGGCTGATCGGCGTGCCGGTCGCCCACGCGTCGCACGTCGGCCCGGTGACGGGCGAAACGCCGCTCGGCCCAGGCATCCCGTGGAGGACCGAGATGATCGGCGAGTCGCAGATCTGCGACCGCGACGGGAGGATCCTCGCCCGCCTCACTCTCGAGGACGGCGAGGGCCACGCGTCCGCGGAGGTCAACCTCGCGTTGGCGCCGGCGCCGGTCGATCCGATCCGGGAGCGCTTCTGGATCCCGGACTTCACCATCACCACCCACGCCGCGTGGCATGCCATGAACGCGCACGGGGCGCTCAGCTACAAGCTGCGCCACGCGCGCCGTTCCTTTCCGTGGCAGGCTTGGCCCGCCGCAGACCTGCCGGACGAGATGCCGACCGTCCAAGCCGGGGACAGAGGCGCGACGTCGACGTCGTGACAGCCGACTACGGCAACCCACTCCGCGAGCAGGACGTCGACCCTGACGCTGTGCGCCAGTTCGCGATCTGGTTCGAGGAGGCGGCGAGCGCCGGCCTGCGCCTGCCGGAGGCCGCGGCGCTCGCGACCGCCTCGGCCGGCGGAGCGCCGTCGGTGCGCATGGTCCTCGTCAAGAGCTTTGACGAGCGAGGCTTCGTCTTCTACTCCAACTACACGAGCCGTAAGGGACGAGAACTGGCCGCCAACCCGCGCGCCGCGCTTCTCTTCCACTGGGATGCCCTTGGGCGGCAGGTGAGGATCGAGGGTCCGGTCGAGCGTACGGATGCAAGCGAGTCGGCGGCATATGTGCGCAGTCGCCCGCGCGCGAGCCAGATCAGCGCGCTGGCTTCACCGCAGAGTCAGACGATCGCCAGTCGCGAGGCGCTCGAGCGGCGCGTCGCTGAGCTGGAGAGGCGCTACGAAGCGGAGGAGCTGCCCGTGCCGACGGACTGGGGCGGCTTTCGACTGGCCGCCCGGACGGTCGAGTTCTGGCAGCAGCGCCACGATCGCCTGCACGACCGACTGCTCTACAGCCGCGATGGCGCCGGCTGGCGGATCGAGCGCCTCGCGCCGTAGAACCCGCCGCATTGCGCGAGCTCCCGTTCGGGCTGCGGCTCGGGGCTGCCGAACCGGTCGCATCGTGCCTCTAGGATCGAATCGTGTCAACACGCGGGCGCAAGCCGAGTACGTCAGGCGCGCCGTGATCGCCTTCCTTCCCGACAGGCTGAGGCTGGCTCCGGCGGAGCGTGCGGAGGCCTGAGCCGCGTCGGCTACCAGGAGCAGTCAAGAGGAGACACCATGGCCCGAGCAGTCCGTTTCGACCACTACGGCGACCGCGACGTCCTCTACGTTGCCGACGTTGAAGTTCCCGTGCCGTCCGCCGGCGAAGTCCTGGTCGCGGTCCGCGCGGCGGCGATCAACCCGGGCGAGACCTCGATCCGCAGCGGTGCGCTGGCGGAGCGATTTCCGGCGACGTTTCCCTCCGGCGAGGGCAGCGACCTCGCCGGCGTCGTCAGCGCGCTCGGTGACGGGGTGAGCGAGTTCGCGGTCGGCGACGAGGTGCTCGGTTGGTCGTGGCGCCGATCAAGCCACGCCGAGTACGTCACGGTGCCGGTCAGCCAGCTGATACCCAAGCCGGCGGCGATGAGCTGGGACGTTGCCGGCTCGCTCTACGTCGTCGGCTGCACCGCGTATGCCGCCGTGCGGGCCGTCGCCGCCGAGCGCGGCGACACGGTCGCCGTATCGGCAGCAGCCGGCGGGGTGGGCAGCGTCGTCGTGCAGCTGCTGCGGATAAAGGGCGCGACCGTGCTCGCGATCGCATCGCCGAGCAATCACGACTGGCTCACCGCGCACGGCGCCATCCAGATCCGCTACGGCGACGGCCTCGCCGACCGACTCAAGGCCGCGGCCGCGCCGCACGGGATCGACGCCTTCATCGACCTCTTCGGTCCGGACTACGTGCAACTTGCCGTCGAGCTCGGCGTTGCACGCGACCGCATCGAGACGATCATCTCACGCGAGAAGGCACAAGAGCTCGGGACAAAGGCAGAGGGAAGCGGGGACGCCTCAACGACCGAGGTGCTCTCGGAGATGGCCGAGCTCGTCGCGAGCGGGCGGATCGAGATCCCGATCGCCGCCGTCTACCCGCTCGAGAACGTCCGCGACGCCTTCGCCCAGCTCGAACAACGGCACACACACGGCAAGATCGTCCTCGTCCCCTAGCCCGATAGTTCGCCTTCGGGCGGCGCGCGGACCGTTCACACGGCGTCGCGTCGACGCATCAAGCTGCTCGGCAGACCGGCGAGCGCAGCCAGGCCGAGCGCCGAGCGCGGCTCGTATGCCGCGCGCCACAGGCCGCCGTGTGCGGCCGCGTCGCTGAACAACCGCTCCGGTTCGCTCGTGGGTGACGGTGCCTGGTGCAGGTCGTGCACGAGCAGGGCGGCCATCAGCACGCGGGTGGTAGAGGGCTCGAAGATCTCGATGCCGAAGTGGTGGGCGCCGGCGTAGGCAGCGGCCAGGATGCGGTTCTTCGTCACCGATCGGGTCCAAGTCGCGGGAGCGACGTTAAAGGAGACCTGCCGTCCTATCGCGTCGGCGAGCACACCGCGCCAACGCTGCAGGCGCTTGGCCAGCGCGTAGTTGGGTCCCTGCTGCTTGACGAGGGCATCGGCGACGGGGACGCCGTCGCGATAGGCGGGGGCGTAGAGGCCTCCGCGTGAGAGCGCACGCACGGGAGCCTGCAGCAGCTTTCTCAGGCGGCGTTGGGCATAGGCCGAGCGCGCGTGGGAGACGATCTCCGGCGGTACCACGAAGGCATCCGTAGGCGTCGCCAGGAAGGAGAGCGCGGTCGCCGGCCTGTGCGCCAGGAGATCGGTCGCGAGGGCGTCGAAGGCGCCACTGAGTCGAACGTGCGTGCCGCCGTCGGCGTAGGCGTACATGCCCAACACGAGATCGTCCTCACCGGCCGACCGGTCGATCAACGCGCGCGTCTCGGGAAGCTCGCAGATCACGTCTACACCTTGGGCGCCGTCGGCCGCGAGCGGGATCTCAACCGTTCCCGCTCCAGCTCGCGCCGCCTCGCCGATGCGCTCCCAGACACGCGGGCGGTCGACGTCCAGCGCGATCACCTGCGCGCCCCACGAGCACAGCGGCTGCAGGGGGCCGATCTCAGCGCCGGCGCCGACGAGCGCG
This sequence comes from Solirubrobacteraceae bacterium, assembly GCA_035314465.1. Lineage (GTDB taxonomy): Bacteria > Actinomycetota > Thermoleophilia > Solirubrobacterales > Solirubrobacteraceae > Palsa-744. Next base: position 9,517 of record DATFZM010000021.1, on the reverse strand, counting down.
ACCTTCCTTCCGGGGAGGGCCAGCCAGTCTGGGTTCTCGATGACCCGATTTACAGCGTCGGCGAATGACGGCTCCACCGATCCGGCATCGACCCACCGGTCGAGCTGTCTCGCCAGCTCGGCGCCATCGAGGTCTCGACCGCGGTAGGGAACGCGAAGGGTCCTGACCGGAGATGCGTTGCCATTGACTCGGCCGACGCCGAGCTCGCGGGAAGGCTCGATCTGCTCCAGCGCGTGGTCGAGGTTCGCGACCTCCCGGGCACGCTCCACGACGAGTTGCGCGCGCATCGACTGGAGCCCCGCGCCCGCGATCGCAAGCGACGACTCGCGACCCGCAGAGCGGACCGTGATCGCGCGCACGAAGTCCAGGTAGTCGCTTCGCCACTGCTCGCTGGAGCGGATGCGCCCCTCGAGATCGGGATCGACCGCCCCGGCCGCGTCGGCGAGTACTCCTCGGCACGTCGCGGTCGTCGAGCGACGCCCGTCGATCTTCGGGAAGCACACGCCGGCGCCCGACGCGTGCTCCTCGGCGCCGGGCTCCGCGCTGGCGGGGACTCGCACCTGGCTGGGATCGGCCATCGAATGCTGACCTTATTTAACAAACCGGCTACCTTCTTGCCCCATGGATCGCAATCTCTCGTGGCCTGTTTATGCCGAAAGCACAGAAAGCTGGCTCGATCCGCGAGCCGTCGACGCGATCCTCGACGAGCTGCCGGCGCTGGCCGATGAGATCATCCAAGCAATCCAGCGCGAGGTGCCCGGCTACTCCCGCCCGCTGAGCGGCGAGTTCGGGCGCGGGATCCGCTCGGGCACAGAGCTGGCTCTGCGGCGCTTCATCGGCGCCGTCGTCACCGAGTCGCCAGCCGTCTACCGGCGCCTCGGCTACGGCGAGCACCGGGCGGGCCGCAGCCTCGATGCGCTGCAGTCGGCATACCGCATCGGGGCGCGGGTGGCATGGCGTCGCATGAGCCACGCCGCGGCTGCCGCAGGAGCGAGCGCGGAGGCCCAGCGACAACTGGCGGAGGCGATGTTCGCCTACATCGATCAGCTCGCGGCCGAGTCGGTCGAGGGCTATGCCGAGGCCCAGCTGGCTGAGGCCGGCGAGTTCGAGCGCTATCGGGCGGTGTTGTTCGCGACGCTGCTCGATGTCCCGCCGCCGGACGCCGAGACGATCTCCCGCGCGGCCGCCGAGGCACGCTGGGCGGTCCCGCCCAGGCTCGCCTGCGTGGTGACCGGCGACGGCGCAGGAGCCGCGATGGCGCGGCGCCTGAGCGGCGACACCCTGCACGGCCATATCGGCGAAGCAACGTGCATCATCGTCCCGAACCCCTCTCGCGTCGAGCACGAGGCCCGCGCGGTGGCGCGGCGGTCGAGGCTCCCGATCGGCCTCGGCCCGACCGTCGCGGTCGCGGACGCCGGCACCTCGCTGCAGTGGGCGCGGCTCGCGCTCGAGCTCGCGGGAGGAGAGGCTACGCTGATCGTCGCCGAGTGCCGCCTTGCCGATATCGCCCTGCGCGCAGCCCCCGAGATCCTCGCGGCGCTGCACGAGCGGGCGCTCGCGCCCCTGCAAGACGAGAGCGAGAGAAGCCGCGCCCGGCTCGAGCAGACGCTGCGGTCGTGGTTGCGTCAGCGCGGCTCGCAGCGAGCCATCGCCGAAGAGCTGTCGGTGCACCCACAGACGGTTCGTTACAGACTGCGCCGGCTTCGCGAGCTGTTCGGAGGAGCGCTCGAGGACCCCGACGCGCGCTTCGAGCTGGAAGTCGCACTCCGAGATGCGGTGCCTCGCCCGAGAAACATGGACCCTGAAGGAGCCCGGCCGATCGCCTCCTGGGACTACACGGTCGAGGGCGACTGAGAGCAGCGCAGCGACCGCTACGCGTGTCGGCTGACGAACTCGCTCTTGGCCTCTGTATAGGCCGCGCGGTCGTGCCGGTAGCGCGCGGCGAGGGCCTGCTTGAGCTTCACGTACTCGCCGGCGAGCGCCGGGTCGGCGCGCAGACGGTCGCGGAAGCGCAGATAGCGCGCGAGCTCGACGGGATCGTCGACCAGGTGCATGTGGTGCGTCCGCATCGACGACCTCGGGTAGAGCAGGAAGCGACGCTTGACGAGGGCCGCGTTGAAGGCCCGCGGGTACTGGTAGCCGCCGTCGACGACGAGCCTCGCGATTGGTTCCTCGTAGGAATCGACGAGCGCCATCAGGTCGACGATCGGCTTGGCGGCCATGCCGGGTACGGCGGTCGAGCCGATGTGATGGATCTCCACGCCTGCCAGCAGAGGCGCAAGGCGCCTGCGCTCGGCCTCGAACGAGGCGGACCAGGACGGGTCGTACTCGACAACCTCCACGAGCATGTCGCGCCCGCCCGTTCGCGCGAGATCCTCGCGCGCCGCGCTGCGACGGTCTGCAGGTGCCATCCCCCAGAGTGTCCCTCATCGCGCCGGCGAGAGCCCTCGCACCCCGACCGATCGGGCGAGGTACGCTGAGGCGAGCGACGGCTGTATCCCTGATGAGCGGCCCCTCCACATCCACGCCAGACGACGCCACCGCAAGAACCGCAGGTAGGAGCAACGCGGAATCGGTGGGCGCCCGCGCCGCTGCGCGCTCGGCGCTGGACGTGATGCTCACCGACGCGGCGATCAACGATGGCGGCGTGCGGCGCTTCATCAAGCCGACCGCGGCCGTCAGGCTCGCGGCGTCGCTCGCCCGCCGCCCGGCGCGGGTCGCCGGGCGCCTCGGCGACCTCGGCCAGGAGCTCGCACGAGCGGCCGCGGGGACTTCCCAGCAGGTGCCGCCCAAGGGGGACCGGCGTTTTGCGGACCCCGCCTGGAGCGAGAACTGGCTGCTGCGTCGGCTGCTGCAGTCCTACCTGGCCACCGTCGAGGTCGTCGACGAGCTGATCGACGACGCACAGCTCGACTGGCGCACCGAACGCCAGGCGCGGTTCGCGGCCTCGAACATCCTCGACGGCCTCGCGCCGACGAACTTCCCCTGGTCGAACCCGGCCGTGCTCCGCGAGATAGTCGACACCGGCGGCGCCAACCTCCTCACGGGGGGAAGGCGCTTCCTGCGCGATATGTCCAAAGCGCCGCGGCTGCCGGCGAGCGTCGACACGAGTAAGTTCGAGCTTGGCGAGAACCTCGCCGTCTCGCCCGGCTCGGTGGTGCTGCGCACCGCCGTCTTCGAGCTGATCCACTACCGGCCGAGCACCGACGCCGTGCGCGAGGTCCCGCTGCTGTTCGTGCCGCCCACGATCAACCGCTTCTACATCCTCGACATAGCACCGGGGCGCAGCGTCGTTGAGCACCTGGTGGCCGCCGGACAGCAGGTGTTCGTCGTCTCCTGGTGCAATCCCGGCTCCGAGCAGGGGCATTTCGACCTCGACACGTACGCCCGCGCCGTTCTCGAGGCCCGCGACGCGGTCGCTGAGATCACCAAGCGGGAGCAGGTCCACATCAACGCCGCCTGCTCGGGCGGGATCATCGCGGCCGTCGCGATCGCGCATCTGGCGGCGACCGAGGGCACCGAGAAGGTCGCGAGCCTGACGCTCTGGGTGTGCGCTCTCGACAACGCCCGGGCCGGCACGACGGCCGCCTTCACGAGCCGCGAGACGGCGGCGGCGGCGGTCGCCGAGTCTGCGCGGAAGGGCTATCTCGACGGGCGCGCGCTGGCCGGCGTGTTCGCCTGGCTGCGCCCTAACGACCTCGTGTGGAACTACGTCGTCAACAACTACCTGCTCGGCAAGGACCCGCCCGCGTTCGACATCCTCTACTGGAACCAGGACTCCGTACGCCTCGCCGCCGGGCTGCACCGCGACTTCGTCCACCTCGCGCTCGACAACTCGCTCACCCGCGCGGGAGCGCTCGAGGCGCTCGGCACCCCGGTCGACCTTGCCGCGATCGAGCTCGACACGTACGTCGTCGCGGGCGTCAAAGACCACATCGTGCCGTGGGAGAACGCCTATCGCAGCACGCAGCTGCTGGGCGGGCCGTCGCGCTTCGTGCTCTCGACGAGCGGCCATATCCAGGCGCTCGTGAACCCCCCTGATCCCAACAGCCGCTCGAGCTACCGGATGGCGGACTCCCCACCCGCGGATCCGCATGCGTGGCTCGCTCAGGCCGACATGAAGCAGGGGAGCTGGTGGCCGGACTACGTAGCCTGGCTGGGTGAGCGCTCCGGCGCGCTCAAGGCCGCGCCCAAGGCGTTGGGCAGCCGCCGCTTCAAGGCCACCGCCAAGGCGCCCGGGTCCTACGTGCGCGCCGCCTGAGGAATGCGGGCGCGACGCCTTGTGCTCGCTCGCGCTGCTCGCGCGAGGGCGCGCCCCGAATGAGCACGGGAGGGCGCTCGGCGCGGCGCAGGACGATGCAGGTGCGGGTGGACGGCCTCACGCTGCGCGTCGCGCGGAGGGGGAGCGGGCCGCCGCTGCTCCTGCTCACGGGCATCGGGGCCAACCTCGACATGTGGCAACCGTTCGAACGCCTCGTGCGCGGTCGCGAGCTGATCGCGCTCGACGCACCCGGCACCGGCCTCTCGGACCGGACGCGCTGCCCGAAGCGCATGAGCGGCCTCGCTCGCCTAGTCGCCGCGTTGCTCGACGAGCTCGACGTCGCCCATGCTGACGTCCTCGGCTACTCCTTCGGAGGTCTGCTCGCGCAGGAGCTCGCTCATCGCTCCCCCGAGCGCGTGCGGCGTCTGATCCTTTGCGCGACCGCGCAGGGGCTGCCGGTGATACCGCCCAGCCCGCTGCCGGCGCTGATGCTCGTCACGCCGGCGCGCTACTACGACCGGCGCCTCTTCGACCTGATGATCCCGTACATAGCCGGCGGGCGCACGCGCCGCGATCCGGGCCAGCTCGAGCAGCAGGCAGCAGCCCGCCTGGCCCGCCCGCCACAGCTCCTCGGTTACGCCTATCAGCTGTATGCCGCGTCGGGATGGAGCAGCGTACCGTGGCTGTGGCGCATCAAGCAGCCCACGCTGATCATCGCCGGCGACGACGATCCGATCATCCCGCTCGCGAATCCGAAGCTGATGGCGCGGATGATCCCGGCGTCGCAGCTGCGCGTCGTGAAGGGCGGCGGCCATCTGTTCCTGCTCGACGAGCCCGAGAGCGTGGTCGACGACATCGACGCGTTTCTCGACGCCTGACGATCAGAGCAGATGCGACGGACGGGGGCGAGAGCGTGAATTTCTGGATCTTCTGGAAGCCCGGGCCTTCCGCGACGAGTTCGTCACATCCCGCGGCACGCGCGAGCGCTCCTGTGCTCGTTGGCCGGGCGCGCGGCTCAGGCGTGCGAGCGGCCCTCGCCGGCTAGCAGCTCGATCGCATGCGGCAGCGAGGCGGCGATCGCGGCGCCTGCCTGCGCGATGCTCGCGGGGCTCCCGGGGAAGTTGACGATCAGCGTGCGACCGCGAATCCCGGCCACGCCTCTGGAGAGCATCCAGTGGCGGGTGTGCTCGCGCGAGCCCGCGCGCAGCGCCTCGGCGATCCCGGGCGCCTCCCGCTCTATCACCGCCCGGCTTGCCTCCGGTGTCAGGTCGCTCGGCGCAAAGCCTGTGCCTCCGGTCGTGAGGATCAGGTCACAGCGCTCGGAATCGGCCCAGTGGCAAAGGCGCGCTTCGATCACCTCGCGCGTATCGGGAAGCAGCTCGACGCCGGCCACCTCGGCACCGATCGCGAGCGCAAACTCGGCCAGCTTCGGGCCGCTCTCATCGGTCCTCTCGCCGCGCGCCCTGGACGTCGAGATGCTGAGAACCGCTGCGCGCACGTCACCGCTCGGGGACGAAGCCGTCCTCGCGCCGCCAGCTGCCGCTGCGACCGCCTACCTTCTCGAGCAGCTCGACGCGCTCGATCAGCACCCCGCGCTCGAGACCCTTGACCATGTCGTACACCGTCAAAGCGGCAACGGCGGCCGCGGTCATGGCCTCCATCTCGACCCCGGTGCGGCCCACGACGCTGGCCTCGGCAAGAATCCGAACCGTGCCCGCCGCGGCGTCGACGGAGATGCACACGTCGGCGAACGTGAGCGGGAGCGGGTGCGCGAGGGGGATCAGCTCGCCCGTGCGCTTGGCGGCCTGGATCCCGGCGAAGCGGGCGGCGCCCACGACATCTCCCTTGGGCGTGTCTCCACGCTGCACGGCCGCGGCGGTCTGCGGCGACATGCGCACGAGCGCCTGCGCCCGCGCGAAGCGCTCGCTCTCGGACTTGGCGCCGACGTCCACCATGCGGGCGGCGCCGGCGTCGTCGAGGTGCGTGAGCCGCTCGCTCACGGCAAAACGCCCTCGACCCAGCGCGCGTCTCCGTCTCGCGGTTCGCGCTTCCAGATCGGCGCCTCGCGCTTGATCCGGTCGATCGCCTCGCGAGCGCCCGCGAAGGCCGCGTCGCGGTGCGCCGCCGACGCGGCGACGATCACACTCGTCTGACCCAGCGGCACGGTCCCGACGCGGTGCTCGGCGGCGATCGCCTGGAGCTCGTGTCGCTCGAGGCACTCGCTCAGGATCTGGCCGATGCGCCGCTCGGCCATCTCCGCGTAGGCCTCGTAGTCGAGTCGCTGGACCTCGCGCGTGGTCCCCTGGAAGGTGACGATCGCCCCCGCCGCCGGACGCGCGACGAGGTCCGAGACGTGCTGGAGGGACAGCGGCTTATCGCCTACTCGCGCGTGGACGTCTCCGCAGCCTCCGCTGACGGGCGGTATCAGGGCCAGCTCGTCGCCGGGGTCGATCTCCCGGCCGGGCGAGGAGTACTCGAGGTTGACGGCCATCACCACCGAGCCCGGATCGAGCACGTCGGCGAGCTCGTCCCGCCGCGAGAGGACCTCCAGCGCGTCGGCGACCGTCGCCGGCTCGGGCAGCTCGATATCGATCGAGTCCGCGCCGACCCGCTCTCGCAGGATCGCGAACAGCCGCACCGTCGCTCTCATGGGCGCATGCTAGTTGTACTCAGAACGCGCGCGGCAGCAGCTCGACCGCGACGCGATCGCCGGCCGCGACGCCCTCGCTCGCGGCGGGGACGATCGCGAGGCCCTCTGCGCCCAGCATCGAGCTCAGCACGTGCGAGCCCTGCGCGCCGGTGGACCGTGCGTGCCAGCCGTCGTCGCGAACCTCGAGACGACAGCGGACGGCGTGGGCGCGACCTGGCTGCTTGCGGTAGTCCTCGTCGAACACGGCGTCCAAGCTGTCGTGATGCGGGTCCGCTCCGCAGAGGGCACGGATCGCCGGGCGAACGAGCAGCAGGAACGTCACGACCGCCGACACGGGGTTGCCCGGCAGGCCGAAGACGAGCGTCTCTCGCCTCTCGGCGCCGTCGGCGATCGTTCCAAACCAGGTCGGCTTGCCCGGCCGCAGCGCCACGCCCCAGAAGCGCTCCTGGACACCGGCGGCCGCCAGGGCGGGACGGACATGGTCGTGGGCGCCGACCGACACGCCGCCGCAGATCACCGCGACGTCGCACGCGAGCGCCTCTGCGACGGCCGCCCGGGTGGCCGCGTCGTCGTCCGGGACCCTGCCGACGGCCTCCACTCGCCCGCCGGCGAGCCGCGCGAGCGCCGGCACCGTGTAGGCGTTTGCGTCGCGCACCGCGCCCGGTCGCGGCGGCTCGCCGACGGTGAGCAGCTCATCGCCCGTCGTGAGCACGCGCAGGCGCGGGCGCGCGACGCACGATACGGTCGCGCACCCGATCGAGGCCAGGACGCCGAGCTCGAACGCTCCCACGGCCCCGCCGGCCGGTAACACGACCTCGCCGGCGCGAACGTCCTCGCCGACGCAACGCACCGACTCTCCGCGCCGCAGCGGAGCCGCGACCTCGATCGCCTCGCCCAGATCACGGGCGTGCTCGATCCCCACGACCGCGTCGGCGCCCTCGGGAAGCTTCGCCCCCGTGGAGATCGCGACCGCCTCCCCCCTTCCGACCGCGAGCCGCGCCGGATGCCCGGCCCTGGACTCGTCGACGATGCGCATCAGCACGGGCGCGAGCGCGCCTGCGAGCGCCGTGTCGCCTGCCCTTAGCGCAAACCCGTCCAGTGCCGAGTTGTCGAAGCCTGGCACGCTCTCACTGCTCGAGACCGCCGCTGCGAGGATCCGCCCGAGCGCGCTCTCCAGCGCCACGTCTTCGGCCGCGAGCGCTGTCGCATGGTCGAGCACCAGCGCCCGTGCCGCCGCCAGCTCGATCAGCTCGCCCGGCGGAGAGCCGCGGTCAGCGCTCCCGGCGACCGGCACGGGGATTTCAGCGCTCATGTGCTCCCACGGCGGGCACTCTAGATCAGGGCAACTCGATCTCGGCGCGAAGCGGCTCGCCACCCGATCGCCCCGCGGATCGTCTCTGCCGGCGTACACCCGGTTACGCTGGAGCTCGGGATGACGAGAACGCTCGATCGACGGTCGCGTTCCCTGCGCGAGTTGCGCATCTCGGTCACGGACCGGTGCAACTTTCGCTGTGGATACTGCATGCCGGGCGACGTATTCGGCGAGGACTTCGCGTTCCTGCGACGGGCTGAGCTGCTCACGTTCGAGGAGATCGCGCGGGTGAGCCGCGTGTTCGCCGAGCAGGGCGTGGAGAAGATCCGCCTCACCGGCGGCGAGCCTCTGCTGCGAAGGGATCTCGAGCGGCTCGTCGAGATGCTCGCGCGTCTCGACGGCGTGAGGGACATCGCCCTCACAACGAATGGTGCCGCGCTGGCCGCAAAAGCCCAGAGCCTGCGCGCCGCGGGCTTGGCTCGGGTGAACGTGAGCCTCGACGCGCTCGAGGACGACGTCTTCGGCGCCATCAACGGTGTGAGCTTTCCCGTCGCGCGCGTGCTCGAGGGGATCGACGCGGCGATCGGAGCGGGGCTCTCTCCGGTGAAGGTCAACATGGTCGTCAAGCGCGGTGTCAACGACGGCTGCATCGTTGCGATGGCCGAGCACTTTCGCTGGCGCCCCGTAATGCTGCGCTTCATCGAGTACATGGACGTCGGCAGCACGAACGGCTGGCGCGCCGACGACGTCGTGCCCGCGGCCGAGATCCACGCGTTGATCGACTCGAGATGGCCGCTGGAGGCGCTCCCCGCCAGCTACCCGGGCGAGGTGGCCAGGCGCTTCCGCTACGGCGACGGGGCCGGACAGATCGGTCTGATCGCCTCGGTCACGCAACCGTTCTGCGGGGGCTGCACCCGCGCGCGCCTCTCGGCCGACGGCAAGCTGTACACGTGCCTGTTCGCCGCCACCGGCAACGATCTCCGAGCGAGACTCCGCGAGGGCGTGACCGATCGGCAGCTGGCCGAGCACATCGGCTCGGTCTGGTCCGCCCGGGCGGATCGCTACTCCGAGACGCGCGCGAGCGCGAGCGCCGTGCCGGAGAGGATCGAGATGTTCTACATCGGCGGCTGAGCCTCAGGCGGGGGCTCGCTCACCGCAGGTCGCCGCCGGCTGGGGCCAGATCGTGATGTGCTCGCCGGGAAGATCCACGCGCAGCGTCTGTCCGAGCGTCAGCTCTCTGCGCTCGTCCGTGCGCACGATCAGCTCGAGCCTCTCGGCGATCGAGATCGTCAGC
>DATFZM010000020.1:0-11577 GCA_035314465.1 Solirubrobacteraceae bacterium | reverse complement strand
TCAACGTGCCGCTGCTGTTCCTTGCTGACGTGCCGGGATTCATGATCGGGACCCAGGTCGAGCGCGAGGGGATCATCCGCCACGGAGCGAAGATGATCAGCGCCGTCAGCGAGGCGACGGTTCCGAAGATCTCGGTGATCGTGCGCAAGGCCTACGGGGCGGGCCTCTACGCGATGGCCGGCCCCGCGTTCGACCCCGACTGCTGCCTGGCGCTGCCGAGCGCGTCGATCGCCGTGATGGGTCCGCAGGCGGCGATAAACGCCGTCTACTACAACCAGCTTCAGGCGATCGAGGACGACGAGGAGCGCGCGCGCATGACCGCCGAGCTGCGGCGCGAGTACGCGCAGGACATCGACATCCTGCACCTCGCGTCCGAGCTGGTGATCGATGCCGTCGTCGAGCCCGAGGCGCTGCGCGCCGAGCTCGTGCGCCGCTTCGCCCATTGCGACTCCAAGCAGCGGAGCTGGCCGGCGAAGCACAACCCGATCACGCCTGTCTAGGAGTTTCTTGATGGGCCGCCTCGCGGCGGCCGGGTGCTCGCGCGATCGCTCCCCGGCGCGCCGCGCGAGTCCGTCGCGCGCGGCGGAGCGCCGGCGCGGGTCGCGTGCGTGCAATAGATTGGCGCGATGGACGGCGTCGACCTCGCCTACGCCGGAATCGCCCGCCAGGCGGTGCTGATCGCGGAACGAGAAATATCCTCGCGCGAGCTCGTGGAGCTCTACCTGGCGCGGATCGCCCGTTACGACGGTCGGCTCGGGGCGTTTCGCGTGGTGCTCGGCGAACGGGCGCTGCTCGAAGCCGATCAGGCGCAGGCGCGGCGTGACGCGGCGAGCGGATCGCAGGTTGCGCAGCGGCCGCTGCTGGGCGTTCCGGTGGCGGTCAAGGATGACATCGACGTAGCGGGCGAGATCACGACGTACGGCACCGACGCCCAGGACGAGCCCGCGCGCGCCGACGCAGAGGTGGTGCGGCGGCTGCGAGAGGCGGGAGCCGTGATCATCGGCAAGACGCGCGTGCCCGAGATGACCCTGTGGCCGTTCACGGAGACTGCGACCTACGGCGTGACGCGCAACCCGTGGGACGCGCAGCGAGCCCCGGGCGGCTCCAGCGGGGGCAGCGCCGCGGCGGTCGCCGCCGGACTCGTGGGCGCGGCGCTCGGCTCCGACGGCGCGGGCTCGATCCGCATTCCGGCCGCCTGGTGCGGGCTCTTCGGGCTCAAGCCGCAGCGGGGGCGCGTTTCGATGGCTCCGCGCAGGCGCCCTTGGTACGGGCTGTCGGTCAACGGCGTGCTCACGCGCAGCGTGCTCGACACGGCCTTGTTCTTGGACCTCGCCTCCGGCTCCACCGACATCGACGGCGACCACGCCGCGCCGCCGGCGGCGCCGTTCATGGTCGCAGCCGGCGAGCGCCCTGCGCGGCTTCGCATCGCGGTCTCGCGGAAGGTGCCCTTCGGCGTGATCTCGCGCCTGGACGGCGACGCCGAGCGGGCCCTCGCGGAGACGGTCGAGCTGCTGCGCTCGCTGGGACACGAGGTGGTCGAGGAGGATCCCGACTACGGCGTCGACGCGATCCAGGCGGTGGTCATGCGCTACCTGCGGGGGACGTACGACGACGCCCGGGCGCTCGCGCATCCCGAGCGCCTGGAACGGCGCACGAAGGCGATCGCACGGCTCGGCGGCCTGATCCCGCCGGGCGCGTTCGCGCGCGCGATCGCCGCCGAGCCCGAGCTGCGTCGGCGCCTCGGCGCGGTGCTCGAGCGCAACGACGTGCTGCTCACTCCCGCCACCGCCTCGCCTCCGCCGCGCATCGGCGCCCTGCAGGGGCGCGGCGCGATCTGGACGCTCAACGCGGTCGCCGGGATGGTCCCCTACAACGGCGTCTGGAACCTCACCGGGCAGCCCGCGGCCTCCGTCCCGGCCGGTTTCGGGGGCGATGGGCTGCCGCGCGCGGTGCAGATCGTGGGGCGCGCCGACGACGAGGCCACCCTGCTCTCGCTGGCAGCGCAGATCGAGGCCGAGCGTCCCTGGGCGCAGCTGCGCCCGTCCGCGTTCACGTGAGCGAGGCCGACGACCTGCTCGCCGTGGCCGTCGAGGCCGCGCGGATGGCCGGCGCGCTGCTGCTCGAGCGCGTCAGACGCGGCGCCGAGAAGGAAGTGAGTAGCAAGAGCACGCCTACGGACCTCGTCAGCGATGCCGACCTGACCGCCGAGCGCGCGATCCGCGAGTTGCTCGCCGAGCGCCGGCCCGAGGACGGCTTCGTGGGGGAGGAGGGCCCGAGCGCGGGCAGCAGCAGCGGCCTGCGCTGGATCGTCGATCCCCTCGACGGGACGATCAACTTCCTCTTTGGGATCCCGCAGTGGTCGGTGAGCGTCGCGGTGGCCGACGAGCGGCGCACGATCGCGGGGGCGATCTACGACCCGAACCGCAACGAGCTGTTCACCGCCACGCACGAGGGTCGCCCACGGCTCATCGGCCCGGCCGGCGCCGTCGAGCTCGCCGGTCCTCGCAGCAGGCGCTCAGCCGGGGGACCCGCGCTCGGCTCGGCCGGCGAGGGCGCCGGAGAGCTCGCAGAGGCGATGGTCGCGACCGGCTTCGCCTACGACGCGCACGTGCGTGCGGCGCAGGCGCGGGTGCTGGAGCGGCTGCTGCCGCGCGTGCGCGACATCCGCCGCCTCGGCAGCGCGGCGCTCGACCTCGCCTGGACCGCGGCGGGCCGCTACGACGCGTACTTCGAGCGCACGGTCAAGGAGTGGGACATCGCCGCGGGCGCGCTGATCTGCGAGCGCGCGGGCCTGCGCGTGCTCGAGCTTCCCGTCCACGAGAGCCTGCCCTGGGGCATCCTCGTCGCGCGCGCGGATCTCGCCGAGATCCTGATCGAGCTCGTCGGCGGCCCCTAGGGCCTGCGCGCGACGCCCGTAGGCGTCGGCCAGCACGAGTGCGGCGGGTGGGATTCGAACCCACACGCCCTTGCGGACAGGGCCTTTTGAGGGCCCCGCGTCTACCGTTCCGCCACCGCCGCGAGCCGTCGTTGATGAGCATAACCGCGGGCGCGAACGGCGCCGCGCGGGCTACTCTGCGCTCAGACGGGGTGCGCCGCGGGACCGCCGTGGTGCGCGGGGAGCGCGTTCGGGTCGCGGCGCTCGACCTCGACGTTCCATCCCTGTTTGAAGCCTCGCATGGCAAAGGCCACGAGCAGCATCTGCACGGGGACGATCAGCAGCGTCAGCAGGCCGAGCAGTCCCGCGTTGAGCGCCGGCTGGGCAAAGCCGCTTTTGTTGCGGTCGAACCACGCTGGGCCGGCGACGAGCGCGAAGATCGCGAGCAACACGGCCAGCGCCGCGGCGACGGGAAGGACGCCACGGTTCCAGCGCGCCGCGTAGAACGCAAGCGTGAGGTAGATGACGATGTAGGCGATCTGCACCGGCACCGCGCCCTCGAGCACGCTCCAGCCACCGACCGTGACGACCAGCACGAGCCCCGCGCTCGCGAGCAGCAGCAGCACCACCGTCGCTCGCGTCGCCTGCACGACGGGCTTGTCGCGATTCGGGTGCGTGATCACCACGCCGGGCTCGCGCTCGCTGGGCGGGGCGAAGGCCATGACGAGGTGACGATACATGCTCGCGCGGCTCGCGTGGCCAGGCGGGCAAGGGCGTGCGCGGTGGCGCGTTCCGCGCCGCTCAGGGGTGCGTGCGCAGTGGCGCGCTTCGCGTGGTGGGGCGAGCGGGGGGGTGCGCGGCGCGCAGCGGCACTAGGCTCCGGCTGGCACGCGGGCGTGGTGGAACTGGTAGACACGCCGGCCTTAGGAGCCGGTGGGCGAAAGCCCTTGGGGGTTCGAGTCCCTCCGCCCGCATTGACAGAAAAGGCCTGGTAATCCAGGCCTTTTCTTATACTGCGTGACGCCGGCGGATCGGCCCTGACGCGGGTTGGGTAACATGATTGGGTAACATGTCGCCGAGCCTGCCCACCTACTCGCTACAGCTCCGTGCCCAGGGCACGCGGGCCTTCTACGAGGTCATGTTTCGCATCGACGGCAGGCAGGTCAAGCGCCGCGTCGGCCCCGCATGGGTCACGGCCGCCGGCAAGCCGCGGCGCGGTCGTCCGCAGGACGGCTTCCTGGACGTGGCCGGCGCGCACGACCGCGCTCGCGAGATCGTCGCCGAGCAGGCCGCCAGGGCGGCCAACCCGCAGGCGTCCGGTCCGACGTTTCGCGAGGTCGCGCTCGACTACATGCGGTGGCTTGAGCGGGTCAAGGGTGCGAAGCCCTCTACGCTGGCCGACCACGGCTACGCGCTCGCCGAGTCGAACGGGACGACAAGCGGACAGGTTATGCTCGCGCTCGGCGGCCGGCCCGCGGCGGAGGTCACTCCCCGCGACGTCGAGAACCTGCTCGACACGCTCGCCGCGTCGGGCGCGTCGCCTCGGACGATCAACAAGCGGCGCGCGCTGCTCGGCGCGGTGTTCACCTACGGCGTCAAGCGCGCCGGCCTGCCCGCCAACCCGGTACCCGCGACGGACAAGCGCCGCGAACCGCAGCAAGCGGCGCTCGACACCTACAGCGTCGCCGAGGTCGAGCGAGTCGCGGCGGCGCTGGCCGAGGGCAGGCACCGCGACCGGCGTGCAGCCAGCGACGCGACCCGGGCCGAGGACGGGCAGGACGCCGAGCTGGTGCGCGTCGCGGCGTACACGGGGCTGCGACAAGGCGAGCTGCGGGCGCTGCGCTGGCGTGACGTCGGCGACGACGTCATCACGGTCTCGCGCGCGCTCTCGGCCGGCGTGGAGTCCGGGACCAAGGGCGGCCGCGTCCGGCACGTCCCGCTCGTCCCGCAGGCGGCCGCGGCGCTCGAGCGCCTGCGCGCGCGGGAGGATTTCACCGCGCCCGACGAGCTCGTGTTCTGCAACTGGCGCGGGCGTGCGCTTGACCCGAGCGCGCTGGTCACGAGGTTCAAGCGCGCGCGCGACGCCTCTGGTCTGCGGCCGCTCCGCTTCCACGACCTCAGACATACCTACGGCTCGCTGCTCGCGACCGGCGGCGTGCCGGTCACCGAGATACAGGCGGCCATGGGACACGCGGACCTCCAAACGACGGCGCGCTACCTGCACGCCCGCCAGGCGAGTGAGCAGGTCGATCGTTTCGCGCGGGCATTCGCTGAGGGCGGGGACTGACGTCCACCACCGCTTCGACGGCCGCCCGGCTGAAGCGGCGGTGCCGGCCGATTCGGACGGACGGCAGCTCGTCGCGTGCGGCGTAGTCGTGCACCGAGCGCACGGGAATCTGCAGATACTCGGCGACCTCGGCTGCTGTCATCACGTCGTGTTGTTCCGCGCTCATGCCGTGACCTCTGCTTGCTCTAAACCCGGGTTGGTCCTTATGGTCATCACTGAGAAAGCCGAGCAACGTGCTCGCTGTGCAAGCCAATTTCCACCGAAGGGCCGGTCCTCGGCGCCATCCGTGCGCTCCTCGAAGCTGTCGCGAGCATCATGACCGAACGCCCTGACCCGTTCGCAGCACTCGACCGCTATTTCGCCGCGGCGACGATCGCGCACGAGTACCTCGCCGAGCTCCATCGCGAGCTCGGCGCGCTCGGCGCGGACAGTGCTCACACGCGGGCGCTGCTCGGTGAGTCGGCCGCCGTGGTCACCAAACGGATGCCGGCGCTGACGCACGAGCTGCGCCAGCTGAGGGAGCAGTGGGAGGCACAGAACCTGCTCGACCCGCCACGGGCGAAGCGCACGCTGCAACTCGCCGAGACTCGCCTCATCGAAGCAGAGCCCGAGCTATCGGCGCTACGAGCGCGCCGGAAGGCGATCGTCGCCGAGATGCGCGGGCTGCTTGAGCGAGCGCGCGGCAGTTAGCGCTCAGCGAGCAGCCAGACGAGCGGCCGCGGCTTCCTCATAATGCCCGGCCAGCGCCAAGCTCGCGTCGCGGACGCCCTTGATATCGCTCTGCTCCGCCTGGGCGCGCAGCTCACGGGCCCGAGCCTGCAGCTGCTCTGGGCTCTGCGTGCTGTCGCGCAGCTGATCCTCCATCGCGGCGAGCAGCCAACGATCCTCGTCATGCAACGACGGCCAAGGCGAAGTCGACACACGGTGATTGTACCGGCGTGTAGGTCGAACTCTTGGGGGCGAGACGGTGAGGTTCGCGGGCGAGGCCGCGGCATCTCGAGCCGGTGCTCCGCCGTTTGACGCCCAGCGGGAGCGACGCTCGCCTCCACGGAGTGGATCGCCAAAACGAGCGACCCAACGACCATGAAGGAAACGCCACGCCGCTCCCCTCGATGCGGCTGTAGACGCTTCGTCTGACCTGCCGGTACACGGACGCCGTCCTGCACGCGCGGTCATGCCACCGCCACGCCGACGACCTCGCGTCCGCTCGCCTCGTTGCCCTCGCCGCTCCGACAGTCCTCCGCCTCCCACTCCGCCATGTAGCTCTGTGAGTCCCAATCGGTCCTCTAGTAGTTGTTGCTCTCGACTCCCTGCTCCACCTGCTCCCTGCTGCCCGCTCGCTCCCGCTCACCACTCTGCATCTGGCCTCGCCATAAACATCTGTGATGTGTTGGTCGAGGAAGGGGGTCCCCGGGTCGAAGCGAAGCGAAGAGGCGGAGACCCCCTTCCTCGGGCCAGCTGCAGAGCCAAATTTCCGGAGCGAGCGGGCAGCGGCCTGGTCCCCTGGGTGGTCCGCTTATAGGGGACCACCCAGGGGGACCACCCGAGACGAACACGAGCGGCGTCTAGGACGACTGCTCGACGATCTCGGGCGGGCCGAGACTCATCACGCCAGCACCGCGATCCAGCATCCGAGCTGGCTAAAGGAGCTGGGGAATGCGCGACACGGCGTCAGCGCCGATCCCACTGGCCGGCTTCAGCGCCTACCGGTGGAGTGGGGGGCTTGCGCCCGACTACAACAGCTCCGCAGCGGCGTGAATGCCCGGGCAGCAGCCTGTGCGTTGGGGGGTCGCTGTGTACCGACCCCCCTAACGACCCCCCGCAGCCATGTAACCGGGGGTGTCCGGTTCATATCCGGACACCCAACCGGACACCCGAGACGAATACGAAGGGCGCTGGGGACGACTGCTCGACGGCCGCGGACAGGTCGAGAATCATCGCTCCTGCATCGGCCATCCAGCCGTTCCAGGTGGCAAGGCGCTGAGGGTGCGCGGGACGGTGTTCAGCCTCATCCCCGTTGGCCGGCTTGTGAGGCAAACGCCTATCGGCGTAGTCCGGCGCCGGCGCCGGGCGCTGAGGGCGATGTTTTCCGATGTTACGTTTAGTTCAATGACACGGGCCGAGCTACCCCGACTCGCAGACGAGCTACCCGACGAGAGCGTGGATGCTGCGGGCATCCTGCTCACGCGCGCGCAGGATCCGATGGTGGCAGCCCTCGAGGCAGCTCCGCTTGACGATGCGCCTTACACCGAGGACGACCGCGCAGGGTCCGACGCGGGCTGGGCGGCGTACGAGCTGGGCGAGGCGATCAAGGTAGGCGAGCTGCATGCGGAGCCGGAACCTGACGCCTGAGCTGCCCCCGTGGGACGCGGTGATCGCGTCCGCGGAGTACCTTCCCAGCGTGGGTGTCGAGCACAGCAGTCGCCAAGCGGAACGCGCCGGACGTCAGAAGGCGAGAGCGCTCATCGCCGACTATCACGAGCAGCAGCTGCTCGCGCTGCTCGAGCACGTTCGTGGCGGCTTCACGCGACTGGACTGCGGTGAGATCGATGCTTTCGAACTCGACGAGCTGATCCACCGCTACAAGCGCTCGGCGCGCGAGCTCTGGAAGTTCTGCGGCCAGACCGGCGGCGGCTGGGAGCGCGCAGCGCGTACGCTCGAATGGCTCCGCGAGGAGGGCGACGAGCCCGATTGGTGGCAAGCCGGCGATACGCCCTGCCGACGATCGTAGTAATCCCCCGCGGCGGTTACCGCGCTTTGCGGCAGCGGTGTCCATGTCGTGTGTTCTGGTCCCACGGGAGTGACGCGAGGAGAGCGGCGAGCGACGCGCTCGCAATCGGGGACAAAGCAGCAGCCAGCCGCGTGCTGCCGGTCGCTGCTGCTAATCGTCCAACTCAGGAGCCCGGGCCGGTGTGTCTCGCCGCGCTCGCATCCGGACGACCAGCACGCGTCCGTCCTTCGGCTCGCTACACGCTCGCTTCCGCCCGGACAGTAGTCTCGCCCCGGCTGCCGGCGGGCCTGAGCCTCGTCCTTTGCGGGCGTCCTCGCGAGTCCGTGCGAGACGCCTGTCACCCACGGCCGAATCCTACGCCCTGGTCCTGGCCATCAGCTGATCGCGCAGGACATTGCGCTGGACCTTGGCGCCGCCGAGGACTGCCGGCAGGTCGTCGACGAACACGACGCGATCAGGTGGTCGCTGCTGGCTGGCCGCGCATCGCGCGAGTATGTCGGCTTCGAGCTCGCTGGACGCGCCAGCGGGATCCTTAAGTTCGACTGCTGCGACCAACTCGGGCGTAGCATCCAAGCCCAGGCCCACCACGGCGCAGTTCTTGACTGCGGGTTGGCCGAGGATCTGCGCCTCCACGTGATGCGGGTAGACGACGGTGTCCGCGACTAGGATCTCCTCGCCGGCGCGGCCCGCGTAATACACGAAGCCGTCGTCGTCGAGGTAGCCGAGGTCCCGCGGCCGAAACCAGTCGTTCTCGAAGTACGCGGCCCGAGTTGCGTCCTCAAGGCCCCAGTAGGAGCCGATTGACATCGGGCTGCGTACCGCGATCTCGCCGATTTCACCAGGGGCGAGACGCTGTCCGGAGACGGGGTCGAGGATCGCGACATCGAAGAACGGCGAGCCGCCCCGTCCAACGCTCTCGGCCCGCTCGGGATGGCCCTCGAGCTCGGTCGGCAGCAGACGCGTCGTCACGCCGCCCTGCTCGGAGGAGCCAAAGCCGTGGGCCCAGACAGGGCCGAGAAGGTCCGTCGCGCGCCTGAGAATGTCCGGCGTGCCAAAGACGATCACCACTCGCCGTAGCTGGTGTTCATAGCGTCCGCGCGCAGCGACTGCGTCCAGCAATGGGGTCAGCAACGATGCGGGTACGACCGTGCCCGTGACTTTCTCAGACGTGATCGTGTCTAGAAGTACCTCGGGGTCAAACTCCTGGTCGTCCACTAGCACAGTTCGCGCTCCGCGAAGCATGTATGGATAAAACGTGAGGAAGCCGGTAGCCCACTGCAGGGCGTGAAAATGCAGGTTGACGTCCTGTGGGCCAATCGAGGGTGCCCCGGGTGCGAACGTGTCGAGGTGATGCATATTGTGGTTGACAACCGCGTGCCACGATCGGTACGTCTTGATCCACGGCTTTGGACTCCCCGTCGTACCGGAGGTCAGCTGCAGAAAACACGGCTCGTCCTCGTCCACATCGAGAAACGGCTCCTCAGGCGAGCCCTCTGCGAGGAGTTGCTCGAAGGGCATCGCCCAGTCCGGGGCGCCGGGTCCGATCGCGACGAACAGCCGCACCCTCGCGAGCTCGTGGCGATGGGCCTCGATTAGATCCGTTATCCGCGTGTCGAAGATCAGCCCCGTTGCTTCGACATGGTTCATTGTGGCTACATTCGCAGCGATGTCGATGTGGCTGTGGAGGAGCGTACGGACCAGATTGTGCTTTTCCAAGCCGAGCCACGACTGGGCTAGCTCCGGGCAGTTGAAGCCCAAAACTCCAACGCGGTCGCCGCGGCACACGCCGGCCAAGCAAAGCCCTGATCCGACCCTGCACGCAGCGTCGTTTAGTTCGCTGAAGGTAAGAGTTCGGCCGTTGTAGGTGAGGGCATCCCTTGAACCGAATCGTTCCGCTAGCTGGCGGGTTAGCAGCCCGGCTTCAATCTTCATCTCGAGCCTCCCCCAATGTGTGGACGCTGCCTAGCTCTTGTGGTGGTTCGCCCCGCGGCTCCCTCGCGCAGAACGACGGCCGCGATCAACACTCGAACTACCCCGCACTCGCTCGGTAAGCCCTTCTGCTCTCCAGCATGCCCCATGCTGGAATCGGTGACCAGATACCCAGAGAGGCAAGGGTACACCCATCCCGGCGACGCCGGGACTCACCGGGTCTATGTATCGCGCATCTTGTGCGTCTCGCGCGGGTCGGCGCTGGCCGAGTCGCTCGGTCGCATGCGGTCGAGCTGGCTGCGCGAGGTGATGTCGAGCTTGATGAAGACCTTCCGCAGGTGGTACTCGACCGTGCGCGGACTGATGAACAGTCGGGTACCGATCTCCGGGTTTGACAGTCCATCGCGGGCGAGTCGCGCGATCTGGGCCTCCTGAGCGGTGAGCTTATCGCGCGTCTCCACCTTGCGTTTACGGACGGCCTCGCCCGTGGCCCGCAGCTCGTGTCGGGCGCGGGCGGCGAATGCTTCGATGCCCATCCCCGCGAGCATCTCGTGGGTAGTACGCAACTGCTCGCGTGCGTCGACCCGCCGGTTCTCGCGTCGCAGCCACTCCCCGTAGAGCAGACGCGAGCGGGCGAGCTCCCCGCGCACCCGGGTGCGACCGAGATGCTCGATCGACTCGCGGTACAGAAGCTCGGCGGCTTCGCCCTCGCTGAGCAGGGCCCGTACGCGAGCTTCGATCCCCAGCGCCCACTCGGCGGGCATCGCGCGCGTGCGCTTTTCGAGCCACTCGAGTGCCGTCTCGACGAGCGTAAGCTCACCAGTCCTCGATGCGGCCTCGGCCAGCTCGGACACGATGAGCGGCCCGTAGCCCACCGAATTGCTCTCGAAGGCTTGCCGAGCAGCGTCCCGGGCCTCGTCGTGGCGACCGAGGCCGTTGTACAGCACCGAGCTCGCATAGGTCGCGGAGATACGTCCCAGACCGCCCGCCGTCAGGTCACGCCTGGTGGCGTCGATCATCGCCGATGCCGACGGTTCCTGGCCGCGCCAGGCGGCGAGCATCATCGACATATGGGCAATCGGCGAGTACTCCGTTGCCTCCGCAACTAGCCTACTTTCCTCAACGAGAGGGGCGGCAGCGTTCAACTCGCCAGCGACCACGTGGGTCCAGCCGAGGAACCCGAGCGCGGACTGCAAGTGGAGGAGCGCGCCCGTCTCACGCGTGGACAGAACCTGGTCAGTGGCCAGGCGATGCCATGACTCGTAGTCCCAGAGCTCGAGGGCGGCGATACCGGCGGCTCTGGAGCCGGCCCGCCAGAGCCAGCCGCCGACCTCGTCGGCGCCGACTTTCAGAGTGAGAAACAGCTCGAGGCTTTGTCTCAGCGTCGGCGCCGCGGCTGCGTAGCCGTCGGTCAGGAGCACCGCGAAAGCGTCGAGCATGCGATCGACTGCCCGCGGCGGCTCTGGCCCTGGCGGTGCAGCGCGCGCGGCCTTGCCCGCCTCTCTGAGGGCCCCCGGGGTCTCGGGTCCGCCGGCCCACATAGCGGTCAGGAGGGCCTCCAGGTGCGTCTCGCGTGCAGCCGACGGGTCAACGTGCTCGAGGCGTCGGGCCGCGGCCAGGAGCAGCGGGGCGGCGTCGCCGTAGCGGCGCTGGTCGAACGCGATCTGTCCACGCAGGCGCTCCACCTGTGCGGACCGGCGAGTATCGCGCGGCCCGGCCTCTGCCGCGATCAGTAATCCCAGCGACTCGTCGAGG
>DATFZM010000019.1:0-25805 GCA_035314465.1 Solirubrobacteraceae bacterium | reverse complement strand
CCCGAACATGTTGCGGCCCATGATCGTGGCACCAATGTTCGCCAAGCGCTGCTCGACCACCGCAGAGCTGGCGTTCACATCGCCGCCCTCCTCGCCGTGCATCTCCCGAAACGCCTTGAGCGGGAAGAACCACTCGTGCAGATCCAGCCCGCCGGAACCGAGCGGGTTTTCCTCGTTTTGGTCTGGGCCGGCGACGTAGCCGTCCAGCGACATCGTGATGCTGAGTCTCAGCTTGCCCATCTCCGCCCCGTTCTGTGTCGCACCTGCTGTAAGAGACTGCCGGATGATGACGCCAGACTCGTCGGGCCGGGGTGCCGACCCAAAGCAGCAGACGTCAGCCGCGAACGGCGCGCGAAGCGGGGAAGCTGTCGACCGGGGTAACGATGCGCGCCCTGCCGGGCATAGCGAGCGTCCTGATAGCCGATCCCCTGACGAGGCATGGGTCGGCCTCATGGACCGATGGGCTAGGCTCAGCGGTCGTGTCGCTGACCGCCCTGACGTCCGCGGAGATCTCGCTGCCGACCAAGGCCGATGGCGCGCGCGTCAGCGACCGGATCGCTGTTCTGGCCGACACCGTCGACGCCGTCGGGTTGACCGACAATCACGCTGGCCAGCCGCGGATGTCGCCGCTGGCTGCGGTGGCGCTCGCGCGGGAGCAGGGCGTGGGGACAATCGTCCACGTTTCCTGCCGCGATCGCAACCGGCTTGCCCTGCAGTCCCAGGTGGTGGGCTCGGCGGCGCTCGGCGCTGAGGCGGTCCTCTGTATGCAGGGCGATCCGGTGCCTGGCATCGAACATGTGGGCGACATGACCGCCACGCAGCTCATCGCGAGCGCGTCGGCATGGAGCGCCCCGCACCCGCTGGCGGTCGGGGCGGTCGTCAATCCCTTCGCCGAGGACGTCGACCGGGAGTTGCGGCTCCTGCGGCGCAAGATCGCCGCTGGAGCAACGTTCGTGCAGTCGCAGATGATCTTCGACCTCGTGCGCCTCGAGGCGTTCCTCTCGGCCGCCGAGGACACCCTCGCGGGCGTGCGGTTCCACGCAAGCGTCGCGCTGCTCCGCAGCGCGCGCATGGCAGAGCGCGCCGGCGCGCTACCAGGGGTCGCGATTCCTCAGCCAGCCGTGGCGCAGATCAGTCGCGGCGGCGGCATCGACCTAGCGGGCGAACTGGCGGCGGGCCTTGCCAGTATCTCGCGCGTAGATGCGCTTCACGTATTTCCGCTCGGAGCCGAGGCGGCGACACGCGAGGTCGCCGCGGAGTTCCGCCTCGCGCGGGGTGTCAGCGCCCAGCGCCCTGCAGGGACCGGTCCGTAACCGGAACCGCAACGCAGGACGACGAACGGGGATGGCCCCTGGCCGACCGAGAGCCTGCAAGCAGATGGTTTTCGAGTCCCACGAAGCGCGTCGCGTCCCGTAGCACCCGCCCGGAAATGTTCCCGGGACCGGGGCGACAGCCGGGACACCCGGCTCATCGCGAACCGCGCAGAGCCTCTCCGGAAGAGGAAAGCGGGGATCCCGTCCAAGCCCTGCCACTCCCCGGTCTTCGCCAGAAGCAGGAGCGTCCACTGGCGGACGCGACTGAGTTGGGCACGAAAAGCAGAAGCTCGGCGGCTGCCGCCGCGATTCCCGTCAGCGCGACCGCGTGAGCTGGTAGCGGCCTCGCGTGACACGCTCGAATCGGGGTCGCGCCGCACGGGCCCCGGTCGACAGACAGCTGCTGACCGAATCCCCGGAGACGGGGACATCCAAGGATCTCTTCGACTGCCCGACGGACCTCGCCCAATCTTCGACTGCCCGACGGACCTCGCCCACCTCCATGGGACGATCAGCGTCCGCCAAAGCCTTCGTCACGGCCCCCTGGACCACGCCATTGCCGAGCCGCTTCCCCTCGGGCACCACTGCCCTCGCCACGCCGTGGCACGCGCTCGAGCCTTCGGAAGCCGATCGCAGCACACCCTCAAGTGCTTCTGGAGGGTTTGAGTAGTGTCCACTCAAGTGCATGGGAAGGCCTGCAAATCGGTGGTCTTCGCGGCGTGCATACGCAAAGCAATTCGCGGACGGGGAGGTCCGTGGCAACGGTTGGCAACAGTCGCTGGGGCACTTCGCTCTTGCGGGGCATGACCGCGTTGACCGTGAGCGAGACCGTGCGGCCAACGGGTCAGCGAACGCAGTTCTGCCTCCTCTGATCTGTCGGACTCGCCCAAACCGGCGGTTTTGTGCGACTTACGCTGTGTGGACGGTGGGGTCACGGCGGAGCGAGGAGGTCGAGGAACTCTCGGATGGCGAGGTTCACCTCGACGGGGCGACGTACCTCGATCACATGGGCGCCACGATCGACCTGTACTAACCGCCCGCCGGTCGCGTTCGCGAGCGCCGCGGCGTCAGCCGAGCTCGTCACCTGGTCGTCGGTGCCGTGGATGACCAGCACGGGACAGCGCACGCGGCGAGCGAGCTCGAGCTGGTCACGGCGCCTGAGCGGCACCGCTGGGTCGGCGAGCATCGTCAGGATCAGCGTTTGGGCGTCGGTCTCGAGCGCCCAGTCCACGAGGTCCTCGAAGGCCCTGGTCGAGTGCGCCTGGGTTGTGCATCGCGCGGCGAACCAGTCGACGAAGTCTCGGTAGTCGTCCTGGACGTGAACGGCGTTGAACTTCGCCCAGCCGCGAGTCGTTACGGGTGGGCGCATGAACATCCCTCGTAGCCGCGGGCTCGCCATGATCCGCCAGCGCAGGCCGCCCACTGGACTGGCCGGGAAGAACGGGCCCAGGAAGATGGCGCCGACAACGCGCTCGGGGTGATCGGCGGCAAGGAGCAGCGCGCGCTGGGCACCACGGGAGAGCGAGACGATCACCGCGCGCTGCACACCCGTCGCGTCCATCACGTCGAGAGCGTCCTGCGCAAACTCCGACTCGGCGTACGCCTCCAGCTCTCTCGGACGGTCGCTCCTTCCGTTGCCGCGTGGATCGAACACGACCACTCGGTGATGGCGAGCGAAGTACGGGACCTGCATCTTCCAGATCCGCGAAGGTGCGAACGTCCATGTCGGGAGGAACAGGATCGTGGGCTCGCCCTCGCCATAGACCTCGTAGAAGACCCGGACGCCGTCACGCTCGACGTAGCCCTCGGCGTCCGGATAGCGAGCTCGCGTCTGCTCGCCCCGCCGTCGGCTCCCAGCGATCGCCTGCTCAACGGTGTCCATCGCAATCCCCCCTTTCCCGGTGTCTGGCTCCACTCTCCCACCTCGTAGTGAACCGCGCGCGAAAGGGGCGCGATTCCAGCGTGAGAAGGCCTCCCGAGGACGGTGCTGTTCTTGGCCTCGCAGCCGGCTCGAGCGAGTTTCGCGCGGGCTTCACGGTCGATCAACGCAGATCGGGGATCGTGTGTCTTGATGACACCGCCGGTCGCGATCCTCTCGCCGCATCTGGACGACGCCGTGCTGTCGTGCTGGCACGTGCTCACGAGCCCGGCCGACGTGCGGGTCGTGAACGTCTTCGCCGGCGTGCCCTCAGCGAACGTCGCGCCGGGGTGGTGGGACACCTCTAGCGGCCGCCACGACCCGGTGCGGACTGTGAAGGAGCGCATCGAGGAGGATCGGACGGCGCTCGCTCTGATCGGGCGCGATCCCGTGAACCTCGACTTCCTGGACAACCAGTACCGGAGTGGACCCCAAGCGATCGAGCCGATGGTCGACGCCGTGCTCGGGATCCTTCCGTGGGGCGCCGTTGTCTGGGCACCGGGCGCCTTCGCGCCGCAGGCCGGTCACATGACCGACCGCGGGGCGAGGCGCGAGCCGCACCCCGACCACGTGGCGGTTCGCAGCGCCGCACTCGCGCTTCGCGCCAAAGGCTACGCCGTGGCGCTCTACGCCGACCTCCCTCACGCAAGCGTGTGCGGCTGGCCGGACTGGGTCATCAACGACGGGGACAGTGGACGCGGCCGACGAGCGGCAGAGCTCTGGCGTGCGGGTCTCGCGGCGGCTCGGCTCGCGCCCGTACAGCTCATCCCTGAGGTGCGGCGGCTGTCGCCCGTAGCCTTCGAGCGCAAGGCGCAGGCTGTGCAGAGGTACGCGAGCCAGGTTGCAACGATCGAGCATGCGATTGGTCGCCGGCTGGACGATCCCGAGCTGCTCGGCTACGAGGTCGCCTGGCGTCTGCCGGCGGTCGAGGCGGCCTCCTAGGACGGAGCTGGAGCGCTTGTGTCGAGCTCGACGAGCGCGGCGGCGCGGAATCGCTCGCGCAGGCCCTCGTCGCCGACTGACGCTGCAATCTGCTCGATCAGGTCGCGAGCTGCGCGGGCGTGCTCACCTGCTTCGTCCACCCGGCCGTCAATCGCCGTGAGCCTCGCGAGCTCCCCGTGGATCTCTCGACGGAAGCTCAGGAGCCCGTCCGTGCCCGCGTCCTTGAGCGCGGTGCCGAGCAGGCGCTCGGCCTCAGCGGTCTCGCCACGCGTCTCTGCGCAACGTGCGAGCAGGAAGTGGCCCTCGGCGAGCGCGTGGCGAATGCCGGACCGCGCGGCGGGCCCTAAGTATCGCCTCAGCATCGACTCGGCGCGGTCGGGCTCAGCGGCGGCGAGCGCAACGCGAGCTGCGCTTGTGTAGGTGGCGATCGTGTACAGGTAGGCCTGATCCACGGGTGCCAGTACCTCGTCGAGCAAGCGCTCGACACGTCCCAGCAGCTCCCGCGCGCCCGGCTCGTCTCCGCTCAGCCAGCGGACCCATGCGAGATCGGAGACACAGCTCAGGATCTGCGCTCGGGCGTCAAGCCGCTCGGCTTCGCCGAAGCCGAGCTCCAGCGTCTCCCGCGCCTCGTCGACCTCGTACAGGTCGCGCAGCGCGAGCGCAAGCGCCATCGCCGTCCAACCGAGCCATGATCCGCCGGTCTGCTCGGCCTTTGCCATCGCCGCGCGACCGGCCTCGAGCGAGCGCCCGTAGTCGCCACGAAGGCGCTCCGCCGAGCATCGTCCGTGCAGGGTCAACGACAGGGCTCCGGTGTCGCCCATGCGATCGCCGAGCGCCACCGCCTCGTCGAGCATCGCGGCCGCCTCGTCCCAGCTCCCGTGCGCGATTGGGACACACGAGCGCTCGAACAGCGTCCACTGGAGGAACCAGATGTCCTGGTGGGCGCGCTGGTGCCGTTCGAGGTGTGAGGTCAGCTGCTCGAGCCGGCCGATGTCTCCCAACTGGACAGCTACGAACTTGAGGCTGTCCATTGCCCGCATCGCGGCCTCGTCATCCTCGCTGCCGCGGGCGAGCGCCAGAGCCCGCTCGCCGAGCTCGAGCGCGCGCTTGTAGTCGAGTCGGTTCGCGTGCACGAGCGACAGCCGGTTGAGCGCGCTCACCTGCCCTGCCTCATCGCCGAGCTGCTCGGCGATGGCGAGCGCCTGCTCGTGGTAGCCGATCGCCGCCTTGCTGTCGAGGACGTGAAGGAGCGTCCCGAGTCCGTTCAGGACCTGCATCTCGAGCCCGCGGTCGCCGGCCGAGCGCGCTGCCTCCAGCGCCACCTCGTAGTCGCGCTCCGCGATCTCGGCGGTACCGGCAAAAGTCGCCATCCACGCCCGCCGACGGTAGAGATCCCGCATCGTCGCGTCCGTCCTGGCCGTCAGCCCGAGCAGCTCGCCGGCCGCGATCGCACCGGTCAGATGCTCGAACGCGGTCTCGGGCGCCATGCCGCGCTCCGCCTGGTCGGCCGCCTGGCGGTGGTACTCGAACGCCTTTTCTGCGTCGCCGGCGGCGTGGTAGTGGTGCGCGAGCGCCCCTGCGTGCTCGGCAAGGTGGTCCTCGTAGAGGGACTCCAACGCCTCGCCGAGGCGTCGGTGCAGCAGTGCCCTGCGCGTGACCGAGATGTCCCCGTAGATCGTCTCGCGGATCAGCGGGTGGGCGAAGTGGTAGCGGCCGAACGCCCCCGCCTCCTCAGCCAGGACCTGACCTTGAACGGCTCCGTCGAGGAGATCGACCAGCTGCTCCGGTCCCACGTCGAGGACCCGCTCGAGGACCGACAGCTCGAACTCGCGTCCCGCCACGGCCGCGACGCCGAGCGCTCTTCGGCTCTCATCGCCGAGGCGTGCGAGCCTTCGCAGCAGTAGGTCCTTGACGCTGTCGGGAAGCGACAGCTCCGCCAGCTCGGGACCCGACGGGCTCTCCACGTGGCGCAGCAGCTCCTCGATGAAGAAGGGGTTGCCTGCGGTACGTTCGGCGACCTGCCGCGTAAACGGCTCCGGCGCCGCCTCGCCTGACTGGGTGCGGATTAGCTCCGCGACCTCGCGTTCCAGCAATCCTCCGAGCTCCACCTCGTGCAGCGCGCGTGCGCGGCGGAGGTCCGCGAGCGTGACGGCGAGGTCGCCGCGGGGATCGAGCTCGGTCTTGCGGTAGGTCCCGAGCACCAGCAACCGCGAGTTCTCGCTCGCGCGGACGACGTGCCGCAGCAGCAGCAGGCTTGCCTCGTCCGCCCAGTGCAGGTCGTCCAGCACGAGGATCGTGGGACGCGTGAGGGCAATCTCCGACAGCAGCGAGGCTACGGCCTCGAACATGCGAAAGCGCTCCTGCTCGGCTTCCCCCCGCGGTTCGGCCGCGGTGCCCGGCGCGTCGAGCTCCGGGACCAGCGCGGCGAGCTCCCGCCGGCGCGTGGCCACCTGAACCGTGAGCTCGGCCGGTGGGCAGCCAGCGACGTAATGACGCAGGGCCTCGACGAACGGCTGGTGGGGGAGCAGCATCTCCTCGTAGCAGCGGCCGGCGAGGACGGCAGCGCCATCCTCGTGCGCGGCGCGGCTGAACTCCGCCGCCAGGCGCGTCTTGCCGATGCCGGGATCACCGGCCAGCAGGACGACGCGGCGCTGTCCCTCGAGTACCTCACGCCAGTGCCCGTCGAGGCGCGCGCGCGCGTCCTCGCGACCGACGAACGCCCCGATCTCGGTTCCCACAACCGTCGGCGGCAGCGGGATGCGCTGCTCCGCGGTCGGCGTCCAGCCGATCTCGCACGACGCGACCGGGTCGGCGATTCCCTTCAACGGCACCGGTGGCAGCGGCCGGAACTCGAAGCCACCGCGCGTGCCGACGAGCGCGCGCACGATGTCAGCGGCCAGGATCTGGCCGCTGTCGGCGGCGTCGCAGAGCCGCTTGGCGACGACCACCGGCGTCCCGAAGTAGTCGTCCTCGTCGACGATCGGCTCGCCGACGTTCAAGCCGACGCGCACGCCGAGGCGGCTGTCGCGCTCCCGCTCGGCGTGGCGGTGCACGGCCTGCTGGATACCGATTGCAGCGGCCACCGCGTCGACCGCGCTCGCAAACGCGACCATCAACCCGTCGCCGAGGTTCTTCACCTCCAGGCCGCCGTGGGCGCTCGCCACGTCGCGCAGCAGCGCGAAGTGGGTGCGTCTGAGGAACTCGGCCTCGTCGTCGCCCAGGCGTTCGAGTGTCTCGGTGGAGCTCACCTGGTCGGTAAAGAGGAGCGTCACCGTGCCCGCCGGACGCCGCGGCGCCGAGCGCGCTGCTGGCGCCTCGTCGGGAGGCGGCTGGGAGTCGCGTGGCGCTGGAGCCGGCGACTCGGGCTCGGGGCTGTCGCGCAGGGACTCGACGAGCTCGCGTGTACGGGCAGACGGCGCGATCCCGAGCTCGCTCCTGAGTCGGTCCTGGAGCCGCCGGTACGCCGTCAGCGCCGCCGGCCGGTCGCCCGCGGCGCCCAGCCGGCGTATCAGCTCCCGCTGTGGCTGCTCGGCGAGCGGATCGAGCGCAACCTGACGGCGGGTGAGGGCGACCGCCTCGCCAAGGTCACCGCGCTCCTCCGCATCCGCCGCGAGCTGGGCGAACGCTTCGGCCATCCGATCGTGGTGCTCGTCGCGGCGCTCGTGGATCCATTCGTCGTCGAGTCCCGCCAGGAGCTCGCCGCGGCACAGCACCAAGGCCTCCTCGAGCCTCCCAGCGGCGAGCAGCGCCTCGAACTCGGACAGATCGACCCAGACGAGCTCGCCTCCGGCCAAGGCGACACTCTCACGACCCGAGATCAGGTACCGGTCGATGTCTGAACCCACAGCCTTCCGCAACGACGACAGTGCGCTCCGCAGGCTGGTCCGCGCGCTCTCGTCGAGGACGTCGGGCCAGAAGCTCGCCGCGAGCTGCGAGCGCGAGTGTGTACGGCGGTCCACGGCCAGCAGGCCCAGCAGCGAGCGCGCGCGCCGGCTGGCGGGGGGTTCCAGCGGCGTGCCGTCCAACTCGAGCGCGAGCTCCCCCAACACCCGGACGCGCAGCATATGCGAAGCGTACGCCGATTCACGGCTGTTTCGCGCTCGTTTCGCGATTCCAGCACGGCGGCCTGGAACCCTGCCTCTTGACTGGAGAAGGCGAAGCGGCAAGTGTTCGACAACCGGAGGCCTAATGCCTGACAAGCGCGCTCTGTTCATCTGTTCGCCGATCGGCCTGGGCCACGCCCAGCGCGACATCGCGATCGCCCGAGAGCTGCGGGCACTCGTGCCCGGTCTCCAGATCGACTGGCTGGCCCAGGATCCCGTCACCCGGGCGCTGGAAGCGGAGGGCGAGCAGGTACATCCGGCTAGCGTCCACCTCGCCTCGGAGTCGGCCCACTTCGAGTCCGAGTCAGCCGAGCACGATCTCCACTGCTTCGACGCGTGGCGGCGGATGGACGAGATCCTGATCGCGAACTTCATGCTGTTCCACGACGTGGTGACGGAGCACCGCTACGACATGTGGATCGCCGACGAGGGGTGGGAGGTCGACTACTACCTGCACGAGAACCCGGGACTCAAGAACGCCCACTACGTGTGGCTCACCGACTTCGTCGGCCTGCTGCCCGTGGAGGACGCCGACGAGTACGAGCGCTTCCTCGCCCACGACTACAACGAGCAGATGGTCGAGCACATAGCGGCATATCCGGCGCTGCGCGATCGCTCGCTGTTCGTCGGGAACGTCGAGGACATCGTGCCTGCGCCGCTCGGCGACAAGCTCCCGATGATCGCCGACTGGACGCAGGAGCACTTCGACTTCCCGGGCTACGTTTCGGGCTTCGATCCGGCGGAGCTGGGCGACCGCGATGCGCTGCGAGCGGAGCTCGGCTACGGCCCGGAGGAGAAGGTGTGCATCGTCAGCGTCGGCGGTTCGGGGGTAGGCGAGAGCCTGCTGAGGCGAGTGATCGACGCCCACCCGTTCGCGAAGGCGAAGGTGCCGGAGCTGCGAATGATCGTGATCGCGGGACCGCGGATCGAGCCCGAAGCCCTGCCGGAGGCGGACGGGCTCGAGGTGCGCGCCTACGTCCACAACCTTTACCGCCACCTGGCGGCCTGCGACCTGGCTGTCGTCCAGGGAGGACTTACGACCGCGATGGAGTTGACAGCCAACCGCCGGCCGTTCATCTACTTCCCGCTCAAGCACCACTTCGAGCAACGGATCCACGTGACCCAGCGTCTCGACCGCTACAGGGCCGGTCGGCGGATGGAGTACGACGAGTCGCCGCCGGAGCTGATCGCCGCGGCGATTGCGCAGGAGATCGGACGCGACGTGGACTACCTGCCGGTGGAGACCGATGGCGCGCGCAGGGCTGCCGAGCGGATCGCGGAGCTGCTGTGACTGCTCTCCCGGACCGCTTGCCAGACCGGGTGTTCGACGTGCCCGAGCCCACGCGGGGGCGATATCCGGACGCGGAGGGGTGGGTGCAGGACGAGCACGGAGTGCAGGTCTTCTACGAGGTACACGGCGAGTCAGAGGACGTCGTTTGCCTCCTACCGCCGTGGCCTTTGATGAACCTGCGCTTCTGGCGGGCTCAGATCCCCTACCTCGCGCGCCACTTCCGCGTGCTTGCGATCGATCCGCGCGGCAACGGCCGCTCCGATCGCCCACAACACGCGGGCGCGTACTCCCGCTCCGCGCACGTCGCGGACGTGATCGCCGTGCTCGACGCAACAGGCACCGAGCGCGCGATGATCGTCTCCGCGAGCCCACGCGCTGCGCTAGGCCTCGCGCTCTGCCTCGACCACCCCGAACGGATTCGCGCCGCGGTCTTCATCACGCCGCAGCTGTGGACCGAGGAGGGCTTCGCACGGCCATTCAGGTCGGCCGAGCGCGAGCGCTACGCGGGCATGGAGAAGTTCAGCCGCCATTACTGGAGAGAGGATTACCGCGGCTTCGTCGAGTGGTTTGCCCGCTGGACGGCGTCCTACCCGCATTCGACGCGGCTGGTCGAAGAATGCGTCAGGCACGGGCTCGAGACCGATGCTGAGACGCTGATCCGGGCGAGCATCGGCTTCGAGATGTTCGAACGAGAGGAGGCACTGCAGCTCGCCCGCGAGGTGAGCTGTCCCGTGCTCGTCACTCAGAACGGCGGCGAGGCGAAGTATCCGAAGCACACCAGCGGCCCCCTGGCGCAGGCAGCCGGCGGGCGCCTGCACGTGTTCGACGGCCTCGGGCCGATCGTCTCATCCCGCTGGCCTGTCGCGATGAACATCGTGCTGCGCGAGTTCTTCGAGGCTGTGCTGTCTGGCGAGGCACGACCACGGCAGGCAGAGCGAGCGTGATGGCCGTCGCCGCCGCTTAGGGCTACGAGGGCACGCGCGCCTGCCTCCCCGACCCGGGGCTTTCACGATGCCCTCACGCCACATTCGCGACCGGTTCGCGGGTCCATGGAAAAGTGCCTCAGGACGAGCAAGCACAGGGACAGCCAGCTTGAACGATTGGCTGCCCACGACCGACCAAAGGAGATCCTGATCATGAGTGCAACTGCAATCGACGAGCGCAAGCTCGAGGCCTTCATGGGCCAGGCCGTCACTGACATGGGTGCCGTCATCAGCGCGCCGCTGTTCGTGATCGGTGACAAGCTCGGCCTCTACAAGGCGATGGCACACGCTGGTCCGCTGACCTCCCAAGAGGTCGCCGATCGCGCCGGCGCCGCCGAGCGCTACGTGCGCGAGTGGCTGCGAAACCAGGCGGCCGGCGGCTACGTCGAGTACGACCCCGAGACCGATCGCTACACGTTGTCTGAGGAGCACGCGCTCGCGCTCGCGGATGAGGACAGCCCGTTCTACATCCTCGGGGTGTACGACCTGATCGCGTCGCTGTACGCCGACGAGGAGCGAATCCTCGAGGCCTTCCGATCGGGCGCCGGGATGGGCTGGCACGAGCACGACCATCGGCTGTTCCGGGGCACTGAGCGGTTCTTCCGGCCCGGCTATCGCGGGCACCTGGTCAACGAATGGATCCCGGCACTCGACGGCGTCCAAGAGAAGCTCGAACTGGGCGCGAGGGTGGCGGACGTGGGCTGCGGACACGGAGCCTCGACGATCGTCATGGCGAAGGCATTCCCGAACTCGCAGTTCTTCGGGTTCGACTACCACGCCGCTTCGATCGAGCGCGCACGCCAGGCCGCCAAGGAGGCTGGCGTGGCAGATCGGATCACGTTCGCCGTAGCCTCGGCTAAGGACTACCCGGGCGAGGGGTACGACCTCGTGTGCGTGTTCGACTGCCTGCACGACATGGGCGATCCGGTCGGCGCGTCGGCGCACGTGCTCAAGACGCTGTCTGAGAACGGCACCTGGATGATCGTCGAGCCGTTTGCAAACGACCGCGTCGAGGACAACCTCAACCCCGTTGGGCGCGTGTTCTACGGCGCCTCGACGGTGATCTGCACGCCGGCGTCGCTCGACCAGGAGGTCGGCCTGGCGCTCGGCGCGCAGGCGGGCGAGGCGCGGCTCGCCGATGTGATCAACGAAGGCGGCTTCAGGCGCGTTCGCAGGGCGACAGAGACGCCGTTCAACCTGGTCCTCGAAGCGAGGCCATAATCCGGGAGGGCAGGAGCAATGGCCACCGCCGCGCCCGACGCCGTGCACAGCCAAGAACCTTGGCGTGCGCTGGTCTGCCACACCGACCGCAGCTGCGGCTGCGGTGGTGGCCGCCCGCGTTCCTACCCAGCGCAGGGGTCAGAGCGTGAACGTGCTGTCGCGCGGCCCCAAACGAGATAGCGCAGCCTCACGAGGTCGTGCGCGTGGCAACGTCGTGGCAGCACTCGTCGCGCAAGTAGCGTCCGATGCGTCCCCGAATCCGCGCAGTTTGGACGATTCGGACGCCGTCGGACGTATCTGCTGGGTCTGTCCGAGGTTGAGCGCCTTGTGGGCTTCACGGCCCGAGGTCGTCCGAGTCCACTCGGGCGCATTGGCGGCGTAACAGGGACGCCGTGCTCGAACCCGCGCGTCCGCGTACGCGGACGGCGAGTGCCGCTATCACGCGAACGGAGAACTCTGCGGGCTCGCTCGCGAGAGTGTCGCTTTTCGATCAAACCGCAAGCGAGGCCTCCTGGTCAAGACCCGCTACACAGCGCCCGCGCGGCGCATCGTCCCAACGGAAGCGCCTCGCTGGGGAGACTACCTCGTGCTGACGATCAGCACGTCGCAATCCGCATGATGCGAGACATAATTTGGCACCGAGCCTAGTACGCGCCTGGCGCCAGTCATGCCTCGGTTGCCCACGACGATCATTTGGGCGCCTTGCTCGTGCGCCATCGCCACTAGTGCTCGCCCAGGCTCTTGGTTCGTCAGGTGTGCCTCGCTCTCTACGCCTTGCTCAGCCAGTCGCTCTCGCGCTCGGTCTACGTGCTGTTGGGCGTGGGTTCGGTCACCCTGTTTCCCGGATCCCACCAGCGGAGTCTTCTCGTCGCTGTAGGCGCTGAGCACGTGGACGGTTGAGCCGAAGGCACGTGCGATCGCACCAGCTCGGTCCACCGCGCGCTCGGCCGTGTCGGTGCCGTCAGTGCCGACGATGATCGATTCCGCGCTTTGCATCTCCCTTCCTTTCCAATCCCCTGGGACCCTTGACCGGCCCAGAGCGGCCGGTGCCTTGTCGTGCTAACGGCCTAACCATACCCGCGAGGACTGGGCGACGGGGATTCGTTGTACGCCTCGTGGTCCGTGAGACGCTCCGCGGCGAAGCAACGCTGGGGGCTCGCGACTCCGTCGCGTCGACGTCTAGGACGATCAAATTCCGCCGATCTGCTCGATCCCACGGAGGGCCAGGACCCATGCACCAGGCCCACCCGCGATCGTGGTCCGAGCCCAATCGCTTACGCTCGAGGCTAAGAGCAACAGCGGTCGTCGACTCGGGAGCGCTACCGGATGCGCGAAAAGCAAAACTAGGCCGGCATCAGCCGGTAGAAGCCAGGTCCGACGCGGTCGAACCGCCTGGTCTGTCGCGCGCCTACTGAAAGGCACGCATTCACCGAGGATGCAGACACTGGCTTGCGTAGCCGTCGTTCAACGGCCGACGCACCTCGCCGACGCGAAGCGGCCGATCGGCCACCTCGAGAACCCCGATCACCGCCGACTGAAGCTCGCAGTTCCCGAGGCGACGCGGCCCGGGTACCAAGGGGTTCTCCTCTCGGCGCCGGGACCTCCGGTCGCCCTCCGAGAAGGCCGCCAGAGCAGTCTCAAGTGCTTCTGGAGGGTTTGAGTAGCGTCCACTCAAATGCATTACGCCGAAATTGGCCCCTGTCAGAGGCGGCCATGCGCGATGCTGCCGCTTCTGCTTTTCGTGCTGCCCGATCGACTCGACAACGAGCATCTCGGCCACTATCAGGGCTCGAGAACCCGTATCCGCAGTGCGGGAATTCGGCAACGTGGGCGCTAGTCCGGCTCCGCGTCGAGCAGCCGGGATGCATCCCGGTAGGGACAAACGAGACGATCGTGCCGGGACTCGTTCGCATGCTGGTGGTTGCCCGCGGATCGCTCGCGATGATTGTGGCGAGCTCGTGTGGCAGCAACGCACGGCCGGTCAGCACGGCGCGTCTGCTCCGGGATACGCCCGCCCTCGCACAACACCTATCTCTGCTTGTTATCGCGGGTGAGTAAAGGGCGACTCGCCAGATCTCGTGGCGGCGCCCACTCATATCTCATGGCCGCCGCGTCGTCGCCTGGCACTGCGAGCGCCCAGCGCGACAAGAAGATGGGCCTTGTGTCGGTGCTGTCGTTTGCGGTCGGGGCGATGATCGGCGGCGGCGTGTTCACCCTGTCGGGTATCGCGATCAACCGCGCCGGGCCGGCCGCTCTGTTCAGCTACGCGATCGCCGGCGTGATCATGCTCCTCTCGGCGCTCTCATCCGTCGCGGTCGCGACACGCGCCAAGCAGGGCGACTCCGGCTACGGGCCCGTCGCTGAGCTGCTCGGCCGCCCGTGGCGGTTTCTCGTGATGTGGGGCTTCTACGTGAACGCCCTGCTGGCAGTCGCGTTCCTTGCGGACTCCTTCGGTGCCTATCTGCATGCCTACTTCCTGCACGACGCCAGTGCGACCGTCGCGGGCGTCGTGTGCCTCGTGCTGCTCGTCGGGCTGAACCTCGGGCCCGCTGTCTGGGTCGGTCGCGCCGAGAGCTGGATCGTTGGCATCAAGATCGCCCTGCTGCTCGTCTTCATCGGCTGGGGCCTGGCCGCGATCTCCCCCAGCCACTTTCACCCGTTTGCCCCGCACGGAACGCACGCGGTCTTCTCGACGAGCGTGCTGCTGTTCACCGCCTACACCGGCTTCAACGTCGTCACGAACATCCTTCCCTCGGTGCGCGATCCCGCCAAGACAGCGCCGCGCGCCATCATCGGCGCGATGCTCATCGCAATCGCGGTATACGTGCTCGTCGTTGTCGCGATGCTCGACAGCGGCATCACCCACTTCGGTCTGGCCGGCGTCAGCCAGGCCGCGAATGTTCTCATGGGTCACTGGGGCGCCCAGATGATCGCCGTCGCGGCGTGTCTGTCGACGCTGTCGGGTGCGAACGCGATGGTGCTCGGAGGAAACGAGATAGCGCTACGGCTTGCCGCCCACGAAGACATCCCCGCCTTCCTGGGCAAGACGTCAAAGGACGGGTTCGCGTGGGTGAGCGTGGGCGTCATCGGCGTCGTCGCGTTGATGCTCGTCCTCTTCGCGAACATCGACCGAGTGATCGTACTGGTCAACATCACCGCCCTGGCGGCCCTCTTCATCATGAACATGGCAGCCTTTGTGCTGGCCCGCCGTGGCTTTCCGGGGGCCGGCTTCAGGATCCCGGGCGGCACGCTGCTGCCAATCGTGGGGGGCGTTGCGTGCCTTGGGGAGCTCTTCGCCTACGACCTGATCGACCTGGTCACCGCCGCCGCCACGATGGCGTTTGGTCTCGCGCTCTACGCCAGACGCGATTGGCGCCGAAAGCTGCCCGTCGAGCCTGCGCTCGAACATATCCGTGAAATGCTTCGTAACCTCGAGACGCCCCTTGCGCGCGCGTTGCAACATCTCCAGCTGCCACCGCATCGCCTCTCCCACCGGAGCAAGTGACTGCCCTTCGTCCGATCCCAGCGTCCACTGCCTGCGCGGGCGTGCTCGCCGGTCGCGAGCAGCTCGACGCGCGCGCGCTCTGCGAACGCTTCGGCGCCCGTCGAGTCGAACATCTCGTGGGCGGTCCTGAGACGGCTACGCGTCAGCGGCTGGGGGCCGGCGTCCCGTGCGTTGACCCTCGTTAGCGGCGGTCTGGCGACGGGCCTCGACGTCGGCGGCCTGGCGGCGTATCTCGTTCTCGGCGAGCTGGTCGCGCGCAGCGCTCTCGGACGCCTGGCGACGCGCTTCGTTGTCGGCGACCTGGTCGCGCGCGACGCTCTCCGACGCCCACCGGCGCGCCTCATTCTCCGCGACCTGGTCGTGTGCAGCGCTCTCTGACGCCCGGCCACGTGCCTCGTTCTGCACTCGGCGCAGCTCGCTGTCCTGCGAAGCACGTTGCTCGGCGTCGTCGCGCGGGCTCGCCGAGTTCCGACGGAGATGTCTGAAGATGCCCGACACGACAACACCACTGTAGACCCGAACCGTCTCTCAGGAAGGGTCACATTGCAGCGCAGCTCATCTGAGCCGCTGGGCTACGCGATCAGCGACGCACGAGCTGTCCAGCGCTCGGAAGAGCAGCAATAGCGCTTGCAGGCTCAGTCGAACGCGCTTGCCGGGAGCACGAACCGACGTGCCCGGCTGACCCGTTGTTCTGTGCCGAAAGCGGCGCGCGAGCCGTGCAGTCCGCTGCTGCGCGGCGTTGCCGCGGCGGACTCGGCAAGGCCGTCGTGGTCGGATATCCACGTCAAGATCGCCGCCGAGCGGTCGCCCTCAGCCAGGATCGACGAGCGCTCGATCACCATACCCCCAGACGCATGCGGACGGGCGAGACGTCGCACGAGAGCGCCGGTGTCATCAGGCGGCGTGTCGCTATCCGTCGCAGTCATGCCGCAGCGAGTTCGTCTTTGCGGTTGTCGATATCCTGCGCCAGCACGCTCCGACTCGCGCGGAAGAGAACGTCGGGACGGTACTCAGCCTTGACACCGG
Organism: Solirubrobacteraceae bacterium; assembly: GCA_035314465.1. Classification (GTDB taxonomy): domain Bacteria; phylum Actinomycetota; class Thermoleophilia; order Solirubrobacterales; family Solirubrobacteraceae; genus Palsa-744. Next base: position 9,503 of record DATFZM010000019.1, on the reverse strand, counting down.
CCACAGCCACTCCTTCTCGCCCTCCTCTGGGACCGGACGACGCGCAAGAAGAAGAGAGACGGATGAGTCCCTGCGCGCTGCATGAGGAATGCGAGCCACCACAAGACGCGGACGGCTAGAAAACCACGTAGTTGAGTGTAGCGTGCGAATTCCAAGGACGGCCCGCGCGTGGCGAAGGCGCAGATCAAGTCCGCCCACTGAGTGGCAGCTCCCCGAACAATCAAGCCGATGCCTACCGACCACCTCGACGATCTGAAGGCGCAGGCTCAGTACGCTCGCGAGCGCTACCAGCTCTACAAGGCGAAGACGCTCGGACAACGGCCCACCAGCCCGGAGCGCCTACGCGAACTGCAACGCGCCTACGAGCAGGCGCAAGCGCGCCTTAGCTTTGCCGAAGCCGAGGAGCAGCGCACACGCGACGCGGGCGAGCACCAGCCGGACCACGGCTGAGACCCCGCGCGGCCTCCACCATCGGCCCGGCCTCCGGCGATCAGAGGGCTCCGGTGTCTGGGAAAGCGGCTGGGGCTCGCTGGCGCTCGCTTCGACCGCAGCGCTCTCACCCGAGGACGTCTTCGAGGGCCTGCAGGCGCCGTGATTTCCGGGCCGGCAGGTCGAAATGCGTTACAGTTGGTGTGCGTCCATTGAGTCTCGGCTCTTCTCGCTCTTCGGGTGACATTTTCGTCGAGAAGGGTAGAGAGGCGGATGGCCATGGCCACCGCAAGAGAGAAGGTTCTTCCTGCAACGGCCCCGAGCCGCGCTGGTCGTAGGATGTCAGAGGCTGCGTCGGTGGCGTTTGTCACCTATCAAGACAACGGCGGCGGCTACCACTGGGAGATCGTCGATGCCAGTGGTGCAATCCTCGCGCACTCGGAGAAGTTCGTGTCCCAGGATGATGCGGAGCGCGCCGCACGCACCGTACGCGAGGGCGCCCGCTTGGCGCGCCCTCAGTCTCACGTGAGCACAGAGCGCAAGACCGTGTCCGTGTGATGGGCTTCCGCCATCTCAGCTGTCCGGCCTGTCGCATCCGTGTACGCGCAAACGCTCCTGAAATCGAGCTTCTGGAGGATCGTTGCCCGATCTGCGAAGCCACGCTAAGGCCAGTCTCCTCCGCCTCGGCCGTGCTGGGGTATCGCTCGTTTGACTTGGATGCGCTCTCGCAGCAAGAGTCGAATGATCAGCCCAACCCGCGCGCGAATCCAGCTGACCTCCTCTCTCACCCCGAGATTGCCTCGCCGCGTGATGGCTTGGATACGCACCGCTGGTCGGATGACGGCGGCAGCCTGACCGGCGGTGCCGTGGCGAATTGGTCGACGACGCGCTGACCGTCGCACGCGGCTCGGCTCTCGTCGCTCGCAATTGGCGCAACCCCCGGCGACGCGCGAGCTAGCATGTCAGACGCCATGAGCGGCAGCGAGCGCACGCGCGAGAACCCCGGCGTGATCGCGCCGCCGCCGCTTATCTACCTGGCGGGTCTCGCGCTCGGGTTCGCGCTCGAGGCACTGCTGCCCAGCCGCCGGCTGCGAGGAGTTCGCGTGCACGTCGCTGGCCTGCTGTTGGCGCTCGGCGGTCTCTCGCTGGCGCGCGAGTTCTTCTTGACTTTTCGCCGCGCGGGAACGCCGGTCGACCCGCGGCGCGCCGCGACCATCCTCGTCACGCACGGGCCCTACAGGTTCACGCGCAACCCCGCCTATCTGGGCATGGCGCTCCTCTACAGCGGCATCACGCTGCTGCGGGGTGCGCTCTGGCCCTTCGCAACGTTGGCCGCCGTACTCGCCCTCGTCGACCGCGGCGTGATCGCTCGCGAGGAGCGCTACCTCTCTGAGCGCTTCGGGCAGCCCTACACCGACTACTCCGCGAACGTACGGCGCTGGATCTGAGCGGACCCCGGTCTCGGCCGGCCTGCCTCGCCGCCCGGATCCGCTAAAGTACATAAAACAGATTGACAAACAGTACTTTTGGAGTGCTCCTCGTGTTGAGTCCCGTCATCTCGCCAGCCGGCCTGTCAGTCGTGCTCGTCGTCCGCAGGTTCGCGGCGCGTAGCCACATCCCGCGCAAGCACGCAGCCGATCCGCGCTCAGGCCCCCTCGGCACCGGACTGCCGCCACGCGGTTCGGACGGCCTCCCGCTCGGCGCCCCGCAAACCAGCCCACTGGGAGGCTCGCCGCGATGGTGAAGCTAGACGTGCATCAGCACCTATGGTCCGAGCCGCTCGTAGAGGCCCTGGAGGAGCGCCGGCAGCTTCCCTTCATTCGCCGCGAACGTGGGCTCACCGTGCTGTATCTCGCCGGCGAGCGTCCCTACGTGATCGATCTCTCGAGCGAGACGCCGGCACGCCGGGCCGCCCTGATCGAGCACGACGGCCTCGACCGGGCCCTGCTCTGTCTGTCGAGCCCACTTGGGATCGAGTGGCTCGCCCGTGAGCAATCGCTCGCGCTGATCGACGCCTACTGCGACGGTGCCCTCTCGCTGGGGGGACCCTTTGGTGTGTGGGGCGCGATCGCGCTCGACCGCCCGGACCCGACGGATGTGGATCGTGCGATTGACCGCGGCTGCGTCGGCATCTCGCTGCCGGCCGGCGCGCTCTCGAGCGTCGACGCGTTGGCTCGGCTGGACCCGGTGCTTGCGCGCCTGGAGCTCCGGGGCGCGCCCTTAATGGTGCACCCGGGACCCGGCCGGCCGACGCGGCACGCCAACGCGGCCGACCTCGAGGCTTCGCTGGAGGACCCGTTGTGGTGGCCGGCGCTCACCCGCTACGTCGGCGAGATGCAGGCGGCGTGGTTGTCGTTCATGGCCGCCGGGCGCGCCCGACACCCCCGCCTGCGCGTGGTCTTTACGATGCTCGCCGGACTCGCTCCGCTGCACGCCGAGCGGCTGGCCTCACGCGGTGGCCCGTATCCTTACATGCCCGATCCGCTCGTCTTCTACGACACATCCTCCTACGGACCGTCCACGGTGCAGCTCGTCCAACAGGTTGTCGGGGCGGAGCAGTTCCTATACGGCTCGGATCGCCCTGTCGTCGAGCCGAGCGATCTCGGGATGCCAGGGGCACTGGATTGGGATCGCATCGCCGACGGCACCGACCGCGCTCTCGGCGTGGGCCAACTGGCTGTGGCGCGATGAGCTCGGCGCACCGCTCCCCGCCACCGGATTCGGCGCGATCAATACAGAGTGCGATCGCGTCGGCCGCCGCCAGCTCGACCCCGCTGTCTGTCGTCTCGCGACCTCGCGGGCGCGATCTCTCGGGGCCTGAGCTCGAGGCATTCGCGAACGGCCTCGCCGACCGGCCCGAGCTTTGGATCCACCTCGTCAAGCACGACGCTACCCAGCGCCATTACGAGGAGCTGCTCAGCGACCCTCATATGACCGCCTGGCTCATCTGCTGGATGGAGGACCACGACACCGGCTTCCACGACCACGACATCTCCTCCGGCGGGGTGGCCGTGGTCAGCGGAACGGTGCGCGAGGAGCGCCTGGCGATCGACGGGCCGCCGCGCCAGCGGAGCGTCAAAGCCGGCGAGAGCTTCCACTTCTCCCCATCCGACATCCACCGGGTCCGCCACGCCGGTTCCGGCCCTGCGGTCACCCTCCACGTCTACTCCCCGCCGCTGCTACGCATGGGCGCCTACGTCATCGGCGACGATGGCGTGCTCGCGCGCCAGCCGATGTCCTACACGGAAGAGTTGCGCGCACGGGCGCAGGCGCCGTCCACTCAGCGTGCTTGAGCGACCAGTCGGCTGAGGCGAGCCGCGGCTCGCCGCCCGAGATCCCCCAAGGACGGTCGCGTCGGGCGACTTGACCGCGACCGCGCACGCCGGACGATTCGGACGCCATCGGCCGCATCTGCCGCTCAGCGCCCCTCGAACCTTGGCTCGCGCCGCTCCAGACTCGCGCGGATGCCCTCGCGGAAGTCCTCGGTCTCGCGCAGGCGGTCCTGCTCGGCGGCCTCGCGCTCGAGCGCTGCCGCGACCCGGTCGGCGAGATCGTGGTTGAGCGTCGCGCGTATCGAGCGGACCGCCAGGGGAGCGGAGGCGGCGATCTCGGCGGCGAGCGCGCGGGCTGTGGCGCGCAGCGCATCCGGCGCCGCAAGGCGGTCGCAGAGGCCGAGCCGCAACGCTTCCTCGCCGGGCACGCGGCGGCTCGTGTAGAGAAGGCCGCGCGCCGCCTGCTGCCCCACGAGCGCCGGGAGCGTCACGGTCAGGCCGAAGCCGTGGTGGAACCCGAGGCGCGAGAAGTTGGCACTGAAGCGGGACTCCGGCGTCGCGACGCGGAAGTCCGCGCTCAGCGCGAGACCGAGGCCGCCGCCCACCGCCGCGCCCTGGACGGCGGCGACGACCGGCGTCTGGGACCTGAACAGCCGCAGCGCCTGCTCGTACAGGGACCGCGGCTCCTCGGCCGCGTTGGCGCCGGCGGCGGCGCCAAAGTTGGCGCCCGCGCAGAAATGCTTGCCCTCCGAGCAGAAGACGATCGCACGGCACGCCGGGTCGACGTCCAGCGCTGCGTAGGCGTCCGCAATGGAGCGGATCAACGCCACGTCGAAGAAGTTCGCGGGCGGGCGGTGGATCTCGACGAGCGCCACGTGCGCGTCGTCCAACGAGAACGTCACGTCGCTCATACGGCCTCCAGGAACTCGCTGACAGCAGCGTTGAACTGGTCGGCGGCGTCGATGTTCGCTGCGTGGCCGGCGCCGTCGAGGACGACCTTGCGCGCGCCCGGGATCTTCGCGGCCATGTAGTCGGCTGCGCTGAGGAAGTTCCGGTCCTCGGCGCCGACGATCACGAGCGTCGGGACGGCAATGCGCTCGAGAGAATCGATGACGTGGGCGTCTTTCTGCGCCATCACCCGGCGCGCGGTGTGTGCGAGCCCGTGGGCGTCGCGGTGCTGGGCGACCTCAGGGCTCGCCCGCAGCGCCGCGAGGCCGTCGCGCTCCAGTGCCTGCGCCGTCCGCTCAGCGAACCGGTTCCACTGCTCGCGCGGCTGCTCGCGCCGGAAGCCCGGCCCGGTGTCGATCAGAACGAGGCCCGCCACGCGGCCCGGGTGCCGCGTGTGGAAGGCGAGCGACAGGTAGCCGCCCAGCGACATGCCTCCGAGCACGGCGCGCTTCGCGCCGAGCATGTCGAGGAGGGCGACCATGTCACGGACGCTCTGCTCTACGCCGTACGCCGCCGGATCGTCGGGTGCATCGCTGCGCGCGTGCCCGCGCAGGTCCCACGTGAGCACCTCCCGATCGCCGGCGAGCGCGGCCACGTTCAACTCCCACATCCGACCGCTTGCTGAGAACCCGTGGCTGAGCAACAGCGGAGGCCGGTCGCCTGGATCCCCGTAGATGTCGTAGTGGAGGCGAACGCCGTCGTGAGCGAGGAGCGGCATCAGATCACCGCCGAGCCGCCGGTGATGGCGGGATAGAGGCTGTCGGCGCCGGCTCTGGCCACGGCGGCCCCGAGCCGGCCCGCCCACCTCTGCTCGTCGCCGTACTCGGACCTCCAAGCCCAGAGCCGGCGGCTGAACTGATGCAGGCGGTACTCCTGCGTCATCCCCATCGCGCCGTGGACCTGATGAGCGGCGCGCGTCGCCGTCAGCGCGGCGCGCGAGGCGAGCTGCTTTGCGGCGGCGATCTCGAAGAACCCGGCCGAGCGCGCCGCGTGCTCCGCCGCAAGCCCGACCAGCGACGCGTCCTGGGCGAGGGAGACCAGATGCTGCTGTACGGCCTGGAACGCGGCGATCGGTCGGCCGAACTGGCGACGCTCGCCGGCGTAGCGGATGGTGAGTCGCGCCATCGCAGCGAGTGCGCCTGCCATCAGCGCCGCCCGTGTCAGCGCGCCGCGCTCGTCGAGGTCACATGCCGCCGGCCGCACGTCCTCCACGCGCGCGCGGTGGAACACCAGAGTGTCGCGCGGCTCGCCGGCGAGGTTGGCCCGTCGCTCGACACCTGTCGCAAGGGCCGCGGGGACCACAACGGCCTGGCGGTCGATGACCGCTACGACGCGCTCGATCGCCCGCCCCCACGGCACGCCTCGAGCGGTCCCACTGAGCAGACCGTCGTGGAGGGACAGCTCGCCAAAGGCGCCCGGCGCAACAACGCTCACCGGTCCCTCAACGCTCTCACCCAGCAGCCAGCCCGCGAGCGCCGCCTCCGCCAGTGGCACTGGCGCGGCATGCTCGCCGGCAACGGTCAGCACCGCGAGGGCGTCGGCCAGCTCGAGCCCGGCCAGGTCCGCGTAGCCGCTGGCGGACAGCGCGTCCCAGATCGCCGCCGACCAGCCATCCGCCTCGGCCGCCTGGACCGCCTCGTGCGTGCACGTGTCCGCGAGGAGACGCCGCGCGCCGTCGAGAAGCAGCCAGTCGCTCACAGCGCGCCCAGCCCTTTCGCGGCGACCGACCGGAGGATCTCGTTCGTCCCGCCGCGGATCGTGAAGGACGGCCCAGTGAGAACGGCCGCCACGAGCAGGCGTTCGAACAGCGAGTCCCCCTCCACGACGGGCTCGACGTCCACGAGTTCCTGCACCGCCGCCAGCAGATCCTGCTCGAAGCGAGTCCCCATCTCCTTGACGAGCGCGGACTGCACGGCCGGCGCCTCGCCGCGATCGATCGTCCGCGCCACCGACAGTGAGAGTCGCCGAAGGCCCCACCAGCGGGCGACCGCGTCGCCGAGGAGCAGGAGAGCCCGCTCGCCGAACTCGTCGCTGCGCTCGCGCACCAGCTCCTCCACGAGCAGATAGGTCGACAGCCACCGCTCGGGACCGCCCCGCTCGAACGCGAGCTCCGACGTGTTCTGCGCCCAACCCTGGCCGATCGCGCCGAGCACGAGCTCCTCCGGGACGAACACCTCCTCGAGCGAGACCTCGTTGAAGTCCGAGTGCCCATCCAGGAACGGGACCGCCCGTATCGTCACGCCGTCGGAGCGCAGATCGACGATCAGCTGGCTCAGGCCCTTGTGCCGATCCTCGTCGTCGTCGCTCCGGCACAGAACGACGAACCAGTCGCTCGCGTGCGCGCCGCTGGTCCACACCTTGGTCCCCGTGACGGTCCAGCCGCCGTCGGCGGGCGTCGCCCGCGTGCGCACCGCCGCGAGATCGCTGCCGGCCTCGGGCTCGCTCATCCCGATTGCGAACGACAGCTCGCCGCGGCAGATTGCCGGCAGGAACCGCTGCTTCTGCTCCTCGGTCCCGAACCGGTTGATCACCGGCCCCGTCTGACGGTCGGCGACCCAGTGGTGGCCCACAGGCGCTCCCCAGCGCAGCAGCTCCTCGGTGACGACGAACCGCTCGACCGCGCTGCGATCGTGGCCGCCGTAGCGCCCGGGGAGGGCCATGCCGATCCAGCCCCGCGCGGCGAGCTTCGCCGAGAAGGAGCGGTCGCGTGCAGCGCCCATTCCGAGGCCCGGTCGGAACTTGCCGCGCGGCAGCTCGGCCGCGAGGAACCCGCGGACCTCACGCTGCAGCGCCAGCTCCCCCTCGTCCAAGTCGGTGGCCTCGAACAGCATCGACGGCGCAACGCTAACGCAGCGCGAGCGCGCGCAGGCCGCGGTCAGGGACGGCTTCGGTGCCGCATGCTGGAGCGCAACGGCTCAACGCACCAGCCAGGCTCTAGAGCGCGCTCGGGTAGGTCTCCGGGGGCTCGCCTAGCTCCCATGTGGGGCTGCGCTCGAGCGGCTCTACCGCTCGCGTGGAGTCGATGTGGACGAGCGCGTCGTACTGGCGAGCGACGTTCGCCAAGAACCAGTGGCTCTGGCGTTCGGTCTCGGGGCGGTAGATCACGCCGATCGCGCGCTCCAGCCGCGGCTCCAGGAGCGCGCGACCACTATCCCCGCTGCCGAGAGGGCATAGCAGGAACGCGGGGATGTTCGTTGCGTGCAACAGCGCCTCGTAGCTCTCAGGCAGCGCGGGCCGCACACGCTTTCGCTCGGCCGGGGCTCCCCAGTCCGAGGCCGCGGTCACGGTGCCGGCGTAGGTGCTGAAGCCGACGCTCACCACGTCACGCCCGTGGCGTTCGCGAGCGAGCTGGCCGATATTCAACTCTCCGCGGTGAGCCATGTCGGTGGAGCGCGCGTCGCCGACGTGTGAGTTGTGCGCCCATACGACGACTCGGGCTGAGCCACCGTGGCGATCGAGGTGCGCGAGCAGCTGGTCGAGGGTGTCCGCCATGTGACGGTCGCGCTGGTTCCATGAGCCGGCGCGGTCGCCGAACATGGTGCGGTAGTACTCCTCCGCATTCGCTACAACAGCAGCGTTCTGCTCGGCGAAGAAGTACTCGTCCTCTGCGAGACGGCCGTCGCGCGAGAGGTACCCGCCGGCAGCGCGGCGCAACTCAACGAGCTGCTCGATCACTCGCCTCCGGCAGGGCTCGCTGACACCGAGCAGCACGGCTTGGCCGTAGCCGGCGCTGTCGCCGCCATAGGGCTGCAGGCACTCATAGCGGGCCCGCGCGCGGGCGGCGGCAGGGGGGTCCTGCTCATCGAGGTATGCGATCACCGCCTCCATCGAGGCTCCAAGGCTGTAGAGATCAAGGCCATACAGGCCAACCTTGCGTGCGCCGCGGTGGAGCCGTTCGTTGTGGGCCCGCAGCCAGCCGACGAAGTCGAGCACATCCGCGTTTCGCCACATCCACGTCGGGAAGCGGCGAAACCCATCGAGCGCCGCCTCCGCATCGGGGTCGGCGCGGCCACCCGCCACGAAGCGGTTGACGCGGTAGGCATCCGGCCAGTCGCCCTCGATCGCGAGCGCCGCTAAGCCGTGCTCGGCGATTAGGCGCTCCGTGATGCGGGCGCGCTCGCGGTAGAACTCGTGCGTACCGTGGCTGGCCTCGCCCAATAGGACGATCCGCGCGTCCCCGATCAGGGCCAGCAGCGCGTCATAGTCGCTGTGATCGCCGGTCAGCGGGAGAGCCTCCCGACGCAGCGCCTCGAGCACCTCGCGCTCACCCAAGGGAAGCGTCAACGGGGCGGACACGACTCGCCCACTAGATCATCGACCAGCACGAGATTCTCACTCCGCGCTCAGCTCGTAAGCAGTCCTCGGCGTACGAATCATGCGCTAGACGCTACGCCCCGCGGGCCGCCAGCTCATTCGGGTAAACCACGGTCTCGCCCGCGGGTTTCTGCACAACGCCGCGGCTATAAGCGCTTCGTCTTGGCGCGCGCGGTCGCGCCCGGATACTCGGGCTATGGACACCCGCGCCTCGGCTGACTGCCCGATCGCCTCGGCTGGCGGCCCGATCGCCTCGGCAGCGACGATCGTTCGATGAAGATCGAGGACTACGGCCTGATCGGCGACCTGAGGACGACGGCTCTGGTCGGGAACGACGGCTCGATCGACTGGCTGTGCCTGCCTCTCACGGATTCCCCCGCGTGCTTCGCCGCGCTGCTGGGGTCCGAGCCCAACGGCCGCTGGCTGCTCGCGCCGAGCGGAGGCGCGGGCCGCGTCTCGCGACGCTACCGCGGGGACACGCTGGTCCTCGAGACCGATTTCCACACCGACAGCGGCGCGGCGCGGGTCATCGACTTCATG
>DATFZM010000018.1:0-36985 GCA_035314465.1 Solirubrobacteraceae bacterium | reverse complement strand
CCAGCAGCTCGCGGCCCTTGACGCTGAGGCGAGCGTTAGCGTGAAGCTTCATCCGGTGTCCTCCTTGGGACTGGTGGCGTTAGACACCTCCAGCCTCCAAGGGGGCCCGGATGAACAAAGTCCTCAGGAACTACAGCTAGGCGATCGCGCGGATGATCAGGATCAGCGCCACGACAACCGCGATCACGGCGAGGGAGTAGAGCAGGAAGCGGAAGGCCTCGGGCTCTGAGCGCAGGGGGTTCAGCAAGAGCGGTCCTCGGCTGCCGACGATCGACTTGCTCCGTCGGCGCCTAGAGGAGGTAGACGGTGGTGTAGACGATCAGCCACATGATGTCCACGAAGTGCCAGTAGATGCCCGGCACCTCGACTCCGCGGTGCTCCTCGGGGGTGTAATGGCCGCGGAAGGATCTCACCGTGACCGTCAGCAGCAGCAGCAACCCGATGAACACGTGCGCGCCGTGCAGGCCGGTGAGCGAGTAGAAGATCGTCTGCTGGGCGCCGTCCTGGGGGGCGAAGCCGATGTTGGCGTACTCGTTGATCTGGATGAAGAGGAATGTGCAGCCGAGCAGGAACGTCATCAACATGCCCGCCTTCAGGCCAAAGCGGTTGCCGTTCCTGATCGAGGTCTGCGCCCAGTGGATCGTGAACGAGGAGGACACGAGGATCGCTGTGTTCACGCCCGCCACTTCCACTGGCAGGTGCGTTCCGGGCGCCGGCCAGGGATCTCCCTGCGCGACGCGGATGAAGAAGTAGGCCGTGAAGAAGGCCCCGAAGACCATCACCTCGGAGATGATGAAAAGCAGCATCCCGAGCAGGCTCGGCTCCACGCGCGAGCTGCGGTGCGCCGGCGGGGGGCCATGGTTTTCGACCGGGTGCTCGGCGTAGCCCCCGCCGTGGGCGATGCTTGCGGCCTCCATCGCGAGCCCTACGCCGCCGGCGCCGCCGCGGCGCCGGACTGCGTGTCGACGACGATGTGCTCGACGTTCGCCGAGGTCGCGTTGCGAACGCGCTCGATCAGGTCCGAGCGCAGCCAGCCCGAGCGCTCGTCGGGAAGCGTCGAGATCACGAGGTCGTCGACCCTGAAGAGCTCGAGCGCGTTCATCACCGCGGTGTACGGGTCCGGGTCGCCGATCATTCCCGAGCTCAGCAGCCCCGCCGCGTGCAGGCGGTCGAGCATGCGCGCGAGCCGCTCGCGCGCCTCACGCGCCGCGCCTCCGCTGCCGTCGACCTGCGGCACGACCGCGATGAACAGGTGCGCAGCTCCGTCGGAGGCCTTCTGCTTGAGGTGCTCGATCAGCTCCTCGCCGCTCGAGGTCTTGTTCGCGACTACGAGCGTGACGTGGAACGGCAGGCCCTCGTGCTCGAGGTCGATCACGACGTGCTCGACGGGAAGGCCCGAGGCGTTGGCGATGCGCTCGATCAGATCGCGGCGCAGCCAGCCGGAGCTCGTCGCGGGGTGCGTGGAGAGGATGATCTCGGACGGGCGGCGCTCGGCGACGGCGTCCATCGTCGCGAGGAACGGGTCGGCGTCGCCGACCTCGCCCGTCGCCTCGATGCCCTCCGCGGCCACCGCCGAGAGCGCCAGGTCGACGCGCACCTGCGCCGATTCGCGCACGGCCTCGTCGTAGATCACGAGGCCGGCCGACGGCTCGCTCTGCGGGACGACCAGGCGGAAGCGTGCATCGCCGCCGGCAGCCCGCTCGCGTACGAGCTCGAGCAGCTTCGCGCCGCCCAGCGTGCGGTTGGCGACAACGAGGATTTCACGCATCTTCTCGACTCCTCCGCATCAGTGGCTCGGCGCCCCCGCGACGCCTGCGCCCGCGGGGGCCGGGGTGGGGGTGAAGATCCCGTGCACGGCACCGGGCACGCCGTACTCGTAGGGGCCTCCCACAACGGTGGGCACGCGATCGAAGTTGAACACCGGCGGCGGCGAGGAGACCTGCCACTCGAGCGTCATCCCGCGCCACGGGTTGGACACGGCGCGCGGCCCGCCGCGCCAGCTCGTGACGATGTTGTAGAGGAACACGAGGGTGGTGAGCCCGAGCCCGAAGCTCGCGATCGAGATGAACAGGTTGAGGCCGGCGAACTGCGAGGCGTACGTCGAGACGCGGCGCGGCATGCCTTCCAGACCGAGGATGTGCATCGGCGCGAACGTCAGGTTCAGGAACACGAACGTGCTCCAGAAGTGCCACTTGCCCAGGCGCTCGTCGTACATGCGCCCGGTCATCTTCGGGAACCAGTAGTAGACGCCCGCGAAGATCGTCATCAGCGAGCCGCCGAAGAGCACGTAGTGGATGTGCGCGACGATGAAGTAGGTCGCGCTGACGTGGATGTCGAACGGCACCATCGCGAGCATGATTCCGCTGATGCCTCCGAGCGTAAACGTCGTGATGAAGCCGAGCGCGAACAGCATCGGGGTGTCGAGATGCAGCACCCCTCGCCACAGCGTCGCGAGCCAGGAGAAGATCTTGATCCCCGTCGGTACCGCGATGATCGACGTCGTGATCGCCATCGGGATGCGGATCCAGGCGGCCATCCCCGACGTGAACATGTGGTGGGCCCAGACCGTGAAGCCGAGCGCCACGATCGCGAGCAGCGAGAACGCCATCATGCGGTAGCCGAAGATCGGCTTGCGGGCCTTCACCGCGATGACCTCGCTGACGATCCCGAAGCCCGGCAAGATCATGATGTAGACCGCGGGGTGAGAGTAGAACCAGAATACGTGCTGATACATGAGCACGTCGCCGCCGGCGTTCGCGTTGAAGAAGTTGAAGCCGAGCGCCCGGTCGAGCAGCACGAAGAACTGCGACGCTGCGATGAACGGCGTCGCGATCACGACCAGCAGCGAGGTGGCGAAGTTCGCCCACACGAGCAGCGGCATGCGGAAGAAGCTCATTCCCGGCGCCCTCATCGTGATGATCGTCACGAGGAAGTTGAGCGCGGTCATGATCGAGGAGGCGCCGGCGAACTGGATGCCGACCGAGAAGAACGTCTGTCCGATCGGTGCGTTGACCGACAGCGGCGCATACGCCGTCCAGCCGTCCGCGAACGCGCCCCCTGGGGCGAAGAAGCTGCCCAGCATGATCAGGCCGGCGACCGGCAGCAGCCAGAACGACAGCGCGTTCAGGCGCGGGAAGGCCATGTCCGGCGCGCCGATCATGAGCGGGATCACGAAGTTGCCGATGCCGGCGAACACGGGAACCATGAACAGGAAGATCAGCAGCGTGGCGTGCACGGAGAACAGGCCGTTGAAGGTGTTCGCGTCCACGAAGTGCGAGCCCGGCTGGGCCAACTGCGCGCGCATCAGCATCGCGATCAGCCCGCCCACGAGCAGGAAGAAGAACGAGTTCACGAGATACTGGATCCCGATCACCTTGTGGTCGGTGTTGATGCGGAAGTAGTCCTTCCAGCTGTAGGCGCCGTGGCCCGAGTGGTCCTCAGGGCGCGTCGGCCGGCCCGAGGCCCAGTAGAACCAGTAGTCGAAGCCGCCGATCCCGATCAGGAAGGCGAGCGGGACGGCGAGCAGGGCGACGGTGAGGATCGCGTTGGCGTCTATGTAGTGCCGGAAGGTGCCGTGCCCCGTGGACATGCGCACGATCCACGTGAGCGCCGTCGTGAAGAGGAGCGCGAAGACCATGTACAGGCCGGCGCGGTAGAAGCCTGGTGCCCTCAGCCGGGCGGCCATCAGATTTGCCTCCGTGCGCTCATCGCCGCCGAAGATTATCCGCTCGTCCCGGCGCTGGCGGGACCGGCGCTCGCGGTGGTCGTCGCGCCCCGCGTCTGCGAGGCGATCCATGCTTTGAAGCGGGCCTGCGTGACGACGTGGATCGTCGAGCGCATGAGGCTGTGGCCGACGCCGCAGAGCAGGTTGCAGACGACCGGATAGCTGCCGATGCGGTCCGGCGTGGCGCGCCAATGCGTAGTGATGCCGGGCACCGCGTCCTCCTGGATGCGGAACGCTGGGACCCAGAAGGCGTGGATCACGTCCTTGGAGCGGATGTTGAACTCGACCGATTCGCCCTCGGGCACGTACAGCTGGTAGCTGTTCAGCGTCGCGCCGCCGGTGATCGACCTGGGGTACTGATAGGTCCATACGAACTGCTGGCCGGTGACGCCGACGTCGATCTCGCGCGCGGGCTTCTTTTCGTTGTCGTGCAATATCACGAACGAGTAGCCGACGAGGCCGAGCAGCAGCACCGTCGGTATCGCGGTCCAGAAGACCTCTAGGCGCGTGTTGCCGTGGATCGGTGGGCCGTCCTTGAGCTCCTCTCCGGACTTCATACGGAACTGCCAGACGCTGTAGAGGACCACCGTCGTGACGAGCACGAAGATCGGCACCGAAGCGATCACGAGCACGTGGTAGAGGCGGTCGGTGTTGTGCGCCTGCGTGGAGGCCTGCACCGGGAACCACTTGATCACGAAGCTCAGCACGATGCCGATCGCCGTGGCGATCACCCCGAGCACGGCCGCGATCGCGATCGAGCGCCGGCTAGGCAACTGCCCGACCCCAAGCGTCGGCCGGCGCGATCTGTCCGTGGCTCCTCTCCATCGGGAGCGAGATCCTAATACCTGCGTCCAACGGACGCCCTAGCGCCGCGCGTGCCTCGCGCGGGGCGGGTTTAGAGGGCCGTTTGGAGGGATCTTGACGCGGGCAGCGCGAGGTACTAGATTGAGTCAATAGTTGCAAGTGCGGCGGTGGCGTCTCGGCGCCGGTCGCCGGGTAGCTCTTATTCAGGCTCTAGTCGAGGCATCCAAGACGGAAGCGGAGGCGAGACGATGCAGGTAAAGGACGGCATGAGTCAGATGGTCCTCACGGTCGGCCCTGGGCACACGCTGCGCGCGGTCTCGCGGCTGATGTCCCAGCGGAACGTGGGAGCCGCCGTCGTGATGGATCCCGACGGCAACGGGCCGGGGATCATCACCGAGCGCGACGTGCTGCGCTCGATCGGCGCCGGGGAGGATCCCGACGTCGAGTCGGTCGCCGAGCACCTCACACGCGACGTCGTCTTCGCTGCTCCCGACTGGTCCCTCGAGGAGGCCGCCGCCGCGATGGTGCGCGGCGGCTTTCGCCATCTGATCGTGCTCGAGCATGGAGACACGGTCGGCATCCTCTCGGTGCGCGACGTCGTGCGCTGCTGGACGGAGGACGGAGCAATCTGTCCGGTGCCCGCGAGCGCTGCCGTGGGATGAACGGGCGGCACGCCTGCCCGGGGAAGCAGGCGTGCCCGCTCCCGCAGCGGCTGGGCGCGGTTTGAGGGACCTCGCTCAGCGCGTTGCACCCCCGACGCGAGGTGCCTCAGCGCTCGGCCGCGGCGCGCATCCGGGCGCCGGCCGCGCGATCCAGGGGCGGGAGCCCCCAACGGCCCGCTAGCGGGCTTCAGCGTTTGCGGACGTCGAGCGGGAGCTCGTCGATGTCCCTGCGCGTCTCGCGGATCCAGCGGATGACCGCGTAGAGCGTGATGATCGCTCCGATCACGGTCAGCTCGATGAACGTGGTCACGCCCACGAGCGTCAGCGTGAGCCCCACCGCGGTGAGCACGGGGAGAATCGAGGGGCCGGGGAGGTGGATCTCCTCGCCCGCCGGCGGGACGTCGGGGTCCAGCGGGCTCACGAGACGTATGCCGCTGCGACGACGAACGTGATCCCGAACATGAACATGACGATCGCCGTCACGATCAGGGCCGTGCGAATGTTCTTGCGCGCGAGGCGTCGGGTCATCATGGGCGGCGGATTCTATAGGTGCGCGTCTGCGACCATCGCGCAGAAGAGCAGAGCGAGGTAGGCGAGCGAGAAGAGATACAGGCGCAGCGCCGAGGCCCGGTCGGCTCGCCGATAGAGGCGCACAGCGCCGCCGATGAAGCCCAGACCGAGCACGAGCGAGCACACGAGATAGAGCGCGCCGAAGCCGCCAGCGCAGAACGGCAGCTGCGTGACCGCGTAGAGCAGGACCGAGTAGAGCAGGATCTGGCGGCGCGTCTCGTCCTCGCCGCGGACGACCGGCAGCATCGGCACGCCGACCTTGCGGTACTCGTCCTTCATCAGCAGCGACAGCGCCCAGAAGTGCGGCGGCGTCCAGAAGAAGACGATGGAGAAGAGGATCACCGCCGTGCCGCTCACCGAGCCTGTCACCGCGGCCCAGCCAACGAGTGGCGGCACCGCGCCGGCCGCCCCGCCGATGACGATGTTCTGCGGCGTGCGGCGCTTGAGCCAGACTGTGTATACGAGCACGTAGCCGAGGAAGCCCGAGAAGGACAGCGCGGCGGCGAGCGGGTTGACGGCGAGCGACAGCTCGAGCACCGAGAGCGCCGCGAGCGCGCAGCCGAACAGCAACGCGCTGCGGGGCGCGACGCGCCCCGAGGGGATCGGGCGCGCCGCGGTGCGCTTCATCAGCCCGTCGATGTCGCGGTCGAACCAGTGGTTGACGGCGCCCGCTCCTCCGGCCGAGAGATAGCCGCCGAGGCATGTGAGCGCTACGAGCAGCGGCGAGGGATCGCCGGCCACGTACATCGTCGCGATCGTCGTCAGCAGCAGCAGCGTCTGGACCTTCGGCTTGGTCAGCTCGAGGTAGTCGCGCAGCAGCTGCGCGCGCGGCGAGAGCCTCGCCGCCGGCAGCTCGGCAAGGGGGGCCTCGATCGCGGGCAGGGCTCCGCTTGGCGGCGCCACGCCCACTAAACCCCGACCTGCGTCGCTCCGGTCGGCACCGTCGCCGCGCCGACGTCCTCGCCGCTCGTGCGGCGCGCGATCTCGCGCCGGATGTCCTTCATCGGTTCGGCCGAGCGCACGAGCGGGATCACGTCGAAGTTGTTCGCCGGCGGCGGCGAGGCGCTGAACCACTCGAGCGTGTTCGCCCTCCACGGGTCGGGTCCCGCGATGGGGCCGACCTTCAGGCTGCGGACGACGTTGATGATCGTGGTCAGCACGCCCAGCGCGATGATGAACGCCCCGCCGGTGGAGATCCCGTTGTAGAGAGCGAGGTGACCCACGTTGTCGTACTCATAGACGCGTCTGGGCATTCCGTCAAGCCCAATCACGTGCTGAATCAGGAACGTGGTGAGAATGCCGACGAACATCAGCCCGAAGCTGACGCGCCCGATGCCCTCGCTGAGCATCCTGCCGGTGATCTTCGGGAACCAGTAGTAGATCGCGGCGAAGATCGTCATCACGGCGCCGCCCATGAGCACGAAGTGCAGGTGCGCGACGACGTAATAGGTTTCGTTGACCTGCCAGTCGATCGGGAACGTCGCCAGGAAGACGCCGGAGATGCCGCCGATCAGGAAGATCGAGATCCCACCCACGCAGAAGAGCAGCGGCGTCCTGAACTCGATCGCGCCGCGCCACAGCGTCGCGATCCAGTTGAGGATCTTCACGCCCGTCGGCACGGCGATCGTGTACGAGCTGATCATCACGAAGATCAGGATCGCCTCGGGCACCGGTGCCGCGAACAGGTGGTGCGCCCACACGAGGAAGCCGAGGAACGCGATCGCAACCGTCGAAGCCGCGATCGCCTTGTAGCCGAAGATCGGCTTGCGCGCGAACACCGGCAGGATCTCGGAGATGATCCCGAACCCCGGCAGCACCATGATGTAGACCTCGGGGTGGCCGAAGAACCAGAACAAGTGCTGCCACAGCAGCGCCGAGCCGCCGTTGGCGGGGTCGAAGAAGTGCGTTCCGAAGTGGCGGTCGGTCAGCAGCATCGTGACGGCGGCCGCGATCACGGGAAGGGCAAAGATCAGCAGCACCGAGTAGGTCAGGATCGTCCACACGAACAGCGGCAGGCGCCCCCAGCTCATGCCCGGGGCGCGCATGTTCGCGATCGTCGCGTAGAAGTTGATCGCCCCCACCAGCGACGAGAGGCCGGTCAGGTGGATCAGGTAGATCCACGCGTCCTGTCCGCCGCTCGGGGAGAACTGCGTGCTCGCCAGCGGCACGACGCTGTTCCAGCCCGCTTCGGGCGGGTTCCAGAAGATCGAGGCGTAGAAGACCAGGCCTCCGGCGAGCAGCAGCCAATAGGACAGCGCGTTCAGGCGCGGGAAGGCCATATCACGCGCCCCGATCATGAGCGGCATGAAGTAGTTCGCCAGCCCGGCCATCATCGGCACCACGAACAGGAAGATCATCGTCGTGCCGTGCATCGTGAACAGCTGGTTGTAGGTCGTCGGCGTGACGAGCGTGTTGTTCGGCGCACCCAGCTGCAGGCGCATCAGCAGAGCCTCGACGCCCCCGAGGCAGAAGAACACGAACGTCGTGACCATGTACATGATCCCGATGCGCTTGTGGTCGGTGGTCGTGATCCAGCTCGTCCAGCCGCGTTCCTCGCGCTCAACGCGATGCGCTGCGACCTGGGGGACAGGGGCTACGTAGGTGGCCATTGGGTGACTAGGTCTCCTCGTCGTCCTAGGGGTTCTCGACCTGACCTGCGCCGGTCTGGATGCGGAGCTTCGCGCGCGCGGCCTGCGCTTGGACGTTGGCCTTTGCGATCAGCAGCTTGCGTTCGGTCAGCCACGCTTCGAACTGCGCCGGCGGCACGGCGCGCACTGTGGCGATCATGCGCGCGTGCGCGCGTCCGCACAGGAACGCGCACTGCCCGTGGAAGACGCCCGGCTTGGGGATCTTGAACCAGGTGTAGTTGTGGTATCCGGGCACCGCCTGGAACTTGCCGCCCAGTTCCGGAACCCACCAGGCGTGCACGACGTCCGAGGAGACGATGTTCAGGCTCACCGTCGTGTTGGTGGGCACGACCATTTCCTCGTAGGAGTACGGCGCGCCGAGGCCGTCGGGTTCGTTCGCGCCCGGGTAGACGTACTGCCAGATGAACTGGCGGCCGATCACCGTGATGTTGAGCGCTTTGCCGTTCGGCGGCAGCTTGCGGTTCAGGCTTGCCGTGAGCGGTCCGCTCTCGTCGGCGAGCGCGGCGCCGGCGGGGCCGGAGTTCGGCGGGTCCTCGATCGAGGCGAGCTTCGTGAACGTGATCACGGCGACGACGAGGAGGATCACCGCCGCGGCGACCGTCCAGCCGATCTCGAGGCGCGTGTTCCCACGTATCTGCGCCGGGACGGCGCCCTTGCGCGCGCGGAACTTGACGAGCGCATAGACCAGGCCGCCCTCGACGAGGACGAAGATCACGAGCGCGATGTAGAGGACGATCTTGTAGAGGCTGTCGATCTGGTTCGCGTTGGGCGAACCGCCGGACAGCGGCGTGAAGAAGCCGAGCAGTGAGGGAAGCGCGTGGCCCAAGGCGGCGGGGATTCTAGTCAGGCGCGGACTGGACGCGCTTGATGACGTTTGGCACGAGTCGGGGAGCGCGGGCGATCAGGCGCCGCTGAAGCGTGCGGGGCGCTTCTCGATGAACGCCATTGCGCCCTCCACGAAATCCGAGCTGCCGGCCATCTCCTGCTGGATCGTCGCCTCGAGCTCGAGCTGCTCCTCCATGCGCGAGTAGAGCCAGTTGTTGAGCTGGCGCTTGGTGCCCGCGTAGGAGGAGGTCGGTCCGGCGGCCAGGCGCGCCGCCAGCTCGTGCGCCTCGGCGCGCAGTTGCTCGTCGGGGACCACGCGGTTGATCAAGCCCCATTCGAGCGCCTTGGCAGCCGGCAGGCGCTCGCCGAGCATCGAGAGCTCCGTTGCCCGCGTCATGCCGATGCGAGTCGGCAGGAACAGCGACGAGCCGCCGTCCGGCACGAGGCCGATGTTCACGAACGCGAGCAGGAAGTAGGCGCTCTCGGCGGCGACGATCAGGTCGCTGCAGAGCGCCAGCGAGCAGCCGATGCCGACCGCTGGGCCGTTCACCGCCGCCACCACCGGCTTGGGCACGTCGCGGATCGCGTGCATGATCGGGTGGTAGCGCTCGGTCAGCGTCTTGTAGACGTCCGGGCGTCCCTCGGGGGTCTCATCGCCGCCGCTCACGTCCCGAAGGTCCGCGCCCGAGGAGAACCCGCGCCCGGCTCCGGTGATCAGCACCGCACGCACAGCGTCCTCCGAGGCCACGTGGGCCAGCGCCGCCAGCAGATCCGCGCCGAACTGGACGTTCCACGCGTTGAGAGTCTCCGGACGGTTCAGCTCGACGGTCGCGACCCCCTCAGCCACCTCCACGTTGACCGTCTCCAAGGCGATGCCTGTGCCGCTCATCGTTCTCCTCTCTACGTAGCCGGCTGCCGATCCTACTCGCGCGCGGGCTGGGCCCGCCGTGCCGGGGGCTCCTAAGGTGTGGCCAATGATCCTATTCTTTGTGACATGAGACGACCGGTTATCGGCATCTGCTCGGCGCAGGAGCACGCGCGATGGGGCGCATGGGAGCAGGACGCCGCGCTGCTCCCTGTCGCCTACATCGACGCGCTGCAGACCGCCGGGGCGATAGCCGTGCTGCTGCCGCCCGACGCGCACGTCACGGCCGAGCCCGCCGAACTGGTCGGGCTGCTCGACGGCCTCATGCTCGCCGGCGGCGCGGACATCGACCCGGAGTCCTACGAGCACGAGGCGCACCCGCTCACCGTCGAGACGATGCCGGCGCGAGACGCCTTCGAGATCGCCCTCACGCGGTGCGCGATCGAACGCGACCTGCCCGTGCTCGGGATCTGTCGCGGCATGCAGCTCATCAACGTCGCGCTCGGCGGGACGCTGCACCAACACATCCCCGAGCACGTCGGTCACGACGAGCACCGGCGCGTGGTCGGCTCCTTCGACGGAGCCGACCACGACGTCGCGCTCGCGCACGGATCGCTCGCCGCCCTCGCCGCCGGAGAGGTGGCGCACGCCACCAAGTCCCACCATCATCAGGGCGTCGATCGGCTCGGCGACGGGCTGATCGTCAGCGGACACTCCGTCCTCGACGGCCTGCCCGAGGCGATCGAGCTCGAGGGCCGGCGCTTCGTCCTCGGCGTGCAATGGCACCCCGAGGCCGATCGCGCCAGCGGCGTGATCGCCGCCTTCGCAGCCGCCTGCCGGGCCGGCGTGGCGGCCTCGTCCGGGGCCGACAACGGCGCTGTGCGCAAGCTGCCGCGCGACCGCGCCCTGAGCTGAGCAGCCGCACGCCGCGCTGCGCATCGCCTGCCGGCGAACGCGCGCGCCCGTGTACCCGACGGAGCGCGACGGAGCGCCGACTCCCCCACGGCGCCGTCCGGGGACCGCGGGGCCGTACATATACTCCCGCCGCAGTGCGGCTGTCGAAGGCGATCAGAGCAACCGCCTGGGGGATGGTTGCGGTAGGCCTCGCCGCCCCGCTGATGCGCCGACGCGTGCCCGCGCCGGCGGCTCTCACGCAGGCCGTCGCCTACGGCGCGCCGCTTGCGCTCTGCGTCGCCGTGCGCCGCACGCGCACCCGCGACGTCGCTGTCTGCGCGCTGCAGATGTGGGCTTATGTGGCCGCCTACAAGGCACCCCACGACGACGAGCAGTCCCAGGCCGAGCGCGTGCACATCGCCTACCCGATCGTCGCCGACCGTCTGCTCGGCATCGGTCAGCTGCCGACGGTGCGGCTGCAGCGCGCGCTCGCGCTCGAGGGCGAGGGCCGCGCGCGCTGGCGGGGTCTCGATCGCGTGCTCGTGTGGACCCACTGGTCCTGGTTCATGGTCCCCCACGGCACCGTCGCCTACACACTCTGGCGCCATCCCGAGCGCTTCACGCGCGCCGCGACGATGACCTACGCGGTCTTCAACGTCGGTGCGAGCTTCTACTGGTTCCTGCCCACCGCGCCGCCCTGGTACGCCGCCGGCGCGGCAGAGCGCACCGGCTCCGGCGCCACTGACGTGCGCCGCATGATGGTCGAGTACGGCGAGGATTTCTGGAGGGACGGCTGGGGCTCTCTCTACAGTGTGTTCGGAGGCAACCCCCTCGCCGCGATGCCCTCATTGCACTTCGCCACATCCCTGATGGCCGCGTTCCTGCTCGCCGAGACGAGCCCGCTCGCGGGCGCCCTCGGAGCGGGCTACGCTGCGACGCTCGGCTTCGCGCTCGTCTACCTTGGCGAGCACTACGTGGTCGACCTGATCGGCGGGGCCGCGCTCACTATCGCCGTGCGCCGAGCGGTCCCGCGAGCCGGGCCGGCGCTGCGCGCAATCGCGCGGGGGATCACCGCGCTCGAAGCGATCGCCCACGAGGCGGCCTGAGAGGACAGCGGGCGGGAGCGAATGGTTCGGGGGGAGCTAAGCGCGGTAGGGGACAAACCGGACGAACGGGAGGAGCCGCGGACACCGCGCACGGCGATCGTCGCCGAGCCGATGCCGCGCGTGCTGCTCACGCGCCGCCAGGTCGTCGCCTCGCTGCTGTTCGTGCTCTTCAGCGTCGGCTTCCTCTACTTCGTGCTGCCGCGGCTCACCGGCCTCGGCACCACCGTGCACCGGCTGCAGAGCGGCGACAGCTGGTGGATCGCAGCCGGAGTCCTCTTGGAGGCGCTCTCGTTCGCGGGCTACATCGTCCTCTTCCGCGCCGTGTTCGTCACCAGCGCCGGCAGGATCGGCTGGCGCGCCAGTTACCAGATCACGATGGCCGGTGTGATCGCGACGCGCCTCTTCGCCGCGGCGGGTGCCGGCGGCATCGCGCTGACGGCCTGGGCGCTGCGCAGGTCCGGCATGGAGCCCCGCCTGGTCGCCTGCCGGATGGTCGCGTTCATGGTCCTGCTCTACGTCGTCTACGCCGGCTCGCTGTTCGTCGACGGGATCGGCCTCGGCGTGGGCCTGTTCCCGGGCGGGGGCTCGTTCGCGATCACGATCGTCCCCGCGATAATCGCCGTGCTGCTGGTCGCGATCGTAGGCTCGTTCGCGATGCTGCCCGCCGACATCGTGCGCCGGCTCGAACGGCGCGCGGCGAGCTCCGGGCGCCTCGCGCACTGGGTCGCACGCGCCGCCACCGTGCCCGCGCTCGCCGCCAGCGGCGTGCGCACGGCAATCGAGCTCACTCGATCGCGCGACCCGCGGCTGCTCGGCGCGCTCGCCTGGTGGGGATTCGACATCAGCGTGCTGTGGGCGATGTTCCACGCCTTCGGCTCGCCGCCGCCGTTCACCGTCATCTGGATGGCCTACTTCGTCGGCATGCTCGCCAACCTGCTGCCGCTGCCGGGCGGTCTCGGGGGGGTGGAGGGCGGCATGATCGGCGCGTTCGCCGCCTTCGGCGTCGACGTCAACCTCGCCGTGCTCGCCGTGCTCTCCTACCGCGCGATCTCCTTCTGGCTGCCTTCGATCCCGGGCGCCGTCGCCTATCTCCAGCTGCGCCGCACTGTCGCGCGCTGGCGCGAGGAGCAGGCCGTCCCCGCGCGCGCCGAAGCGCACGCGCCCACCACTGCGGGCGCGTTGCAGAGCTCCTGACCGCACCCGCCCGTCCCCGGCTCGGACGTCGCAGGGCCGCTCGCGAGCCCGCTGCGCGGCGTCGCCGAGTGGCTCCATTGCCTATAGCGGTGCTATACTATACAAAGTAAAGTGGCTCGGAGGGCTCGCGAAGCGGCTCCCGGGTGTGTGACAATGGAGAGCAGATGAGCAACGTCGAGAACGTGATCATCGTGGGCAGCGGACCAGCGGGTTACACGGCTGCGCTCTATACGGCGCGGGCGAACCTGGAGCCGCTCGTGATCGAGGGCTTCGCGTGGGGCGGCCTGCTCCAGCAGACGACCGACGTGGAGAACTACCCCGGCTTCCCCGAGGGGATCATGGGTCCGGAGATGATGACGAAGTTCCGCGAGCAGGCAGAGCGCTTCGGCGCGCGACTGCTCACCGAGCAGGCCGACCGGGTCGAGCTGGGCAAGGAGCCCGGCGACCTGCACAGCGTCTGGGTCGGGCAGACCGAGCACCGCGCGCGGACGATCGTCCTTGCGATGGGGGCCGAGCACAAGAAGCTCGGCGTGGTCGGCGAGGAGGAGCTCTCTGGCCGCGGAGTGAGCTACTGCGCCACCTGCGACGCCGCGTTCTTCAAGGGCGCGCCGACGATCATCGTCGGCGGCGGCGACTCCGCGATGGAGGAGGCGATCTTCTTGTCGAAGTTCTCCTCCAGCGTCATCGTGGTGCATCGCCGCGACGAGTTCCGCGCATCGAAGATCATGCTCGAGCGCGCCCGTGCGCAGGAGAACATCGAATTCCTCACGCCCTACCGGGTGGAGCGCTTCGTCCCCGGCGAGAGCGGCGCGCTGGGTCACGCCGAGCTCGTCAACGTCGAGACCGGCGAGCAGCGCGACGTGCCCGTCTCCGGGACGTTCATCGCCGTCGGACACGAGCCCCAGTCGGCGCTCGTCGCGGGCCAGCTCGACCTAGACGAGAACGGCTACGTCCTCACCGACGGGAAGTCCACACGCACCAACCGCCCCGGCGTCTTCGCAGCCGGCGACCTCGTCGACCACACCTACCGCCAGGCGATAACCGCCGCCGGCTCGGGCTGCCAGGCGGCGCTCGACGCCGAGTGGTACCTGCGCGACGCCCCTGGCGTGCCCACGCCGGTCGGCATGCCCATCGGCGATCCCGCCGAAGCGCAGTGGGCGCCGGCGGCCGACTCCGCCTAGCGCCGCCCGCCGCAGGGCCTTCAGCTGCCCCGCGGCGTGAGCGCGCCCTCGAGCTCCAACAGCCAGCGCTTGCGCGGCAGGCCGCCGCCGTAGCCGCCCAGCGCGCCGCCGCTGCGCAGCACGCGGTGACAGGGGAGCACGATCGGGATCGGGTTCGAGCCGAGCGCGTTCCCGGCTGCGCGGAAGCCGCGCGGGCTCCCGGCCTCGGCGGCGACCTCGGCGTAGGAGAGCACGCCGCCAAAGGGGATCTCCGATGTCACCCGCAGAACGCGACGCCCGAACGTCCCGATCAGCGACCAGTCGAGCGCGATCTCGAACTCGCGGCGGCGACCCTCGAAGTACTCGTCCAGCTCGCGCCGCACGTCGTCGAGCGCGGCGGAGGCCTCCACGATCCGCGGAGAGAAGCCACGCGCGATGCCTTCGAGCACCGAATCGACGCTCTCCTCCGGAAACGCGAGCCGCAGCACGCCGCGTCGGCTCGACGCCACGAGCAACTCGCCGAACGGCGAGTCCACAGGCGCGTAGCTCACATCGGCCAGGCGCTTGCGCTCGACGCGCGCTAGCAGGCGCGCGGTCGCGTGCGCGATCGCCGGTGCATCGGCCCCGTCGCCGTCGGCCTGCGCCGCGAGTCGCAGTCGCACCTCCGCCGCAGCATTGTCGGTTGAGCCCAGATCCCTCATGCGATCACCGCCTTACGAAGCTTTGCGAGTCCCTCGTGCAACGAGCGGCGCGCCGCCTGCTCGCTGCATCCAATCGCCGCCGCGATATCGCGGTGGGGCAGGTCGCCCACATAGCGCAGGAGCACGGCCGAGCGCTGGCGGGCGGGCAGCCCCTCGATGGCCTCCCACAGCTCGCGGTCGCGCATTTCGGGTGCCATCTCCGCGCCGCCCGCAAGCGTCTCGGGCTCGGCCACGGGCAGCGCGCCGCGCGCTCGCGCGCGGTGCACGTCGAGCGCCTTGCGGTGCGCGATCGTGAGCACCCACGCGCGCAGGTTCGAGTCCGCGCGCAGACGGGGATAGGCGCGCAGCGCCGAGATGAACGTCTCCTGGAAGCAGTCGTCGGCGTCGCCCGGCCCCACCGACGCTGCCAGGAAGCGCCACACCGTCTCGCGCTGCTGCTCGAGGAAGCGCTGGAAGGGGGGAGGCCCGCCGCTCATGAGCGCTTAACGCACGCGCACACGCCGGCGTGAGACGGCCTCACCGCGCCGCGGGATGAAAGCCGCCGCCGGCAGCGCGCCCGAGACGGCCTTCGCGCACCAGCCTGCGCAGCACCGGTGCGGCGCGGTAGCGCTCCTCGCGGTACTCCGAGCAGAGCCCGTCCAGCACCGCGAGCACATGCTCCAGCCCGATCTCGTCGGCCCACTGCAACGGGCCGCGCGGGTGGCTGAGGCCGAGCACCATGCCGAGATCGATGTCGCGCGCGTCGCCCACGCCCTCGGTGAGCGCGAACGCGGCCTCGTTGATCAGCTGGCAGACGATGCGACCCAGCACCAGCCCGGGCGCGTCGCCGACCCACTCCACGCGGCGGCCGAGGGCCGCGAAGAAGCGCTCAGCGCGCGCAGCCACGAGCGGCGATGAGCTCTCGCCGCTTGCGAGCTCGACGAGCCGCGCCGTCTCGAACGGGGGCAGCACGTGAAAGCCGACCGCGCTCCCCGCGGGGTCGAGCGCCGACAGCGACGCGCCCGCGCACAGCAGCAGGTGCGCTCCGCCATGCCCCGCCGCCACGCCGCCGCCCCGTACTGCTCCCGCCCCCCCGCCGCCCCGCGCCGCGATCGCGCCGGCCGGCGGGACCAGCAGCGGCGCTCCCTGCGCAAGCGGCGCTGGGGTGCAGTCGATGAACAGCGCCGGCAGCGCGTCGCCGAGCGGGGCGTGCGCCGGTCGCACCTCGAAGCCCGCCTCCGTCGCGGCCACGCCGAGCTGCTGCGCGAGCACGCTCTCGCCGGCGATCACGATCACGCCCTCGCCGCGCTCGGCCGGCTCCGGGGGCCCCGGGTCCTCGGGTCGGTGCGGGCCGTCGCCGTAGTCGTAGTAGCCGCGTCCCGACTTGCGTCCGTAGAGCCCCGCCGCCACATACCGCGCCGCGATCGGCGAGGGGCGCCAGCGAGGCTCGCCGAAGCTCTGTTCGTAGAAGCTCTTGGAGATCTCAAAGCCCACGTCCACGCCGACGAGGTCCATCAGCTCGAACGGCCCCATCGGGAAGCCGCCCTCCATGCGGCAGATGCGGTCGATGCCCTGCACGTCGCTGATGCGCTCTGCGAGCAGGCGCAGCGCCTCCAGGCCGAAGGGCCGGTTGCAGCGGTTCACGAGGAAGCCGGGCCCGTCGCTCGCGCGGATCACGGTCTTGCCCATCGCCTCGCCCGTCGCGAGCGCGAGCGCGAGCGCCTCCTCGCTGGACTGCTCGCCGGCGACGACCTCCAGCAGGCGCATCACCGGGGCGGGGTTGAAGAAGTGCATGCCCACGACCCGCTCCGGCCCGCTGGCGGCCGCTGCGATCGCCGTCACCAGCAGCGAGGAGGTGTTGCTGGCCAGCACGCAGCGCTCGTCGACGATCTCGCTGAGCTGCCGGTAGAGGTCGTGCTTGAGCTCGATCCGCTCCGGCACGGCCTCGATCACCAGCTCGCATGGCGCGAGGTCCGACAGCTGCCCCACCGAGCTCACCCGCTCGGCGGCTTCTGCGGCCTGCTCCGCGGTCAGCCGGCCTTTCGCGGCTTCCCGGCGCAGGCCGTCCTCGATTCGCGCGCGACCCTTCTCGAGCGCCTCGGGCAGCGGGTCGAACAGCAGCGTCTGGGCGCCCGAGCGGCACGCGAGCTGCGCGATCCCCGCGCCCATCGTCCCGGCCCCGAGCACGCCGATGATGCTCGCCGCGCGACCCTCCCGGCCGGCTCTGCCGGCCCCATCTCGATCCCCCTCCACGACCCTCAGGTCCGACATCGCCGGGCGTGCTCCTCCGCGCTCAGGCGGGAACGAGGGCGTTAACGCCCGTCATCGCGCGCCCGATGATCAGTTTCTGGATCTGTGAGGTGCCCTCATACAGCGTCGTCACGCGCGCGTCGCGGTAGTAGCGCTCCACGGGATGGTCATCGACGTAGCCCGCGCCGCCGTGGATCTGGATCGCGAGGTTCGCGCACTCGAGCGACGCCTCGGTCGCGTGCAGCTTCGCGACCGAGGTCTCGAGCGTGTTCGGCCTGCCCTGGTCCTTCAGCCAGCCAGCCCGCCACACGAGCAGCCGCGAGGCGTCGGTCTTCAGCACCATGTCGGCGATCATCGCCTGAACGAGCTGGAAGCTCGCGATCGGGCGTCCGAACTGCTCGCGCTCGGTCGCATACTTGACCGACTCCTCCACGCAGCCCCTGCAGATGCCCACGCAGCCCGCGGCCACCGAGTAGCGCCCCGAGTCGAGGTTCGACATCGCGATCTTGAAGCCGTCGCCGACCTGTCCGAGGACGTCCTCGTCGGAGACCTCCACGTCTTCGAGCGCGATCGACGCGGTGTCGGAGGCGTGTAGCCCCATCTTGTGCTCGATCGTCTGCGCTTTGAAGCCCGGCTGGTCGGTGTCGACGAGGAAGCACGCGATCCCCTTGTGGCCGAGCTCCGGGTCGGTCTGGGCGAAGATCAGCGCCAGCTTCGCGTAGTTCGCCATCGAGATCCACATCTTCGAGCCGTTTATCACCCAGCCCGAGTCGGTCTTGCGCGCGCGCGTCTTCTGGTTGGCGGCGTCGGAGCCGGTGTCTGGCTCGGTCAGGCCGAAGCATCCCAGCCACTCACCCGAGCAGAGCTTCGGCAGGTACTTGTGCTTCTGCTCGTCGCTGCCCCACCTGAGGATTCCCGAGCAGACCAGCGAGGTCTGCACCGAGATCACCGTGCGGATCGCCGAGTCGCCGCGCCCGATCTCCTCGACCACGAGGCCGTAGGAGAAGTAGTCCAGGCCCGCGCCTCCGTACTCGGTGGGCACGATCGCGCCGAGATATCCCTGCGCCGCGACCTTGCGCACGAGCTCCACGTCGAAACGATGGTTGCGCGCGTTTTCGCGCGACTGCAGCACGATCTCGTTGTCGGTGAACTCGCGCGCCGTTTCCTGGATCAGGCGCTGCTCGTCGGTCAGGTCGAAGTCCATCTGGGTCCTTTCAACGCTTCGGTGTCTTCCAAGGCGCGCTCACGCGCCTCTCGATCTCGTCGGCGATGCCCGCGACCGGGACACGCTCCTGTACGAGCGAGTCCCGGTCGCGCAGCGTGAGCGTCCCGTCCTCCAAGCTCTGATGGTCGATCGTAAGGCAGAACGGGGTTCCGATCTCGTCCTGGCGCCTGTAGCGCCGCCCGATCGCGCCGCCCGCGTCGTACTCCGACAGCAGTCGCGAGCGCAGCGCGCGGTGCACCTCGCGCGCGAGCTCCGGCTGGCCGTCCTTGTTCACCAGCGGCAGCACCGCGACCTTCACCGGCGCCAGGCGCGGGTGCAGCCGCAGCACCGTGCGCAGCTCGCCCTCGCCGGCGCCCTCGCGCTCGACGATCTCCTCCTCGTAGGCGTCCACGAGGAAGGCCAGCGTCGCGCGGTCGGCGCCCGCCGCCGGCTCGATCACGTGCGGCACGTAACGCTCGCCCGTGGACTGGTCGAAGTACTCGAGCTTCTCGCCCGAGAACTCAGCATGGCGAGAGAGGTCGAAGTCGCCCCTGTTGGCGATCCCCTCGAGCTCGGACCAGCCGATGGGGAACAGGTATTCGACGTCGCTCGTCGCGGAGGAGTAGTGCGAGAGCTCGTCGCGATCGTGCGCGCGCAGGCGCAGGTGATCCTCGCGGATGCCCAGCTCCACATACCAGCGCATGCGCTCGCGCAGCCAGTGCTCGAACCACTGCTCGGCCTCGGACGGCGGCACGAAGAACTCCATCTCCATCTGCTCGAACTCGCGCGTGCGGAAGATGAAGTTCCCCGGCGTGATCTCGTTGCGGAAGGACTTGCCGATCTGAGCGATCCCGAACGGTGGTTTCTTGCGCGAGAACTGGAGCACGTTCTTGAAGTTGATGAAGATGCCCTGCGCCGTCTCGGGGCGCAGATAGGCCGTCGCCCCCGATTCCTTCACCGGCCCGATCGTCGTCTCGAACATGAGGTTGAAGTCGCGCGCCTGCGTCAGCGAGCACTCCTCCGCTTCACCGGGGTGGCGCGAGGGTTTGCGCCCGCACGCCAGCTCCTGCAGGTGATCGGCGCGAAAGCGCAGGCCGCACGTTCGGCAGTCCACGAGCGGGTCGGTGAAGCCCTCGCGGTGGCCGGAGGCCTCCCACACGCGCGGGTGTTGCAGGATCGCCGAGTCGATCGCGACGATGTCGTCGCGCTCCTGCAGCATCGCGCGCCACCACTCGCCCTTGACGTTGCTCTTCAGCAGCACGCCGTAGTGGCCGTAATCGTATGTCGAGCCGACGCCGCCGTAGATCTCCGAAGACGGGAACACGAAGCCCCGGCGCTTGCTGAGCGCCACGATCTTGTCCATCGTCACGGGCTCGCCGCCGCCGGCACCGGGGTCTGTGTGCAGGGGCGTGTTCATCGTGGCCAGCCGCTGATGCTATTCGAGCCCGCGCCCACAGGCGCCCACGGCGCATCGGCGGGCCGGTTATGCCCGATCGGGGGCTCGCCGGCGTGCCGCCGGGCCGTGGACAGATGTTCGACGTCCACGGGGGTCCGCTCAAGAAAGTTCGCCTAAACGCTCAAGTGCTGGCCCAAACAGCCGAAGTTAAGAGTGAGCATGCGTAGGAATGAATCAGCCAGGCCGGGCGCCTCGAGCCCGACCAGCGGCGAGCCCGCGGGCCGTTCGCGTTCCTCGAGCCCGGTCCGCGAGCGCGGCCGCGAGGGCGCCCCGACGTTCGCGATCAGCCGCCGCGATCTCGAGCCCGGCACGACCGTCGTCGCGGTCGCCGGCGAGCTCGACCTGGCCTCCGCCCCGAACCTCAAGTGGACGCTCAACGACGCGATCGCCAAGGGCGCTCGCCGGCTCGTGCTCGACATGACGCCGGTCACGTTCATCGACTCGACCGCGTTAGGAGTGCTCGTGGGCGTCCAGCGCAACCTCAAACCCGGCTCGCGCCTGGCGCTCTCCGGCGCCGACAGCGACGAGGACGTCCTGAACATCTTCGAGCTCACCGGGCTGGAGTCCACGTTCGACATGTTCTCCACCATCGACGAGGCGCTCGCCTGGGTCCGGGGGAGCGAGGCCGCGGCTAGTTGATGGCTCGCGGCGCGCGTGTAACCCGTCTCCTATACAAGCCGTCAGCAGATGCGGCGGCCGTGGCGGGCCTCGTCCTCACGCTCAGCCTCGTCACCCCGGCGCTTGCCAGCCACAGCCGCACGAGTGCCCCGCAGGGCACGCACACGACCCCCTCCGCCAGCGATCCCTACAACGGATCCGCCGAAGCGCAGCAGCCGGCAGAAGCAGAAGCCTGCTGCGCCGCCACGACCACGCCGGCCGCGACACCCGCGCCCGCCGCCAGCGACGGGAAGCCCTCGAGCGCGGCGGGGTCGAGCACGCCCGCGCCCGCCGCCACCCACACGAAGGGCAAACACGCGGCGCACCACGAATCGAAGTCGTCCCACAAGACGCCGGAAGTCCAGGCGCCGCCCAGCGGGGGTGCATCCTCGGCCCCGACGACGCAGGCGGCGCAGCCCATCGCGCCGCCGAGCGCGCCGGCGCCCGCGCCGGCCGCGACCGTCCCCGCTCCGGCGAGCCAGGCCGCGGCCGCGACGGGCGCAGGCAGGGGCGCCAAAGCAAGCCGGCCGCCGCGCCTCAGAGCACGCCTGCGCCGCCGCTCGCAGAGCAGCCCGCGCGCTAGCACCCCGGCCCCGCGCGCGCCGATCTTCACTGGCGAGACCACGCTCGCCGCCGCCGTGGCCAGCCCCTCCGGCGCCGCCGCCCACGCCGACAGCGACCGCCGGCCCGCCGCGCACCGGCCCGCGTCGAGCTCGCAGGCAGGCGGCCTGCCGATCGTCCGCAGCGTCACCCGCATCATCGGCGTCGTGCCGCTGGTCGTGCGCATCCTGATCGCGGCGCTGATCGCGCTCGCCCTGCTGCTCGCCACGACTTCGCGCTTCGCCGCGGTGCGCGCGAGGCGCCTCGCGCGCCAGCGCTCGCAGCTGCTCGAGGACGTCGGGCTGCTGCAGGCCGCGCTGCTGCCGCCGCTGCCGCCGAGGATCGGCCCCGTGGGCACCTCCGCCGCCTACCAGCCCGCGTCGGGCCCGGCCGCCGGTGGCGACTTCTACGACGTCTTCGCGCTCGCGGACGGCCAGATCGCGGTGATCGTCGGCGACGTCTCCGGGCACGGTCGCGACGCGCTGCCGCAGACCACGCTCGTGCGCTTCACTCTGCGCGCCTACCTCGAAGCCGGTCTCTCGCCGCGCGCCTCGCTGGCAACGGCGGCGCCCGTGCTCGAGCGCCAGCTCGGCGGCTCGTTCGTCACGGTCGTGCTCGCCACCTACAACCCACGCGAGCGCGAGCTCGTCGTCGCCGCCGCCGGTCACCCGCCTCCGCTCGTGCTCGGCAGCGAGCCCGCGGCGCCGATAACGACCTGCTGCGCGCCGCCGATCGGCGCCGGCCAGCCCACCGGCACGCGCCAGAGCACCATCGCGATACCCGGCGGCGCGGTCGCCTGCTTCTACACCGACGGGGTCGTCGAGGCGCGCACGAGCGGTCGGCTGTTCGGAGCGCGCCGGCTGCAGAAGCTGTTCGACGAGCTTCCCGCCGGGGCCAGCGCGGCAAGCCTGCTCGAGCGCGTCGCGCAGGCCACCGACCGCAGGCCCGACGACATGGCCGCGTGCCTGATCCGCATCGAGGGCGATGCGCAGGCGCCGCAGGTCCGCGTCGAGGAGCTCGAGCTCGACCAGCGCGACCTCGAACGCAATCGCGCCGCCCGCTTCCTGCTCGCGGCCGGCGTCCATCCGGCGGAGGTCGATCACGTCATCTCCCAGCTGCACAGCTCCGTGGCGCGCCACGGGCGGGTCGTGCTCGAGCTGCACCTCGGCGAGGTGGAGCCCGAGATCGTTCTCAGGCCGCAGAACGTGGCCACGCTCGAACCGTCGATTCGCGCCTCAGCGGGCGCGCGAGGAGCCCGCACGTGAGCACAACGACCCCCGCACCCGACGTGGACACCGCGATCGTCCTCGGCATGGCCTCGACCGCGCTCCCCTTCGCCGACTCGGCCGAGGCCGAGGCCGAGCGCTGGCTGCGGATCCTGCGCATGCACGGACGGGCGGGCGCCGCACTACAGGCGCTCGGCGTCAGCGAGGCGCCGCTCGAAGCCGCAGAGGCGGAGCTCGTCGAGTCCGAGCCGCCTGATCAGTCGGGGCGCGAGGACATGGTCCGAACGGTCACCGAGCAGGCAGTCCACGTCGCCGTCGAGCGCGAGGCCAAGCTCGTCAGCGCGGGCGACGTGCTCGTAGCGGTGATGCACGTATACGGCAGCGACTTCGACCACGTCCTGCAGGCGCACGGGACCGACCGCGAGGAGGTCCTCGAACGCCTCGCGAGCGAGCCTCCCGCGATCGAGCCTCCCGCATCCTCCGCTCGCTGAGGAGCGCCGCCGGCCGGGGCTAGGATCCCGCGCGGTGGCGCGGATCCTGATCGTCGCAGGCGGCTGCAGGGGCAGAGGACTCGCTGCGGCGATGCTCGACGAGGGTCACGCCGTGCGCATCACCACGCGCAGCGAGGAGCATGCGGCGGCGATCGAGGAGTGCGGCGCCGAGTGCTTCGTCGGGAGCCCCCAGCGGCTTGCGACGATGCGCGCGGCACTCGACGGCGTGACGATCCTCTGCTGGCTGCTCGCAACCGCCAGCGGCCCGCGCGAGGACCTGCAGGCGCTGCACTCCACGCGTCTCGAGTTCTTCCTCACGCAGGCCATCGACACGACCGTGCGCGGGATCGTCTACGAGTCGGGGGGCGAGGGAGAGCAGCGCGCGCTGCTCGCCGACGGCGAGCGCCGTGCACGCGCGATCGCGCAGCGAAACGCGATCCCGCTCCAGGTGCTCGCGGCCGACCCAGCTCGGCCCGAGGAGTGGCAGGGCGCGGCCAGAGTCGCGATCGCCACCCTGCTCGCGCCCGCATGAGCACCAAAGCCCCCCGCGTCGGCGCGGGCCGCCTTCAAGTCGCAGGCGCCACAAACCGATGCATCCTCCAAGATGGCTCGCGAGCGCTCCAGATACGGCCTCTTCGCCGCGGCGCTCGGCGCCGCCCTGCTGGCCGTGTCGGTGTTCCTGCCGTGGTACGGCGTGAGCCTCACCGCGCAGGGCGTCTCGCTCGCGCAGAGCGTCAGCAACCAGATCGCCGAACAGTTCGGCAACGCCACGCTGCGCGCCGACCTGATCCCCTTTCATGCGAGCCTCGGCGCCCTCGTGGGCCAGCAGGTCGGCACCGTCAGCGCCCATCAGGCGTTCAAGTACATGAGCATCGTCCTCATCGTCCTCGCCGCGCTGGCCCTGCTCGACTCGCTGTCCGCGCTCGCGCGTGCGAGCGCACTCGACGACGGCGCGGGCGCGTCTCTGGTGCTGCTCGGGGCGATCGCCAGCCTGTGCGTGCTCTACCACATCGTCTACCCGCCGAGCTCATTCGGCGGAGTCGTCTCGCTCTCGCTCCGCGCGGGCGCCTGGCTGTCGCTGCTGGGCGCGCTCCTGATCCTCGGCGGCGGACTCTGGGGGCGGGTGCGGGCGGCCATGCCCGCCCCGGAGAGCCGGGTGGAGGACGCGCTCGCGGGGCTCTCGGGCTGGACCCCGCAGAACTGAGTGTCCACACGGGCAGGCGCGGGCCGCGACGCCCACGAGGTCCCGGGGCCTTCGGCGCCGCGCTATCCTGGACGTAATCCCAGAAAAGCCGATCGGGATTTATGAGACACTTGGCCTGAGCCGCGCCCCGCGGAGGGCCGCCAGAAAAGGAGCACACAGTGACGCTGAGACTTGGCGACGAAGCCCCCGACTTCGAGGCCGACACCACCGAGGGCCGCATCAAATTCCACGACTGGATCGGCGACTCCTGGGCGGTGCTCTTCTCGCACCCGAAGGACTTCACCCCGGTCTGCACGACCGAGCTCGGCTACATGGCCAAAGCCAAGCCGGAGTTCGATGCCCGCAACGTGAAGATCATCGGCCTGTCCGTGGACCCGCTCGACAAGCACGAGCAGTGGGCCAAGGACATCGAGGAGACCCAGGGCGCCGCACCCAACTACCCGATCATCAGCGACAGCGACTTCGAGGTCTCGAAGCTCTACGGCATGCTTCCCGCCGACGTCTCCGGTGACGCCTCCGAGCGCACGCCCGCCGACAACCAAACGGTGCGCAACGTGTTCGTGATCGGGCCCGACAAGAAGCTGAAGCTGATCCTCGTCTACCCGATGACGACGGGACGCAACTTCGACGAGGTGCTGCGCGTGATCGACTCGCTGCAGCTCACCGCGGACCACAAGGTCGCCACGCCCGTCAACTGGAAACCCGGCGAGAAGGTGATTATCGCGGGCTCGGTCTCCAACGACCAGGCCAGGGAGATCTATCCCGACGGCTGGGAGGAGCCCCGCCCCTACATCCGCATCGTGCCGCAGCCGAGCTAGGCCAGCGACAGCGCGCCGTCCTCGGCGCCGTGGCGCAGGCGCTCGATCAGCAGCTCGACGATGCGCGCGGTCGCTCCCCAGATGAGATGCTCGCCGACGACGTAGGCGTCGGTCTCGAAGGAGATTCCGCGCCGCTCCATCTTGGTCCTCGTGCGACCCGCGCGCACCTCGTCGAGCGGGAGCTCGATCACCGCGTCGACCTCGCGCGCCGAGGGGCGCCAGGCGATCCCCTCGGGGATCGCGCCCACGAACGGGTGGATCACGTAACCGGTCGCGAACGTCGAGACCGACGGCAGCTCGCCCAGCAGCTGCACCGCTTCCCGCGGCAGGCCGATCTCCTCTTCGGCCTCGCGCAGCGCCGTAACCGAGAGATCGGGGTCCTCGGCGTCCCTGCGCCCGCCGGGAAAGGCGATCTCGCCCGCGTGGCGGCGCAGGTCTGCGCGGCGCCTCGTCAGGACCAGAAGCGGGTCGCCGGACTCGCCGCGCACGAACAGGGGGGCCAGCACGGCAGCCGGGATCTCCTCGCCCGGCGCGCGGGCCGCGGCAGCCGCAAGGGGAGAGTCAGGCGGCCAGGTGAACGCGCTCAACGCGCTCCTGGAACATGACCTCGCCATCGAGCGCGCGGTGCACGGGGCACTTCGCCGCGATCACGCGCAGGCGCTCAACCTGGTCCTCCGGCAGGTCGTCCGGCAGCCGCATCACGAGCTCGAACTTCGTCGGGCAGCCACGCTCGGCGGGGCTGTACTCGACGTCGACCTCCACATGGCCGATCTCCCAGCCCTTGCGCGCCGCGTACATCTCCATCGTGATCGCCGCGCACGAGGCGAGGCTCGCCGCGAGCAGCTCCTGCGGGTCCGGCCCCAGGTCCTCGCCTCCCGAGCTGGGCGGCTCATCGGCGGTGAGTTGATGTTCGCGAACCTGCACTCCGTGCTTCAAGCCCGTCCCTTCGCGTCGCGCCGTCGCCTTGATCCTCTTCAGCCCCTCGGATTGCGTCATCTACGTCCCTTCCAATAGGTTCCAACTCAGACCATAATACCCCCGGCGGAAGCTACGAAAGCGGGCTAAGGAGCAGTCCGGTCAGCAGCTTAGGGTAGAAGAACGTCGACTTTGGGGGCATGTTCTCGCCCTCGGCGGCAACCGCCCGGACCTGCTCCACCGCCGTCGGGCGCATCAGCAACGCCGCTTCGTACTCGCCCGAGCGCACCATCTGCAGGGCCTCGGCGGTGTCGCGCGCGTAGAACAGCCCGTTGAAGTGCGCGATGTCCTCGTCGCTGAGGCCGAGCGCGCCCTTCAGCACGATCGCCTCGAGCACGCCCGTGTCGAGCTCCCGATAGGCCTGCGAGTAACCCGGCAGCGCGGCGTCCGCGATCGCCTGATCCTTGAGCGTCAGGCGCTTGGGCAGACCCTCCGCGTCGATGTAGCCGAGCTGGAGCGGACCCGTCCCGGGCGGCGGGGCGATCTCCTGCTCGGAGACCTCGGCGATGTCGAAGTCGCGCGCCAGCGCCTGCGCGAGCGCCGCCCGGCGAGCACCGTCCATGCCGCGCACCAGCCGATGGGTGGGGAACACCGTCAGACCCGGGTCCTGCAGGGCGACGAGGCACATCAGGATGTAGCGGTGCTCGCCCTCGCCGCCCACCTCATCGGCGTAGGCCTGCATCGTCTCGTAGCGGTGATGGCCGTCGGCGATCAGCAGCTCGGAGGCATCCGCGGCTGCCTGCACCGCCGCGATCGCGCCCGCGTCGGTCACGCGCCAGAGCCGGTGCACGGTGCCGTCCCCGTCGGTCACCTCGCCCCACGGCTGCTGCTCGGTGAACGGCGCGAGCGCGCGCCAGGCGCTCTGCTCGGGGTCCGAGTAGAGCGAGAAGATCGGCGAGATGTTCGTGCGCGTCGCGCGCGTCAGGCGCAGGCGGTCCTCCTTGGGTCCCGGGTGGGTGCGCTCGTGCGGGCGCACGCGGCCCGGGCCGTACTCCTCGATGCGCACGCGACAGAAGAAGCCGCGCCGCGTGCGGCGGGCACCGTCCGGTCCCGTGTAGTCCTGGCTATGCGCCCACACTGCCGGCTCGCGCTCGCGCCTGAGCGCCCCCTGCAGCTGCCAGCTCTCCAGCAGCTGCCCCGCCGCGGCGTAGGGGTCACCCCCGCCCGGCTCGGCCTGGGGGAGGTCGAGCGCGACCACGTTGTAGGGCGAGCGCGCGAGCAGCTGCGCGCGCTGGCGCGCGTCGATCACGTCATACGGCGGCGCCACGAGGTCGGCTAGTGGCCCGGCGACGGCGGGGTCGTAGCGAAGCGCGCGTAGCGGCTGGACGTCGGCCATGCGCTCGCGGACGCTAGCAGCGTCCCGGTGGCGTGCCGCCCCGGCGTCTACATTACGTGCACGGGACGTGGCGCAGCCTGGTAGCGCACCTGCTTTGGGAGCAGGGGGTCGCCGGTTCGAATCCGGCCGTCCCGACTGGTGGGACCCATGCGAAGCGGCGATGAAGGTCGGCTGATCGACGCGGCGTCAAATCGCGTTCTCCGGCTCGCTCGAAGATGCTGTCGTGCCGGACCTCGACACCGAGCGCGACGAGCCTTCAGCCAACTCAGTCGTATAGCGTCTCCTGCAGGCACCCGATCGCCGCCACCGTCACGTGGTTCGAACACGGTGGCAGGGCGATCGTGCCGGCGGACGCGAATGATCGCTCGAATGAGGAGGGCTCCGTGAACTGGACCGCTGCTCAGATACCCAGCCAGACAGGACAGGTCACGATCGTGACGGGCGCGAACGGTGGCCTCGGGCTGGAGAGCGCTCGCGCCCTCGCAGCCGCCGGCGCGCACGTCGTGATGGCGGCCCGCAACCAGGAGAAGGCCGCCGCGGCCGTGCAGGACATCCGCAACGGCGTGGCCGACGCGTCGCTGGAGCTCGTGCCGCTCGACCTCAGCTCCCAGGCCTCGGTCCGAGCGGCCGCCGAGCAGATCCTCGCCGGCCACGAGCGAATCGACGTCCTGCTCAACAACGCCGGCGTGATGGGCATACCCGAGCGGCGCACGGTCGACGGCTTCGAGATGCAGTTCGGCACCAACCACCTCGGCCACTACGCGCTCACCGCGCTGCTCATGCCTGCGCTGCTGAGGGCGTCCGCCGCGCGGATCGTGACCGTCACGAGCACCGCCCACCACATGGGCCGCGCCGTCGATCCCGCCAACCCCAACCTCGAGGGCCGCTACGGGCCCTGGCGGGCATACGGCCAGTCCAAGCTCGCGAACTTCCACTTCGGCATCGGGCTGCAGCGCCGTCTGCAGGCCGCCGGCGCTCCGGCGTCGAGCCTGATCGCCCATCCCGGCCTCTCCAACACCGACCTCCAGGCGGTGAGCGTGCAGGAGACCGGTGGCGGGTACTCGCAGCGGTTCTTTCACGTGCTCGCAGGACGCTCGGGCATGACTCCGGCGCAGGGCGCGCTTCCGCAACTACGCGCCGCGACCGACCCGGCGGCGAGGGGCGGCGAGTTCTACGCGCCGAGATACGTGAACAACGGTCCGCCCGTGCGCCGGCCGATCCTCCGGCGCATCGGTCTCGATCAGGCGATCGCGCGCCTGTGGGAGGTCTCCGAGCGCGAGACCGGGCTCGAGATTGAGCTCGCCGGTGCTACCCCGGAGCCGGCCGGCGCTTGAGGCCGCGAGAGGCCCGGGATCTGCAGCGCCTGCGCGAGCCCGCCGGACAAGAGCGCCTGAGTCAGTAGTCGCCGAGCGCGAACACCGGCCAGCGCCCCGGCACGCCCTTCAGCTCGTGCATGCCCATGTCCTCGAACCGGAACGGGCCGCCGACGACGGTCCCGAAGACGGTGCCCGACACGAACACCTGGCCCGGGCGCGCGAGGTCCGCAACGCGCGAGGCGATGTGCACGGCCATGCCGCCCACGTCGGAGCCGATCAGCTCGCACTCGCCGGTGTGCATCCCGACGCGCACCTCGACGCCCAGCTCGCGTGCGACGCGCGTGATCGCCATCGCACAGCGCAGACTTCGCGACGGCGGCCCGTCGAAGACCGCGAGAAAGCCGTCGCCCACGGTCTTGACCTCGCGGCCGCCGAAGCGATCGAGCTCGACGCGCACCCGCTCGTCGTGCTGCACGAGCATGTCGCGCCAGCGGCCGTCGCCGATTCGAGCCGCGTGCGCGGTCGCATCCACGATGTCGGTGAACATCACCGTCAGCAGCGCCCGCGCGAGTTCGCCGCCGCGGCGCCCGCCCGTGAGGAACTCCTCGACCTCCTCGATCAGCGCGTCGATGTCTCCCACGAAGGGGAACGAGTCGATTCCCTCGAGCTCCCTGTAGCGCGCGCCGGGGACCTTCGCGGCGATGTAGCGGGAGTGGCGCACGTCCCAGGCGGTATCGCCGCTGCGGTGCATCACCAGCGTCGGCACGCGGATGTTCGGCAGCGACTCGCGCACGTCGAGGTCGGGGATCGCGGTGAACATATGGCGCGCCTCGACGGGGCTCGCCGCCAGGCGCTGCATGCGCGAGAACCAGCCCGCGAGCGTCGGGTCGTCCGCCATCGAGGGCGCGAGCTGCGCGAGCGCCGGGTGGCCGATCTCGCCCCAGCCGGCGATGTTGAGGTCCGTGAGCTCGTGGCGCTCCTCCTTGCGCAGCGCCCAGTCGTAGTCCGGCGCCCAGCTCGCACGCGCGATCGCCGCGTACATGATCAGGGCGCCAACGCGCTGCGGGTGCTCGGCGGCGAGGCGTGCGCCGACGGTGCCGCCGATGCCGTAGGCGAACAACGCAGCGCGTTCGCTGCCGGCCGCGTCGAGCACGGCGAGCGCGTCGAGCACGTCGTGGTCGAGCGACGCGCCGTCGAGGGTCCGGTCCGAGAGTCCCGTGCCGCGGCGGTCGAACAGGATCAGGCGGCCGAACTGGGCCAGGCGTTCCATGAAGCGCCGCAGCCCGGCGTACTCCCACAGGTGCTCGATCTGCGAGATCCAGCCCGGCAGGAAGAGCAGGTCCAGCGCGCCGTCACCGGTCACCTGGTAGGCGATGCTGGCATCGCCGCTGCGAGCGTATCGCGTCGTGGGGATCATCCGTCTTCGATCAGCGCGCGGAACGGGCGCGCGGGCTCAACGCTCCCGCCGGCCGCGCGAACGCGGTCGCTGAGCCACAGGTCGGAGGTGACCACCCGGATCGAAGCCGGCTCGGGGTCCGCGAGCAGCAGGCGCACGATCTCGTCGTCGGCCGAGTCGCGGCGCGGCCGCGGCGCGTGCGCGACGGCGATCACGGTCGAGCGAATCGGCGGAGAGGGCGGCTTCTCGAAGACGACCGTCACCTCCGCGCCGCTGTCCGCCGCCCACCGCTCGAGCATGTCCACGAGACGGAGCATCGCGCCGTGGCGGTCGCGCCACCACGCGTCGGGACGCGTTCCGATCACGTTCATCCCGTCGACTAGCCAGCGCACAGCTCAAGCCTACGAACTGCGTCGCCCTCGGGGCGGACGTCTCGGCGCGATCCGCCCAGCGCGAGACTCACGCCTCGAGCGTCCGCGCGTACGCGGCGCAAGCCTCCGCGAGCCGGTCATCGCCCCAGAACAGCACGCCCGCGACCGACACCGTGGGCACCCCGAAGACGCCCTCGCCGAGGGCCTCCTCGGTGCTCGCGCGCAGCGCGTCCTTGACGCGCTGATCGCTGAGCGCCGTCTCCATTGCGGCCGCGTCGATGCCGACGCGCGCCCCCGCCTCGAGCACGGACTCGGGCTCGCCGAGGTCCCTCCCCTCGAGGAAGCACAGGCGCATCGCGCCGAGCGCGAAGCGCTCCAGGCACCCGATCGCGTCGGCGTAGGCCATCGCGCGTGCGATCAGCAGGTCGCTCGTGGGCCACGGATCGGGCCAGCGGATCGGACCCAGCCCGTACGCTGCCGCGCGCGCCTCGCACGCGGCGATGCCCGCGGCGCGCTCCTCGGTGAGCCCCCACGAGACGCGGCCGTTGGCCTTGAAGAGAGCGCCCGCGAGCACGCCTCGCCAACGCGCTGCGGGCAGCAGCTCGCCGATGCGCTCGGCCGCGAACCACGAGTAGGGCGACATCGCGCCGAAGTAGAAGCGCGGCTCGGGATCGGCCATGGTGCCCATTCTGAACCAGCTTGCGGGCGACCAAGGCGCTCGGCCCCGCGCCCGTGGGCCCCCGCGATATAGGGTCTGCCCGGTGAGCAATCGCGTGCTCATCCTCTCCTGGGAGTACCCGCCCGTGATCGAGGGCGGCCTCGCCCGGCACGTGCGCAAGCTCTCGGAGGCGCTCGTGCGCCAGGGCGTCACGGTCGACGTGCTCAGCCGTTCGAGCTCTCGCATGCAGGGAGGCGAGGCGCAGGCCGAGGAACGGCGGGGCGGCGTGCGCGTGCACCGCGTGCGCGAGCCAGGCTGGCCGCGCGACCTCGATCGCTTCGTCGCATGGGTCGAGCAGATGAACGCAGACATGCTGCTGGCGGCCGAAGCGCTCGCCCAGGAGCACAGCTACGACCTCATCCACGGACACGACTGGCTCGTCGCGCAGGCCGCCGCCGCACTCGCCGATCGCCTCGCAGTGCCCTACGTGACAACGATCCACGCCACCGAGCACGGGCGCCACCAGGGCTGGGTGGGCAAGCCCCCGCAGTCGCACATCCACGCCGTCGAGCGCTGGATGGCCGCTCGCGCCGACGCCGTGATCGTCTGCTCGCACTACATGCGCGGGCACGTCGCCGACATCTTCGACATCGACGAGCGGCGCGCGGTGGTGATCCCCAACGGGGTCGACCCGAGCGAACTGCAGCCGATCGGCGACCTCGCAGCGATCCGCGCCGAGTTCGCCGCGCCGCACGAGAAGCTCGTGCTGCTCGTCGGCCGGCTCGTCTACGAGAAGGGCTTCCAGCTCGCGCTCGACGCGCTTCCGAACGTGATCGAGACGGTCGGGAACGTGCGCTTCCTCGTCGCTGGCAGCGGCACGCACGAGGCCGAGCTGAGAGCCCAGGCGGGACGGCTCGGCCTCTCCGGCGACGGCACCTTCCTCGGCTGGATCGGCGATGACGTGCTGCACTCGCTCTACCGCATCGCCGACCTGTGCGTGGTGCCGTCCATATACGAGCCGTTCGGGCTCGTCGCGCTCGAGGCGATGGCCTCCGGCTGTCCCTGCATCGTCGCCGACACCGGCGGGCTGCGGGAGGTCGTGCCGGTCGGGGAGCGGGTGGGGCTGCGCTTCAACGGCGGTGACGCCGAGCATCTCGGCGTGATGATCGAACGGCTGCTCATCGACGAGCAGCTGCGCGACCGGCTCGTGGCCGAGGCCTCCGAGCACGTGCTTCGCTTCGACTGGGACGACATCGCCGAGCAGACGCGCGGCGTCTACGATGGGCTCGCCCGGTTGGCGGCGCAGGAGCGCGTGGGGAGGGGATGAGGAGCATGTTGCAAGGCCTGATGCAGAACGACTTCCAGCTCACGCTGGACCACATCCGCCGCCGGATGCGCTTGTGCAACCTCGGAGCGGAGGTGCTCACGCTGCACGAGGGCGGCGCCGTCGCGCGCGCGAGCCACGCGGAGATCGCAGACCGGGTTGACCGCCTCGCACGCGTGCTCGCCGAGCTGGGGGTCGAGCAAGGCGACCGTGTGGCGACGTTCGCGTGGAACAACCAGCGCCACCTCGAGCTCTACTTCGCGATCCCCTGCATCGGCGCGGTGCTGCACACGCTCAACATCCGCCTGTTCGAGGAGCAGCTCACCTATATCGTCAACCACGCCGAGGACCGCGTGATCTTCGTCGACGATTCGCTCGTGCCCGTGCTGGAGGAGCTCGCGCCGAGCTTCCCCGGCGTCGCCAACTACGTCGTTATGGGCGACGGCGACGCCGGCTCATTGCCGAACGCGCT
This sequence comes from Solirubrobacteraceae bacterium, assembly GCA_035314465.1. Taxonomy (GTDB): domain Bacteria; phylum Actinomycetota; class Thermoleophilia; order Solirubrobacterales; family Solirubrobacteraceae; genus Palsa-744. The sequence continues at coordinate 4,099 of DATFZM010000018.1, read as the reverse complement.
GCGCTACGAGGATCTGATGGAAGAGGCCGGCGCGGGCGAGTTCGACTACCCCCCGCTCGACGAGCGCCAGGCGGCGGCGCTCTGCTACACGAGCGGCACGACCGGCAACCCAAAGGGGGTGCTGTACTCGCACCGCTCGATCAGCATGCACAGCTCGGCGACGCTGATGACCGACGCGAACGGCCTCTCGCGCTCCGACAGCGTGCTCGCGGTCGTGCCGATGTTCCACGCGAACGCGTGGGGTCTGCCCTACGGGGCGGCGCTGGCGGGTGCCGACCTGATCCTGCCCGACCGCTTCCTACAGGCCGAGCCGCTTGCGCGCCTGATCGAGCAGCAGCGGCCCACTCAGATCGGCTGCGTGCCGACGATCTTCCTGGACCTGCTGCGCTACGCCGACGCGCACCCAGAGCTCGACCTCAGCTCGCTCACGAACTGCGCGTGCGGCGGTTCGGCCGTGCCGCGCCAAATGATGAAGGACTTCGAGGAGCGTTATGGCGTGCGCATCTTCCAGGCGTGGGGCATGACGGAGACGAGCCCCGTGGCGACGTACTCGCGACCGGCCGAGGGCGAGCACGACGATGCCTACTGGGCCGACCGCGCACGCCAGGGACGACCGCTGCCATGGGTCGAGCTGCGCATCGTCGACGACGACGGCACTGAGGTGCCATGGGATGGCCAGTCGACCGGCGAGATCGAGGTGCGCGGGCCGTGGATCGCCTCGAGCTACTTCCGCGACGAGGCTCCGGAGAAGTTCGACCGCGGCTGGCTGCGCACAGGCGACATCGCGTCGGTCGACGAGAAGGCGTTCGTGCAGATCACCGATCGCTCGAAGGACGTGATCAAGTCCGGCGGTGAGTGGATCTCCTCGGTCGAGCTCGAGAACGAGCTCATGTCGCACCCCGACGTCGTCGAGGCCGCCGTGATCGCCAAGCCCGACGAGCGCTGGTCAGAGCGTCCGCTCTGCTGCGTGGTGCTGCGTGAGGACGCCGACACGAGCGCCGAGGACCTGATCGAGCACCTGCGCCCACGGGTGGCAAAGTGGTGGCTGCCCGACGAGTTCGCGTTCGTCGACGAGATCCCGAAGACGAGCGTGGGCAAGTTCGACAAGAAGGTCCTCCGCGGCCAGCTCGCCGAGGGCGAGCTCGAGGGGCGCGTGATGCTCTCCTGAGGGCCGCGCAGCCCGACAGCGACGTCTGCCGCGGCCGCCGCGATCGATCGCGGCCCGTCGCGACCGGCCGCAGTGATAGATACTGTGATCGTCAAGCAGGCTATGGTCTACCTACGGCGAAGAAGAGACGATGCCTAATCGCAGCTCAGCGCGGGTAGAGGCAGCACCCGGGGGCCCAGGCTGGGTCCGCGATCGCTCAAACCATCAACTGGAGGTTGGCATGACTCGGACCGACGTCATGGCCTCGAGCAGGCCACGGACACCAGGCGCACCCCCGATCGGACACGGATCGAGAGGCCTCCGGCGCGTGCTGCTGGCGCTCTCGGCGATGCTGTTGCTGGCGTTCGCCCTCGCGGCCCCCGGCGTCGCCGGCGCCGCCGGCGAATCGACGTCGGGCTACAACCAGAAACCGAAAGAACCGGCGACCGGCACAGGACCCTCCAAAGAAGTGAAGACCACGCCGACGACGCCCTCAACCACGCCGACGACGCCGACGACGCCCGCCGGCAAAGAAGAACCCGCCAAATCGACGAGCACCACGCCGAGCGCGAGCGGGATCGCGCCGAGCACCGAAAAAGCGAGCAGGCTGCCGTTCACAGGCTTCGACCTGCGCTGGTCGGTCGCGATCGGCCTGCTGCTGATCGGAGCGGGCTTCTCGATCGTCGTCGTGCAGCGCCGCCAGCATCGCGGAAGGTCGCGCTGAGCCACCGCGCAGCTCCCGGCGCGCCAGCCCGCCACACGACGTCCACCACGGCCGCCGGCATCGCGCCGGCGGCCGTTTGCGTCGGCGAAGCGGATCCCGGGGCGCGCGCGCCGTCGTGAGCGGCCCGCCGGAGCGGCTGCGGATCGTCGATGCCGACGCCTCCGACCTGCCCGCGATGGTCGCGATCTATAACGAGGTCCTCGCCAGCTCGAGCGCGATCTTCAGCGATCAGCCCGTGACCGCGGCCGAGATGAGCGCGCGCCTGGACGCGCGCCGCGCGAGCGGCCTGCCGACGATCGTCGCGCGCGAGGCCGAGCGCGTCGTCGGCTACGCGAGCTATGGCGAGTTTCGGCCCTGGCCCGGCTATCGCTCGACCGTCGAGCATTCCGTCTACGTCGTCGCCGAGCGCCGCCGGGGGGGCGTCGGCAGGATGCTGATGGTGGACTTGATCAGACGCGCGCGCAGGGCGGGCCTGCACGCGATGATCGGCGCGATCGACGCTGAGAACACGCCCTCGTTGATCCTCCACGAGGGGCTCGGCTTTCGACGCGTGGGCCTGCTGCCCGAGGTGGCGCGCAAGTTCGATCGCTGGCTGGACCTAGCGCTGCTGCAGCTCATGCTCTGAGCCCGGCTCCGCGCTCGCCGCGGCGCGCGGTGGCGCGGGCTAGGATCAGCGCATGTGCAGAAACATCCGTACCCTCCACAACTTCGAGCCGCCCGCCAACGAGGACGAGATCCGGGGCGCGGCGCTGCAGTACGTCCGCAAGATCAGCGGCTACACGAAGCCGTCGCAGGCCAACGCGGCCGCCTTCGAGCGCGCCGTCGATGAGGTCGCGGCGGCCTCCGCCCGGCTGCTTGACTCGCTGACGACCAAGGCGCCGCCGCGCGACCGCGAGGTCGAGGCCCAGCGCGCGCGGGCTCGCGCCGCCCAGCGGTACGCTGCCTAGCGCGCGCTGCATGGCCCGACTCGAGGCCGGCCACGGACGGATCCGTGCTGGACAGGCGTGCTCCGCCTGTCGATGGGGTTGACAGTAGGGACGAGCGGTGACTAAGGTTGGCAGGTCACCGAGTGCAGCCCCCCCGGGCACCCCGGTCGGCGGTCGTCAGCAGAGCGAAACGACGGCTCGAGTATGCGGGGAGACCGTCCGAGCGCTCGGTAGGGAGTACTCTCGGGGCCGGCTGCCGCAGCGCGGGGCCGGCCACGAGGGCCCGGGCGGGGGCAGGCGTCGGCGCCTCCCTCGCGCGGCTCCGCGCTCGCTCACGCGAACGGGCCGCTCGGGATGTAGGGGCGCAGCGGTCCCGGCCGGCCGCGGACGGCGAGCGCGCCGTAGGCGCGCAGGCCGAAGCCGGCCCGAAGCAGCACGTCGATCGCCCACGCCTGATCGCCCGCGAGCCAGCGCACGGCCGGGCGCACGCTCTCGCCGGCGATCTCCAGCGCCTGCCACAGCAGCGCCTGCGCGTCGCTCTCATGTCGGGCTGCAAGCATCCACACGCCGTGGCCGGGCATCGCCGCGGCGAAGCCGGCGTCTCCCAGACGCAGCAGCACCGCCTCCTGGCGCAGCGCGAGCTCGAGATCGGGGGTGTGGGTGGCGCCGCGGACCGCGCGCGAGATCATCTCCAGCGCGCCCAGATCGGCGTGGCCCGCCTCCCGAATGCGCGAGTTGGGGCGCGGAAGCGCGCGGCGCTGCAGCAAGCCGTCCGTCTCGAGCGCGGCGAGAAGCGAAAACCCGGCCCGCGCGTAGAGGCGCATCGCCCGCGCGTCGTTGGAGCTCACGATCAAGCCCGGAGCGGCTCGCTCGCCGTAGTCGAGCGCGCGCTCGAATAGCGCCCTTCCCGCGCCCGTGCTCTGTGCCGTCGGCAGCACCGTGAGCAGCGTCAGCACCCACACGCGGTCGCGCTGGAGCGCCTGCGCGACCCCGACGAGCCGCCCGTCGAGCTCGGCGACGAACGCGCCCCCGGGGTCGGTGCGCAGAGGATGGGCCACGCGCATCTCCCAGAAGGCGCGCGTGGCGGCGTCGGTCAGCTCGTACTCGAACGCCGCGGCCGATACGTCCACGGCGATCGCAACGTCGCCGGGCTCCATCGGGCGCAGCGTCAGCGCGCCTGGTGGTGTCGGGCTCACCGCAGGCATCATTCCTCGCCTGCGCCTGCGCTGTCAGTCGGCCGGCGGCGCGAGGCACATGGCCGAGCGTGCGCGGCGCGGTCGCGTGCTTGACCTCAAGCTCGCT
>DATFZM010000017.1:0-32900 GCA_035314465.1 Solirubrobacteraceae bacterium | reverse complement strand
CTCACGGCCGGCTACGTTCGCCGAGTAGGCGATCGAGACAGCGATATGGGTCGAGAAGACGGCGCCGAAGAGCTCGCGCAGGCCCTCCTCCTGCCACGGAGGCTCCACCTCCTCGACCTCGTGGCCGAGCGAGCGCAGCAGCGTCGCGGCCTCGCCGACCGCCGCTGCGGAGGACGCCTCGACGGCCACCTCGGGCCCCGGCGGCAGCACCGTGCTTGCGATCCGCAGGGGGCGCGGCTCCCGCGCCGCAGCCTCGGCGAACGGCTGCGGGGGCGGCGGCGCCCAGGTCGCGTCGCCGGGCTCGTAGCCCGCGAGCACATCGAGCAGCGACGCGGTGTCGGCGACGGTGCGCGTGAGCATGCCGTCGATCCCCAGCGAGGAGTCCCCGAGCTCCGGCGCCGGGGAGATGCGCCCGCGGCTCGGCTTCAGGCCAACGAGGCCGCAGCACGCCGCCGGGATGCGAACCGAGCCGCCGCCGTCGTTGCCGTGGGCGACCGGGAGCATGCCGGCGGCGACGGCGGCGGCCGCGCCTCCGGAGGAGCCTCCGGGGGTCCGCTCGAGGTCCCAGGGGTTGCGCGTGGGGCCGAACAGGCGCGCCTCGGAGGTCGGCAGGATGCCGTACTCCGGCAGCGTTGTCGTGCCGACGATCACGAACCCGGCGTCGCGTAGACGGCGCGTGACGTTGTGGTCGTAGGCGGCTATGTGCTTGGCCATCAGGGAGCAGCCATAGGTCAGCCGCAGCCCCTCGACCGGGCGGTTGTTCTTGATCGCGGTCGGCACGCCTGCGAAGGGCCGCTCGTCACCCCTGCTGATCGCCTCCGCCGCCGCGAGCGCGCCGTCGGCGTCGACCTGCACGAACGCGTTAAGCCTGGGGTTGAGCTCGTCGATCCGCTGCAGCGACTCCGCCACCAGCTCGCGCGCGGAGACCTCGCCCTCGCGCACCATGCTCGCGAGCTCGCTCGCGGACCGAAACATCAGATCGCCCTCGGGCACGGCTCCTCCTCCGCTCGTAGATGGCGCTCGGCCCATCTGGGCAGAGGCGCCGGCTGACCTGGAGCCTACTTGCGGGGCCAATCCTGCGACGATATGGGCCTGCCCACAAGGCAGCCCCCCCGTCAAGCATCAAGCTCAGAAAGCGAGTGCCATGAGCGCGGTTCAGTCAGACACCGAGGTCCGGTCGGGCCTCGAAGGAGTTGTCGCCTTCGCCACCGAGATCGCAGAGCCCGACAAAGAGGGCGGAGCGCTGCGCTATCGCGGCGTGGACATCGAAGAACTCGTGGGCGCGGTGCCCTACGAGCAGGTTTGGGGTCTGCTCGTGGACGGCCGCCTCAGACCCGGCCTGCCGCCGGCGGAACCGCACGCGCTCACGGTCCGCTCCGGCGATCACCGCGTCGACGTCCAGTCCGCCCTTGCGATGCTCGCGCCCGAGTGGGGCTTCGGACAGCTGATCGACATCAGCGACGAGGAGGCCCGCGACAATCTCGCCCGCGCCTCGGTGATGGCGCTCTCATTCGTCGCCCAGTCCGCGCGCGGCGCCGGCCAGCCGCCCGTGCCCCAGCCGGAGATCGACCAGGGACGCACGATTCCCGAGCGCTTCCTGATCCGCTGGCGCGGCGAGGCAAATCCCGAGCATGTCAAGGCGATCGACGCCTACTGGATCTCCGCGGCCGAGCACGGCATGAACGCCTCGACGTTCACCGCGCGCGTGATCGCCTCCACCGGAGCCGACGTCGCGGCTGCCATGTCGGGGGCCGTCGGCGCGCTGTCGGGCCCGCTGCACGGGGGCGCGCCGTCGCGCGTGCTGAAGATGCTCGAAGAAGTCGAAGTCACCGGCGACGCCGAGCGCTGGGTGCGCGAGGCGCTGGATCGCGGCGAGCGGCTGATGGGCTTCGGTCACCGCATCTATCGCGCCGAAGACCCACGTGCTCGGGTGCTGCGACGCACCTGCCGCGAACTTGGCTCGCCCCGCTTCGAGGCCGCCGAGGCCCTCGAGAAGGCGGCGCTCGCGGAGCTGCAGGCCCGCCGTCCAGACCGCGTGCTGGCGACGAACGTGGAGTTCTGGTCCGCGGTCGTCCTCGACCTCGCCGAAGTCCCACCGGACCTCTTCACGCCGATGTTCACGTGCGCCCGCGTTGCCGGCTGGTCGGCGCACATCCTCGAGCAGAAGCGCGAGGCCAAGCTGATCCGGCCGACCGCGAAGTACGTCGGCGAGGGACCGCGGGAGCTGGCCGCCGTCGAATAGCACGCCGAGCCAGCGCGCGCCTCTTTGGCCGGGGCGGAGGCCGCTCGGCGTCGAGGCTGAACACGCGAGGGCCCGGCATCGTGCCGGGCCCTCGTAGAACATCGGCGGCTCCTCGCCGCCAGCGGCGGCGAGCGCTGCCTACATCATTCCGCTCATGTCGGGCATGCCCCCGCCCGCACCGACGCCTTCCTTCTCGGGCACCTCGGCGACGATCGCCTCGGTGGTGAGGATGTTCTTGGCGATCGAGGCCGCGTTCTGCAGCGCCGAGCGCGTGACCATCGCCGGGTCGATGATGCCTTCGGAGACGAGATCGACGATCTCGTTCGTGGCGGCGTTCAGTCCCTGGCCTTTCTTGGCCTTGCGGACGTCGTTGACGACGACCGAGCCCTCGAGCCCGGCGTTCGCGGCGAGCTGGCGCAGCGGCTCCTCGAGAGCCCTCAGCACGATCCTCGCGCCCGTGCGCTCGTCGTCGGAACCATCGGCGGAGGCGCCGTTGTCGGAGATCGTGACCGCCGAGGAGGCCTGCAGCAGCGCGACGCCGCCGCCGGGCACGATGCCCTCCTCCAACGCTGCCCGCGTCGCCTGCAGGGCGTCCTCGACGCGGTGCTTCTTCTCCTTCATCTCGGTCTCGGTAGCCGCGCCCACCTTCACCACCGCGACGCCGCCGGAGAGCTTTGCGAGCCTTTCCTGCAGCTTCTCGCGGTCGAAGTCGGAGTCGGTGTTCTCGACTTCGGCTTTGATCTGGTTGATGCGGCCTTTGATCGCCTCGGCATCGCCAGCGCCGTCGACGATCGTCGTCGTGTCCTTGGCGACCACCACACGCCGCGCGCGACCGAGCTGAGAGACCTGCGTGTTCTCGAGCTTCAGCCCCATCTCCTCGGTGATCACCTCGCCGCCGGTGAGGATCGCGATGTCCTCGAGCATGCGCTTGCGGCGGTCACCAAAGCCAGGAGCCTTCACGGCCACGCCCGTGAACGTCCCGCGCAGCTTGTTCACGACGAGCGTCGCGAGCGACTCGCCCTCGACATCCTCGGCGATGATCAGCAGCGGCTTGCCGCTCTGGATCACCTGCTCGAGCACCGGCAGCACGTCGCGCACGGAGCCGATCTTCTGGTTGGCGATCAGGATGTAGGGGTCCTCGAGCACCGCCTCCATGCGGTCCTGGTCGGTGACCATGTAGGGCGAGATGTAGCCCTTGTCGAACTGCATGCCCTCGGTGAACTCGAGGTCCATCCCGAACGTCTGGCCCTCCTCGACGTTCACGACGCCGTCCTTGCCGACCTTCTCGATCGCGTCGGCGATCACGTCGCCGATCTCGTCATCCCCGGCCGAGATCGTCGCCACGCGGGCGATCTGGTCCTTGCCGGAGACCTCCTTGGCCTGCGAGGCGATGTTCGCGACGACCTGGTCGACCGCCTTCTCGATGCCGCGCTTGAGCGCCAGCGGGTTGGCGCCGGCGGCGACGTTCTTCAGGCCCTGCTTGACGATCGCCTGGGCGAGCACGGTCGCCGTCGTGGTGCCGTCGCCCGCCACGTCGTTGGTGGCCGTCGCGACCTCGCGCACCAGCTGGGCGCCCTGGTTCTCGAAGACGTCCTCGACCTCGATCTCACGGGCGATCGTGACGCCGTCGTTGGTGATCGTGGGGGCGCCGAACTTCTTGTCCAGAACCACGTAGCGGCCCTTCGGGCCGAGCGTGACCTTGACCGCGTCGGCGACCGCGTCGACCCCCGCCTCGAGCGCCTTGCGCGCGTCTGAGTTGTACTTCAGTTCCTTATGAGCCATTTGTTCCTCGGATCTCCTTAGGACTCGACACGGGCGAGGACGTCGGACTCGCGGAGCACGAGCAGATCCTCTCCGTCGACCTTGATCTCGGTCCCGCCGTACTTGCTGTAGAGGACCTCGTCGCCCTCCTTGACGTCGAGCGGGATGCGCTTTCCGTCCTCGTCGGCTTTACCGTCGCCGGTCGCGAGGACCTTGCCCTTCTGCGGCTTCTCCTTGGCTGTGTCGGGAAGCACGAGACCGCTTGCGGTGGTCTCCTCCTCCTCGACAGCCCGCACGATCAGGCGATCGCCCAGGGGCTTGAGCTTCATGTTGCAAGAACCTCCATCTAGAGACTGCGGCGTCCCGAAACCAGCTGTGTCTGGGCGGGTCGCCCTGTTTTGGCACTCTCGGTTGCCGAGTGCCAACGTTCCTCCCCCACTATATAAAAGATTCGGCGCCGACCCGGGAGCGGCTTGGCAGTCGAGCAGGGCGACTGCCAGCCAGGCGCGTCAGTTCTGCGCGCCGCCGAAGCCTTTGATCGCCTGCGTGACGCTCGAGGGGTTGTCGATGATCTGCGAGAAGCGCACGACCGTGACGGTGTCCTCTACCGACACAGCGCGGCCGTAGATCTGTTCGAGGAAGTTGATCAGCTCTTCGTGGCGGCGGAACTCGGGGTTGTCGTGCTTGATGTCGCGCGGAGAGAGCTCAGAGAGCTTCATCACCTCGACCTGGTCGATGACGGCCTCGAAGATCTTTTCGCGTGGCGAGTACTGGTAGCCGATCGTGACGAGGACGGCCTGGTTCTTGCGGTACTTGCTCGACTTGTCGCCGAGCCGGATCGTTGCGGTCTTGCGCCCGCGCTTGAGCTCGTCGGCGAAGATCGTTGAGTAGAAGTTGAGGACCTGCATCGGGAGTCCTTGAACGGAGTCGGGATCGGCGGACGGTGCTCGTGCGGCCGAGCGCAGGCTATCGGTCTTTCTCGAGGTAGGCCATCGCGAGCTCGATCATTTCCCGCTCGGCCTCGTGGCTGAGCGCGCTGCGAGCCGCCTCGAGCGGGATCCAGCGAACCTCTTCGACCTCTTCGTCGTGGTCGGCGGTGTCGCCGCCTAGGTACTCGAAAAGGAAGAACTGCACAGCCTTGCCGATCGTGCGCCCCCCGCGCCGGTACCAGTAGCGCGTCTCCCCCAGCTCGCACACAGGCTCGGCGTCGACGCCCGTCTCCTCTCTGACCTCGCGCCGTGCAGCCTGCACCCGGGTCTCGCCCGGGTCGACGTGGCCCTTGGGCAGCGCGAGCACGCGCGAACCGTCGGCGGCGCGCCGCGTGGGAACGATCACGACGACATCGCTGCCGTCGCGCACGACCACCCCGCCGGCGGAGAACTCGCGCGCCTGACGCGCCGAGGGACTCCGTTCGGGGGCCGCTGCTTTGCGGCCCCCGCGCTTGGGCTCAGAAGACATACTGCCGGAGCGCCTCGGGGGTGTGGACGACCACGCGGCCGCGGCCCTGCGAGATCACGCCCGCACGCTCGAGCACGGCCATGAAGCGGCTGGCCGACTCGCGCGAGGAGCCCGCGAGCTGCGCGAGGTCGGCCTGGGTGGCGGTTACGAGCACATCGGTGCCGGGCTTGCCGGCGGCGATCTCCTGCTCGACGAGCTGGGCGAGGACGACCGCGACGCGGCTCTGGACGGTCTGGAACGACTGCCGGGAGAGACGCTCGTTCATCTCCCGCAGCCTGCGTCCGAGCGCGATCACAAGGCGCGTTGCGATCTCGGGGTGTTCGCGCATCAGGCGGCGCATGTCCGGGCCGAGCACGCCCACCACGCTCGTGTTGTCGATCGCCTCCACGGTGGCCGAGCGGCGCTCGTCCTCGAACATCGCAAGCTCTCCGAAGATGTCCCCCGGGCCGAACGTGGCGAGCGTGATCGAGCGGCCGTCGGCGTGCGTGCGGATCGCCCGCGCGTGACCGCCGCGCACTATGTAGCAGGTGTCGCTCGCCTCGCCCTCGCGAAAGACGGTCTGGCCGGGCGCGAACTCGCGCGGGACGGCGACCTGCGCGATCCGCCCGAGATCGGCCTGCTCGAGCGTCGCGAACGCCGGTACGCGCCCGAGCAGCTCGACGACGTCCGCTGCACGTGTTGCCCCCACGAGCAAGGAGATACCACACCGCCCTAGCGACGTGTCATGGCGCCCGCCCCCCTACCTGCGCCGCCCGCGCCTCAGGGCGGCTATCGTGATTTTATGGCTGCGATCAGCATGCAGGGGGGAGGAGTTCGTGCCGTGCTGGGTGCCCTCGCCGCGGGCTCGCTCGCGCTGGCGATCGCGCTCGCACCCGTGAGCGGCGCCGCAGCCGCCACGCGCCGGATCACGGCCGCGCAGCGCTCGCTGCTGAGCTCGAGCGAACTGTGGGCCACGATCGACGTCTGCGACCCGCCCGATCAGCCGAACACGCTCGGCGTGCGCGGGTCGATGCCGGGGGACGGGCAGGCACGCGACCGCATGTACATGAGCTTCCGCTTGCAGTACTGGGATGCAACGAGCAAGCGCTGGGTGGATCTCGCGATCGACACCCACGCCGGCTACGTGGCGGTCGGGGACGGAGGCTCCTCCCGCCAGGACGGCAGCAGCTTCCAGATCAATCCCGTCGCCGGCAGACCCGCCTTCCTGATGCGCGGCGTGGTCGAGTTCCAGTGGCGGCGCGGACGCACGGTGCTGCTGTCGGTCTCGCGTGCCGCCACGGCCGGCCGCAAGAGCCTCGCGGGCGCCGATCCGGTGGGCTTCAGCGCGGCAAGCTGCTCGATCGGCTGAACAGGCGCGGATCGTTGGTGATGATCCCGTCCACGCCCATCCCGGTCAGCCGCGCGATCATGCGCGCGTCGTCGACTGTCCACACGTAGAGCTCGCCGCCCCCCTGCGCAACCGCCCGCACGAGGGCCGGCGTGGCGACGCGCCAGTGCGCCATGATCGCGTCGAAGCGGCCCTCCAGGAGGGCCCGGCGCGCGCGGCGCGGCAGCGTCGCTCGATAGCCGGTGAGCATCGCCAGCGCGGGGATCGCGGTGAGCATGTCCGTGGTGTAGTCGCGGCGCACCCGCGGCACCGACCAGCCCAGGCGCAGCTCCGGCTCGGCGGCGCGGAGCTCGGCCAGGCCGGAGGGGAACATGCCGCTGACGAGGGTGCGCGGCACGAGCTCGTGCGCGCGCAGCGCCTCCAGCACGCGTAGCTCATAGCCGGGGAGCTTGACGTCGACGTCGAGCTCGATGCCCGCGAAGGCCTCCTCTGAAAGATATTCGAGCGCGCGATCGAGCTCGAGCGCGGGACGCGAACGGAGGTCCTCGTAGTCGTGCGCCACGAGCAGCCGCCCCTGCCCGTGGGGGTGCTCGCTGAGCACGTCGAGCTCGATCATGTCGACGCCGTGCTCGCGCGCGGCATCGAAGCTCGCGAGCGTGTTGCCCGGCTCGATGTGGGCCGCGCCCTTGTGACCAACGCGTCTGGGGCGCCCGGAGGTGGTGCTGCTCATTAGCTCTCACGATGCCAGAGTGCCGGCCGCGGGGTCGACCTCGCACGCGGCGGGCGCCTACCGGCGGCGCGAGAGCGGCACACCGAGCTGGCGGCCTTCGCGCCGCGGCAGCGACAGCGGCGCCGGCCGGGCCGAGCGGAGCGACGCGAACGCCCGCGGGAAGCGCCCGACGGCTGCGCGCGCTTGGCGCAGCCGCAGTCAGGCGCTCAGCGTGAGCCGGCGCGGTCCCGGCTGAAAGCCGAGCTCTACGAGCTGCTGCACGAGCGCGGAGCCGATCGCCGGCTCGCCGTCGATGCGCTCGAGCGAGAGCTTCGGCACGCGCCCGGCGCGCACCGCCTCGGCAAGCGCCTCCAGCGCGATCGAGAGCGGATCCGGGAAGCGACGTTGGCCGACGCGATCGCTGACACGCGCCGCCTCGCCCAGCAACACGAGCCCCCGGCCCCCGCGCTCGACGTACAGCGCCGGCTCGTCGGCGACGAGCACGACATACGCGCCCGCCACGCGCGCCGGGCGTCGCTCGCCGTCCTCGCGCCGCGGCCACGGAAGCGCCGCGCCGTATGGCTGTGCGGGATCCGCGGCGGCGAGTACGAGCGTGCTCGGCTCCTCCCCCTCGCCCGCGCCCGCGTCGCTCCTGGCGCGTTGCGAGCCGCTCGCCAAGAGGGGCGCGCCGGCGGAGGGGGAGCTCGCGGCGCCCGGCGCGCGCAGGCGCTCGACGGCGCCGGGGAGCGCGAACTGTGCTCCTCCCATTCCCTCGATGAAGTAGCCCCGCCGGCAGAGACCGAGGGTCTCGAGGCTCGAGAACGTGTCGTAGAGCAACGCAAAGCCGCCCTTGATCCCCTCCGCGAGCACCTGCTCGCGGGTGACGATGCCATAGCGCTCGAGCAGCAGCTCGGCGAGCGCGCGGCGCCGTTCGGTCGCCACCGCCGCCGGCTCACGCGACGTCGCAAAGACGGCCTCGCTCAGCGACCAGCGGCCCTGCACCTGAGAGTGAGCGCCGCTGCGACGGCGCGAGGCGAAGCGCGACCGTGCGCCTCCGCGCCCGCCACGCGCGAGGCCGGCGGCCGGGCGCTCTCCGCGAGCGAGCGCCAGCCGCGGAGCGCGCAGCGGCGCCCACGCGTCGTTGGTCGCCTCGCCGGCCCACACGAGGTCCCACAGCGCCTCGCGCAGCGCCTCGGCGGGGCCCTCTAGCTCTGCGAGCAGGTCGTTGAAGAAGCACGGCCCCTGGCGCAGACGGGCGCGCAGCAGCTCGTGCTCGTGCGAGTCCGGCGCCGGCGCGGTCCCGCGCGGGGAGCTGGGGGGGCCGAGAAGGGGCGCATCCTCGCGGAAGTACAGCGCAACCCTGCCCGAGCGCCCGAGCGGGCCCGCTCCGACCCAAACGAGCTCGCCGCTGGCGCACAGGGAGTCCAGCCACGTCTGCGAGTAGGCACCCGTGCGGCGCGGCAGGATGTCGCGCTCCCACACCTCGACGGGCAGCGCCAGCCCCTGCAGCGGCACGAGCACCTCGCGCAGGCGGTCGACCCCCGCGCCGGCCCGCGAGTGACGGTCGACACCCTGCCAGGAAGGCAGGAAGGCCGCCAGACGATGCTGGTCGGCGGGCTCGATTTCCTTGCGCAGCGCCGCCAGAGATGCGCGCCGCAGGCGCCTAAGGACCTCAACGTCGCACCAGTCGCGCTCGCTGGGGTGGGCGGGCACGGGTCTCAGCTCGCCGCGGACGAGCTCGCCGTCGCGCTCGAGCTCGCGCAGCACAGCGCCGGCGTCGACGCCATAGCGCGCGCGCAGCTGATCGCTGCTGAAGGGGCCGCGGCTGCGGGCGTAGCGGGCGACGAGCTCGCGCAGGGCGTCGGGCACGTCGGCGATGAACGCCTCGGGGAGCCCGCCCGGCGGCACCGCGCCGAGCGCGTCGCGGTAGAGACCGGCCTCGTCCGCGGCGACGTAGCGCTCCTGCCCGCCGATGCGCAGGCGGATCGCGCGACGTTCGCGCTGCAGCTCATCGAGCAGCGCCGCCGCGTCGATGCCCGCGAACACCCGCTCTGCGACCTCGTCGGCGGTGAGGTCGCCGACGTGGCGCAGCACGTCGTGCAGGCCGTCGCGGCCGGTCGCGCGCGTCATCTCGGAGCGATGCTGGAGGTCGTCCTGCACCCGCGCGAGCGCGCCCGGGTCGATCAGCTCGCGCAGCTCGTCGGAGCCGAGCAGCTCGCGCAGGAGGTCGCGATCGAGCGACAGCGCCGCCGCGCGCCGCTCGGCGGCGGGCGTGTCGCCCTCGTACATATACGTCGCGACGTAATCGAACAGCAGCGAGGACGCGAACGGAGACGCGGTCTGCGTCTCGACCTCGACGAGCGAGATCTCGCGCGTGTGCAGCCCGCGCAGCAGCTCCTGTAGCCCGGGCACGTCGAGCACGTCGCGCAGGCACTCGCGGTAGGTCTCGAGGACGATCGGGAAGTCCGCGTAGCGACGTGCGACCTCGAGCAGGCTCTGCGCCTTCAGACGCTGCTGCCAGAGCGGCGTGCGCCGCCCCGGGTAGGCTCGCGGGATCAGGAGCGCGCGCGAGGCGTTCTCGCGAAAGCGCGCACCGAACAGCGCCGAGCCGCCGAGCTCGGCGACAACGGCCTGCTCGACCTCGTCGGGCTCGAGCAGCACCAGCTCGGCCGCGGACGGCAGTGCCTCGGCCTCCTCCGCGTCGAGGTCGGGCAGGTGCATGATGATCCCGTCGTCGCTCCAGATCGCGTCGCAGTCGAGCCCGAAGCGCTCCTGTATGCGCGCGGAGAGCGCCAGCCCCCAGGCAGCATGAACACGGCCGCCGTATGGCGAGAGCACACACAGGCGCCAGTCCCCGATCTCGTCCCGGAAGCGCTCCACGACGATCGTGCGCTCACTCGGCAGCACGCGCGTCGCGGCCTGCTGCTCGCGCAGGTAGGCGAGGAGGTTGGCGGCGGCGCGCTCGTCGAGGTCGTAGTCACGGCTGAGCGTCTCGGCCTCCTGGTCGACCGCCCATCTAGAAAACGCTCCGATCGCCTCGCCGAGCTCCTTCGGGCGACCGACCGTATCGCCCTTCCAGAAGGGCACCGCGCCGGGCACGCCGGGCGCCGGCGTGACGATCACGCGGTCGCGTCCGATCTCCTCGATCCGCCAGCTCGAGGCCCCGAGCAGGAACGTCTGACCGGGGCGCGCCTCATAGACCATCTCCTCGTCGAGCTCGCCCACCCGGCGCCCGTCGGGGAGCGTCACCGTGAAGAGCCCGCGATCGGGGATCGTTCCGGCGTTCGCTATCGCCAACTGGCGCGCGCCCTTGCGCGCGCGGATCGTGCCGGCAAGCCGATCCCAGACGATGCGCGCGCGCAGCTCCCCGAAGTCCTTCGAGGGGTAGCGGCCGTCGAGCATGTCGAGGACGTTCTCGAGCAGCTCGCGCGATAGCTCGGCGTAGGGATAGGTGCGCGTGATTAGCGCGTGCAGCTCATCGACGGACACCGCCGGGTCCGCGGAGACGGCGATCGCGACGATCTGCTGCGCGAGCACGTCGAGCGCGTTGCGGGGCACGACCGTGGGCTCGATGCGCCCTTCGCGCATACGGCGAACGACGACGGCGCACTCGAGCAGGTCGCCGCGGAACTTCGGAAAGATGCGGCCGCGGCTGACCTGCTCCACGCCGTGTCCGGCGCGTCCGATGCGCTGCAGGCCGCGCGCCACCGACTTGGGCGACTCGATCTGCACGACCAGGTCCACAGCACCCATGTCGATCCCGAGCTCGAGCGAGCTCGTCGCGACGAGGCACGGAAGCTGGCCTGCCTTGAGAAGCTCCTCGACCTTCGTGCGCTCCTCGCGCGCGAGCGAGCCGTGGTGGGCACGCGCGATCTCCGCCTCGGCGAGCTCGTTCAGGCGCAGCGCCACGCGCTCGGCGGCGCGGCGGTTGTTGACGAACACGATCGTAGAGCTGTGGCCGCGCACGAGCTCGAGCAGCTCGGGGTAGATCGCCGGCCAGATCGAGTTCCTCGTGGCCTCTCCGCCCGGCACGACCGCGCCCGGTGCGCCGCCCGGCTCGAGCGGATCAGCGCTCTCCTCGACGGGTCCGCCGGGCTCGGTCATCGACTCGACCGGCACCTCGATGCGCAGATCGAGCTGCTTGCGCGCGCCCACGTCGACGAGCTCGACATCGCGTTTGGGGCCGACGAGGAAGCGCCCGATCTCCTCCAGCGGGTTCTGCGTGGCACTCAGCCCGATCCGCTGCACGCCCCCCCCGCGTCCGCCACCGGCAGCGCTGACGAGATCCTCGAGGCGCTCGAGCGTGAGCGCGAGATGCGAGCCGCGCTTGGAGGCCGCCACGGCGTGGATCTCATCGACGATCACCGCTTCTACGGCGCCGAGCATCTCGCGCGCCTGCGAGGTGAGGATCAGATACAGCGACTCGGGCGTCGTTACGAGGATCTCCGGCGGATTGCGGACCATCGCCGCGCGCTCGCGCTGCGGAGTGTCGCCCGTGCGGATGCCCACGCGGACCTCCTCGGCGCCGATGCCGCGCAGGGGTGCGCGAAGGTTGCGCTCGATGTCATAGGCGAGCGCCTTCAGCGGGCTTACATAGAGGATCCGCGTGCCGGCGGACCCGGACCTAGGCTCGGACCCGGACCCGGACCTCGGCTCGGGCCCGGGCTCTGCTACGAGACGATCGAGCGCCCACAGGAACGCGGCTAGCGTCTTACCCGAGCCGGTCGGGGCCGAGACGAGCACGTGACGGCCCGCCGCGATCGCGGGCCAGGCCCGCGCCTGGGCGGGCGTGGGCCCGCGGAATGCCTGCTCGAACCACGAGCGCACCTGCGGGCTGAAGCTCGTGAGGGGCACGTAGAGAGGCTAGCTACGTAGCCAACACCTCGAAAGTCCAGTGTTTCGTACCCCCCGCGAGAGCAGATGGACTTAGGATCACACCATTCGCGTCTCCTTGCTCGGCCCTCGGGGACGCGACCTCAACACGGAGCCACTGCGCGATGCCGCGAACACGACCTGCCCGTGCGCGGGCCCCCCACAACGGGTCGGATCCCGCGTGGTCGATTCCGAGCCTGCGCGAGCCGCGCTACTCGCAGTCGCTGGAGCGCGGGCTGGCGATACTCGGCTGCTTCACTCCCAGCCGTCCGGTGCTGGGGATCGCCGACATCGCCGACGAGCTCGGCATGAGCCGCTCGACGACGCACAGGTACGTGATCACCCTGGTCGCCCTCGGGTATCTCGAGCAGGGCGCTTCGCGCAAGTATCGACTGGGCCTGCGCGTCACCGACCTCGGGATGGCTGCGCTGAACGCCACGGGCCTGCGCGAGCACGCCCACCCGTACCTCGAGGAGCTGCGTCAGAGGACCTCCTACACGACGAGCATGACCGTGCTCGAGGGCGCCGAGGTCCTGTTCGTCGACCTCGCTCGCAGCTTTCGCCGCGCTCGTGGTCAGGTCGAGCTCAACCTGCACGCCGGCTCGCGGCTGCCCGCGTACTGCACAGCGGCCGGCAAGCTGCTGCTCGCCTACCTGCCCGAACGAGAGCAGCGGGAGCTGCTCTCGACGATCAAGCTGACCAAGCGCGGGCCGAACACGATCACGAGCAAGAAGGCACTGCGCGAGGAGCTCGCGCAGATCCACGCCGACGGCTTCGCGGTCGACGATCAGGAGCTCGCCCCGAACCTGTTCGCGATCGCCTCACCTGTGCGCAACGAGGCGCGCGAGGTCGTGGCGGCGATGAGCCTAACCGCCGATGCCTCGATGATCTCGCTGGATGAGTTCGTGGACGCTCTCGTCCCGCATCTCGTCTCGACGGCCGATCGCGTCTCGGCGCGGCTTGGCTATCGGCGCGACGACGAGCGCTAGCAGCCACTGGCCCACGACTGCCGTTGAAGACGCTCCGCTACCCTCGAGCTGCCTCCCCGGCGCGCCCGCTGCGCACGTCGGCGACGCCGTCCCCTAGTCTCTCGCCACGATGTCCGTTGCGCCGATCATGCCCGCGCGTCCGCGCCTGAGAAGACGAAGCGCCCTGATCTGCACGCCGCTGCTGGTTCTCGGGATGAGCGCGTGCGGAAGCACGGTGTCGACGTCGAGCTTCAAAGGAGAGGAACACGCCGTCGCGCAGACGCTCGCAAACCTGCAGTCCGATGCGACCGCGGGGGAACAGAAGAAGGTCTGTGCGAACGACCTCGCGGCAGGTGTCGTCGCGCGGCTCGGCGGCACAGCGGCGTGCGAAGCCGCGGTGAAAAAGCAGCTCGCTGAGATCGACAGCCTGGAAATCACGGTCCAGTCGGTGAAGCTTGCCCCAAACGGCAAGACCGCGACGGCGACCGCGACGAGCGTCTACGAAGGCAAGAAACGCCAGACGACGGTGATGCTCGTCAAGGAAGCCGGAGGAAGCTGGAAGATCGCGAGCCTCGGCTGAGGGCTCGACGCGGTCAGCCCAGCGCGCGCCCGTACTGGCGCTCGTAGTAGTCGCGGTACTCGCCGGAGCGGATCGGCTCCCACCACCAGTCGTTCTCGCGGTACCAGGCGACGGTCTGCTCGATCCCCAGCTCGAAGCGAACGCGCGGGCTCCAGCCGAGCGCCCTGACCTTCTCGGAGGAGAGCGAGTAGCGGCGATCGTGCCCGGGACGGTCGGCGACGTGCTCGATCTGCTCCGTGCTCGCCCCCGTGAGCTCGACGATACGGCGCACGACCTCGATGTTGGGCACCTCGTCGGGCCCCCCCGCGTTGTAGACCTCACCGGCGATGCCGTGTTCGAGCACGTGTCCGATGGCGCGTGCGAAGTCGCTGCTGTGGATCCAGTTGCGCACCTGCATGCCGTCCCCGTAGACGGGCAGCCGATCCCCGTGAATCGCGTTCAGGATCATCAGCGGGATCAGCTTCTCCGGATATTGATAGGGGCCGTAGTTGTTGGACCCTCGGCAGATCAGCACGGGCAGCCCGTAGGTGTGGAAGTAGCTCTGCACGAGCAGGTCGGCGCCGGCCTTCGTGGCCGAATAGGGCGAGGACGGGTGCAGCGGGCTCTGCTCGGTGAACGTGCCGCGCTCGATCGAGCCGTAGACCTCGTCCGTCGAGACCTGCACGTAGCGCAGCTCGTGCGCGCGGGCGGCCTCGAGCAGCACGTACGTGCCGAGGCCGTGCGTGCGAACGAACGCGTCGGGCTCGGCGATCGAGCGGTCCACGTGCGTCTCGGCGGCGAAGTTCACGATCGCCTCCGGCGCACCTGCGGCGATCGCGGCGTCCACCGCCTCGCGGTCCTCGATCGCGCCGCGGATGAAACGGAAGCCCGCCTCCTCGGCGAGGTCACGCAGGTTCTCCTCGCGACCGGCGTAGGTGAGCTTGTCGAGCACGGTGACCTCATCGCCGTGCTCGCCTACGCGCATGCGCGCGAACGTCGAGCCGATGAAGCCCGCACCACCGCAGACGAGCAGCTTGCTCATGCGCGCATCATCCCAGCACGCGCAGCGAGGTATCCCGCCAGACCGTCGCGCCAGTCGGGCATCGGCAGGACCTCTTCGCGCTCCGAGCGCAGCGCCGACCAGCCGGGGCGCGGTGCCGGGCGCGCCATCTGCTCAGTGCTCACGGCCTCCACCGCGCACTCGACCTCGGCCTGGCGAAAGATCTCCTTGGCAAAGCCGTTCCAGGACACCTCACCGGTCCCCGTCAGGTGCACGAGCCCCTGCACGTCGCGCTCGAGCAGGCCGAGCACGGCCGGGGCCAGATGCCCCGACCAGGTGGGGGAGCCGACCTGGTCGTCGACGACCTGCACCGCCCCGCGTTCGCGGGCCAGTCGCAGCATCGTCTCGACGAAGTTGGGCCCGTCGACCCCGTATAGCCAAGCGGTACGCACGATCGTGTGCGCGCGCGAGGCCGCCAGCACCTGGCGCTCGCCGTCGAGCTTGGTCGAGCCGTAGACCGAGCGCGGGCCGGTCGGATCGGACTCCACGTAGGGACGGGCACGACCGTCGGCGTCGAGCGGAGCGACGCCGTCAAAGACGTAGTCGGTCGAGATCTGGGCCAGCGGCACGCCCACCCTCGCTGCCGCGCGTGCGAGGTTGCCGGCGCCATGCGCGTTTACGGCATACGCCTGCTCGCGGTGGGTCTCGGCACCGTCCACGTCGGTCCAGGCGGCGCAGTTGACGACCGCCTGCAGCGACGCCGGCTCGCGCGAGAGGCGATCGAGCAGCTGATCCACGGCCACCGCGTCGGTGATGTCGATGTCGGGCAGGTCTACGAGCACGAGCTCGTGGCCCGCGCGCTCGCCCGCGCGCTCGACGTCGTGGCCGAGCATGCCGGCCGCGCCGACGACGAGCACCCTCACAGGA
The DNA here is from genome assembly GCA_035314465.1 of Solirubrobacteraceae bacterium. Taxonomy (GTDB): domain Bacteria; phylum Actinomycetota; class Thermoleophilia; order Solirubrobacterales; family Solirubrobacteraceae; genus Palsa-744. The sequence continues at coordinate 17,077 of DATFZM010000017.1, read as the reverse complement.
TCGAGATGTCGGAGTTGTCGCCGACCATGAAGCGGTACGCACGAGGCTGGCGATCGCCGCGGCGCACCGTCACGTTGCGCCCGAGCAGCGAGGACTCCATCCGTCCGTCGAGGTCGCAGACGGTGCAGCCGGCGAGCAGGATCGAGTGCTCCACCTCCGCGCCCGCGATCGTGCAGCGCTCCCCGATCGCCGTGTAGGGGCCCACATAGCAATCGCGCAGGCGCGCGTCGGCCCCCACGATCGCCGGCCCGCGGACAGTCGTGCGCTCCAGGCGCGCGCCAGCCTCGATTACGACCCGGCCGTCGATCTGGGAGTCGATCAGCTCGCCCTCGACGCGCGCGATCAGGTTGTCGAGGATCAGGCGGTTGGCCTCCAGCATGTCCTCCAGGCGACCGGTGTCCTTCCACCAGCCGCGCACGATGTGCGGCTCTACGCGCATGCCGCTGTCGAGGAGATGCTGGATCGCGTCGGTGATCTCGAGCTCGCCTCGATCCGAGGGCTCGATCGCACGCGCTGCGTCGTGGATCCCGGCCGTGAACATGTACACGCCCACGAGCGCGAGGTCGGTCGCCGGCTGCGCCGGCTTCTCCACGAGACGGACCACGCGGCCGACCTCGCCCGACGGCGCCGGCTCGAGCTCGGCGACGCCGTAGTTCTGCGGGTCAGGCACGGGAGTGAGCAGGATCAGGGCGTCCGGTTCGTGCTCGCGAAACGCGGCCACGAGGTCCGAGATGCCGCCCTGCAGGAGGTTGTCGCCGAGATACATCACGAACGGGCTCGCGCCGAGGAAGCGCTCAGCGGTGAGCACGGCGTGCGCGAGCCCGAGCGGCTCGTCCTGGACGACATAGGAGATGCGAACGCCGAACAGCGAGCCGTCTCCGGCGGCGGCTTCGATCTCCGGCCCGGTCTCGGGCGCGATGATGATGCCGACCTCCTCGATCCCCGCCTGCGCCATCGCTTCAATGCCGTAGAACAGCACCGGCTTGTTTGCCACCGGGACGAGCTGCTTGGCGCTCGTGTGCGTGATCGGGCGCAGGCGCGTGCCCTTGCCTCCGGAGAGGATCAGTCCCTTCAGCGACTCCATCGGGGCAGGAGACTAGCGGCCGCGCGCCGCCGCGCCGCCGCTCAGTAGACGGCGCGGAGCTTGCGATGGTCCCAGCTCGCGCGCCGCTGCTCGACGAACTCCAGCGCCACGCGCTTGGCAGCCTGGGCGGCGACCATCTCCTCGACCTCGTCCGGGAGCTCGTGCAGGGGCGCCTCCTCGCGCGCGGCCCCGTAGCGCGAGAAGATCTCGCGACCGAGCTGCGCAACGAAGCCCTCCTGTCGATGCATCACGACCTCGCACTCGAGCATCACGCCGCGCAGCTCGTGGTAGAGCTCGCCTTTCTCGACCTGCAGCGTGGCGCGCGCGTCGCGCTCGAGGTTGCGCACCTTCTGCGAGGCCGCGTAGGTCCATGCCCACAGCCGCGGGCCGGGCGAGCCCGCCGGAGCCTGACGCAGGACGTACCACAGCGGCATCAGGTGCGGCCATCCACGCGGTCCCAGCGTCGCACAGGTCACCGTGCGTTCCTGCTCCAGGAACGCCGCAGCCTCCGGCCCGCTCATCGCGATCTGCGCGCGGCGGCTCACCAGTGCTAGACGCCGGCCGGCGTGGCCGCGCCGAGCTCGCGCAGCCGCACCGCGGCCGCCAACACCGCCTCGCGGGCGTCCTGCGGCTCGAGCACGGCCGCGTCACCCGCTTCCCTGAGGATCTCCCGCACAAGCCAGTCGACGCCGGCGAAGCTCAGCTCGACGACGACGGCGCCGTCGGCCCACTCCTGCACCACGCGCCTGGCCTCGCGCGCCCACCGCGCGCGCTCGGGCGAGACCCACACGCGCGCGCTGCGAGAGGCCTGCACCTCGCCCGTGCGCAGCCAGCCGTCGACCTCGGCCGCCGGGTCGACCTCGGGGCGGGGCGAGAACCGCTCGTCGGTGACCGTCGCCTGCTTGATGCGATCGAGCCTGAAGTGACGCACGCCGCCGCGCTCGGGATCGAAGGAGGCGACATACCAGCCCTCGCGCCCGTTGGTGAGCGCGTAGGGCTCGACCCGACGCAGCGCGAGCTCGTCCTCGTTCTCCTTGTAGTAGTCGAGCTCGACCATCCTGTGCTGGACGATCGCCTTGGAGATCACACGCGCCACGTCTGAGTCGTCGCCTGCTGTGGGCGCCACCTGCAGGCCCTGCTCCATCGGGTCCTCTCCGAGCGCGGCCACGATCTTCTTGCGCGCGGACGTGAGCGAGCCCTCCGGGATGTGCTCGCCGATCAGGTCGATCGCCGCCACGAGCGCCTTCGCCTCGACCGGCAGCAGTCGCGCGGGGCGGTCGAAGTTGTCGCTGTAAGGCTCCGGATCGACATCGATCTCCCCCGCCTCCTCGTCGATCTCGGCATAGAGGACGTACGAGCCGCCGCCGAAGTTCACGACGTTGAGCACGCCGAGATCCTCGCGCAGCTCCTCCTCGCTGAGCTGCAGGCGCTCGCAGACGTGCGCGATCGGCAGCCTCTCGCCGCGCCTGCCCGAGCTGATCAGGATACTCGCCAGCGTTACCAGGCGCGCGAAGCGCTCCGGCCTGATCGCCGCTTCGACGCGGCCGCCGCCGTCCTCGCCCGACCCGCTCCTGCTCCTCGCCCGCGTGCGCCCGCCGCTTCCTCGCCCGTGCGGGGCCGCCGCCTCCGCCGCCCCCGCAGCGCGACGCCGAGGCTCGCTCGGAGGGGACTCGCCATGGCGCTCCTCGAGCAGCTCGAGCCTGCGCTCGAACTCGCACACGAGCTCCTCCGGCCCCAGCAGCCGCGCGTTCACGCCCAGCCCGAGCACCCACGAGATGATGCTCCGAGCGCTCGCATAGCTCGTGCGGAAGAGCCTCGCGCCCTCCTCGCAGGCCGCGCGGTCGTCGTGCTCGGGCGGCTCGCAGATCTCCCCGTAGCGTCCGAAGTGGCGTTCGACCTGCCAGGCGATCCGCCCCGAGACCAGCACCTCGGCGAGGCCCTGCTCCTCCCCCAGCTGCCAGTCGGCGCGGTTGGCGTATGCGCGGGGATCGAAGTCGGAGGGCCGATGAAAGTCGTGCTCGGCCTTGGTCGCGTAGGAGACCTTGCCGCGGATCCGCGAGAGCCTGAACACCCTGATCGCCTCGCGCTCGTGCGCGTAGCCGAGCAGGTAGAACTGGCCGCCCTGGAAGAGCAGATGGTAGGGGTCGACGCGGCGCGTGCTCACCTCGTCGCGGCCCATCGTGTAGTACTCGAAGACGATCGTCTTGTTGCGGAAGATCGCGGTCTCGACCTTCGCCAAACGCGCCGAGAGCTCGTGGCCGCCGGCGGAGGCGGTGATGCCGAGCGCGACCGAGCGCGACTCCGGCGCGCGCAGCGGGCTCGGCCGTCCCCACGTGATCTGCTGCAGCGCAAGGCGCAGCGGCTCGGCGTAGGCGAATTCGCCGTCGAGCAGCGTGAGGGCGGTCTGCAGCGCGGCGAGCTCCTTGTCGGTGAAGGCGATCGCAGGCAGGTGGAAGTTCTCGGGACGCAGCGAGTAGTTCTCCTGCTCGGCCGCGCCGTCGGCGGGGCGCTCCACGGTCAGCTGGATACGCAGCGATTCGAGCTCGGAGCGGTCCGCGTAGAAGCGCCGCGCGAAGGCGTCCTCGTTCATGCCGCTATAGCCCTCGACGTCCCGTCGGATCTCCACCGCCGTGACCGGCCTGCGCTCGGCCATCAGGTAGGAGATCAGCGAGAGCTGGCGGATCAGCTTCTCGGTGTCCTTTGCCATCGGCCACCAAAGATAGAAGCCGCCGGCGAGCGGGGTGCTATGGGCGGCGGGGACGCCCCCGCTATTTGCGGCGTTTCAGGCCGCTTCGCGCTCCACGCCCGGCAGCCCGCCGGGCTGCGCGGGCTCGCCAGGCGCCGCGGGCACCGCGGGATCGGCGGCACCGGGGAAGAACGCTCCGCCGCCGATCGCGCGGTCGAATCCCGACCAGCGCCGTCCCGGCGTCAGCTCCTTCTCGAGGCGGTCGAAGCTGCCGAGTCGCCCGCCGAGGTTGTCGATCATGTGCACGAGCGTCGCCTCGCGCGTGCATGGAACCACGGGGCTGCCATGCTCGAGGCTGCCGTGGTGAGAGAGGATGATGTGGCCGAGCGCCTGGGCGAGCTCGCCCGGGAAGTCGTCGATGTCCTCGATCATACGCCGGATGCGGTAGTAGCCGAGCGCGATCTCCCCATGCAGGCGTCCGGCGTCCGTGAGCTCGATCACCTGGGGCTCCTCCGCGTAGGTCTCGAGCTTGCCGATGTCGTGCAGCAGCGCGCCCGTGACGGCCACGTCGCGATCGATGCCGGCGAACGTCGCGCTGATCGCGCTGACGGCCTGCGCGACGGAGAGCGAGTGCTCGAGCAGGCCGTGGCGGTAGGCCTGGTGATAGTGCTTGGCGGCCGGCGCGAGTCGGTAGCCGGCCCACAGCTTCGAGTCCTCGGCGAACACGCGGTCGAGCAGCTCGCGCAGGTGCGGCTGCTGGACGGTCGTGATCAGGTCCCTCACCTCGGACTCCATCTGCGCGAGCGCCCGCGCCGGGCCCTCGCGCAGATCGGCCGGCTCATAGCTGCCTGCCGGCGCCTCGGAGAGGCCGCGAAGGTTGATCTGCGCTCCAAAGCGCGGATGGACCGTATAGCGGCCGAGCACCCTCACGGCGGCACCGGCGCGCGCCAGCTCGCAGACCGTCTCGAGCTCCTCCCACACCATGCACGCGACCGATCCCGTGCGGTCGCCGAGCTGCAGGCGCAGATACTCGCCGCCGTCGCGGCGCGCGCGGCGCTCGGCCTCGCGGACCAAGAGCACCTGGTCGATCTCCATGCCGTCGGTGAACTCTCTGAGCAGCATCGCTTTTGAAGGTAGACCCGGCTGCGGACGGCCCGCGCGCGCTCCCCGGCGGGCCATACACTTCGCCTGTGGGCAGCGGCCCCCCATCGACGACGACGCCGATCCGGCCAGCGCCGGCGGAGATCGGGGATCCTCGCGCGCGCCACGGCGTGCTTCCCGCGCAGACGCTGCGGCTCGCGATCGCCCAGGATTGGATCGTCGCGGACCCGTGGCGGATTCCCGCCGAGTCGGTCCAGCCGGCGAGCCTCGACCTGCGCCTCGGCGAGCACGCATGGGCGCTGCGCTGCAGCTTCCTCCCCGACAGCAGCTCGACCGTCGAGCAGAAGATCGAGGACCTGGCGTTCGAACGCATCGACCTGCGCGACGGAGCGACGCTCGAGCGCGATCGCCCCTACCTCGTCCCGCTGATCGAGCAGCTTCGACTCCCCGAGGACATCCGCGCGCGCGCCAACCCAAAGAGCTCGACCGGCCGCCTGGACGTGTTCACGAGGGTGCTCACCGACCGCAACCATCGCTTCGACGAGATCGCCGCCGGCTACCACGGCAAGCTCTATCTCGAGGTCGTGCCGCGCACGTTCGCCGTGCGCGTCAAGACCGGGCTGGCGCTGCACCAGGTGCGACTGCTCTCGCAGGACGCTCGTCTCACGGACTCCGAGCTGCTGCGACTGCATGCGCACTCGCCGCTGCTCTACCTGGACTCGCGGCCGCTGGCCGAGTCCGAGCTGCTGCTCGCGGACGGCCTCTTCCTGAGCCTGGACATGTCGGGCTCGGAGGAGACGATCGTCGGATATCGCGCAAAGCGCAACAGCCTGCCGATCGACCTCACGCAGGTGAGCGCGCTGAAATGGCGCGACTACTGGGAGTCGGTGCACCCCGAGCCCGGGCGGCGCATCGTGCTCGAGCCCGAGGTCTTCTATCTGCTGCTCTCCGCCGAGGGGGTGAGCATTCCGCCCTCCTATGCGGCGGAGATGCTCGCCTACGACCCCACCGCGGGCGAGCTGCGCACCCACTACGCAGGCTTCTTCGACCCCGGCTTCGGGTACTCGCGCGGCGATTCCAAGGGCAGCCGCGCGGCGTTGGAGGTGCGCGCTCGCGACGTGTCGTTCATGGTCGAGCATCGCCAGCCCGTCTGCAAGCTCGCGTTCGAGCGCATGGCCGAGGAGCCGGACGTGCTCTACGGCGAGGACGTCGGATCCAGCTACCAGGGGCAGGTGACAATGCTGAGCAAGCACTTCGTGAGCACGCCCGCCGTCGAGCGAGCCGGCGGACCATCGCCCGTAAGTCCGCAGCGGACTACCTAGGATGGACGGCGCAATGCCGCCCCACCGCCCCGGGAGCGTCTCGCGCGGAGCGAGGCTTGCTTGCGCGGCGATCGCTTCCGCTGCGTTGATCGCGCTCTGCGGCGCCGGCGCCGAGCCCGCGGTCGCCGAGCAGGGCCCCTGGTGGCAGCCGCCGCAGCGGCTGACCTGGTTCTGGCAGCTCCAGGGCACCGTCAGCAACAGCAAGCGGGTAGCCGCCTACGACATCGACGGCTTCGAAGACAGCGCCGCCGAGGTTGCGGCGCTGCACGCCCAGGGCAAGCACGTGATCTGTTACATCGACGTGGGCACCGCCGAGAACTTCCGTCCCGACTACCACCTCTTCCCGAAATCGGTGCTCGGGCGGTCGAACGGCTGGCCGGGCGAGCGCTGGCTGGACATCCGCAGGCTCGAAGTGATCGGGCCGATCATGTCGGCGCGCTTCCAGATGTGCCGCGAAAAGGGCTTCGACGCGGTCGAGCCCGACAACATCGAAGCGTATGCCAACAACAGCGGCTTCCCGATCACCGGCGCGGAGCAGCTGAGCTTCAACGAGTGGGTCGCGCAGACGGTCCACTCGCTCGGCATGGCCGTGCTGCAGAAGAACGACGGCGAACAGTCGGCGACCCTGCAGCCCTACTTCGACGGCGCTCTCAGCGAGCAGTGCAACCAGTACAAGGAATGCGCCGACTTCGAGCCCTATCTGCGTGCCGGCGAGCCCGTGCTGAACGCCGAGTACGGGCTCAAGAAGAGCCGCTTCTGCGTCGCCGACGAAGCCGCCGGGATCATGGGCGCGCGTTTCGACCTCGCGCTCAACGGCAAACCGTTCGAACCCTGCTGGTAGGCCACGGCGCGTACTCGCGCCCGACGCTCGGATAGTCTGACCTCGCTGGGTGGCTGCTCAGAATTGACGCGAATGACACACGAATCCCAAGCCGATGACCCCCTCCCGACGCGCATGCGCACCCATACCTGCGGTGCGTTGCGCAGCAAGCACGTGGGGGAGAACGTCGTCCTGTGCGGATGGCTGCACACGCGTCGCGACCTCGGTGGCCTTCTGTTTCTCGACCTGCGCGATCACTACGGCATCACTCAGATAGTGATTCGGCCCGAGGCCGGCTTGGACCTCGCGCACACTCCCAAGGAGACCGTCCTGCAGGTGGAGGGCCGCGTTCTGGCGCGTTCGCCTGAAACGGTGAACGCTCTGCTCGAGACCGGTGAGGTCGAGGTCGAGGCAGCACAGGTCTCGGTTCTCGGCACGTCGGGACAACTGCCGTTCACGATCTTTCCCGACGAGGACGCTCCCGAGGAGACTCGGCTTCGCTACCGCTTCCTCGACCTCCGTCGTGCTCGCATGCACGAGAACATCGTTCTGCGCTCCAAGGTCATCTCGAGCATACGCGAGCGCATGCGGAGTCACAACTTCCTCGAGATCCAGACTCCCACCCTCACGGCTTCGAGCCCCGAGGGCGCTCGCGATTACCTCGTTCCATCGCGCCTGCACGCGGGCAAGTTCTACGCCCTGCCGCAGGCTCCCCAGCAGTTCAAGCAGCTCCTCATGGTCGCGGGCTTCGACCGCTATTTCCAGATCGCCGCCTGTTATCGCGACGAGGACGCCCGCGCCGACCGTTCGCCGGGAGAGTTCTACCAACTCGACCTCGAGATGAGCTTTGTGCAACAGGAGGACGTCTTCGAGGTCGTCGAGGACGTACTGCACGGCCTTTTCACCGAGCTGCGCCCCGAGTGGCGCAGCTCCGCCCCGCCGTTCGAGCGCGTTCCCTATGAACGGGCGATGGAACGGTATGGCACCGACAAGCCCGACCTGCGGATCCCGCTGGAGATGCGCGACGCGACCGAGCTGCTTGCCGCCTCGGGGGTGAAAGCGTTGACGGGTGGGCATGTCTCGGCCATGCGCCTACCCAACCCAGACCTGAGCCGCGCCGACATCGACCGCCTGGATGTGTTCGCTCGAGACCAAGGGGCGGCCGGCCTCGCGTGGTTCGTGGTGGAGCCGAACCGTTGCCTGCGAGGTCCACTTGCGCGCCACATGGATCAAGACGTCCAGGAGAGCCTGGTTTCAGCTCTCGCCGCGGCAGAGGGCGACATGCTGCTCATGATCGCCGATCCTCAGCGCCGCGAGGCCCAAAAGATGATGGGCACGCTGCGCGTCCACGTTGGTGAATCTCTCGGCCTGGTCGAGGCGGAAAGCTACCGATTCTGCTGGGTCGTCGACTTTCCAATGTACGAGCTGGACCCGGCCACCGGCGAGGTCGCCTTCAGCCACAACCCATTCTCGATGCCCCAAGGCGGACTAGAGGCTCTCGACACATCCGATCCACTTTCGATCAAGGCATTCCAGTACGACATCGTCTGTAACGGATATGAGCTGTCATCCGGCGCTATCCGAAACCACCGGCCCGACATCCTCTATCGCGCTTTCGAGATCGCTGGATATTCAAGGGCCGAAGTCGACGCCCGTTTTGGCGCTCTTGGCCGCGCCTTCCGCGCCGGCGCGCCACCCCACGGAGGCATCGCACCAGGGATAGACCGGATCGTGATGCTCGTCGCGAACGAGCCGAACATCCGCGAGATCATCGCCTTCCCGATGAATCAGCGCGCGCAAGACGTGATGATGGGCGCTCCTGCGATGGTTAAGGAGGAGCGACTGCAGGAACTGAACCTTCGCCTCATGAGGCCGCCCGAGACGTCCGATGACGAACACGCACAATCCGACAGCTGAGCGGCCGCGGCTGCTCGCGTGCGCGTTGCGCCCTCTCAGCCGTCGGACGGCGGGCGAGCAGCCCTGCGCGCGACCGCGTCCGCAAGCCCGCGGGCGAGCGTGTCGGCGGCGATCTTGTGGGCGTCAACGATCCGCCCGAGATGCAGCAGCGAGTCGGTCTCCGCCGCGACCTCGCCATCGCCCAAACGCAGAACCAGCGCCACGCCTGGCGCCAGGTCGCTCGCGGCGAGGCCGACCGCGACGTTCACGAGGTCGGTCGAGGTAACCGCCGCCACGACGCCACAACGGCGGATGCCGAGGCGCTCGAGGGTGTCGCGGTCATCGCCGCGGCCGATCGCGACGGGGATGCCTGCGGCCCGGGCAAGGCGCACGCAGGGTGCGTCGGGGTCGCGCTCGACGCCGAGCACGGCGACCCCGCGGCGGCGCAGCTCCTGCGCCAGGCGAAACCCAACCTGGCCGAAGCCGATCAGAAGCACGTGGCCGCGATTGGGTGCCGCCCGCGCGCCCAGCAGCGTGGTCAGCCGAGCGCGGCTCAGACGCCGAACGAGCGCGGCGGTGAAGACGGCGACGAGCAGCAGGGCCGCGATCGTGTCGAGCGCGGAGAGGAGCTTGAACCACGCCGGCGCCGAGGTCGCGCCGGGCGCGCCCGACACCGTCGCGACGGTCCTCGTGCTGAAGTAGAGAGCGTCGACAACACCCTCGTGAAGCGCGATCATCGAGATCACGCTCTCGAACAACACGACGAGTACGAGCGCCGCGCCCGCCCGCACGAGCAGTCGCAGCGCGTCGTCGACGATCCGGGAGCCGCGGCGCCCTCGCGCGCCTGCCGGGGGCGCGGCCTCAACGCAGTGCTCAGCGAGATCCGCCGCCACCAGCTCCGCCGGCGAGACGACATGCACGTCAGGTGCTACATGGCGCAGCTCGCGCGTGATCGTGCGGTCGAACATCGTCATCCACAGCGGGAGATCCGGTCGCACGTGAGCGCTGAGCAGCGTCAGGCGCAGCGCCAGCACGTCATCGCGCGTGACGATCGCGACCGCGGCCCAGCGCGGCTCGGCGAGCATCGCCGCCGTCTCCCCGTCGCTCAGCCCAGGTGCCGAGATGACCGCGATGTGCTCGTGCTCGAGCATCCGCACGACCGCAGCCCCAAGCCCGTCGGGGTCGCCGAGGACGAGTACCGTGCTACCCGCCATCGGCTCGGCGAGCTCGGGCACGGCCGGCGGCTAGTCGGCGCTCTGCGCCAGCTCGACCTCGACAGAGAACTCAACGGCGGGCTGGCACTCGATGGACGCGATCGTGCCAGCGTTGGCGAGGTCGCCGCGGCCCAGCTCCAGCGCCTGAAGGCGCGTGGGGCTGTCGTGCACGACCACACGCGCAACCGGCGCGCGCATCGGCATGCGCGCCTGCGACTTCGCCTTTCGCACCTCCCGCAGGACGTCCGCGGCGACCTCGAGCGCGAGCAGCTCGCGCGCGCCCTCCGCGCCGGCGCACTCGAGCCCTAGCTCCCCCACCTCGGGCCAGCTCGCGCGATGCACGGAGCCGGGCTGCCACCACGACCAGACCTCCTCGCAGACGAAGGGCAGGAACGGGGCGAGCAGGCGCTGGAAGGCCGAGAGCGAGATCCGAAGCGCGCGGCTCGCCGACGCCGCCCCGTCGGTGGCGCCTTCATAGCGGCGCCCCTTGACGAGCTCGAGGTAGTAGTCGCAGTACCACCAGAAGGCCTCCTCGGTGCGATCGAGCGAGCGCGTGTAGTCGTACTCCTCGAAGCTGCGCGTGGCCTCATCGACTACCTGGGCGACCCGCGCGAGGAGGGCCCTGTCGAGCGGCTGCGTTAGCGCCCGCCCCTCGGGCGGCAGATCGGCAAGCGCGAACTTGGACGCGTTCAGCAGCTTCACCGCCAGGCGCCTTCCGACCTTCATCTGCTGCGCGTCGAACGTCGTGTCGGCTCCTGGCCGCCCCTTTACGGCCCAGTAGCGAACGGCGTCGGCACCGTGCTCCTCGAGCAGATGCATGGGGGTCACGACATTGCCCTTGGACTTGGACATCTTCTTGCGGTCGGGGTCGAGAACCCAGCCCGAGATGGCGGCGTGGCGCCAGGGCAGCACGCCCTCGTCGAGCTGCGAGCGCAGGATGGTCGTGAACAGCCAGGTGCGGATGATGTCGTGGGCCTGAGGCCGCACGTCCATGGGGAACACGCGCTCGAAGAGCTCGCGGTCCTCGTCGGCCCCGCCCGCGATCTGCGGCGTCAGAGAGGAGGTGGCCCACGTGTCCATCACGTCCGGATCGCCGGCGAACCCCCCGGGGCGGCCGCGCTGCTCGGGCGCGTAGCCGTCGGGCACATCCGTGGACGGATCGACCGGCAGACGCTCGGGGGTGGGCGCGATCGGCTGGTCGTAGAGGACCGTCCCGCTGCCGTCGATCGGGTACCAGATCGGGAAGGGCACCCCGAAGAAGCGCTGCCGGCTCACGCACCAGTCGCCGTTGAGCCCCTCGACCCAGTCCTCGAAGCGGGCGCGCATATATGGCGGGTGCCACTGAAGCTCGCGCCCTCGGGCGATCAGCTCATCAGCGTGGTCGATCGTGCGGATGAACCACTGGCGGCTGGTGACGATCTCCACGGGCCGGTCGCCCTTCTCGAAGAACTTGACGGCCCTGCTGACGGGCTGAGGATCGCCGACGAGATCCCCCGACGCGGCGAGCATCTCCACCATCCGCCGGCGCGCCTGGTTGATCGTCGCGCCGGCGAGCTCCGCGTAGCTGGCCCTGGCGCGCTCTGGGTCCTCGGACTCCCATCCCGGCGCTCCCCAGGGGACCTCCAGCAGACGACCGTCCAGCCCGAGCACGGAGCGCACGGGCAGACCCAGCTCCCGCCACCAGGTCACGTCGGTGACGTCCCCGAACGTGCACACCATGACCAGGCCAGTCCCCTTCTCGCGCTCGACGGCGGCGTGCGTCATGACCGGGACCCGGGTCGCGAACAGCGGCGTGCGCACCTCCCGACCGACAAGCTCGCGGTGGCGCTCGTCATCGGGGTGCGCGAGCAGCGCGACGCAGGCTGCTATCAGCTCCGGTCGGGTCGTCTCGATCAGGGCGCCGCCGTCACCGTCAGCGCGTGCGAAGCGGACGCGGTGCATCGCGCCCGGGCGCTCGCGGTCCTCGAGCTCGGCCTGGGCGACGGCGGTGCGGAAATCGACGTCCCAGAGAGTCGGCGCCTCCAGCTGGTAGGCCTCCCCGCGCGCCAGCAGCCCGAGAAACGAGCGTTGGGAGACCCGCTGGGCGGCGGCTCCGATCGTCGTGTAGGTCATCGACCAGTCGACCGACAGGCCGAGCGTGCGCCAGAGCTCCTCGAAGGCCCGCTCGTCGCTGTCGGTGAGCTGCAGGCACAGCGCCACGAAGTTGGGGCGCGAGACGGCCACGGGCTCCTTCTCGGAGGGGTCGACGGGCGGCTCGAAGGCGGGGTTGTAGGGGACGGACGGATCGCAGCGAACGCCGTAGTGGTTCTGGACTCGCCGCTCGGTGGGTAGCCCGTTGTCGTCCCATCCCATCGGATAGAACACCGCCATGCCGCGCATGCGCTGGTAGCGGGCGACCGCGTCCGTGTGCGTATAGGAGAAGACATGGCCGACGTGCAGCGAGCCGCTTACGGTCGGCGGCGGCGTATCGATCGAGAAGACCCGCTCGCGGGGAGCGGAGCGGTCGAAGGAGTACGTGCCCGAGTCCTCCCAGGCTGCGCTCCACTTCGCCTCCAGACCATCCAGCGTGGGGCGCTCGGGGACGATCGGCGAAGCCACCGTGGTCGCGGCGGGCGCCTCACGTGGCTCGCTGGCAGCCGGGGGTTCGTCGGTGGTGGCCAAGGCGTTGATCGTAGCCGCCGTCTCGTGGGCCGGTCGGCGAGGTGCGGCGCCCGGCCGTGGCGCTCGCGTGGCACCGCGACTCCGCAAAGACCAAGCTTCTTTCATGAAAATCTTCTTAGAATTGTCCTTCCGACGGGCGCGATTTATAGTGTGGCGGCGGGTCCTGGGGAAAGCACGAGCTTGAGGAGAGCAGCGTGATCCTGGGTTGTGAGGTCGACTACGTGGTGCCTGGGGTGGCGCTTTGAGCGCTCTTGCGAAGAAGTCGCTCGGCGTTGGCCTGACGACGCTCGTGGTGGCGATCCTGATCGGCCTCTACATAGCCAGCTGGGCCACGAGCATCCCTCCGACCGTCGCCGCCACGACCACCCCCGTGGTCAGCGCCGGCGCCAGCCTGACGCTCGAGACGGTCGCGTCGATCGGGCCCAAATTCAGCCCCTCACACCCGGACTGGGTGAGCTATCTCGCTCGCAGCAACGGCCAATGGGTGCACAGCACGGTCTACCAGGTGCCCGCCAACTCGCTCGTGCACGTCACGATCTACCAGTTCGACTCTCCCACCGGTCTGCGCAACCCGTTCCTGTCCCAGGTCCAGGGGACGATCGGCGGGACGATGACGCTGGACGGCAAGACCGTCAGCTCGATTCCGCCCGAAGAAACCTCGCATACCTTCGCGATACCGGAACTCGGCGTGTTCGTACCGCTCCCCGGCATCTCCGAAGAAGCCAAGAACCCGTGCGAATTTGCCCCCTGCCAACCGGCGACGATGGCCCACCGCACTATCACGTTCACGTTCCGCACGGGCAAGAAGGGCCGCTACCGCTGGCAGTGCTTCGTGCCCTGCGCCGCGGGCTTCCTCAACGGCAACGGCGGGCCGATGCAGACGCTCGGCTACATGGACGGCTTCCTCGACGTCGTCTGATCGATGAGCGAACCAAACCACGCCCGCAGGTTTACGGCAATCTGGATCGTGGCCAGCCTGATCGCGGTGCCGCTCGTGATCTGGGTGATGGGGCCCGAACTGCCGCCGGGCAAGGGCAGCGTACAGGCCGCCGAGCATGTCACCGACAACACGGTGCTCGTCGCGGCGGCGACGCCCGTCTTCCTGATGGTCGTGGTCTACCTCCTCTACGCGGTGATCTGCTTCCGCCAGCCGAAGGGCGCCGCGCTGGAAGGCCCTGCGGTCCGCGGCAACGTGCGCATCCAGACGTGGTGGATCGGCGTCACCTCGGCGGCGGTGCTCGCGCTCGCGGGCTTCGGCAGCGTCGAACTGCTCGCCAACTACGGCTCCGGCTCGGGCAGCGGGCCCTCGCCGCTGACCGTGCCGAGCGGCCCCAGGCTGCCGGTGCAGGTGATCGCCCAGCAGTGGGCGTTTACCTACCGCTGGCCGACCTACGGCGGCGTCGAGACGCCCCACATCGTGCTGCCGGCCAACACGACGATCGAACTCAACGTCACCTCGCTCGACGTGATCCACTCCTTCTGGGCAATCCAGCTCGGGGTCAAGGCAGACGCGAATCCCGGCGTCAACAACGTCGCGTTCGTGAAGCCGACGAAACGCCAGAGCTTCGAAGTGCGCTGCGCGGAGCTGTGCGGTATCTGGCACGGGAACATGTTCGACACCGGCCACGTCGTGACACCGGCGGCGTTCGTGATCTGGATCCATGAACAACAGCGGCGGTTTGCCTCGGTGACGAAGGTGCTGCCGCCGTACAGCAAGACCTATCTACCCGAACCAACGAGGCGTGGCGGATGAATACGACGACTGCAGCTGAAACACCCCACCCGGTTCCCCGCCCCCTATGGCGCCGGCTGATCGGCTTCAACCTGCTGACGGCCGTGCTGCTCGGCGTCGGCGGCTACTACCTCGGCTGGTGGATCGGTCACCTGATCGGTTTCCAGGGGAGCTTCCACTACCAGACGAAATCGGACGAGAACGATGTCTCGCTGCTGCTGGGCTACTTCTTTGGTGTGGCCGGCTTCCTAATCGGCCTCGGCTTCGCCAACTACCCGGCCTCCCGCCTGCTCGGGCGCCCGGCCTCCCTGCGCGAGAAGGAGCAGGAGGGCATCGGGCGCTACTTCGGCCTGTGCACGGACCACAAGGTCGTCGGCATCCAGTACCTCGCCGGGATCGGCGTGTTCTTCTTCGTGGGGGGCCTGAACGCGATGCTGATCCGCACCGAGTTGCTGCACGACACGCCCACCGTCGTCGGCCCCAACCAGTACCTCTCGCTGGTGGGTATGCACGGGTCGATGATGATGGGGATGATGACCTCCGGCATCCTCGGCCCGTTCGCCAACTACTTCGTGCCGATCATGATCGGCGCGAGGCGGATGGCCTTCCCGCGCATCGAGGCGCTGACCTTCTGGCTGCTGATGGCGGCCGGCTTCATCCTCGTCTCGACGATCTTCTTCGGCGGCTTCCCGACCGGGTGGACGGGGTACGAGCCGCTCAACGACCAAGCGGTGATGGGGATGGACTCCTACATCATGTTCTTCGCGCTCGTCGGCGTCTCCATGACCCTGCTCGGGCTGAACATGATGGCGACGATCATGACCATGCGCGCGCCCGACCTGCCGTGGTCGCGCCTGCCGATCTTCGTGTGGTCGGTGTTCGCCACCTCGATTCTGATGGTGCTCGCCGCGCCGATGCTGATCGCCACGCTGCTGATGTCCGCGCTCGATCGGACGATCGACACATCGTTCTTCATCGCCGGTGGCGGCGGCAGCTCCTACCTGTTCCAGAACCTGTTCTGGTTCTTCGGGCACCCCGAGG
The DNA here is from genome assembly GCA_035314465.1 of Solirubrobacteraceae bacterium. Lineage (GTDB taxonomy): Bacteria > Actinomycetota > Thermoleophilia > Solirubrobacterales > Solirubrobacteraceae > Palsa-744. The sequence goes on along the minus strand of DATFZM010000017.1, from coordinate 1,520 downwards.
TGTACATCCTCGCCCTGCCAGGCTTCGGGGTCGTGCTCGAGCTGATCACCGTGTTTGCGCGCAAGCCGCTGTGGGGCTACCGCCTGGCGATCTCGGGGATGCTCGGCGTGACCCTGCTGAGCTTTTTCGTCTGGCAGCACCACCTGTTCGTCAGCGGCATCAACGCCGACCTGCGGCCCTTCTACATCCTCTCCACGGAGATCATCTCGGTGCCGACGGGCTTCATCTTCCTGTGCGTGATGGGCACGCTGTGGAAGGGTCGAATCTCGTTCACCGTACCGATGCTGTTCTGCCTGGCCTGGACGTTCAACTTCCTGATCGGGGGCCTCACGGGCGTGTTCCTCTCCGACGCGCCCGTCAACACCGACCTGCACGGCAGCTTCTTCGTGATGGCCCACTTCCACTACACGATCATGGGCGGGCTGATCTTCGCGTTCTTCGCCGGGATCTACTACTGGGTGCCGAAGATGACCGGCCTGCGCTTCAACGAGGCCCTTGCCAAGTGGCATTTCTGGCTGATGTTCATCTCGTTCAACTCGACGTTCCTGCCGCTGTTCGCGCTCGGCATGAAGGGAATGCCGCGGCGCGTGAGCAGCTATGCCCCCAACCTCGTGGGACTCAACACATGGGTGTCGATCTCGGCCTTCGTGCTCGGGTTCTCGATGCTGATCTTCCTGTTCAACGTCGTGTACTCGCTGATCTTCGTGCGCGCCCGTGCCGAGGCCAACCCGTGGCGCTCGAAGTCGATCGAGTGGCAGGTGCCCACGCCGGTGCCGGTCAACAACTTCGAGCAGATCCCGGTGTTCGACTCCGATCCATATGACTACGGCAGGCCGCTGAGCATCGGCGGTACTCAGCCGGCCTCGGCGGGGGCGTGACGATGGCCTCCGAAAGCGCAGGGCTGCCCATCCGGCCCGGCGGCCAGCCGATGCCCGCGGCCGCGGACGCCGGCCTCGAGCCGCCCGCCGAGCGCCGCGAGCGCGGCCTGCGCGCCCTGTCGGTGGCGGCACGCCTGCTGGCGGGGGCCACCGTGTTCTTCTTCCTGGCGTTCCTGTTCGCCTACTTCTACCTGCGCTCGATCGACCAGAACCACTTCTGGAAGCCGACCGCCGAACTGCTCAAGGAACAGAAAGAGTCCCACGTGAGCCTCGCCCCCAACCAGGGGCTCGGGGCGGCGTTCGTGGCCTGCATCATCCTGAGCGCCATACTGGCGGTGGTCGCCGGCCGGCGCCAGAAGGCCTCCTCCAGCTGGCTCGCACCGGCGATCGGGGCGATCGTTCTCGGGCTGGCCGCCGTCGGGGTGCAGTGCGTGGAGTTCGTCGTCCAGAAATTCGGGCCGACCGACGGCGCCTACGCGAGCGTGTTCTGCGCTTGGATCGGCTTCTACCTGGTCGCGGTCATGGGCACGATGTACTGGCTCGAGATCAACGTGGCCACGGAGATGCGGGAGCAGCGCAAACCGACGGCCCGGCCCGGCGAGGGGGTCATCGAGTACGAGGACCCCGACAAGCTGCTGCCCC
>DATFZM010000016.1:0-139222 GCA_035314465.1 Solirubrobacteraceae bacterium | reverse complement strand
GGGCGCACGCGGGCGTCCATTCGGCGTTGTGCGCGTCGTGCTCGACAGTCCCTCGCACGAGCTCTTCCGCATCGGCGCCGTCGGCGGAGCGCTGCGGGCCGCGCGCGCGTTGCGCCGCGTAGCGGGCGCGCTTCACGACTGGGCGCCGGGCGTCTAAGGTGGGCGCGATGGCCGTTCGGATGAGGCAGAGCACGCGTATGGGCTGGTACCTCATGCGCCAGCGCCTGGCCAAACGCGAGCGCTTCCCGCTGATCGTCGAGCTCGAGCCGCTCTTCCAGTGCAACCTCGCCTGCTCGGGCTGCGGCAAGATCCAGCACCCGGAGCACGTGCTGCGCCGGCGAATGCCGGTCGCGCAGGCCGTCGGCGCCGTCGAGGAGTGCGGCGCGCCGATGGTCTCGATCGCGGGCGGCGAGCCGCTCGTGCACCCCGAGATCCACATGATCGCCGACGAGCTCGTGAAACGAAAGAAGTTCGTCTACCTGTGCACGAACGCGCTCCTGCTCGAGCGCCGGCTCGACAGGTTCAAGCCGAGCCCGTACTTCGCGTGGGCGATCCACATCGACGGGCTGCGCGAGCGCCACGACGCGTCGGTCGAGCGCGAGGGCGTCTTCGACGTAGCGGTCGCCGCGATCCGCTCCGCGAAAGCGGCTGGCTTCCGTGTGACGACCAACACGACCTTCTTCACGCACGACTCGCCGAAGACGATTCGCGACGTGCTGGATTTCCTCAACGACGACCTCGGCGTCGACGAGATGATGATCTCGCCCGCCTACGCCTATGAGAAAGCGCCCGACCAGGAGCACTTCCTCGGCGTTCAGCAGACCCGCCAGCTGTTCAGCGAGGCCTTCGCCGACGGCCGCCGCAAGCGCTGGCGCCTGAACCACAGCCCGCTGTTCCTCGACTTCCTCGAGGGGAGGGCCGAATTCGACTGCACCGCGTGGGGCATACCGAGCTACTCGCTGTTCGGATGGCAGCGCCCCTGCTACCTGATGTCCGACGGCTACACCCAGACCTACAAAGAGCTTGTCGAGACGACCGACTGGGACCGCTACGGACGCGGGCGCGACCCCCGTTGCGAGAACTGCATGGCCCACTGCGGCTATGAGCCGACGGCCGTGCTCCAAACGACGCGCTCGCTGCGCCAGTCACTCCGGGCTCTCGCCGGCTGAGCTGCCGCCGGTGCGGATGTCGCGCCAGGTCAGGCCCTCGCCCAGCAGCGCAGGCACGCCCAGCGCGAGCGCGGTGAGGACCTCGACGGCCTGCAGGATGATGCCGTAGGCGACGCCCGTGCCTGCGTTCACCCCGTAGGCGGCGAGCACGACCGCGCAGGCCGCCTGGAAGACGCCGACGTTCGAGGGCGTCGCCGGCAGGACGGCGCTGAGGTTGACCGCGAGCAGGATCGCCGCCGCGGCGACGAGGCCGCCATCCGCCTGCAGCCCGAGGGCGAGCATCACGGAGTAGCAGGCGAGCCACTGCAGGGCCCACGCGAGCAACTGCGCGAGGATGGCGGTGATCCCGTAGCGCGGCCTGCGGAACGCCGCGAGACCCTGGCGTGCGAGGCGCAGCATGCGTGCGACGAGGTCGGCCGCGGTCACGAGCCTCGGGGAGCGCGAGTTGCGAGCCAGCTCGAGCAGGCGCGGGCCGACGAGGACTACGATGCACAGCGCCAGCGGGACCGCGAGCGCGCCGGCCAGCCCGGCGAGATGCCCGTGCAGGAGGGGCACGCTGGTGAACGTGATCGCGAGCAGGATGCCGAGCGCGAGAAGGTTGATCAGCGTCTGGGAGAAGACCGTTCCGGCGACGACCGGCAGCTGGCGCCTGGTGGGGCCGTCGAGCCGCCGCGAGAGCACGAAGATGCGCGAGGGCTCGCCGATCCGTCCGGGAAAGACGGCCGATGCCATCACGCCGATCATCGTCGCTCGCACGACCGGCGCCAACGGCATCGGCGTCTCCGGCAGCGCCGCGCGCAAGACCTGATGCCAGGAGATCGAGCGCAGCACGAGCGAGGATCCCATCAACACGAGCGCCAGCACGATCCAGCCGGGTGTCGCGGTGATGAGGACGTGGCCGATTCGGTGCAGGTCCAGGTGCAGCAGCGCGTAGACGACGAGCGCGACGACGAGCGCGAACGCGAGCACGAGCCCCGAGCGCTTGAGAAGGGCTCGGCGCGTACGCAACTGCGTGCTCTCCGATACACCCATCACGCGGGGTCTAGCAGGTCGGCATCGCGTTTACCGAGCCCCGTCGGCGGGCCTGTCCGCACGGGACGATCACCCACCCGCGCCCGCGCGTCCTTCCGAAGGGAGGATGCGCTCGACCGCGCATCGCGCGCCGGGCGGCCAAGCAAGGCCGCGCCTGCCGCTGCGGCGGCGGGGCGCGGCTCGCGCGCCCCGCCGCCCAGCGGATCAGACGACCATTCCGGGCTCGACGTCTTTGAGCGAGATCCGGATCTGCTCGCGCAGGTCAGGCGTGTTCTCGTGCTTGTGCGCGGTGATCGCGTGCGTGACCGCGGCGTCGAGCACGTGGCCTTCGCTTCCTGCGATCACGAGATCGCAGCCGTTCTCGCTCGGCATCTCGCGGCAGTCGATGTACTTTCGATCCATGGTTCCTCCCGATCGGATGCGACTTCCAGGGAACGCCCGAGATGCTACGCCCGCAGCTCGCGCGGCGGGGCCCGCGGCTCGGGCGGGGCGGGCGGCGTCGGTGGAGATTGCGAGGGTCCGCCGCGAAGCCGCCACACGAGGTAGCCGACGATCAGCAGGTTCGCGACGAGGGCACCGACCTTCAACAGCGAGACGCCTTTCGTAAGCTCCCAGATCTCGGGCGCCAAGAACAGCGAGGTCGCGATCACGGTCAGCCACTCGGCCCATCGCCGCCTGCGCCACAGCCCGAACGCCTCGACTCCCTCGAGCGCACCGTAGGCGATCGCGAGGACGCCGAACAGCACGTCCGCGTTGCTGTGGATCCGCCGCAGTTTCTCGACGATCTGCCGCACCCAGTTGGCGTTGGGGTTCAGCCCCAGGCGCGTCGCCAGCCGTGACACTTCGTCCGCCCAGTTGGCGTGCGGGTGGCTGACGAGCACGAGACCCACCGCGATCAGCACAGCGGCGCGCAGCGTACGCTCGGCCGCGATCCAGGGCAGCAGCCTGTCTTTGCGGGCTTCGGCCGTGGTCTCGGGCACGATCCCATCTTCGCCTCAGCGACGGCGGATGGCGCCGAGGCGCGGGGCCGGGGCGCGCCGACGCGCCGCGCCAGTAGGCGCCGAAGCGAAACGACGGGCTCCGAGCCGCCGCCTCAGAGCGTGCGCCGAGGGAAACCGGGCGCCCACTCCTCGGCCTCCACGCTCAGCCCGTTGCATATGTAGGCGATCACGTGGTACCAGCCGACCGTCACGATCAGCTCGATGATCTGGCGCTCGTCGAAGCGCGCGCCAAGCTCGGCCCACAGCTCCTCGGAGATGGTGCTCGTCCGATGCAGCTCATCGGCGGCGCGGAACACGATCGCCTGCTCGGGCTCCCAGCACTCGTCGGTCCAGCTCCCGAGCACCGTCGAGCGCAGCTGCTCGTTGGTGAGCCCGAGCGGCTTGCCGAAGGCGACGGCGTGGACTCCCCACTCGTACTCGTTGCGCGTCAGAGCACACGTGCGGTGGATCGCGACCTCGCGCAGCTGCGGGGCGATGCTCGCCCCGGCACCGAGGATGCCGGCCCCGAGTGGGCGCATGCGGCCCGCGAGGTCGTTGTTGCGAGCGAGCGTGCGGAACAGGCGCAGCGGCTCGGCGGAGCTGTTGGGCGGCATCCACTTGGCGAGCATCGCTGCCACGTCGGGCTCGTACGGGGGCTGCAACGGCGCGAGTCGTGGCGCCTGGCTGGTCGGGGACATCGTCCACCTCCTATCGTAGGTCGCTTCGATTTTCACAGCAGCAGAGCACACACTAGCGCTTCGATATGAGAAGCGCTAGTGTGCTCCTCGCGACGGCTCTCGGCGCCCCGAAGCGCTGCACATCAGCCCATGAACGACGATCGACGGCCCAAACCCGAGCCGACGCAGCCAGGCGCGCGCGCGCAGCGATCGACCCGCGCGGCGCGCTCGGGTCCCGCGCCGGGCCGGCCCGTGCGCGGATCGCGCAGCGGTCGCCCGATCATGGCGCTGCTGGACCTGCTCGGGCGCCGCTGGGCGCTGCGAGTGATCTGGGAGCTGCGCGATCAGCCGCTGTCGTTCCGCGCCCTCCAGGAGCGCTGCGAGGGAATGTCCTCGAGCGTGCTCAATCAACGGCTCGCGGAGCTGCGGGCGGCCGGGATCGCCGCCAGCGGACCGCTCGGCTATCAACTCTCGGCCGAGGGCCGCGAGCTGCTCGCCGCGTTTGCGCCGCTCGACGCGTGGGCGCAGCGGTGGTCGGCGCGCTCGGCGCCGGAGGCCCGCTCGGCGCGTCGCTGAGGACGCTCAGATCTCGAGCATCAACGTAACGGGCCCGTCGCCCACGAGCTCGACCGTCATCTGCGCGCCGAACACGCCGCCTCGCGCCCCCGCTCGCTCACAGAAGCGTTCGTAGAGCGGCTCGGCTTGCTCGGGGCGCGCCGCCGCGACGAAGCTCGGGCGGTTGCCCCTGCGTGTGTCGCCGTAGAGCGTGAACTGGCTCACGCAGAGGATCTCGCGATCGCCGAGCGGCTCGTTCATGTTGCCGCTCTGATCGGCGAACACGCGCAGGGCGCGCACCTTGTCGGCCAGGCGCTCGGCGGCCGCGGGGTCGTCGTCGTGCCCGATCCCGAGCAGGACCAGCAGCCCGGGCCCGATCGCCGAGACCGTCTCGCCGTCCACGAGCACCGCCGCGCGGGTGACCCTCTGAACGAGCGCGCGCATGGCCGCCGAGTATGGCATAGTTAAGTGTATGCTTAACCAAATAATCCAAGTACACCAAATGCCCACCGGCGCCCCCGCGATCGACGAGGTCTTTCAGGCCCTCTCCGACCCCACGCGGCGAGCGATGGTCGAGCGTCTCAGCAGCGGATCGGCGTCGGTGAGCGAGCTTGCGCGCCCGCTGCCGATGTCGCTGCCGGCGGTCGTGCAGCACCTGCACGTGCTCGAGCGCAGCGGCCTCGTGAGCTCGCGCAAGGTGGGACGCGTGCGCACCTGCAGCATCGAGCCGGCTGTCCTGAGCGAGGCAGAGCGGTGGATCGCCGAGCGTCGCGCGGCCTGGAGCACGAGCTCGACTTCCGCGTAGGCGGCGCGGAGCACCTCGAGGTGACGACCGGCGAGGGCGCCTCCGCCGCGGGCGCTCGCGTGGCCGGGCGCTAGCCGTGTGAGAGTCGCGGCACCGAGCCGGCGCCGGCCGGCAGGGCGCCTGGCGCAAGCGGGCGGTCGGCTTCGCGGCGCAGGCGCATGATGCCGCGCCAGTCGGCCCACGCGGTCGCGAGGATCGCCACGCGCGAGTCGCGGTCCTCGACCCAGCGCACCGGCACCTCGTGGATCGCCAGGCGGCCGCGCTGGGCCCGATAGAGCAGCTCGGTGTCGAAGAACCACTCCTCGTCGAAGACCTCGTCGAGCAGGGGCTTTACGACGTCGCCGCGGATCGCCTTGAAGCCGCACTGCGCGTCGGAGAACCCGACGCGCAGCATGACGCGCAGCAGCGTGTTGTAGGCGCGCGAGATCAGCTCGCGCTTGACGCTGCGACGCACCTCGGCACCGGGAGCCAGACGGGAGCCGATCGCGACGTCGCCGCGACCGGCAAGCAGAGGCCCGAGCAGGGCGGGGAGGGCGTCGAGGTCGGTGGAGAGGTCGACGTCCATGTAGGCGACCACCTCGGCGTCGCTGGCCGACCAGGCCGCGCGCAGCGCTTGGCCGCGGCCCTTGCGATCGAGATGGAGCACCCCGACCTCGGGAAGCTCGCGGGCGAGCTCGCGGGCGAGCGCGAGCGTTCCGTCGGTGCTGGCGTTGTCGGCGATCGTGATCGCGTAGCTGACGGGGAGCTGCCGGCGCAGGTACTCGCGCAAACGGGAGACGCTCGCGCGCAACACGTGCTCCTCGTTGTAGACCGGGATCACGATCTCGACGGCGGGCGCCTGCCGGCGACGCGCCGAGGCGGGGGGATCGGCGTAGACGCCGCCGGGCTCGCCCGGCCAGGCGCTGTGGGGGGGATTCAGCGTGGTGGTGTCGATGTCAGACATGCTCGGCGGCAGCCGTTTGACGGGCCTGCACATACCCTGAGAGCTCGCTGAGCTCGATCGTGCGCGGCGGCTCGAAGACCTGGTGGGAGCCGTCGTCGAATACGACCACGCCGCCCTGCGCCAGCCACCTGGCCGCGCCTCGCGGGCCGCTCAGCAGCGCCGCCTTGGCACGGATCTCGGCGCCCAGCGCGCTGTCGGCCAGCGCGCTCGCCTGTACGATCCCGGTGAACGCCGGCCGTCCCGTCGCGGGATCGAGGAGATGATGCGCGGGCTCGCCGCGCTCGTCCAGCCAGCTGCGGCGGCCGATGCCGCTGGTCGCGACGCCGCCGGCCTCGATCTCGAACGTGTGCATTACGCCGGCGTCGAACGGGCTCTCGACCTCGACCGATCGCGAGACCGCCTCCGCTCCGCCGACGAACAGATCGCCCGCACAGTTCACCGCGAAGCGCGCGTGTCCAGCGAGCTCGGCTGCGAGCACGTCGGCGAACAGGCCCTTGGCGATGCCGCCGCTGTCCAGCTTCAGGCCCGGCGGCCGCACGACCGTGGCGCTCGCAACGTCCACCTCGAGCTCGCGCCAGCGCGCCGCGCCCGCCGCGGCCGGCCGGCGCTCCGGAGCCAGCGCCAGCGCGCGGGCGAGCGGAAGGGGCGCGGCGATCTCACCCGCGTAGCCCGCGTCCTGCACCGCGTCGAGCAGCGTCGCGTCGACGAGCCCGTCGGTGAGCGACGCCGCGCCGCGCACGCACGCGGCAAAGCGCGCCATCAACGGGCTCACGCGTACGAGCCCTTGGGGGTCTCCGTTCAGTCGCGAGAGCTCGCTGTCGGGCAGGAACCGGGAGAACCGCGTGTGCCATTCGAGCAGCCTGCGGCGCACGCCGGCGGCGGCCTCCTCGGCTCTACCAAGCGGGCCCGCTCCCGTTACGTGAACGGTGCAGATCGAGCCGAAGCACTCGAACGAGTCGCTCGCCTCGTCGCTCATGACTGCGAGGTCGTCACGGAGGAGGGACTGCTCGATTCGCCGGACTGCGTCGATGACGATCCGCTGCTCGAGCCGGACGATTCGCTGCCCGTCGAGCCCGAGCCGCTCGAGCTCGATTCCGTGCCCGTCGCCACGGATTCCGTGGAGCTCGATTTGGCGGCGGCGGTGCCGGATTCGGTGGAGCTCGACTTCGTGGAGGTTGTGCTCGTCGAGCCCGAGCTGGTCGAGGTCGCCGCCCGGCGTCGCGCCGAGGCGGTGAGGGCCGGATCGTGGCCAGAAGCAAGCTGTACGTAGACGGTCAGGAAGGCGGCGACGAAGAGGGCGGAGCTCAGCGCCGCGACCGAGCGTCGGATCAGCCGCGCGCGGCGGAGCATCGCGGCGCGCTTGGCGCGCGCGAGCCCGCGTGCGGAGTGTTGGCGCGCCTGGCGCTCGCTGTCGCTCTCGGCGGGTGCGGGGGAGAGGGTGCTGGTGGTCATGTGCGCTCCTGGGTGCTCGTGGTGGGGGTTGTCGGGAGCTCAGGGTGGCGCTCGCGTGTCCGAGCGCCCTCGCGATTGCCTGGGAGAGAGCTGGCGGTTGCCGGCGCCACGCTCATCGTGCGCCTTCGGCTGCGCCCTGGCCGGTGTGCGTCGACGGCGTCTTTTCGCTCGAGCGTCCGAGGTGGCGAACGGCGAGCAGGACGAGGGCGGGGAGGACCGCGATCGCTGTCATCGCCAGGAACCACGTCTGGCCGGCGTCGGTGCCCTCTCCCAGCGAGTGGACGACGCCGAGCAGCCATGCGAGCGCGACGAAGCGATGCAGCCGGCGCCAGCGCTGCGCGCCGATCCGCGTGCGCGCGTAGTAGGAGAGACCGAGGATCGCCATCATCCAGAAGGCGACGATGCCGGTGCTCGTCCAGAAGGTCTTGTAGGCGCCGAGGAATGGCACGGCCACGTCGCCGAGGCTCGGGTGGAGGTAGCCGTCGCCGATCAGCGTCAGCCCGTGCACGGCGATCGCGAAGAGCGTCGCGAGCGAGAGCGCCTCGTGCGTGACTCGCATGTCGCCCCAGCGCCCGCGGAGCATTCGCCCGCCCATCAGCAGGCCGAGGCAGACGGAGACGCTCGAGAGCAGGAGCGCCGTGATCCCGGCCGCGCGGCTGGTGATCCAGAAGAGGTGTGGCCCTGTGGCCGTGGCGATGATTTGTGTGCTCATGTGATGATCAAAGCGCTCGATGCTTGGAGGTTCCTTGGAAGGTCCTGGGGGCTCGGTGCGGTTCTGTTGGTGGCTCCGTCGGCAGTGACGAGAGGTCGCTGTGGGCGTCTGCAGCGTGTGTCACGTCTGCCGGCGCGGAGCACGCACGCTCACTCTGAGACGCCGCTCTGAACGGCGACTAACCGGCGATTAACGAGCCGCTAAGCGCGAAAGCGGCGGACGGCTGGGCGCCGACCGCCGCTCGCGCGACGTTCCATGAGGATCGCCTCAGGCCGCGCTTGACAGCGGCGCCGAGGTGGCACGAGGCCGCTGCGCGTCTTGGCGGCGTCGTGGTAGGCCCTCTCCGTCGGGTGCAGCGGCGACCGGTGCGGTCGGGACGCCGGATACGGGCTGGGCGGGTGCCGAAGAGACCGACGCGGCGTGCGGGCGCAGACGGCTCGGGAGCGTCATCGCGAGCGCGAGCAGCCCCACGAGAGCCAGGCCGGCGATCATGTTGGCGGCGAGTGCGAGTGACAGTGACATCTGGTTTCTCCTTCGGTCGCTTGGCTGGTATGACCGAGTCTCCCTCTCCAGCCTCAGGCGGACGTGGCGTTCACCTGAGAGCCGCCTGAGAGGACAGGCAGCACGAGCTCGAAGATCGCGCCGCCGTCCGGCGCGTTTTCGGCGCTGACGTTGCCGTGGTGGGCGACGACGATCTCGCTGACGATCGCGAGCCCTAGACCTGCCCCGCCCTTTCCGCGCTCGCGCCCGGCCTGCCTGCCTGTCCTTCCGAAGGGAGGGTGCCCTCCAGGGTGCGCGCGCCAGAAGCGATCGAAGAGGTGCTCGGCCGCCCCTGGCGGAAGGCCGGGGCCGTGGTCGCGCACGCGCACCCTCACCTCCTGTGCGCTCCGCTCGACGGTCACGTCGATCGCGCTATCGGCGGGCGTGTGTACGAGCGCGTTGCGCATCAGGTTGGCGAGCACCTGCTGGAGCTGGTGGGGATCGCCCGAGACGACGGCGCTCGCGGGCGCCTGGAGGGTGATCGCACGCTGGGGAGAGGTCGCGCGCGCGTCGGTGACGGCGTCGCGGGCGAGCGTGGCGATGTCGACGTCCTCGCGCCGCGGCGCCGGAGCCTCGTCGAGCCGCGCGAGCGTGAGGAGATCCTCGACGAGCACGCCCATGCGGCGCGACTCGTCCTCTATCCGGCGCATCGCCAGCTCGGTGTCGGCTCTGCTCGCGGTGGCGCCCATGCGGAACAGCTCGGCGTAGCCGCGGATCGACGCAAGCGGCGTGCGTAGCTCGTGGGAGGCGTCGGAGAGGAACTGCCGCAGGCGATCTTCGCTGGCCTGTCGTTCGGCGAAGGCCTGCTCGAGGCGGTCGAGCATCCCGTTGAGCGCGAGGCCGAGCCGGCCGATCTCCGTCTTGGGCTCGGCCGGGCTCACGCGCCGCGAGAGCTCGCCGCCGGCGATCTGGTTGGCGGTCACCTCCATCCGATCGAGGGGCCTGAGGCCGAGCCGCACGACGAAGAACGCGGTCAGCCCGAGCGCGAGCAGGACGCCTGCGATCACGAGTACCTCGACGAGCAGAAGGCGGTTGAGCGTGTCCTGCACTTCTCCGAGCGGCACGGCCGCGATCGTGATGCCCGGGTCCTCCGGATCGCGGCGGGCGTAGGCGCGGTAGTGAAGGCCGGAGGATCCGACCGAGCCGACGGTGAAGGCGGCGCCGATCGGGATCTTGGCGGGGATCGCGGGCGCGGCCGGTATCGGTTCGCTCGGGCTGTATTTGATCAGCACGTGGCCGAGCACGTTGCCGGAGGCGTCGCGGCGTTGACCGTATGTGCCGGGCGGGAGGTTGATGGCGGGTCTTCCGCCGAGGCCGCCAGGGCCGCCACCGGGTCTGAAGCCGCCCCCACCCTGGCTGTCCGGGAGCCCGGACTGCCCGGTTTCGGTGGCGGGCCTGTAGCCGGCCGCGTCGAGCGCCTGCGAAAGGGCGGGCACCGCAGCGCGCGCCTCCTGGTCTACGCGCCCGTAGAGGAATGAGCGCTGCTCGGCGTACGTCACCAGGCCGAGCAGAATCAGCCCGGCCGCCGAGAGCAGGAGCACCCCCGTGAGCAGCCGGGCCCGCAGCGAGGCCATCAACGACGTGGCGCCTGCAGGGCGTAGCCGACGCCGCGGACCGTGCGAATCAGCGACGGGCCATCTGCGTCGAGCTTCTTGCGCAGGTAGCTGATGTAGGTCTCGAGCACGCGGCCGTCGCCGCCGAAGTCGTACTCCCACACGTGGTCGAGGATCTGCGCTCTGGTCATCACCCGACGCGGATTGAGCATCAGATAGCGCAGCAGCCGATATTCGGTGGCGGTGAGCTCGATCGGCGCGCCCGCGCGCGTGACCTCGTGCGACTCCTCGTCCAGCTCGAGATCCTCGAACACCAGGCGCCCCGACTCGGCTGGCGCCTGCCCGGTCCGCCTCAGGATCGTGCGTACGCGCGCGATCAGCTCCTCGAGGCTGAAGGGCTTGGTCATGTAGTCGTCGCCGCCGCCGGTGAGGCCGCGGACCTTGTCCTCGGTCGCGTCGCGCGCGGTGAGGAAGATGATCGGCACACCGGCGCGCTGGGCGCCGAGGCGTTCTGCTACCTCGAAGCCCTCCATGTCCGGAAGCATCACGTCGAGGATCATGATGTGCGGTTTGAAGCGCGTCACCTGCGCCACCGCCTCGCGGCCCGTGGAGGCGGTCTCGACCGTGAACCCCTGATAGCGCAGCGCCATCGAGATCACCTCGCAGATGTTCGGCTCGTCGTCGACGACGAGCACGCGCGCGTTGTCGGGTGCGTCGGGCATTCGGGTCGGCCTCCTTTCAGTCCTCCGCGTGCCTTCTCGCCCGGCTGGTAGCCCCTGGCTGCTGTGGAGATGCCATCTCGACTCAGGCTCGTTGCAGTCGCAGGTCGAATTCCATCGTCGCCTTTTCGGTCACCGTCACGAAGCCGCCGACGCTGGGCGCGGTCATGTTGAACTCTCGCCATGGGAAGGTGAGCGTGCCGACCGCCTGTAGTGAGGAGCTCGAGATGCTCACTTCAAGCGGGACGGTGACGCGTCTGGTCGTGCCGTGGATCTGCAACTCGCCGGTCGCCGAGACGTGTGCGACACCGCCGCCGAGGACGGAGGCGGGCAGCGAGATGGGGCTCAGCAGGGTGAACATGGCGGTCGGATAGCGGTCGCTTTCCAGGCCGATGGAGTGGATTTTTTCATCCCGCATCGAGCGGTCGCTTTTCAGCGTGTTGACGGCGATCGTGAACGCGGCCGCGCTCACCCTCACCGTGCCCGCCGACCGGGCGACGCTCGCCGAGCCGCTGATCTGGGAGGTGCGCCCCACGGCGTCGCTCTGCGCGGGCAGGAAGGCGAGCTGCTCGCGCACGCGGTAGCCGGCCTCCGAGCCGCTCGCCACGCTCCACGTTCCCGCCACCGAGGAGGAGGGCGTCGAGGACGCGCCGGCGCTCGCGGCGGCGCCCGTGGCGCTCTTGGCGGTGGCGGTAGCGGTCGTCGTGGCCGAGGCGGCGAGCTTGAACGGCTTTGGCGAGGAGGTGGGGAACAGCACGAAGTAGACGACCAGGAAACCGGCCACGGCCACGGCGAGCGCCGCCCCGGCGATCGCGAGCAACGTCCTCCGCGTGCTGCGCGGGCGCCTGATACGTGCTCTCATCGGTTCGATCCTCTCTCTTCGCCTGGGACGGGTCAACGATTTCGCTGAACACATCTAGGACCGCCACGCTTGGCGGCCGCTGGGCGCTTGCTGAGAGACTGCTGAGAGTCGCCGAACCCGTGGACGGGCTCCATCGCCTGGCGCTGCGGGCCGGGGAAGCACGCCGCCGAGACGATCCTCCCGAGACGAAAAGCGACGCGGTCCCGAGCCGTTTGAGGAACCCTTCCCGCCCGACCCGAGGGCCATGCGGTTCTTGGTGGCGCGGCCTCACACCTCGGTGGCCTCGCTCTTTGCGACTCGGAGCCGCGTCTTCAGTCAACGTAGGCGGGTGGCGTCTCGATTGCAACACCCTCTCGCGAACGATCCCGCACCTTGCGCAGAAAACCCCCGACGGCGCCTTCAGTCGCCCGCCCGAGGCAGCTCCGCAGTCGTCTCCGCGTCGTCGACGGCATAGCTGCGAAGCCCACTTCTGACCCAATTGGGGATCGCGGTCTTGCCCCAGCTCGAGCGCTCGACGCACACGTGACGCAGCCACCCCGCCAGCAGCAGCTGCTCGCCTCGCAGGACGTCGATCTCGGTCGTGATCGCCGTCGCGCCGATGCGCCTCACGAGCACGCGCAGGGTGAGCTCGTCGTCGAAGCGCGCTGGCGCGAGGAAGCGCAGGTTGGTCTCGGCGACGACCGCGTCGATGCCGCGCGCGACCATCTCCTGCCACGGCCCGACCGCCGCGCGCCACATCTCGGTGAACGCCACGTCGAAGTAGAGGAGGTAGTTCGCGTTGAAGACGATGCCCTGCGGGTCGCACTCTCCGTAGCGCACGCGGAGGTGGTGGCAGTAAGGCCCCGGCACGGCGCTCAACCCTACTGCCGGCGACGGTGGGCTCGCGCGCCTCGGGTAGGCTGCGCCTGCCCCGACGAGGAGGATGCAAGCGTGCCCGTGCAGGAGATCGCGCCCGGCCTTGTGCGCTGGACGGCGCCGCACCCCGACTGGCGGGCGGATGCCGAGCCGGGCGGCTCCTCGGATTGGCCCCGGCTCGTCGGCAGCGTCCTGTACGAGCTCGAGCAGATCGTCGTGCTGATCGATCCGCTGCTGCCCCTCGATGGCCGTGAGGAGTGCCTGGGCCGGCTCGACAGTCGCATCGGGGCTCGCCCGGTGAGCATCCTCACTACGATCCACTGGCACATCCGCGACCGCGCCCTGCTCGCCGAGCGCTACCGGGGCAGATGGACCCGGGCGTGGAACGTGGTGCCCCGCGGCGTTGTGCGCAAGCCCCTGCGCGGAGCGGGGGAGACGCTCTACTGGCTGCCGGGCGCGGCCGCGCTCGTGTCCGGAGATCGGCTGATCGGAGACGGCCGGGGCGGCCTGCAGGTCTGCCCGCAGTCATGGCTCGCGGACGTGGCCGTGGATCGCCGCGGCCTCGCATTGCTGATGCGCGGCCTGCTCGAGCTGCCGATCGAGCGGGTCCTCGTCTCTCACGGCGATCCCGTGTTGAGCGACGGCCGCGCCGCGCTCGCGCGAGCGCTCGGCGAGGCCCAGGAGGCCGGAGCGGCGCTGGACTAGGGTGTCGCCCGATGCACGTCACCAGCTACGGCGACCTGCGCGCGTTCAAGACGCTCGACGGGTCTGAGATCCGCGAGTGGGCCGGTAGCGTCTCGGCACAAGGTCTTCAACGTGGGGCCATCGACGCTGTGCCTGCTGTGTGCATGCGCGCTCGCCTACAGCGACGAGGACACCTGCCTGACCGAGTAGGCGGCGTCGGTCGGCTCGCGCTCAGCGCTCGGCGTCCTTGCCGACGGAGTCGACCTGCTCACCAGGCCAGCGCCCCGTGAGGGCCGCGAACCAGCTCCTGCTGGCGTGGTCGAGCACGCCAGCCATGAGCCGCAGGATCGCGCCCTCGAGCACGAGCGCCGCGACCAGGCGCGGCCACGAGACCGTGCGATCCTCGGGCTTGGGCGGTCCGCCGTCGTCGAACAGCCGCCATACGCGATCGACGGCGCGTCTGCCCGTGATGCCGGCGAGCAGGCTCGAGGCGATGCGGATCGGCGCGAACACGAGCTTCATCGGGCCTGCAGCGTAGCCGGTTGCGGTGTGAGCCCGAGCGCGCGCGAGCTCGCTCAGGCCTCGGTCGCCGTCCTCGAGGCGCCGACGCGACCGTCGTGCACCGGCGTGCTCCCGGCGCGCGGCAGCACGAGCACGGGGCAGCGCGCCGCGCGCATGACGTCGGCCGAGACGCTGCCGAGCAGGGCGTGTCGCAGTGGTCCGTAGGCGCGCGAGCCGAGCAGCAGCAGGTCGAGGCTGCGAGAGGCATCGGCGAGGACTCGGCTTGGATCGCCCCGCTGCACCTCGAGCTCGACCTCGCCCGCCGCGAGACGCTCGCCGAGCAGTTCCTCGGCGACGCGCAGGAGGTTGGCGTCGATCTGCGTCGACGGCTCCTCCTCAACGGTCGGCAGCGACGGAGAGGAGAAGGCGTAGCGGGCGAGCGCCGGGCTCAGGCCGGAGCCGGCGATGATGCGCACGCGTCCGTGCAGTCGATCGGCGAGCTCGTCGGCCAAGAGGATCGCCGCTCGCCCCTCGGGCGTGTCGGCGAAACCGACCCCGATGCGCCGCAGCAGGCTGTGGTCGCTGCTCTCTGCGTAGTTCGCGGGCGCGACCGCCACCGCGCACGGAGCGCCGTGCACGACGCGCTCCATCAGGCTCACATGGCGCCGCTCCAGGCGCTCGTGGGCCGCGCCGAAGACGATCAGGTCGGCCTCTTCGCGGACCGCGAGCTCGTGCAGGGCGCGTATCGGCCACGAGGAGGTGCTCCAGTGGTAGCGCGCCATGCGGCCGTAGCGCTCGCCGAGCAGGGAGCGCAGCTCGTCGCGAACGCGTTCCTCGGCGACGCTCGCCGGCACCGTCGCGAGCAGCGGGTGGTAGGGGAAGACGACGCTCGCAGCCGCGCCGGTGGCGAGTGCGAGCCTGGTGGCGAGCGCGACGGCGTCACGGCCCGCCCGGTCGCCCGCGTACCCCACGACAAGCCTCTCGAACATACATCGAAAGCTAGAGATCGCCGGCGCGCGCGCAATCAGCATTAGGCCGTCTGCCGCTGCGGGCGAGTACCTAATCACGCCTCGGCGCCGGGCCCTTCGCCTCGCCGCGGGGCTCTTCGCCTCGCCGCGGGTAGGGTGCGCCGCGGCGCAGCCGTGTCCCCTAGCTCGCGCGGGCCCTCGCGAGCGCCTCCTCGGACGGCACGGCGACGACCGCGACCGGAGAGCTGCGCAGCAGCTCGGTCGTGACCGTCCCGACGGCGCGATGTAGGGCGGAGTGCTGCTCGGTACCGATCACGATCGCGTGGGCCCGATGCTCGATCGCGGCATGGGTGAGGGCGTGCGCGGGATCGCTGTCAGAGATCTCGGCAACGACCTGGAGGTCGAACAGCGAGTCCTCGCTCTCGAGCAGGAGCTCGTCGATCAGCGCGCGAGCAAGCTCCCGGCGCTCCTCCTTCGTGGTCAGCGGCGAGGCCGGGGCATGCTGAGAGCGCGACGCGTGCACGATCACGAGCTTGCCGTCCGGCGCCAGCTCCCGTGCAGCCCAACGCGCCGCGCCGCGCGCGCTCTCGGTGCGGTCGTAGCCGACCACGAGGCACCGCGGCGCGGCGCTCACGTCGAGCTCGTCTCACGATCGCGCGCGTCGAGATACGGCGCCAGGTACCTGGCGGCGATCTTGGTCGGCGGCGACCAGGTGGGGTAATCGGTGAGCTCGGAGCTGAAGCCCTGCCCGCCGGTGATCTTCGCGCTCAGGTAGTACGGCTTGTCGGCCGTGAGCAGGATCCCGTGCACCACCGGGTTGAAGGGCTCGGGCGTGACCGGCGCCCCGGCGAGAGCCGCTATCGATTGGGCGGCGGCATCTGCCTCCTGCGTCGCCAGGCCGCCGTGCTTGACGGCGAAGTCGATCGCGTCGCCGGCGGCGAAGACCGGCCCGACGTCGGGGACACGGCCGTGCGGGTCCACGCGGATGAAGCCGTGCTCGGCCAGGGGGATGCCGCGCACGGAGGGACCATAGAGCTCGGGCAGCGCGATCACGCGGTTGACGTGCAGATGGCGGTCGCCGGGGCTGACGATGATCTCGCCCGAGCGCGGGATCTCGGCGTAGGCCGAGGTGATCGTGTGGATGCCCGAGCGCTCGAGCAGCTCGGAGACCCTGCTGCTGGCGCCGCTGCCGAAGATCGCCAGCGGCGCTTCCTCGGGCGTGACGATCGTCGTGGCGAGCTCGACGTCCATGTCGTAGGCGCGCCCGGCGGTCATCAGCGCGAGCTCGTAGAGGGGCATCGGCCAGGCCATCCGCCCAGGCGAGACGAACGCGAGGCTCTGGACGTAGCCGCCCTCGACGTCCTCGATGATGCCGTGCAGGAGATCGTCCAGGCGCCGGTCGTCGATCGTGACGGCGTGCTCGTAGTGTGGCTTAGCGGTCGCGCCCAGGGCGAGCACGAGCGCGTCGTAGTGCAGGGCGGCGCCCGCACGCGTGCGCACGGTCTGGGCGCCGGGCTCCACCAGGTCGAGCTCGTCCGCGATCAGCTCGGCGCCCGCGTCGCGCGCGATCGGCGCAAGCGGGTAGCGGTGCGCGCGGCTGTATGCGAACGGCTCGCGCACGGTCATCGGCCGATAGACGAACTCCTCGTTGGGGGCGATCAGGGTCGTCTCGACCTCCTCGCGTGCGAGGTCTCCCAGCGCAAGGATCGTCTCCAGCGCGGCGACGCCGCCACCGGCGACGATCACGCGAAACTTCGTGGGGGTGGAGGGTTGGG
This sequence comes from Solirubrobacteraceae bacterium, assembly GCA_035314465.1. Taxonomy (GTDB): domain Bacteria; phylum Actinomycetota; class Thermoleophilia; order Solirubrobacterales; family Solirubrobacteraceae; genus Palsa-744. The sequence continues at coordinate 122,440 of DATFZM010000016.1, read as the reverse complement.
AGCTCATGACCGAGAGGTTATTCGGTGGCGGCGGGTGGCAAGCGCGAGAATGCCGCGATCAACAGCGGGGAAGACTACGCACCTGCGGCGGTCGCGCATGACTGCTAGTCGGCGGCGCTGAGGCCGTGGGCACGCAAATAGCAGGCGCGATGGTAGACGTGCTCGTGCGAGGCGATCTCCTGCGGGGCGACCGCCCTGGAGGTCGAGTGCGCCTGGCCGTCGCGGACCAGGATGGCTGGCTCGTAGACACCGATCACGTCGCCGCAGTGACGACATCTCGGCGTCCGTTCCATCGTTTCCTTACGCGCTTAGCATGCCGTGCCGGAGGGCATAGCGGACGAGCTCGGCTCGCGTCTTACAGCCGAGCTTCTCGTGGATGTGGGCACGGTGCGTCTCCACCGTACGTGGTGATATCAGCAGCTGTCCGGCGATCTCGACGCTCGTGTGCCCGAGTGCGATCAGGCGCAGCACCTCCTCCTCGCGGGGCGAGAGCCGTCCGTTGGGGCCGACCTGGCTGAGTGCCTCGAGGCGGTCGCGCACGCGGGCGCTGACGTGCTCGCCACCGCTGGAGACGGTGCGGATGGCGCTCGCGAGCTCGACGTCGGCGAGCTCCTTCAAGACGTAAGCGCTTGCGCCGGCTGCCAGCGCGCGTTCGGCCATGTACGGGCTGTCGTCGGTCGAGAGCACCACGACGCGCGTCTTGGGGCCCTGCTCGTGCAGCTCGCGGATCGCCTTCAGGCTCGAGCCGTCGGGCATGCTCGTGTCGAGCACGAGCACGGTCGGGGTCCGTTCCCGCACCAGCCTCGCGGCCGCGGCCAGGTCGGACGCCTCGCCCAGGACCTCGATGTCGCGCTCGCGCTCGAGCACGAGCTGCAGGCTGCGTCGCATGAGGGCGTGATCGTCGGCGAGCAGGACCCCGATCATGGCGGGGCCGCTCGCCACAGTCGCCTCGTCGGCGCTGTCGTGGGTTTCGGTTGCCAGACGCAGGTGGCCACCCATTCCTCGAAGTTAGGTTCAGGCGGGCCGAGCGCCTACCCGTTAAAGCCGCCGATCGGGTGCGGGAAATCACGGAGCGGGGCCGCAGGCAGCGAGGCGAGCGCTCCGGCGCGCCGTTGATCGAGGGCGCGCACGACCTCCAGGACCTGTGCGCCGAGGGGCTGCTCTGCGTCGAGCGCCAACACGCTCGCCGGCGCCAGCTCCTCCAGCGCCTGGAAGCTCAGGAACTGCTTGGCCGCGATCGCCGGCGTCGCGTCTGAGATGCGAGTCGCGACCCGCATGCGACTGTGCGCCCGCGCCAGCGCCGTCTCGAGCGTCACCTCGCAGCGCACGGCCAGCAGGGGCGCGCCCGTGGCCGCCAGACGGCGCAGCAGCAGCGCCCGCGTCGCCCGCGTGCGGCACGTCGCATCCACGATCACGCCGCCCGCGCGGTCGACCTCCGCGAGCGCCTGCCGGCTGAGCTGCTCGTACGTCGAGCGCGTGAACGAGGGCGTGTAGTGCTCGGCGCCGGCGCGCTCGCTTGCAACCAGCCCCGCGCGGCGCTTGCGCACCACGTCGGAGGAGACGACCGGCAGGCCCGAGCGGCGCGAGAGCTCCCGCGCCAGCGTCGACTTGCCGCTGGCCGGCGGTCCGCAGACGATGATCGCCAGGGGCGCCCGCGCCCTCCAGGACAGACGCTCGGCGAGCCTCCAGAGCCGGTTGGCTCTGGCGCGCTGGCGTCGCCGCTCGGCGCCATGAACGCCGCCGGCCGCGATCAGGGTCACCTTGGCGCGGACGAGCGCCCAGTAGGCGGCGTGAAAGCTGCGCAGCTGCTCACCGCCCGGGCTGCCGCCGGCCCGACGATAGGCGCCCACCAGCTCGCGCGCGGCGCGGCGCCGCCCGTGGGCCTCGAGGTCCATCGCCAGGAACGCGAGGTCTCGGGAGACGTCCATGCGGCGCAGCGCGGGGTCGAACTCGATCCGGTCGACGATCCGAACGGGCGGCCCCGGTAGGACGTGCTCGCAGCGCAGGTCGCCGTGCCCGTCGCGCACGCGCCCGTCGCGCACGCGCCGCTGCATCTCCGCGCGGTGGCCGGCGAGGAAGGCATCGGCGAATCGGCGCATCGCGGCCACCTGCCAGGCGGCGGGGTGCGCCGCCGCCGCGATCTCGTCGAGGTTCGCGCTCCACGCGTCGAGCACCGTGCCGGGGCCGCCCCCGTCGGCCGGTGTCGCCCGGCGGTGGAACTCGGCCAGGCGCCCGGCGACGTCTCGCAGCTGCCGGTCCTCGAGCGCTCGCGCACGGATCGCCCCCTCGATCGTGAGCGCCTCGTCGAAGCGGCGCATCTTGACCGCGTACTCGAGAGGGCGCGCTGCCGTCGGCGCGGCGAATGCGAGAGCCCCGTCGGCAGAGGCGACGATCGCCTTCACGGCGAGGTAGATGCCGGGGGCCAGCTCACGGTTGACGCGCAGCTCCTCGATGCAGGCCGCGCGCCGGCGCTCGAGGGTGCTGTAGTCGAGGAACGCAAGCCGTACCGGCTTCTTGACCTTGTAGGCGTAGCGGCCGGCGAGGAACACCCACGACGCGTGCGTCTCGCGCACCTCTATGGGCGGGCGGCCGGGGTACAGCTCCGCGCTGGTGAGCGCCTGAGGCAGGGCGAGCGAGCCGGGCTCGGCCGCCTCGAGGCCGGCGGGCCGGCGTGGTCTGCTGCTGGCGGCGCTCATCGTGATCCCTTCTCCTGGGGCGCAGATGCTCGCACGTCCGCAGCGTCGCCCATCCGCGGGGCTCCGCAGTCACGCTGCGGAGATCGCGCAGCCCGCCGGCGTCCAGCCTCGCTGCGGCCAAGCCGCCCGCTCCTCCGTGAAAACTCCCGATGAAAGCCTCACCGGCAGGGCTGATCCTTCAGATCGATGTCCTCGAGCGAGCTACGCGCCGACCCGGTTCGCGGGGGAGTGGCGGCTGCTTCCAGCGGGGGAACCGCGAGCGTTGGCGCGATCAGCGCCGAGAAGCTCACCAAGCGCTATGGCAGCACGCTTGCGCTCGACGGGCTCGACCTGGCGGTCGCCCCCGGCGAGGTCTACGGCTACCTCGGGCCCAACGGAGCGGGCAAGACGACCACGATCCGGATCCTGCTCGGGCTGCACCGCGCGAGCGCGGGCCGCGCGCGCCTGTCCGGCTGCGACGCCTGGGAGATGCCCGTGGCCGCGCACCGGCGTGTCGCCTACGTGGCGGGTGAGCCTTCGCTGTGGCCGTCGCTGACCGGCGCGGAGACCTTCGAGTTCCTGGCCTCGATCAGGGGAGGCTGCGACCGCGCCTACCTGCAGATGCTGATCGAGCGCTTTCAGCTCGACCCGGACAAGAAGATCCGAGCGCTCTCGAAGGGCAACCGCCAGAAGGTGCAGCTGATCGCGGCACTGGCCACGCGCGCCGAGCTGCTGATCCTCGACGAGCCCACCAGCGGTCTGGACCCGCTGATGGAGGTCGCTTTTCGCGACAGCGTGCACGAGGCCAAGGAACGCGGCCAGACCGTGTTCCTCTCCTCGCACATTCTCAGCGAGGTCGAGGTGCTGTGCGATCGCGTCGGCATCCTGCGCGGCGGGCGCCTGGTGGATGAGGGCACGCTCTCGCAGCTGCGCCACCTGAGCTCGCAGACCGTCGAGGTCACCTTCCAGGGCCCCGCCCCGAGCCTCGGGACGATCCCCGGCGTGCACGTCGTCAGCGCCGGCGAGAGCACGCTGCGGATGGAGGTCAGCGGCCCGATCGGGCCGCTCCTGGCGGAGCTGGCCAAGTATCCGGTGCTGACGCTCTCGAGCCGCGAGCCGTCCCTGGAGGAGATCTTCCTGCACCACTACGACGGCTCCGACGGCCGTGGCGGCGAGTAGCGCAGCGCGGCCGGGGCTGAGGGCGAGGGGCCCGAGCGTGCTCGCTCCGGCGCGCGCTCTTGCGCGCCGCGCGTTCCGTGACGCGCGCACGCGAACGATCGCGTTCGCCTCCCTGTTCGCTGCCTACGCCTACATCCAGCCCGTCGGCTACCGCTCGGCGTACCCGACGACCGCCGATCGGCTCGAGTTCGTGCACACCTTCGCGGGCAACGACGCGCTTCGCCTCTTTTACGGCTTTCCCTACGACCCGCTCACGGTCGGCGGCTACGTCGCCTGGCGCGTGGGCGGGACGCTCGCGATCGCCGCCGCCGCGTTCGGCCTGCTGGCGGCCGTGCGCGCGCTGCGTACCGAGGAGGACGCGGGACGCAGCGAACTGGTCCTCGCCGGGGGCATCGACCGCGCGACCGCGTTTGGCTCGGCGCTCGCCGCGATCCTTGCCAGCGCGGGGGTCCTGTGGCTCGCCGAGCTCGCGGGCTTCTTCGCCGGTGGCCTCTCGATCGGCGGCTCGGCCTACCTCGCGCTGGCGACCGTGAGCGTCGTGCCGGTGTTCGCGGGCGTGGGCGCGCTCGCGAGCCAGATCGCGCCCACGCGTCGCATCGCGCTCGAGCTCGGCGGGATCGCGATCGCCGCGGCGCTGCTGCTGCGCGTGATCGCGGACACCTCCAGCGGGGCCGGCTGGGTCCGCTGGATGACACCCCTGGGCTGGGCCGAGGAACTGCGCCCCTACAGCGGAGCGCGGCCGCTCGTGCTGCTGGCGCCGATCGGGGCTAGCGTGCTGGCGCTGCTCGTGGCCGCGCGCATCGCGGCTGCCCGCGATGTGGGCACGGGACTGCTTCCGGCGCACGACGTCGAGGCTCCGCGTCTGCGCCTGCTGGGCTCGGCGACGGCGCAGGCGCTGCGCGAGGAGCGAGCGACGCTGCTCGTCTGGCTCGGCAGCGTGGGCGCCTTCGCCTTCATCCTCGGCATGGTCTCGACGAGCATCTCCTCGGCGGGCGTCTCGCAGAGCCTGCAGCGACAGTTCGAGAAGTTCGGCAGCGGCTCGATCACGACGCCCACCGGATACCTGTCGTTCGTGTTCATCTTCTTCGTCCTCGCCGTGAGCATGTTCGTGTGCGCGCAGATCAGCTCGGCGCGCAGGGAGGAGGCCGACGGGCGACTGGAAACGCTGCTCGCCCTGCCGATCAGCCGGCTCGGCTGGCTGAGGGGGCGCCTGGCCCTGGCAGCCGGCGGCGCGGCGTCGATAGCGCTCCTCGCCGGCCTGCTGACGTGGGCTGGCGCGGCCTCGCAGGGCGTGCACATCTCGCTGCCGAAGATGCTCGAGGCCGGCGCGAACTGTCTGCCCGTGTCGCTGCTGTTCCTCGGGCTCGCCGCGCTCGCCTACGGCGTTATCCCGCGTGCGAGCTCGGGCATCAGCTACGGGCTGGTCACGGTGGCGTTCCTGTGGGACCTGATCGGCTCGCTCGCCGGGGTTCCGAAGTGGCTCGTGCAGGCTACGCCGTTCGCGCACGTGGGGCTCGTCCCGGCGCAGCCGTTCCGCACTACCGCGGCCCTCGTCATGCTGGCGATTGCGCTCGTCTCGACGATCGCAGCAGCGGCCGCGTTCAGAGCGCGCGACCTGGTTGGGCACTAGCGTTCGCGGGCGCGGCCGCGAGGTGGTTCAATAGAGTCGATTGTGCCGAGAGCGGCGCGTGGCGACAAACACGATCGGCGGGGGCCTGGACCGACTTATGCCCCCGCCACCACCTGGAACCCCTAGAAATGGACCGAGCGACACAGGGCATTCTCGATGTCGCTCGGAGCGTGCTCGCGGAGCTCGACCTCGATCTGGTCCTCGAGCGGGTGCTCGCGGCCGCGCGGGAGCTGACGGAAGCGCGCTACGTGGCGCTGGGGGTTCTCAATCCCGCGCGCTCGGAGTTGGCGAATTTCGTCACGCTGGGGGTCGGCCCGGACGTGCAGGCCGAAATCGGCGCCCTGCCGCGCGGGCGCGGCGTGCTCGGCGCGCTGATCGAGGACCCCAAACCGCTGCGTCTCGCGAACGTGGGCGAGCATCCGCGCTCCTACGGCCTGCCCCACGGACATCCGCCGATGCGGACGTTCCTCGGCGTGCCGATCCTCGTCGGGGGCGAGCCCTTCGGCAATCTCTACCTGACCGAGAAGGCGGGAGGCGCGCAGTTCACCGAGGCGGACGAGGATTCCGTGCGCGTGCTCGCCGAGTTCACCGGCGTCGCGATCGATCATGCGCGGCGCTTCACCGGCGCGAGCCGACGCCGCGACGAGCTCGAGCGGACGGTCGCCGCGCTCGAGGCCACGACGCAGATCGCGCGGGCGATTGGCGGCGAGACCGATCCAGACGTCGTGCTCGAGCTGGTCGCCAAGCGCGGGCGCGCTCTCGTCTCCGCGCGCGCGCTCGTGATCGAGCTCGTGAGCGGAGCACAGCTCGGGCGCGAAGCGGAGCTCGTCATCGCAGCGGGCGCGGGCGACCTGCCGAGCGGCGTCGTGGGACGACGCGTGCCGCTCGCGGACACAGCCGCGGCGCAAGCGATCCGCACCGGCCGCGTCCAGCGCCTGGAGGACGAGCTCAACCGGGCGCGCTTCGATGAGCATGGCCTCGGGCGCTACGGCGTCGAGGCCCAGGGCGGGCTCGTCGTGCCGCTGACGTTCCGCGGGGAGACGCACGGCGTGCTGCTCGCGCTGGATCGCCTGGAGGACGGCCCGGTGTTCAGCGTGGAGGACGAACGCCTGCTCGAGGCGTTCGCCTCCAGCGCCGCCACGGCGGTCGCGACCGCGCACTCGGTCGCCTCCGAACGCCATCGCCAGCGTCTGGCCGCCGCCGAGGGCGAGCGCCAGCGCTGGGCGCGCGAGCTCCACGACGAGACGCTGCAGAGCCTCAGCGCGCTGCGCATCGGCCTGTCCGCAGCGGGACGCTCCGAGCAACTGGAAACGGTCAAGCAGGTCGTCGGCGAGGCCGTCGATCAGCTCGAGGAAGCGATCGCGAACCTGCGTGCGCTGATCACCGACCTGCGTCCGGCGGCGCTCGACGAACTGGGAGTGCAGGCCGCCGTCGAGGCCCTCGCGGAGCGCAGCAGCCGCCACGGCATCGACGTGGACGTGAGCGTCGAGCTCGCATGGGAGCAGGGGCTGACGCCCGCGCGTCACGCCCCCGAGCTCGAGACGGCCGTCTACCGGATCGTCCAGGAGGCGCTCTCGAACGCCACCAAGCACGGCCGAGCCACGCGCGCCGTCGTCGAGATCCGCGAGGGGCCGACGGCCGTGCAGCTGAGCATTCGCGACAACGGCGCCGGCTTCGAGGTGGAGGCCAGCGACAGCGGAGGCTTCGGAATCCTCGGCATGCACGAGCGCGCGATGCTGCTCGGAGGCGAGCTCACGATCGAGTCCGAACCAGGCAGCGGCACGATCGTGGTCGGGCACCTCCCGATACAGCGGCGAGCCGGCGAGGGCGGCGAGGACGCCGTCGAGGCGGCCGGCTCGCGCGCCGAGGGCGAACGCTGAGCGCAGCCGCGCGCGGGCGCGCCTCTCAGCCCTCCCCGGCGCCTGGCCGCGGGCTATCGGTCAGGCGCGCATAGGCATCCGGCCGGCGCGTGCTGAGGAACGGAAACAGCTCGAGCCAGTCTCGGCGCTGGTCGAGATCGAGGTCGGCGAGCAACAGCGCGGGTTCGTCGCGCGGAGCCTGCACGAGCTTTCTCCCGTACGGGTCGCAGATGAACGAGGAGCCGTAGAAGCGCAGCGGCGGCTCCTCGCCGATGCGGTTGACGGCGACCATGAAGAGGCCGTTGGCGATCGCATTGCCGGTGATCACCCGCTCCCAGAGCGGCTGTGTGTCGAAGTCGGGGTGGTTGGGCTCGGAGCCGATCGCGGTGGGGTACACGAGCACGTCGGCGCCCTCCAGGCTGTAGAGGCGGGCGAGCTCCGGAAACCACTGGTCCCAGCAGGTCGGCAGGCCCAGGCGCGCTCCCCCGAGCGCTACGACCGCGACGTGGTCGTCGTCGCCTTCGCCGGACTCGCCCTCGCTCGCGGGCCCCGCCGGTCCGGGGCGAAAGTAGCGATCCTCGTGATAGCCCGCCGTGACGGGGATGTGCAGCTTGCGTGTGCGCGCGAGCAGGCTGCCGTCCAGCGCGACGATGATCGCCGTGTTGTAGCCGAGACCGTCCTGCGGGCCCCCTCGCTCGTAGAGCGAGGCGTGCACGGGCACGCCGTACTCGCCCGCCATGCGCGCGGCGAAGCGGTGGGTCGGGCCGCCGGGCAGCTCCTCGGGCTCGACCCCCGCCGCGACCGGGCCGCCTGGCTCGACGGCGAAGTAGCGGCTAAGCGTGAGCTCCTGCAGGCACACGAGCTGCGCGCCGTGCGCGGCCGCTAGCGCGATCCCCCTCGCGAGCGCGCGCTCGTGATCCTCCGGATCCAGATGCCAGCGCTCCTGAAGCGCCGCGATCCTGAACGGCTCGCGCTCGGCGGGGCGGGTGCGCACGGGTGACGGCGGCGGTGGGCCGGCATTGATCACCCGTGGCGAATCGGTCATCGCGAGCGAACTCTAGGCGCTCGCCGCGCGTGCGCACACACGCGCATCGGCGGCCCGCCGCATCGGTCCGCTCCGCGCTCCCGCGCGCTCGGCCTCAACGCGTCCCAGCGCTCGCCGCGGGCGTGCGCGCGACGAAGTGCACGCCGCGCGAGCCCTCCAGTGAGAAGCCCTCGCCCGCGCCCGGCGCGACGTCGATCACGAACGAGGGGCTGCCCCAGCGGGCGTGGAGCTCGGAGTCGATGTAGAAGGGAGCGCCCGCGAGCTCGCCCAGCTGGATGTCGTAGGGGCTCGGCGGCAGCTCCCCGTGCATGAGGCACATCGGGGAGCTGCCGTCGCAGCAGCCGCCGGACTGATGGAAGGCGAGCGCGCCGTGGTCAGCTCTCAGGCTCTCGATCAGCTCGAGCGCCGCAGGCGTCGCGGTCACGCTCGCGATCATCTCTAGAACAGGCCCATCGGGCTCTGGTCGTAGCTGACCAGCATGCACTTCGTCTGCGAGTAGTGGTCGAGCATCATCTTGTGGTTCTCGCGTCCCACGCCGGAGACCTTGTAGCCGCCGAAGGCCGCGTGCGCCGGGTAGTGGTGGTAGCAGTTCGTCCACACGCGGCCCGCCTGGATCCCGCGGCCCATCCTGTAGGCGCGCGCCCCGTCGCGGCTCCACACGCCCGCGCCGAGCCCGTACATCGTGTCGTTGGCGATCTGCAGGGCCTCCTGCTCGTCCTTGAACGTCGTCACGGCCAGCACCGGCCCGAAGATCTCCTCCTGGAAGATGCGCATCGAGTTATCGCCCTTGAAGACGGTCGGCTCGACGTAGTAGCCGCCCTCGAGCTCGCCGCCGAGCACGTTGCGCTCGCCGCCGATCAGCAGCTCGGCGCCCTCGTCGCGGCCGATCTGAATGTAGCCGAGGATCTTCTCCAGCTGTGCGGCCGAGTTCTGCGCCCCCAGCTGCGTGCGGCGGTCGAGCGGGTGCCCCTGGCGGATCTCGCCGATCCGCTCCAGGCAGCGCGCCATAAACTCGTCGTAGATCGACTCCTGGATCAGCGCGCGCGAGGGGCAGGTGCAGACCTCGCCCTTGTTGAAGGCGTACAGCACGAGGCCCTCGACGGCCTTGTCCGCGAACGTGTCATCGGCGGCGAGCACGTCCTCGAAGAACACGTTCGGCGACTTGCCGCCGAGCTCCGTTGTCGAGGGGATGATGTTCTGCGCGGCGTACTGCATGATCAGGCGGCCAGTGACGGTCTCGCCCGTGAACGCGATCTTGGAGATCCGCTTGTTCGAGGCCAGCGCGCGTCCGGTCTCGGCGCCGGGCCCGTTGACGATGTTCAGCACGCCGGCGGGGACGACGTCGCCGATCACCTCGGCGAGCTTGAGGATCGACCACGGCGTCGAGCTCGCGGGCTTGACCACCGTGCAGTTGCCCGCCGCGAGCGCCGGCGCGATCTTCCACGCCGCCATCAGGATCGGGAAGTTGAACGGGGTGATCTGGCCGACCACGCCGAGCGGCTCGCGGAAGTGGTAGGCGACCGTGTCGTGGTCGATCTCCGAGATTGCACCCTCCTCGCCGCGGATCACGTCGGCGAAGTAGCGGAAGTGGTCGACGGCGAGCGGGATGTCGGCCGCCAGCGTCTCGCGGACGGGCTTGCCGTTGTCCCAGCTCTCGGCCACGGCGAGCATCTCGAGGTTGTCTTCGATCGCGTCGGCGACGGCATTGAGCACCTTCGAGCGTTCGGTCAGCGAGCGCTCGCCCCACGCCTCCCTGGCCCTGTGCGCGGCGTCGAGGGCGATCTCGATGTCCTCCGGTGTGGAGTGCGCCACCTCGCAGAAGGGCTGGCCCGTGGCGGGCGTGACGTTGGCGCGGTACTCGCCGGCCGCCGGCGCGACCCACTCACCGCCGATGAAGTTGTCGTATCTCGCTGCGAGCTTTACCGGGCTGCCGGGTTGGCCCGGAGCCTGGAACGTCGTGGTTTGCTCGACGGTTGCCATCGTGAATCCTCCTGAGCGATCGGGGCGCAATACGGTGGAGCTGACGAAAGCACCGCGCGCGCGGCGCGCCATCCGCAGCGGCCCGTTTGCGGCCTGTGGACGACTACGGAGCGGTCGATCGGGCGGGCGGCGCGGCTGCCGGTGCCCGCCCGCTCGGGGCCTGCGCGTCCGACGCGGAGCGCAGCGAAGTGGTAAACCACGCTCTCGCCCAACGATCAGGAGGCCGCGACATGTGCCTGGCGATTCCCGCTCGAGTCGTAGAGATCGTCGACGCTGCAGACGAGCTGGCCCAGGTGGAGGTCGCGGGCGTCAGGCGCGTCGTGAGCGTCGGGCTGCTCGCGCGCGACACGGACGAGCTGCTCGGCGAGTGGGTGCTGATCCACGCCGGCTTCGCGCTCGGGCTCCTCGACGAGCGCGAGGCACAGGCGACGCTCGCGCTGCTGGAGCGGATGGGCGCCGAGTACGAGCGTGAGCTCGGCGAGCTCGCGGGGCGCGCCGCGCTGTGACCGGGCAGGAGGCGTGCATCGTGTGCGCCGGTACGCTCACGCGCATGACGGTGCTCGCGCTCGACGCGGCCGCCGGCCTCGCCGAGTGCGCGGACGAGCGGGGTGCAGCGAGCACGGTCGACGTGGCGCTGCTCGGCGAGGTGGCGCCGGGCGAGGTCCTGCTCGTGCACGCCGGCGCCGCGCTCGCGCGCGAGGACGGCGCGGAGGCGCAGGGCGCCGGGGCGCCGGGGCGATGAGGTACATCGAGGAGTTCCGCGACCCCCAGCTCGGGCGCGCGCTCGCTTGCGAGATCGCGGCCCTCGCCGAGCCCGGGCGCAGCTACAAGCTGATGGAGGTCTGCGGGGGCCACACACACGCGATCTACCGCTACGGCATCCACGAACTGCTCCCTGACGCGGTGGAGCTCGTGCACGGCCCCGGCTGCCCCGTCTGTGTCCTGCCGATGGGTCGCGTGGACGACGGGATCGCGATCGCGCGCAACGCCGAGGTGATCCTGACGTGCTTCGGCGACATGATGCGGGTGCCCGGCTCCGAGGGCAGCCTGCTTGAGGCCAAGGCCGAGGGGGCGGACGTGCGCGTGGTCTACTCGCCCCTGGACGCGCTCGCGATCGCCCGCTCGCACCCCGACCGCGACGTCGTGTTCTTCGCGATCGGATTCGAGACGACCGCCCCGTCGACCGCGCTGACGCTCAGGCGCGCCCGCGAGCAGGGGGTTTCGAACTTCTTCTGCATGTGCAATCACGTCACGATCGCGCCGCCACTGCGCGCGCTGCTGGACTCGCCGGACCTGAGCCTGGACGGGTTCGTCGGTCCCGGGCACGTCGCGACCGTGGTGGGGGCGCGGCCGTTCCTGTTCATCCCCGACCAGCACCGCAAGCCGTTCGTGATCTCTGGTTTCGAGCCGCTGGATGTGCTGCAGTCGATCCGCATGCTGCTCGCGCAGATCGGCGAGGGCCGCTGCGAGGTCGAGAACGAGTACGGGCGCGTGGTGGCGTGGGAGGGCAATCAACGCGCTCGCGAGCTGATGGACGAGGTCTTCCAGGTGCGGGGCGAGTTCGAGTGGCGCGGCCTGGGCGTCATTCCCGACAGCGCGCTGGCGCTGTCCGATGACTACGCCGACCACGACGCCGAGCGGCGATACGAGGTCCCCGGCCGGCGCGTCGCCGACCCGCTCGCGTGCCAGTGCGGCGAGGTGCTGCGCGGGGCGATCAAGCCATGGCAGTGCAGGGTGTTCGGCACGGCCTGCACACCCGAGCGCCCGATCGGCACTTGCATGGTCTCGCCCGAGGGGGCGTGCGCCGCCTACTACGCCTACGGGCGCCATGCGTCCGTCGGCGAGGCGCTGCAGGAGGCGGGCAGGTGAGCGCCACGCGCCAGCGGCGCGTGCTCGGCATCGTGCAGAACGCGCGGGCCAAGCCCGCGCGCTTCCGCGACGAGCGCATCACCACGGCGCATGGCGCGGGGGGCAAGGCGTCGCAGTCGCTGATCGAGGGGCTGCTGCTGCCGGTGCTCGCCAACGATTCGCTCGCCGCGCTGGGCGACGCCGGCGCCGTGTCGGCGGCCGGAGTGGAGCTCGCGCTGACGAGCGACAGCTTCGTCGTCACGCCGCTGCGCTTCCCGGGCGGCTCGATCGGCGAGCTGGCCGTCAACGGCACGGTCAACGACCTCGCCGTGTCCGGTGCCCGTCCGCTCGCGCTCACGCTCTCGCTGGTGCTGGAGGAGGGGCTCGCAGCGGTCGAGCTGCGCGCCGAGATCGAGGCCGTCGCGCGCGCGGCGAAGGCCGCCGGCGTGCAGGTCGTGGCCGGCGACACGAAGGTCGTCTCGCGCGGCGATGCGGATCAGATGTACGTGTGCACGACGGGGCTCGGCGTGCTCGATTCGCGCGCGCGCCTGTCGCCGTCCGCGCTCACGCCGGGCGATCGCGTGCTCGTCTCGGGGCCGATCGGCGAGCACGGGATGGCGGTCATGCTCGCGCGCGGGGAATACTTGCTGGAAGCCGACATAAGCTCCGACACTTGCTCGCTGTGGCCCGTCGCCGAGGCTCTGATCGGCGCGGTGGGGGAGCAGTTGCGCTGCATGCGCGATCCCACCCGCGGCGGCGTGGCCTCGGCGCTGAACGAGCTCGCGCGGGCCTCGGGCGTGGGTGTGCTCGTGCGCGAGCGGGCGGTGCCGATCTCAGCGCCCGTCGCGGCCGCCTCGGAGCTGCTCGGGCTCGACCCGATGTATGTCGCCAACGAGGGGCGGCTGCTCGCGTTCGTCGCGCCCGCTGCGGCGGCGGACGCGCTCGCGGCGCTGCGCGCGCGGCCCGGCTGCGGCCTGGCCTGCGAGATCGGTGAGGTCCTTGCGGAGCCGGCCGGGATGGTGTTGGTCGAGACCGCGTTCGGCGGGCGCCGCGTGATGGACCTGCTCGCCGGCGATCCTTTGCCGAGGATCTGCTGAGGCCGCGGTGCACGAGCTTGCGATCAGCCGCGCGATCCTCGAGACGGCGCTCATCCACGCCGAGGAGCGGCGCGTGCGACGCATCGAGGTGACGATCGGGGCGCTTCGCCAGGTCGTCCCGAGCTCGCTCGAGTTCTACCTGGAGGCCGTCGCGAGGGGCACGCTCTGCGAGGGGGCCGAGCTGGTTTGCCGGCTCGCGCCGGCACGGCTGCGCTGCACGTGCGGAGAGCGCTGGGAGCTGCGCGAGCTCGACTTCGCCTGCCCGCGCTGCGCCGAGGGCCGCGTGCAGGTGCTCGACGGCGAGCAGCTGCTCGTGGACTGCATCGAGGTCGAGGAGGAGGAGGCAGCATGCACCGTACGAAGGTGACGGTCGCCACCGAAGTGCTCGACGCGAACGCGACGATCGCGCGCGCGAACCGAGCGGACTTCGATCGCGCCGGCGTGCGCGTCGTGAACCTGATGAGCGCTCCCGGAGCGGGCAAGACCGCGCTGCTCGAGCGCGTGCTCATGGCCGGCCTGGCGGGGGTTCGCGTGGGCGTGCTCGAGGGCGACGTGCAGGGGTCGCTCGACGCCGAGCGCCTGTCGGCGCTCGACGTTCCGGTCACGCAGATCAACACGGACCCCGGCTTCGGCGGGGAGTGCCATCTGGACGCGAACATGGTCCGCTCGGCGCTCGGGGCGATGAGCCTGCGCGAGATCGACCTGCTCGTGATCGAGAACGTCGGCAACCTCGTCTGCCCGGCCGAGTTCCGCGTCGGCGAGGATGCGCGCGCGATGGTCGCCTCCGTCACCGAGGGCGAGGACAAGCCGTTGAAGTACCCGCTCATGTTCCGCACCTGCGAGCTCGTGGTGGTCAACAAGATCGACCTGCTCCCGCACCTGGACTTCTCGCTGGAGCGCTTCCTCGAGAACCTCGATCGCGTCCATCCCGGCGTCGAGCGCATGCTCCTCAGCGCCCGCACGGGCGAGGGCGCCGACGCCTTCGCGAGCTGGCTCTCAGGCCTGGCCGCCGGCGCCGGGCGGCACGCCGCCGCCGAGGCCGCTGACCTCCGCGAGGACCATCTCGGTGAGGGCCGGGATGGCGCCACGCACGTGCGCTGAGAGCCTCTCCCCGGCCTCGAAGCGGGCGCCCACGACGCCGCACAGCACGACGCGGGCGGGGAGGCGACCGAGGGCGCGGGCGAGCTCGATCGCCTCGACGACGCCGACCGCGTGCGTGGAGGATCCGCTCCGGGCCGACGCGGGAACCGGCTCGGTGGAGGCGTCGATGCGCACGAGACTGCCGGGCTGCGAGGCTCCCTCGATCGCGTCCACGAGCACCACCGCCGCGGTGGACTCCCAGATCGCCAGCAGGCCGAGCCCCTCGCCCTCGTGCTCGCACAACCGCACGGCGGGGCCGAGCTGCTCCCTGGGCAGCGCGCGCAGGCGGTCGATGACCTCGAGCCCAGCGGCGTCGTCGCTGCGCATGCGGTTTCCGACGCCGATCACGAGCACCTGCGCGGCCCGGCTCACGCGCGTCCGCTCGTCCGCAGCGCGGTGCGCGTCAGCCGCGCTCGACGGTCAGCTTGAGGAAGTGGGTGGCGCAGGAGATGCAGGGATCGTGGTTGCGTATCGCCTGCTCGCAGCGCAGCGCGAGCCGCTCGTCGGGGAGGTCGAGGCTGTCTTCGACGACCGCGCGCAGGTCCTCCTCGATCGCGAGCTGGTTCTGCGAGGTCGGCGGCACGATCTTCGCGTCGAGGATCGTGCCCTGCTCGTCGATCTCGTAGCGGTGGTAGAGCAGCCCTCGCGGCGCCTCCGTAGCGCCGTGACCGACCGACGCCCGGGGCGTGACCTCGACGGCCGGCGCGTCGGGCTCCTCGTAGCGCTCGATGATCGCGAGCGCCTCCTCGCAGGCGTGCACGAGCTCCACGGCCCGCACGACGATGCTCCGGAAGGGGTTGGCACAGCTCGGCCCGAGGCCCGCCTCGCGGGCCGCCTCCGCGGCGAGCGGCCGCAGCAGCTGCGAGGAGAGCGCGTAGCGCGCGAGCGGGCCGACGAGGTAGGTGCCGCCGTCGCTGAGACGCGCGTGCAGGGCGTTGGAGCGCTCTACGTGCTCCTCGACGACGTGCTCGTCGAAGGCGCCAGGGCCGAACTCGAGGCCGCCCGCCGACCTGATCTCGCCGAGGTCGACCGCGTAGGATCCCGGCTCGCTCAGCGCCAGCAGCTCGTGCTCGCGCTGCACGTCGGGAAACGGCAGCGCCGCCGCCCAACGCACCGTCGCGAGCGCCGTCTGCAGCGCGCCTTGCAACGGCTCGCTCAGCGTCTGCAGCTCGGCGCGCGTGGGGGTGCGGTAGAAGCCGCCGACGCGGATGTTGATCGGATGGACCTCGCGCCCGCCCACGAGCGCCATCACCGAGTTGCCGGCCTTCTTCATCTGCAGGCCCTGCTCGACGATCTCGCGATGATCGCGCGCCATCTCGATCGCGCCCGCGTAACCGAGGAAGTCGGGCGCGTGCAGCATGTAGACGTGGAGGCTGTGGCTCTCGATCCACTCGCCGCAGTAGATCAGCCGCCGCAGGTCGCGCAGCGGGCCGTGATCGATCGCCACCTCGCACGCGTCCTCCATCGCGCGCACCGAGCTCATCTGGTAGGCGATCGGGCATATGCCGCAGATGCGCGCTGTGATGTCGGGCGCCTCGGTGAACGCCCTGCCTCGCAACAGGGCCTCGAAGAAGCGCGGCGGCTCGTAGATGCGCAGTTTGACCTCGGCGACGCTGCGGCCCTCGAGCCTCACATACATCGCGCCCTCGCCCTCGACGCGCGCGAGGTAGTCGGTGCGGATCACGCGGGTGATCGGGCCCTCCCGCCCGCCGGGGCCAGCCGCGCTCATCGCGCCGCGTCCCTGTCTGCGGCGGCATCGCCGGCCGCCCGAAACGCGTCGGCGCCCGCGTTGAACGTGCGGTAGACGCGCACGAGGTCGACCTCGTCGGAGCCGAGCTCCTGCAGGCGGGCGCTGAGCGCCGCCGTGTTGGGGGTCTCCATCGGCCCGTAGCAGCCGAAGCAGCCGCGGTCATAGGCGGGACACAGCGCACCGCAGCCGGCGTGCGTCACCGGTCCGAGGCAGGGGGTGCCGTGCGCGACCATCACGCAGACCGTCCCGCGCCGCTTGCACTCCACACAGACGCTGTGCGCACGCACGCGCGGGCGGCGACCGGCGAGGTGCGCGCCGATCACCTCCAGCAGCTGGCGCTTTTCGATCGGGCAGCCGTTGAGCTCGAAGTCGACGGCGACATGGGCGGCGATCGGGGTCGAGGTGGAGAGCGTCGTGATGTAGTCGGGGCTCGCGTACACGACCGAGGTGAACTCGCGCACGTCGGCGAAGTTGCGCAGCGCCTGGATGCCCCCGGCGGTAGCGCAGGCACCGATCGCGATCAGGACGCGCGAGCGCCGGCGCACCTCCTGGATGCGCTCGGCGTCGTGGGCAGTGGTGATCGAGCCCTCGACGATCGAGATGTCGTAGGTCCCCTCGACGGCCGCGCTGCTGGCCTCCAGGAAGTAGGCGATCTCGACCCGGTCGGCGAGCGCGAGCAGCTCGTCCTCGCAGTCGAGCAGGCTCAGCTGGCAGCCGTCGCAGGAGGCGAACTTCCACACCGCGAGCGTGGGTCGGGGCGTGTGCGCCATCACAGCTCCCGGATCGCGAGCCAGGGCGCGAGCTCGCTCCAGCGGTAGACGGGCCCGTCGCGGCAGATCAGCGTGGGCCCGAGCTGGCAGTGTCCGCAGCGGCCGATCCCGCATTGCATGTTGCGCTCCATCGAGGCGTAGATGCGATCGCCTCCTACGCCGCGCTCGATCAGCGCTGCTGCCGTGAAGCGCATCATCACCTCGGGCCCGCAGAGCAGCGAGACCGCCTCGGCCGGATCGAAGCGCGCGCGGTGCACGAGCCGCGGCACGACACCGACGTGCCCGACCCACTCCGGACCGGCGCTGTCCACGGTCACGGATACGTCGAGCCCGCGCTCCGACCACTCCGCGAGCTCGGGCTCGAAGAGCATCTGGTCGGGCGCGCGCGAGCCGTACAGCAGCAGCAGGCGTCCCAGCCGCGGCCGGCGGGCGAGCAGCGCGTGGATCGCCGGCCGCAGCGGCGCCAGGCCGATGCCGCCGGCGACGACGAGCACGTCGACCCCCTCGAGATCCTCTACCGGCCAGGCGCGGCCGAAGGGCCCGCGCACCCCGAGCACGTCGCCCTCCCGGGCGCGGCAGATCGCGTTCGTCGCGAGGCCGACGGCGCGCACCGTGTGCACCAGCGGCGTCTGCGCGCCCGCGGTCGGATCGCCGCTGATCGAGATCGGGACCTCGCCGGCGCCCGCTGCGGAGAGCATCGTGAACTGCCCCGGGGCGAACGAGGGGCGTTCGCCGCCGTCGGCCCGCAGCTGCAGTGTCCAGGTGTCCTGAGTCTCGCGTTGGCGGCCGACCACCTCGAAGGGCGCGGGGACCATCGGGCCCGCGGCCTCGAGCGTCGGCGCCTCAGACGGCGCGCGCATGCCCATAGACGTCGAGCAGCTGCAGGCGGGTGGCCTGCAGGCGGTCGACCAGCGAGGCCGCGAAGCGGCGCATCAGCTGGTAGCCGAGCTCGTGGTCGGCCTCGCACTTGCCGCGCAGGCACTGTCCGTCGAAGCTCACCAGCGCCGCCGCCTGAGTCACGCGCGCGTCGAGCTGCCAGCGGTAGGGCTCGAACAGCCACGACCAGCCGACCACGTCGCCGTCCTGCAGGGTCTCGATCACGAGCGCCCCACGGCCGGGAGCGTCGATCTCGAGCGCGATCGCGCCCTCGCGGATCAGGTAGAAGCGGTTTGCCGGTTCGCCCTCGCGGAACAGGTATGCGCCGGCCGCCGCGCGCTCGTTCTCGCCGCAGCCGGCGATCAGCGCGAGGTGGCTGTCGGAGAGCCCCGCGAACAGCGGCGCAGCGGCGACGAGATCCTCAAGCGTGCGCATCGCCCTCGCGGATCGCCCGCGCCTCCTCGGTGATGTCGATCCCCACCGGGCACCAGGTGATGCAGCGCCCGCAGCCCACGCAACCGGAGCTGCCGAACTGGTCGATCCAGGTGGCGAGCTTGTGCGTCATCCACTGCCGGTAGCGCGAGCGGGTCGAGCTGCGCACGGCTCCGCCGTGGATGTGGGAGTAGTCGACGGTGAAGCACGAGTCCCACAGCTGGCGGCGTTCGACGTGCTCGTTGGCGAGGTCGGTCGTGTCCTCGACGGTCGTGCAGAAGCACGTGGGGCAGACCATCGTGCAGTTCCCGCACGCCAGGCAGCGGTCTGCGACCTCCTCCCAGCGCGGGCTCTCATAGCTCCTGTAGAGCAGGTCCCTGATGTCGGTCGTGTCCAGCTCGCGCCCCATCTGCTCCGCGGCGCAGGCGTGGGCCGCCGCCGCGCCGGCGCGCTCAGCCGCGCCCGCAGGGGCGTGCGCGAGCTCGCCGAGCAGCTCCTGCCCGCGCTCACTGCCGACGTCGAGCACGAAGTAGTGGCGCGCCCCGTCGAGCACCTCGGTGAGCGCGAGGTCGTAGCCGCCGTCCGCCGTCGGCCCGGTCCCCATCGAGGAGCAGAAGCACGTGCTCCCGGCCTGCGAGCACTGGACCGCGATCAACAGCACGTCCTCGCGGCGCACGCGATCGGCGGGGTCGGTGCGCGCCCCCCCGAGCAGCACGCGGTCGAGGATGTCGATCGCATGCAGCTCGCACGAGCGCACGCCAAGGAAGGCGTAGCGCGGCGGCGTGCGCGGCGGCTCGCTGATCTCGTGCAGGCGCCCGCGCGCGTCGCGGCGGGCGCGCCACAGCGAGACCTCGGGCGGCAGCTGGAAGCGCTTCCACGAGTGTGGCCCGACGTTGTAGCCGAACAGCGCCAGGTCCTCGCGGCGGCGCAGCCGGTAGTGGCCGGCCTCCTGCTCGTCGGTCCACCCGATCGGCAGATCCGCACACGATCCGATCGCGTCGTAGACGATCGCCTGCTCGCGCACGGTCGGGCCGAGCACCGTGTAGCCGCGTCGCGCCAGCGCCTCGAACAGCCCGTCGAGGTCCTTGCGCTCGATCGTGTAGGCGCGTGGCGATGGCACCGCGCGCCATTCTCGCGCTTAGGCGGCCCGCCGTGGTCGGTAGTTTGCACGCACCGGGCGCGGGTCGCGCGCGGATGTTGCTGGCATCGCAGCGGGCGACCTGCTGATCGTCGCGCTGTGGGGCGTAGGGGCGCTGCTGATCGCGGCGCGGACCTTCCAATGGTCGCCGCTCGCCTCCGGCTAGCCGCGAGCGGCTGCGGCATTTCCCGGGCATCTTCTCGGCAAGGTGCGGATCATCTGCGCAGCTGCCGGCGTTAGCTTGCTGCCATGCGCACGACGCAGACCACAGCGCCGCGCCGAAAGCAGGGCGACGGGAAGGCAAAGCAAGCCGGCAGGAAGGAGGTCGCGGCGAACTCCGACCCTCCGACGCCGTTCGCGAGCATCCTCTGCGCGGTAGATGGCACGAGGGCCAGCACGGCCGCCGTGAGAACTGCCGCCGCGCTGGCGTCCCAGGGCGGACGCCTGACGCTGCTCGCTGTCACCGCCCGGGCCGGCGCAGGCGCCTACGCGACGGCCGCGATCAGCCCGGCGCGCGCGCAGCGGGTCCTCAGCCGCGCCAAGGCGATGGCCGCCGACGCTGGCGTGGAGGCGAGCACGGCCATCGACCCCGAGGGCCCTCCTGTCGATGTGATCCTCGACCGCGCCCGCGAGCACGACCTGCTCGTGATCGGGGCGCCGGCGACCTCGTGGCTCGGAGGGCTCGTCCTCGGCGGCGTCGCGGCTGCAGCGCTGAGCCAGTTCACGACGCCGTTGCTCGTCGTGCGGCGCGCGTTCAGCGGGCGGCTGCAGGGTCGCAGTATCCTCGCCGCCAGCGACGGCCAGTCCAGCTCGGACCGCGTCGTGGAGCTCGCCGGGGAGCTCGGGCGCTCCTATGGCGCGGGCGTGACGATCGTGCACGCGCTCGGCTCGGAGTCGGCCTCGCGTCCGCGCCGCATCCAGGCGCAGGCACGCGAGCTGCAGGCGGCCTCGACGCCCGCCGTTGACGTCTACGTCGAGCCCGGGCGCGCCGCCGAGGTCATCCTGCATGCTGCGGCCAGCACGAAGGCGGCGCTCGTGGTCCTCGGCAGCCGGCGCCTTCGCGGACTGCGAACGCTGGGCAGCGTCAGCCGCAGGGTGCTGCACGAAGCTCCGTGCTCGGTGCTCGTGCTGCCCCCCCGGCAGGCTCCTCAGCCGAAGAACAGCTCCGCGGTCTCGTAGAGCTCGGGATCGAGCAGCTTGGGCTCGGCGAGAGCCTCTGACAGCTCCACCTCGACGATCGCGGTGCCGCGCAGCGCGACCATCGTGCCGAAGCGCCCGCCTGCAACGGCCCGCATCGCGGCGACGCCGAAGCGCGTGGCGAGCACGCGATCGTAGGCGACGGGCGTGCCGCCGCGCTGGACGTGGCCCAGGATCGTGACGCGGCTCTCGAAGCCCGTGCGCGACTCGATCTCCTGCTCGAGCAGCACGCCGATCCCGCCCAGCCGGGCGTGTCCGAACGCATCCGTGGCGGCGGTGCGCGCGACCGGTCCGCCGTCGGAGGAGAGCGTGTCCTCGCGAGGCGTGGCGCCCTCGGAGACGACGACGATCGAGAAGTTGCGACCGCGCGCGTGTCGGCGGCGCAGGTGCGCGCATACCTCTTCGATGTCGAACGGCCGCTCGGGCACGAGGATCGCGTCGGCGCCGCCCGCGATGCCGGCATGCGTCGCGATCCAGCCGGCGTGGCGGCCCATCACCTCGACGACCATCACGCGGTTGTGCGACTCGGCCGTCGTATGCAGGCGGTCGACCGCGTCGGTAACTATCTGCACGGCGGTCTGGAAGCCGAACGTGACGTCGGTGCCGCCCAGGTCGTTGTCGATCGTCTTCGGCACTCCAACGATCGGGATCCCCGCTTCGTGCAGGCGCAACGCCACGCCGAGCGTGTCCTCGCCCCCCACGGGGATCAATGCGTCGACCGCGCGACGGTCGAGCGTCGCGCGGATCGTGCTCGTGCCGTCGGCGCCGTCGGCGAACGGGTTCGTGCGCGATGTACCGAGGATCGTGCCGCCCCGCGGCAGGATGCCGATCGTGCTCTCGAGCGTGAGCTCGAATGCTTCGTCCTGCAGCAGGCCGGCCCAGCCATGGCGAAAGCCGACGAAGCTGTGGCCGTCCGGGAGGCCGCTGCGCACGACCGCACGGATCACCGCGTTCAGCCCCGGACAGTCGCCACCGCCGGTGAGCATGCCGATGCGAGCCACGGCCGCAGAGCTTAGCCCGAGGTTGCCGTGCCAGATACGTAGTTTCCACCCGATCGGCAGGAGGCGATGCGCGGATCCGCCGGCGACGGCGCGCGCCTAGCTTGTTCTGAGAGCACAGCCCATGTGCGAGCACAGTCCTTTCGAGGAGGGAGCGCGTATGTCTGTTCGTGTCGGGATCAATGGCTTCGGGCGCATAGGGCGCTGCGTGCTGCGGGGCGCGTATGAGCGCGAGACCGACATCGAGGTCGTTGCGGTCAACGACGTCGTCCCGGCCGAGACCCTTGCGGCGCTGCTCGCGCGCGACTCCGTCTATGGGCGCTTCCCGGGACGCGTGCGCGGCGAGGAGGGGCTGATTCGCATCGACGACGACGAGGTGGTGGCGCTGAGCGAGCGCGAGCCTTCGGCGCTGCCGTGGCGCGACCTCGGCGTCGACGTCGTGATCGAGTCAACGGGGCGCTTCCGCACGCGTACGGCAGCCGCCGAGCATCTGCAGGCGGGGGCGCGCAAGGTGATCGTGAGCGCGCCGATCAAGGGCGATGCGCCGGCCGACGCGAACGTGGTCCTCGGCGTGAACTTCGACGAGGCCTACGACCCGGAGCGCGACCACGTGATCACGAACGCCTCCTGCACGACCAACTGCCTGGCGCCGGTGGCGAAGGTGCTGCACGAGACGGTGGGGATCAGGCACGGGCTGATGACGACGATCCACGCCTACACCGCCGACCAGAGCCTGCTCGACGGGCCCCACAGCGACCTGCGCAGGGCGCGCGCGGCGGCGATCAACCTCGTGCCGACCTCGACGGGCGCGGCGAAGGCGCTCGGTCTCGTGATTCCGGAGCTCGAGGGCAAGCTGAACGGGCTGGCGGTGCGCGTACCCGTGCCGACGGGGTCGATCGTGGACCTGACCATCGAGAGCGAGCAGGCCACGAGCGCGAAGGCGATCAACGCGGCGTTCCGCGAGCGGGCCGAGGGCTCGCTGGCCGGGATCCTCGAGTACAGCGAGGATCCGATCGTCTCCTCGGACGTCGTCGGGTCGCCGAGCTCGGCGATCTTCGACGCTGCTCTGACGAGCGTGATCGACGGGACCCAGGTAAAGGTTCTGGCCTGGTATGACAACGAGTGGGGCTACTCGAGCCGGCTGGTGGAGCTCGCCGAGCGCGTGCTTGCGCCCGTGCACGCCTGAGCCTGAGCGCGCCCGAGGTGAATCGCCGAGCGCGTGCCCGGCGCTGAGCGCGCCTAGGGTCTCAGATCTCCTCGGGGATCATCTCGATCGCCCCGCAGGGGCACTCGGCGGCGCAGATGCCGCAGCCCTTGCAGAAGTCGAGGTCGATCGCGTAGGGCTCGCCCGGCGGGCCGGGCTTCAGGACGGCGTTGTCGGGGCAGACGCCGTAGCAGTTGTCGCATGAGAAGCAGTTGCCGCAGGAGAGGCAGCGGCGTGCCTCGAAGAGGGCCGAGTCGGCGTGCAGGCCCTTGACGACCTCCTCGAACGTGCTCTGCCGGCGGATGTCCGCGAGCAGCGGGCTTACGCTGCGCGGCGCGTCGGCGTAGTACCAGGTGTTGAGCGAGTCGAAGTCCGCGAGCTCGCCGCGCGCCTCGCTCGCGACCTCCACGCCGGCCAGCCATCCGTCCACGCAGCGCGCGGCGCGGCGTCCGTTTCCGATGGCGACCGCGGCCATGCGTTCCCCGGGGGTCATGTCGCCGCCGGCGAAGACGCCCGCGTGGCCGGTCATCATGCGCTCGTCGACCTCGACGACGCCGTCGCTGATGCGCACGCCGGGTAGGTCTGCGAGCAGCTGCAGGTCTGCGCTCTGGCCGAGCGCGAGGATCACGCTGTCGGCGTCGAGCTCCTCGAAGGAGCCGGTCGGCTGGGGCATGCCGTTCTCGTCCAGACGCATGCGCTCGATCTGCAGGCGCGCGCCGATGGAATCCCCGGGCGCGGCCGTGCTGGCCTGCGCGTCCTCGCTCGCGCTGGGCGCGCTCCCTTCGGAAGGCCCAGCCGGCGCGGCGGCGGCGATCGTGGAGAGCCAGCGAAATGCGATCCCCTCCTGCTCGGCCTGCTGGAGCTCGTCGGGGTGAGCGGGCATGCGCTCGCGTGTTCGCCGATAGACGATCACGGGCTCGCTGCCGGTGAGCCGCCGCGCGCTGCGGGCGGCGTCGAGCGCGGTGTCGCCACCGCCGTAGACGACGACCCGCCGGCCGAGCTGGGGCGCCTCGCCCTGCTCGATGTCGCGCAGCAGCGAGACCGCGTCGATGATTCGCGCGGCTGTTCCGCCGGGGATGTCGATGTTGCGGGCGACGTGGGCGCCGACCGCGAGGAAGGCCGCGTCGAAGCTGCCCTGGCGCAGCTCGCGCTGCAGGTCCTCGACCTGCTCGCCGCAGCGCAGCTCGACGCCGAGCGCGAGGATGCGCTCGATCTCCGCGTCGAGCACCTCGCGCGGGAGGCGGTAGGCGGGTATCCCGTAGCGCATCATCCCGCCGGGCTTGGCGGCGGCGTCCTTGATCGTGACGTGGTGGCCGCGCAGGGCGAGGTGGTAGGCGGCCGACAGGCCCGAGGGCCCGGCGCCGATCACGAGCACGCGCCGGCCGCTGGCGGGCGGGGGCTGCGGCAGCTCCCAGCCCTCGCGGATCGCCTCGTCCCCGAGGAAGCGCTCGACCGAGTTGATGCCGACGGCCTGGTCGAGCTCGCAGCGGTTGCAGGCTGTCTCGCAGGGGTGGTAGCAGATGCGTCCCATAACGGCCGGGAACGGGTTCTCGCGCACGAGCACGCGCCAAGCGCGCTCGTAGCCCTCTCCACCCGACTCGGCCTCAAACAGCCAGCGCTGGACGTCCTCGCCGGCGGGGCAGGCGTTGCTGCAGGGCGCCAGCCGGCGCACGTAGCGAGGCCGTTCGGTGCGCCATGCGCCCGTGCGGTTGGCGAGGCTCGAGCCGACGTCGAGCGTGATCGCGAAGGGACGCTCGGGGCTCATTGCGGCCCCCGTTCGCTGGCGGCGAGCACGTCGAGGAGCTCACGCGCGGGCCGCTCGGTGGTGTCCTCCCCGCGGGAGCCCGCGGACGCGAGCAGGCCGAAGCGCTCGATGTTGCGGTCGGCGGCGGCCTGCAGCCTGGCGATGAGATCGGCGCGGCCCTCGCCGGCGAACAGGTGCGCATAGCGCTTCTGGCGGCACAGATATTGCTCGACGGGGACCTGGCGGCGGATCGGCGAGACCGCGACGACGCGCCCGTGCTCCGCCTCGAAGACGGGGAACAGGCCGCACTCCTTGGCGAGGCGCGCGATGTTGATCGTGTCGGAGGTCGCCGACCCCCATCCGAGCGGGCAGGGCACGAGCACGTGCAGATAGCGCGGCCCGCGGAACTCCATCGCGCGGGCGACCTTGCGCTCGAGGTCGCGCAGCTCCGCGACGGTCGCCGTGGCGACGTAGGGGATCTCGTGCGCCATCGCGATCAGGGGTAGGTTCTTGCCCTGCTCGAAGGAGTTGCCGGGATGCTCGCCGAGGGGCTCGGTGGTGGCGGTGCGCGCCGCGGGGGGCGTGGCGGCGGAGCGCTGCACGCCGGTGTTCATGTAGGCCTCGTTGTCGTAGCAGATGTAGAGCACGTCGTCGCCGCGCTCGAACATGCCCGACAGGCAGGCGAGGCCGATGTCGACGGTGCCGCCGTCGCCGCCCTGCCCGACGACGCGTATGTCGGTATGCCCCTTCGCGCGTAGGGCCGCGGCGACGCCGGTGGCCACGGCGGGCGCGTTGCCGAACAGCGAATGGATCCAGGGCAGACGCCAGGAGGACTCGGGGAAGGGGGTCGAGAAGACCTCCAGGCAGCCGGTCGCGTTGGCGGCGATGACGCGACCGCCGGTGGCGCGAACCGCGGCGTCGAGCGCGTAGCGAGCGCCGAGCGCCTCCCCGCAACCCTGGCAGGCGCGGTGGCCCTTCGTGATCGCGTTGGCGCGCTCGGGGTCGGCCTGCACGGAGGCCTCGGCCTCGTCTAGCAGGCGGTTGCCGACTGCGAACGTGCCGGTCTGGTAGAAGCGCGTCTCGCTCATACCGGGCCGGCGGCGACGAGGCCGAGGTCGCGAAGGATGTTCTCTGCGTGGGGACCTGGACGCCCTCCGCCCCGGCTGCGCGCGAGCTCGCGCTGGACGACTTCGGAGTTGAGGTCCATGAAGTGCAGCGTGGGCAGCAGGCCGGCGTCGGCGTCGTCGATCATGGAGCGCAGCGACCGGCGCGTGATCGCGCGTCCGCCAAGCCCGGCGATGACGGTGTGCATCTCCACTGCGTCCTCGTCGTCGCGGTCGCCGCCGCGGGCCCGGGGAAGCCCGGCCAGAGCGGCGTGCACGTCGGCGCTGAGGATCCCGCCGACGCCGACGGCGAAGGCGCGCTCGAGCACGATCACGCGCTGTGCCCGCGCGAGCGCGGCGCGGAGCTCGGCGAGCGGGAACGGGCGGAAGGACTTGACGGCGAGCGCGCCGACGCGCCGGCCCTCATCGCGCATCCGGTCGATGACCTCTTCCAGCGTGCCCAGCACGGAGCCGAGCGCGACGACGACGGTCTCGGCGTCCTCGCAGCGGTAGCCGCTGAGCAGGCCGCCGGAGCTGCGGCCGAAGGCCCGCTCGAACTCCTCGGCGATCGCGGGGATCGCGTCGAGCGCGTCCATCTGCTTGGCGTGTGCGAGGTAGCGGACCTCGGTGAACGCCTCCGGCCCGACCATTGCGCCGATCGTGACGGGGTCGGCCGGGTCGAGCACCTGGCGCGGCGCGAACGGCGGCAGGAACGCGTCGATCCGCTCGCGCTCGGGCACCTCGAGCGGCTCGAAGGCGTGGGTGAGCACGAAGCCGTCCATGCATACCATCACCGGCAGCGAGAGCTGCTCGGCGAGCCGGAACGCCTGGACGTGCATGTCGGCGGCCTCCTGGTTGTCGGCTGCGTAGAGCTGGATCCAGCCGCAGTCGCGCAACGCCATCGAGTCGCTGTGGTCGTTCCAGATGTTGATCGGGGCGCCGATCGCGCGGTTGGCGACGGTCATCACGATCGGCAGCCCGAGGCCGGCGGCGTTGAACAGCGCCTCGGCCATGTAGAGCAGGCCCTGGCTGGCCGTCGCCGTGTAGGCTCGCGCGCCGGTGGCGCTGGCCCCGATCGCGACCGACATCGCGGCGAACTCGGACTCGACGTTGACGAACTCGCACGGCGCGAGCTCGCCGGCGGCGACCATTCGCGAGAGACCCTCGACGATGTGCGTCTGCGGTGTGATCGGGTAGGCGCAGATCACCTCGGGGCGGCAACGCGCGACGGTGGCGGCGACCGCCTGCGATCCCTCGAGCTGGCTAGGCATGAGCACGTTCCTGCCGCGTGGCGCCGTCCTCGGGTTGGCGGGGGAGGGGATCGGCAGGCTCGGCCGTAGGCCGGCCTGCGGGATGGGTCGCGTTGTGGAGCTGCTCGCGCACGTGCTCGTGGGCGTCGCGCGCGGCGAGACGATTGCCCTCGCCGGCGCTCGGGCCAAAGCGCTGCTCTATCGCACGCTCGAGCGCATCGATCGTGACGAGCCCGGTGAGGGCGACAAGCCCGCCGAGCAGCGCGGCGTTGGGGATCGGCCGTCCCAGGCGCGCGCGAGCGAGCTCGCCGGCGGGGACGGAGAGCAGGCGCTCGGGCGGATGGCGCTCGCGCAGGTCCTGCAGGCCCAGCTGCTCGAGCGTGCGGGTCGAGTTGATCAGCACGAACCCGTCCTCGCGCAGGCCGCCGAAGACGTCGACGTGGTGCAGCAGTGTCGGGTCCTGGATGATCACGGCGTCCGGCTCGGCGATCGGCTCGCGCAGCCGGATCGGCCGCTGATCGATGCGGCAGAAGGCGATCACGGGAGCGCCCATGCGCTCCGAGCCGAAGCTCGGGAAGGCCTGCGCCTGGCTGCCCTCCAGGAACGCGGCGAGCGAGAGCAGCTCGGCGGCGGTGACGACGCCCTGTCCCCCGCGTCCATGGATGCGGACCTCGAACACCGCGCCTAGCCCCCGGCGAGGGCACTCCCGCGCAGCGCGGCACGCTCGAGAGCCCGATCGGCCCGCGGCGGGCGGCCGTTGGGTGCGCCGGCGCCTCCGCGGGCGGCGTCCAGCAGCACGCGGCGCTCGGCTGCGGCGACGAGCGAGCGCGTGCGGTCGACGACGTCGATGTTGACCGAGATCGCATCGATCCCGGCGCGCACGAGCAGGTCGGCGTACTCGGGGTGGACCGAGGGCGCCTGACCGCAGATCGATGTGCGCAGGCCGAGCTTGCGCGCGCGCGGGATGAGCTCGCGCAGGTAGGCCGTGACGGCGGGGTCTCGCTCGTCGAAGGTCTCCGCCAGCAGCTCGTTGTCGCGGTCGGCGCCGAGGAGCAGCTGGGTGAGGTCGTTGGAGCCGACCGAGATCCCGGCGACGCCGAGTTCGGCGTAGGCGCGCAGGTTGAACAGTACGGAGGGCACCTCCGCCATCACCCACAGCTCGAACCCGGGTCGAGCGAGCAGGCCGGCTTCCTCCATCAGATCGCGGCAGCGGCGCAGTTCGCTCGCGGTGCGCACGAACGGCAGCATCACGTGCAGGTTGTGGTGGCCGTTCTCCCAGACGCGCGTGAGCGCGTCGAGCTCCAGGCGGAAGATGTCGGGCTCGTGCGTGTAGCGCAGGGCGCCGCGGTAGCCGATCATCGGGTTGGCCTCATGCGGCTCGAAGCGCTCGCCGCCGCGCAGCCCGCTGAACTCGTTCGTGCGGAAGTCGATCGTGCGATAGGTGACCGGCCGCGGCGCGAACCCCGCGGCGAAGGTCTCCAGGCCGTCGGCCATGTCGGCCACGAACTCCTCGCCGCGGCCCTCCTCGAGCAGCACCCGCGGATGGTCGCCGGCGAGCGCCTCGAGCACCATCAGCTCGGCGCGCAGGAGGCCCACGCCGTCGACGGCCATGTCCTTGACGCGGTCGACCTGGGACGGCTCTGACAAGTTGACGAGGATCTGCGTGCCGGTGATCGCCGCGCCCGGCTGGGCGCGCAGCGGTGCGCCCGCGGGAGCGCTCGCGGCCGAGCCCAGCTGGCCGACCTGGACGATTCCCTCCAGCACGACGCCCTGCGTGGCGTCGACGGTGATCTGCTCGCCGTCGCGCAGCACGCGGGTCGCTTCGCCGGTGCCGACCACGCAGGGGATGCCGAGCTCGCGCGAGACGATCGCGGCGTGGCAGGTCATGCCGCCGGAGTCGGTCACGATCGCCGCCGAGCGGCGCATCAGCGCGGTCCAGTCGGGCGCTGTCATGTGCGTGACGAGGATGTCGCCCTCGTGAAGCTTGTCGGCCTCGTCGGTCGAGCGCAGCACCCTCGCCTGGCCGCTGGCGCCGCCAGGCGCGCCGCCGAGCCCGCGCAGCAGCACGCGCTGGGTGGCTGCGTGCGTGGAAGGGGCGGCTGTGCTGCCGGCCGAGGAGGCGGCTTGCGCTCCGTCCAGGGCGGGCTCGTGCAGGGTCGTGATCGGCCGGCTCTGGAGCATCCACAGCGTCTCGTCGGGGTCGAAGGCCCACTCGGTGTCCTGTGGCGTGCCGTAATGCTCCTCGATGCGGCGGCCGAGGTTGGCGACGGCGATCACCTCGGCGTCGCTCAGGACCGGCTGCAGGCCCTCCTGCTCGTCGAGGTCGCGCCGTCTCGTGCCGCCCGCGGGATCGAAGTCGATCGCGAGCTCCTTGCGATGTACTTCGCGCCTGCGGATCGCCAGCGAGGCCTTCTCGACGATGTAGCGGTCGGGTGAGACCGAGCCGGAGACGACCGACTCGCCGAGGCCGAAGGAGCCCTCGATGACGAGCTCGTCGCGCGCCCCTGTGGCGGGGTTGACGGTGAACATCACGCCAGCCCGCGTCGAGGCGACCTGGCGCTGGATTACGACCGCGATGTCCATGTCGGCCTGCGAGAAGCCATTTACGGCGCGGTAGTAGATGGTGCGCGCGCCGAACAGCGAGCGCCAGCAGCGGCGTACGGCGTCGAGCACATCCGCGGTTCCGCGGACGTTGAGGAACGTCTCGTTCATGCCGGCGAACGAGGCCTCGGCCGTGTCCTCGGCGGTCGCCGAGGAGCGAACGGCCACGGCCAGCTCGCGGTCTCCCTCCGCGAGCGCCTCGTAGGCGGCCCGGATCTCCGTCTCGATATCGGCCGGCATGGCTGTGCGGTCGAACAGTTCGCGCGCCGCCGCGCTCGCGGCCTCGAGCGCTGCGGTGTCCTCCACGTCGAGGCCTTCGAGCACCTCGGCCAGACGCTCGCGCAGCCCGGTCTCGGCACAGTAGGCGGCATACGCCGGCGCGCCGACGACGAACCCCGCGGGCACGGGCAGCCCGGCCGCCGTGAGCTCGCCGAGGTTGGCGCCCTTGCCGCCCGCGTAGTCGACGTCGTCGCGGCTGAGGCTTGCGAACGGACGCACCGCGTCCAGTCGGGCGGCTGCTGGCGAGACGCTCATGGCTGCTCCTCCTGAGATCGTGTGTCGTGGCGAGGCACCGCGTGCTTACATTGAACGCCCGCGCGCCGGCGCCGGCCACCGCGCTGTGCACTGAACGAGCTCCGTAGTTCTCACGCATGACCGCGCTCGCCGCGGGGTGAGAGATCGATTGCCATGAAGGTGGTCGGCGAGGATCGGCTCGGGGAGGCGCTCGCGAGGATCGGCGTGCCCGCCGCGCGCGGCGGCGAGGACGTGGGGGCGCGGGCTTCCGGGATGCTCAGCGCGGGAGCCGGCTGCGGCGCTCAGCGGGCGGCTGGACCGTCGGACGCGGGAGGCTCGGGGAAGCGCTCCTTGGCGGTGCGCCATGCTGCGGTGGGAAACTCGACCTTGTCGGTTGCGCCGCGCAGGGAGACGTGGGCGTCGAAGCCGTCGCGGAAGACGTCGAGCATGCCCTGGTTCTCGGGCAGCACCTCGGCGACGAAGTGCGTGATGCCATGTCCTTCAGCGGAGGTGGCAAGCCGCTCGACGAGGATCGTGCCGAGGCCCCGGTCGTGGAGGCGGTCGGCGACGGCGAGCGCGACTTCGGCGCGCGTGTCGTCGAGCTGGACGTAGAGAGCGTGCCCGACGATCATGCCGAGCTCGTCGTGCGCGATCAGGCTGAGGCGGCGGCCGCCGGCGGGTGTCGCGGCGACGTGGGCGGCGCCCGTGAGGTCGGCGGCGCCGGTGAAGAAACGAAGGCGGCGCGCTTGGGCGCAGAGCCCGTTGAGGAACGTGCGCAGCGCCGGCTCGTCGTCGGGACGAACCTCGCGTAGGGTCACGCGGGAGCGGTCACGCAGTCGTACGAGTTCCGTCGCTCCTGCGTCGTGGGCCGGCCGCGTTGCGGGTTCCGTTGGGGAGGAGGATTCGGATCCGATCGGGGGCGAACTGCTCATGGCGCCAGCTTCGCGCCGTGCCCGCGCGCGGGCATCCGGTCGCGTCCGCCAGGTGGGTCGGGGATAACTACGGTGCCGGCGGGGCGGGCGCCGGCACCGGCTCGGCGAGCGCTGCGCGGGTCTGGTCTGCGATCTCGAGGTCCTCGCGCGCGGTGATCACGAGCGTTCGCACCCGTGCGCCGGGGGCGCTGATGTCGCAGTCGCTGGTGGCGAGCTCGTTCCGAGGCTCCTCGAGCGCGACGTCGAGAAAGCGAAGGCCGGCTGCCGTCCTCGAGCGCACCTCGGCGGAGCGCTCGCCGACTCCGCCGGTGAAGGCCAGGGCGTCGAGCCCGTTCATCGATGCTGCCATCGCCGCGATCGCTGCCCGGAGCCTGTGCACGTACACGTCGAGGGCGAGTTGCGCCGCCGCGGCGCCGGCGGCCGCGGCGCGTGTGACCTCCTTCATGTCGGCGCTGCCCGACAGGCCGAGGAGGCCCGAGCCGTGCTCGAGGGCGTCGTTGAGCTCGGGGATGGAGACCTCGCAGCGCTCGAGCAGCCAGGTGAGCAGTCCCGGGTCGACGTTTCCCGAGCGGGTGGCCATCACGAGGCCCTCGAGTGGCGTGAACCCCATCGTGGTGTCCACCGAGCGCCCGTCGCGTATCGCGCACAGCGATGCGCCGGCGCCGAGGTGGCAGCTGACGAGGCGCGGTCCGTTCTTCTCGCAAGCGAGCATCTGCGCGGCGCGCCGCGCGACCCACGCATGGGAGAGGCCGTGAAAGCCATAGCGCCGCAGCCCCCAGCGCTCGCGCCAGGCGGCCGGCAGCGCGTAGGTGCGCGCGGCTGCTGTGAGCGTGCTGTGGAAGGCGGTGTCGAAACAGGCCACGGCCGGCAGTGCCGGCAGCGCGGCGCTGACGGCGTCGAGGGCGGCGAGCGACTTCGGCTGGTGCAGGGGCGCGAGGTCGCAGAGCGCCTCGAGCTCGCTCCTCACCTCGGCGTCGATCCTCATCGCTCGCCGGTAGCGCTCGCCTCCGTGCACGATCCGGTGGCCGACGGCGTCCGCCGCGGCCAGCGCGGATCCGAGCGCGTCGTCGAGCTCAGAGGGGTCCACGCGCGCACGAGGCGCGTCGAGCTGGCGCGAGGCGAGCACGGAGTCATCGCCGTCGAGCAGGGTGAGCTTTACGCTGCTGGAGCCCGCGTTGACGACGAGCACGCGCACAGCGGCTACTCCTGTTCGGGGTGGGCGAGGGCGCGCACGCGATCAGAGCCTAGCCCGCGCTCGGCGTGCCGACACGTCCGAGCTGGTTCTCACCTGATCGGGGTGATGAGTCCAGGGACGCGGACGGGCACGGTTGCACCGATGAGCCCCGAGCGCCGCCGCCACAGATCGCGCGGGCTAGGAGGTAGGGGCAAGGAGTGGTGGATGGCGCTCGCGTTCGCGATCGGATCGAGCTGCTTCTTGATCGCCCCCTTCCCCGGCTACGCGAGCCTCACGGGGGAAACGCTCGACGCGCTCACGTTCTTGGTGGGCTCGATCCTGTTTACCCTCGGCGCCGCGCTGCAGACCGCCTCCGCGGCCCCGGCACGGCACACGCACGGGTCCGGCCGGGCCGCGTGGTGGACCGCGACGATCCAGTCGGCGGGGACGCTGTTCTTCAACGCGACTACCTACCGCGCCCTGCATACGGCGCTCACGAGCCCCAGCTACGACAGGCTCGTCTGGCGCCCGGACGCGCTCGGCTCGATCTGCTTTCTCGTCTCCGGCGCAATCGCCTACCACGCTTCCGAGCGACGGGGTTGGCGTCCCGCGCGAACCGGACCGGGGTGGTGGATGGCGGCGGTGAACCTTCTCGGCTGCGTCTTCTTCGGCGTCTCGGCCGTGGCGGGCTACGTCGTCCCCGCGAAAGGCTCGGTGCTCGACCTCGCCGCGGCCAACTTCACGACGTCGCTCGGCGCGGCGTGCTTCCTGGCGTGTGCGGTGGCGACGCTGCGCGCCAGCCCGCGCCGGCCGAGAGCGGGCGGCGCGCTCGTGCGCCCGGCGGCCTGATGTGAAGGCGCACCGCTCGAGCCAGGCGCGCCGGAGATCGCCGGGAGGGTCAGTAGCCGGTGCCGGTCTTCACGCGCTTGCGGTCGTGCGGGTGCAGGCCGCCCTTCTTGGCGAGGACGGCGCAGGCTTCGTTGATGTCGTTGGCGAGCGTCGTCGCGAGCGTGTGGCCGAGGGTGAGCTTGACGAGCGCGCGCATGATCTTGACGTGTTCGGCGTTGGGCGGCAGCGTGTAGGCGGGCACCATCCAGCCGCGCTCGGCGGCGACCTGCGCTGCGACGTCGAACTCGTCGTAGGGATGCTCGCCTGCGAGTTTGAAGGCCACGAGCGGGAGCCGCTCCTCCTCGTCGGAGCCGATGATGGAGAACTCGCCGATCGCCTCGATGCGCTCCTCGAGCGCCTTTGCGTTGGCCTGCATCGTCTCCATCACATAGCGGTAGCCTTCGTGGCCGAAGCGGACGAAGTTGTAGTACTGCGCGAGCACCATAGAGGAGCCCGTTGAGAAGTTCAGCGTGAACGTCGCGTCGCGCTTGCCGAGGTAGTTCTCGTAGAAGACGAGCTCCTCCGGCAGGTCGGCGGATTCGCGAAAGACGAGCCAGCCGATGCCCGGGTAGACGAGCCCGAACTTGTGCCCGGAGACGTTGATCGAGCGGACCTGCTCGAGGCGGAAGTCCCACTCGGAGTGCGGATATAGGAACGGCCACACGAAGCCGCCGCTGGCGGCGTCGATGTGCAGCGGGATGTCGATGCCGTGCTTCTCCTCGTGCGCGAGCAGCAAGCCGTTGATCCCGACGATGTCGTCGGCGTGGCCTGTGAACGTCGTGCCGAGGACGGCGGCGACGCCAATCGTGTTCTCGTCGAGGTACGGCTCGACGTCCTCGGGACCGATCGTGTAGCGGTCGGGCTGCAGCGGGATGATGCGCGGCTCGACGTCGAAGTAGCGGCAGAACTTCTCCCACACGACGTGCACGTCGCCCCCGAAGACGAGGTTCGGCCGGTCGGTGTCCTTGCCCGCCGCTTCCCGCCGCGCGCGCCACTTCCACTTCAGCGAGAGCGCGCCGAGCATGATCGCCTCCGATGAGCCCTGGGTGCGCGTCCCGGTCGTCTCGCCGGGCGCGTTGAAGAGGCTGGCGAGCATGCGGATGCAGCGCTGCTCGATCTCCGCGGTCTGGGGGTACTCGGCGTGGTCGATGTAGTTGCGGTGCAGGTTCTCGGTGATCACCGTCACCGCCTCGGGCTCCATCCAGGTCGTCACGAACGTCGCCAGGTTGCGGTTCGGGATGCCGTCGAGGACGAGCTCCTCGCCGATCAGGCGCATCGCGTCCACCGAGCGCATGCCGTGCTTGGGAAGCTCGTTGTCGGGCGCAGGCTCGAGCAGGAAGCGGTTGCCGTACTCGGACGCGAGAGCCTCGAGCTGGCGCCCGAGATCGTGTGGGACGTCCGGCGCGATGGGCCGTTGCGGCGCGTTTGCCATGCGCGGGCAAGCTACAGCGTCGCGATGCGCTGCGGTTCACCCGAAGGGGATGAGGCGGCTCGAGAACGCGTGCGGAAACGTTGGCCTCGAGCGACGACGTGGCAGGCCCATGACATCGACCGGCATCGAGCTTCTCCTGGTCGCGATCGCCGCGATGCTCTCGCCGACGACGTTGTCGTTCTGCCTCTTTGCGCTACTGCTCGGCGACCGCCCGAAGCGCACCGGCTCGCTGTTCTATCTCGGCGCCTTCGGCGCGACGGTCGCGGTGGGGCTGCTGGCAGACGTCGTGCTCGGCGACGTGGCGGCGGTTCCGGAAAACAAGAGCCCGAAGACGTGGGTGCTCGTGATCGACATCGTCGCGGGGCTGTTGCTGCTCGTCTGGGTGGCGCGCGTGCTGCGCCGCCCGGCCGATCCGCGCAGGACGCAGAGCGTGATCGACCGCATGAGCAGCGTCGCAAGCTCGCCGTGGATCGCGGTCGTCGCGGCCGGAGCGACGCTCGCCAACCCCGGCGGGTTCATACCGCTCGCGCTCAAGGACATCTCGCAACTGAACCCGAGCACCGCGGAATTCGCGCTCCTGTGGCTGGCGTTCACGGTGATCTCGCTGCTGCCCCTGCTCCTGGCCCTCG
Organism: Solirubrobacteraceae bacterium; assembly: GCA_035314465.1. Taxonomy (GTDB): domain Bacteria; phylum Actinomycetota; class Thermoleophilia; order Solirubrobacterales; family Solirubrobacteraceae; genus Palsa-744. The sequence goes on along the minus strand of DATFZM010000016.1, from coordinate 87,356 downwards.
TGGCGCTCGTGCTCGCGCCCGAGCCGACGACCCGGATGCTCCATCGCAGCCGGGGCTGGCTGGAACGCAACCTTCGCATCGTCGCCGCCGTGATCGTGGTCCTGCTCGCCGCGGCGCTGCTCAGGAACGGGATCGCCGGCCTCGTGGGCTAGCTTCCCTCCTCGAGCGCTGTGGGCCAGCTCCAGTTGCGCAGCTCGGCAGGGTCCTCGCCGTGCTCGCGCGTGTAGGCCCTGTGGCGCAGCCGCTCGTCGGCCATGTCCTGGCGGATGTGCGCGGCACGCTCGCCCAGGCCCGGCACTCGGTCGATCACGTCCATCACGAGGTGGAAGCGGTCGAGGTCGTTGAGCATGACCATGTCGAAGGGCGTCGTCGTCGTGCCCTCCTCCTTGTAGCCGCGCACGTGGATGTTGTCGTGGTTGGTGCGGCGGTAGGTGAGCTGGTGGATCAGCCAGGGATAGCCGTGATAGGCGAAGATCACGGGACGCTCGGCGGTGAACAGCGCGTCGAACTCGGCGTCGGGGAGGCCGTGGGGGTGCTCGGACGCGGGCTGCAGGCGCATCAGGTCGACGACGTTGACCAGCCGCATGCGCAGCTCCGGCATGCGCTCGCGCAGGATCGCCGCGGCCGCCGCGCACTCGAGCGTGGGCACGTCCCCGGCGCAGGCGAGCACGACGTCCGGCTCCTCGTCGTCTTCGTTCGAGAAGAACTCCCAGATGCCGATGCCGCGGGTGCAGTGCGCGACTGCCTGTTCCATCGAGAGGTAGTTCAGCGCGGGCTGCTTGCCGGCGACGATCACGTTGACGTAGTCGCGGCTGCGCAGACAGTGGTCGGCGACGGACAGCAGGCAGTTCGCGTCCGGCGGCAGGTACACGCGCACGATCTCCGCCTTCTTGTTGAGGACGAGGTCGATGAAGCCCGGATCCTGATGTGAGAAGCCGTTGTGGTCCTGTCGCCAGACGTGCGAGGAGAGCAGGTAGTTCAGCGATGCGATCGGCGCGCGCCAGGGGATGTCGTGCGTGACCTTCAGCCATTTCGCGTGCTGGTTGAACATCGAGTCGACGATGTGGATGAAGGCCTCGTAGCTGTTGAAGAGGCCGTGGCGTCCGGTCAGCAGGTAGCCCTCGAGCCATCCCTGGCAGAGGTGCTCGGAGAGGACCTCCATCACGCGACCGTCGGGGGCGAGGTGATCGTCGCTGGGCAGCGTCTCGGCGTCCCACGCGCGGTTGGTGGCCTCGAAGACGGCTCCGAGGCGGTTGGAGGCGGTCTCGTCGGGGCCCATGATGCGAAAGCGTTCGGGGTTCATGCGCACGACCTCCGCGAGCAGCGTGCCGAGCACGTGCGTGGGTTCGCTCACGCTGCGGGTCGGCGCGGGGACCTGGACGGCGAAGCGTCGGAAGTCCGGCAGCTCGAGCTCGCGAAGCAGCACGCCTCCGTTCGCGTGTGGGTTCGCGCCCATGCGGCGCTCGCGCCGGGGCGCGAGCGCCGCGATCTCGGCGCGTAGCGCGCCGAGCTCGTCGAACAGCTCCTGCGGCCTGTAGGAGCGCAGCCACTGCTCGAGCTGCGCGAGGTGCTCGGGCTTCTCGGCGAGGTTCGCGAGCGGCACCTGATGGGAGCGGAAGGATCCCTCGGCCGGGAGTCCGTCGACGAACTTCGGCCCCGTCCAGCCCTTCGGCGTGGCCAGCACGATCATCGGCCAGCGCGGGCGCTCGGCAGCGCGACCGGGCTCTCGATCCTCGCGGGCGCGTCGCTGGATCTCCGCTATCTCGCCCGTGACGCTGTCGAGCGTCGCCGCCATCAGCTGGTGCATCGCGGCGGGCTCGTGGCCCTCGACGAAGTGGGGCGCGTAGCCGTAGCCCTCGAGCAGGGCCTGCAGCTCCCGCGCGGGGATGCGCGCGAGGACCGTCGGGTTGGCGATCTTGTAGCCGTTGAGGTGCAGGATCGGCAGCACGGCGCCGTCGCGAACCGGGTTCAGGAACTTGTTCGAGTGCCAGCTCGCGGCCAGCGGACCGGTCTCCGCCTCGCCGTCGCCGATCACGCAGCAGGCGATCAGGTCGGGGCTGTCGAAGACGGCGCCGTGTGCGTGCGCGAGCGAGTAGCCGAGCTCGCCGCCCTCGTGGATCGAGCCGGGCGTCTCGGGAGCGACGTGGCTGGGGATGCCGCCCGGGAAGGAGAACTGCCGAAAGAGGCGGCGCAGGCCCTCCTCGTCGCGGCCGATGTGGGGGTAGACCTCACTGTAGGTGCCCTCGAGGTAGACGTTTGCGACGACGCCGGGTCCGCCGTGGCCGGGCCCGGCGACGTAGATCACGTTGAGGTCGCGCGCGTTGATGACGCGGTTGAGGTGGGCGTAGATGAAGTTCAGGCCCGGGGTCGTGCCCCAGTGCCCCAGGAGGCGGGGCTTGGTGTCCTCGACGCGCAGCGGCTCGCGCAGGAGCGGGTTCGCGAGCAGGTAGATCTGTCCGACTGACAGATAGTTCGCCGCGCGCCAATAGGCGTCGAGCGTGCGCAGCTCATCCGCAGAGAGCGGACCCGGCGGTTCGTTCATCGCCGGGATGCTGCCATGCCCGTGCGCCTCCTGCACCGGCGGCCGCGAGGCGTGCCTTCGCCCGCGCGCCTACGCTGCGGGTGGATCCGACGGAAGGAAGCCGATGTTCAAGAACGTACTCGTGGGTGTCGACGGGACGGCGAGCGGTCGCGACGCGATCGCTCTGGCGTCGCTCCTGCTCGACGCAGACGGAAAGCTCACGCTCGCGCACGTGTTCAGCCGCCTGGCCAAGCCGCTGCACGCCGTCACTCGCGCAAGTGCGCCGGCAGACCGCGCGCAGGCCAGCGAGCTGCTCTCCAGCGAGCGCGCGCAGGCGGGTCCAGAGGCGGAGCTGGTCGCGGTCGACGCTGCGACGCCGGGCAGAGGCCTGCACGAGGAGGCCGAACGGCAGAACGCCGACCTGCTCGTGCTCGGCACCTGCCATCGCGGCGTGCTCGGCCGGACGCTGCTGGGCGACGACACGCGAGCGGCGCTCGACGGTGCTCCGTGTGCCGTCGCGATCGCCCCGGCGGGCTTCGCGCGACATGCATCGCCGCTGTCGTCGATCGGCGTCGGCTACGACGGCTCCCCGGAGAGCGCGGCGGCGGTCGAGACCGCCAGGGCACTGGCCGCGCCGAGGCATGCGTCGGTCCGCGCGCTCGAGCTCGTTTCGATTCCCTACTACGAGTACACGGGTCTCGCCGCCGGCACCGTGACGGAAGGCGGTGACATGGTCGAACAGCGCATCGTCGAGGCAGAGAACCGGATGGGCGAGATATCCGGCGTGAAAGGCGAGGCCAGGTATGGGCTCGCGGGCGAGGAGCTCGCGGGTCTCAGCGGCGAAGTAGACCTCACGATCGTCGGCTCGCGCGGCTACGGCCCCGCGCGGCGCCTGATCATGGGCAGCACCTCTCACTATCTGGAGCGACACGCGCGCGGCCCGCTCCTGATCCTGCCACGCGGCACCCCACCGCCGCGGTCGATAGCGTCCAGCCGATGAGCGAGAATGGGACGGTGCATCCGGAGGGCGAGGCGAGCGGGACGGGATCGTCCGCCGAGGCGATCCGGATCGTGCTGGCCGACGATCATCAGGTTGTGCGCAGCGGTCTGCGGCTTCTGCTGGACGCCGAGGAGGGCTTCGAGGTCGTCGCCGAGGCCAGCGACGTCGACAGCGCGCGCCGCTACGTGCGCGGCCACCATCCGCGCGTGCTCGTGCTGGACCTGAACATGCCGGGCGGCTCGAGCCTGGAGGCGATCCCGCTGATCCGCGCGGAGTCGGCCGACACGCAGATCGTGGTGCTCACGATGCAGCAGGAGCCTGCGTTCGCGCGCGAGGCGCTCGGCGCCGGGGCCCTCGGCTACGTGCTCAAGGAGGCCGCAGACGAGGAGCTCGTGGAGGCGGTGCGCAACGCCGCGGCAGGCGAGCGCTACCTGAACCCGCGGCTTGGGGCGAGGATCGCCTCCGAGCCGCCGCCCGGGCCGCCGGACGATCTCTCACAGCGCGAGGTCGAGGTGCTGCGGCTGATCGCGCTCGGCCACACCAACGCCGAGATCGCCGAACGGCTGTTCCTCTCGGTTCGCACCGTCGAGACGCACCGCGCGCACATCCAGCAGAAGCTCAGGCTCTCCACTCGCGCCGAGCTCGTCGGCTACGCCCTCGAGCGCGGTTTGATGCACGAGGAGTAAGGCTCGGCGCACCGGCGTAAGGCTCGGCGCGTGCGCCGACGGGCAGCGCAACGGGGGGGCGGCGGCGCCGCCCGGCAGCCGGCCGATCCGCTGCCCGCGGGGCGCCCCCGTCAGCAGAGAGTCCGCGACCGATCAGCTGGTCGATCCGCCCGCAGCGGACTCGCCGGCACGATAGTGCTCGCGCCAGATCAGCTTGTAGATCGGGATCCAGCGGGGGATCCGGTTGATGACGGGGATGAAGGGGATGCAGATGAACGCCAGGCTCAGCAGGCCCATGATGAGCAGCACCTGGATGTCTGCGTTGGGTGATGACTTCATCGGTTCGACCTGGTACCAGAGGGCGTACAGCCACAGCCACGGCTGGCCCGGGTAGCTGCCTGTCTCATTCATCAGGCCCCACTGCTTGCCGAGCAGATGCTGTGCTTCGGCGCGTTCTGCGAGCAGCCCGCCGTCGGCCATGAACAGCAGCGGCTTGGTGTAGTCGGTCTGGAAGAACTGGTTGCTCGTCAGCAGGCTGCCGTCCACGCCGCCGCTCTGGGCGAGGCCCTGCAGGCTGGCCATCATCGTCGGCACCGGGCCGGCGCCGCTCGCCTTGACCGTCACCGTGCCTGTGCTCTGGTCGACCGCCACCGTGGTGGGCGGCGTCTTCTTTTCTTCGACAGCTTCGGAGTACGCTTCGAGCGGCTTGGCGTAGGCTTCGGACCATTCCTTTTTCTGCTTTTCGGGCGCGGCCTTGTATTCGGCGAGCGCTTTCTGCAGCGCCGGGTTGTTGGGGATCGTTTCAAGCGGTTTGATCACGAAGTCGTCGGCCGTGTTGATCGGATGGCTGACGCCGAACCACCTCTGGGGGTGCAGGAACAGGAAGTGCTGCACGCTGCCCGAGCTGTGGTTGTAGGGCGGGCCGTATTCGGCCGTCGGGCTCGTTTCGTCGAGCTCCTTGGCCGCCGTCGTCGCGAAGTCGGCCGGCAGTTCGTGTGACCACTGGGCGATCGTGCTGGGCTTGTCATCGGGCGAGGACAGAAGCACGGTGAGCAGCACCGCCAGCAGCCCGATGACGACGACCGCGATGCACAGCTCTTTGACGAGGTCGTAGGGCGCGTAGCGGCCTTTCCAGGGCGGGGTGTTCTCCTCGGTGCGCCAGATGCTCATGACGGCCCTCCTGCGTGGGACCCGGACGAGTCCTCGGCGGCGGTCGCGCCATCGGGGCTCGCCGGCGCCGAGCCGTCGGTCTTGGCCCCGGCCAGGGCAGCGACTCGCTCCTGCACCTCGAACGGCGGCACGACGCCGTTGCGACGGACGAGCAGTACGTGCGCGCTGACGAGCAGTACGACTGCAATCGGCAGCAGAAGGATGTGGTAGCTGTACATCTGGCCGAAGTTCGTGAGGTTGAAGAACGCGCCCACGCCGACGGAGTTCATGGCGTCCTTGGCCTGCGTGGAGATCCACTGGGCGTCGAAGTTCTGCTGCGAGACGTAGCCGGTCAGGGCTGCGGGCACGGCGACGAGGAAGGTAATCGCGCCCGTGATCCACACACGGCCGCGGCCGCCGCGCCAGGAGGCCATCCAGTACTTCCCCCACAGGTGCACGACCATCACGAAGAAGAACAGCTCCACGCTCCACATGTGGATGCTGTTGAAGAAGTGCCCGACGCCTGTGTAGTGCCACCAGGCGGGCCCCTTCAAGGCGATGATCGAGCCGGACAGGATGATCACGATCAGCGAAGCGATGCTGGCTACCCCGAAGACGTAGATCCAGGACGCCACGTAGGTCGGCTGCCCGTCCGGCAGCAGCCTCTCGGGCGGCAGCGCCTCGACGCCTTTTTCGCGGACTTTGACCGTCCACGATTTGGACGGGGCCGGGCTGTCGGGCGGAGGGCTGGCGACGCTGCTCATGAGCCGTCCCCGCGGCGTGCCGCGCGCCGTCCAGCCGCTCCGGGGAACGGCAGCAGGATCGCGAGGAAGAAAGCGACGAACATCAGGCCGATGACCACGACGTTGGACACGGACAGGTGGATGAAGCTCCAGTCGACCGTGTGAGCGGGGTGATTGAGGTTGAAGACCGCTGCGAGCGGGGTGCTCATATCCGTGCTCCTGAGTAGGGGTGTCGCCTCATGCCAAGCGAAACTAAGCGCGACCGTAGGTGGACGCATCCGTATTTCTCCGGTACAGCTGTGCGGCGCCACCGCACGGCTGTAGCGCCGGCCGTCTGAGCTCTCGGCACGCTCCCGCTGGCGAGCGGGTCGGCGACGTGGGCGTCCAAGCCGGCGGAGATCAGCAAGAGCTCGGCCGAGGAGCGATGAGCACCGGACGTCCCCCCGGAGCTAGGGTGCAGCATGGCATTCACCACGATCGAGGTCAGCGCCGCAGGCAACGCGGGCACGATCACGCTGAACAGGCCGGAGAAGCTGAACCCGTTGAGCGCCGTCACGCTGCGCGAGCTCGCCGAGGCCGCGCGGTGGCTAGACGGACAGCCGGAGGTGAAGGTGGTCGTCGTCGCCGGCAAGGGCCGCGCGTTCAGCGCCGGCGCCGACGTCTCGGTGTTCGCCGCCGCGGCCGAAGCGGGTCCGATCGCGACGCGGCGCGCCGCCGACGCGGGCCGCATCATGGCCGAGGCCGTCGAGGACATGAGCGCGATCACGATCGCCCGCATACAGGGCCACTGCATCGGCGGCGGCGTGGTGCTGGCGGCCGCCTGCGATCTGCGCGTCGCGGCCGAGACGACCCGCTTCTCGATTCCCGAGGTCGATCTCGGGATTCCGCTGGCGTGGGGCGGCATCCCGCGTCTCGTGCGCGAGATCGGGCCGGCGATGACCAAGGAGCTCGTGCTGACATGCCGCCCCTTTACGGCAGAGGAGGCCCAGGAGCTCGGCTTCGTCAACCGCGTCGTCGCCGAGGAGCAACTCGGCGAGGCCGTCGATGAGCTCGCCGCGCAGCTGCTGCGGAAGTCCTCGCTTGCGCTCGCGGTCACGAAGCGGGCTGTGAACAGCGCCGCGAGTGAGGTCGCCTCGACGGCCGGCGCATGGACCGACGCCGACTCGCTGCTCACGGCGTTGAGCGATCCCGACTCGCGGCGCGCGGCGGCCGATTACCTGCATGCGCTTGGACGGCGAGCCGTCGCCGACTGACGGCGGAAGTGTCGAATGGGGAGAGGGCGCACTTCGGTGCTCATGACTCCTCCTCTGTGAGGGGTGTTGTTTACCCTCGCGCCCCGCTCCCAAACGTGGCGCCGGTCCCGACTCGCGGGACGCCCCGCCGGTGCCTAGACGCTCGCGAGGAGGCTCGCGCGCCGCTTGGCGGCCTTGACTGCCTCGGTGAGGGTGTCGATGTCATATGCGCCCTGGTGGCGGCGTCCGTTGATGAAGAAGGTGGGGGTGCCCGATACGCCGCTGGCATCGGCGCTGGCGACGTCTTCGGCTACGCGGCCGGCGTACTCGCGATGGCGCAGCTCCTCCGTGAACCGCTCGCTGTCCAGCCCGAGCTCCTGCGCGTAACCGATGAGGTCCCGTGTCGTGAGCGCGTCCTGGTGGGCGAAGAGCAGGTCGTTGTACTCCCAGAACCTCCCCTGCGCCGCCGCCGCCTCGCTCGCCTCGGCCGCGAGCTGCGCGTGGGCGTGGACGTCGTTGAGCGGGAGGTGGCGCCACACGTAGCGCAGGTCGTGGTCGTGGCCGAAGGAGGCGAGCAGGTCACGAATGACGGGCTCGGCCTGCCCGCAGTAGGGACACTCGAAGTCGCCGTACTCGACGAGGGTGACGAGCGCGTCCTCGGCTCCGCGGATGTGGTCGCGCTCGGGGTCGACGTCGTCGGAGAGATCGAGGATGTCCTCGGCCGTGCCGAGTAGCTGGCGAGCGCGCACGCTGGCGGGCAGGCGTTTGATGATCGCGAACACCGCCCACGCCAGGAGGGGCGCGAAGATGTCGGCGGCGAGCACGCCCAGCTTCGCCTGCTGCAGCCGCTCGCCGCCGAACGCGAGGCTCGAGATCAGCAGCGAGACGGTGAAGCCGATACCGGCGATCGCGCCGCCTCCCGCCAGCACCGGCCAGCTGAGGACCGGCCGCGGTCCGTGCAGAGCCGGTCGCGTGGCAAGCCAGGAGGCCCCGAGGATCCCCACGGGCTTTCCGACGACATATCCGAACAGGATTCCGAGCGTGATCGGCGAGGAGGCCGCATCGCTGAGGAGGCCGCCGCTTACGTGTATGCCGGCATTGGCCAGCGCGAACAGCGGCACGAACACGAAGCTCGTCCACGGGTGCAGGCTGTACTGGAGTCGCTCGTTGGGGGAGATCGCGCTCACCACGCTGCGCTGCGCGCTGCGTGCCAGCTCAGGCGTCGGCTGCTCTCGGAACGAGCGCGTCAGCGCGGTGGCGCGCTCCAGGTCTTCTCGCGAGGGCGGATATGCGCTCGTTGCGAGCCCGACCGCGAGCCCGGAGATCACGGGGTCGATACCGGACTTGAACAGTGCGACCCACAGCGCGACCCCGAGTAACACCGCCAGCTGGCGTCGATACGCGGGCACGAAGCGCAGCGCAAGCAGGGCGAGGAACAGTCCGCCGGCAACGCAGAGCGCGACCGGCGAGATGTTCGTCGTGTAGACGATTGCGATCACCACGAGCGCGGCGAGGTCGTCGAACACGGCGAGCGTGAGCAGGAACACTCGCAGGCGCGTGGCGCTACGGGGGCTGAGCAGCGCGAGCGCGCCGAGCGCGAGGGCCGTGTCGGTCGACATCGCCGCGCCCCAGCCGTGCGCGCCCGGGCCGCCCGCGTTGAAGGCGAGGTAGATGGCCACGGGCACCACCATCCCGCCGACCGCTGCGAACAGGGGAATCGCCAAGCGGCTGCGCTCGCGGAGCTCGCCCATGTCTCGCTCGCGCCTGGCCTCGAGGCCGACGACGAGGAAGAAGAACGTCATCAGGCCCTCGTTCACCCAGTGGCGCAGATCCAGCGAGATCCCGGCGCCGCTTCCGAGCTGGACCGAGAGCTTCGTCGTCCAGACCGATTCGTATGAGCTCGACCACGGCGAGTTCGCCCACAGCAGCGCGGCGATCGCGGCGCACAGCACCACGATCGCGCTGCCCGTCTCGGTTCCGAGGAAGTCGCGCACGGGCGCCGCAAGATTCCGCGCCCAGGCGGTGCGGGCGGTGAACGGGGCCGTGCGCGCAACGGCCATCAGCGCAGCCCGCCTGCGGACGAGAGCGCGTGTGCCTCGTGGCTCACGCTCGCGCTCGGTGCTCGCTGTCGGGGCGCATGCGCGTCAGCGTACGCAAGTGGGCGAGGTGATCGGCAAGGCCGTTCTCACGACCGGCCAGGCGCACGCCGAGCCGCTCTTCGCTGTGCGCTCTCGTTCCGCGCCGCTTGCGGCTATCCCGCCATCGCCCAAAGTCTTAGCACGGTCGTGCTATAAGATGCGAGACAGCTCATCTCCGAGTCGGACAGGGGGATCGAATGGCTTGCGTGGGGAGTGACGACGGTGACCAAAGACGACGAATGCCCCGCCGGCACCGGGTTGCACGCGGACGCGCACGATGAGTGAGATCGCGAGCGGGGTGAGCCCCGATGGGCGGCGGTTGCGGGGCGAGCGCACGCACCAGGAGATCCTTGCGAGCGCCGTCGAGCTCGGCTCGCGCGAAGGACTTGAGGCGCTGACGATCGGGCGGCTCGCGGCCCACGCCGGGGTGAGCAAGAGCGGTCTGTTCGCGCACTTCGGCAGCAAGCAGGAGCTGCAGCTCGCAACGATCGAGGCGGCGCGCGCGATCTTCCGCGCGGAGGTGATTGAGCCGGGCCTTGCGGCGCCGGAGGGCCCAGCCCGTCTGCGGGCCACGCTCGCCGCCTGGCTGGACTACTTCCGTCGCGATGTGTTTCCGGGCGGCTGCTTCTTCCAAGCCGCTTCCCTCGAGTTCGACGGCCGTCCCGGCCCGGTGCGCGATCGCGTCGTCGAGGTGATGGAGCAGTGGCTGGAGTGGTTGACCGAGCTCGCCCGCCGCGCCGGGCTCGCGGAGGGCGAGGATCCCGCGCAGCTCGCCTTCGAGCTGAACGCGATCGGGCTGGCGACGAACTGGCAGCGCCAGTTGCTCGGCGACAGCGCGACGCTCGTGCGCTCCGAGAAGGCCTTCGAGCGCGCGCTCGCAAACGCGCGATCGGCCCACGGGCGCGGCAACCCGCTCAACGTCAAGGAGGCGGACAGGTGAAGGTGGAAATGCTGAACGTCGGGTGGTTAACCGCGCCGGCGGGGATCTTCCGCGCGGGCGAGGACATGGAGCAGAGGATTCGCTTCCCGGTGCCCGCCTATGTGATCGAGACGGCGAGGGAGCGGATCTTGATCGACACCGGGCTGAACCCCGCGGCGATCGCTGATCCGGCGGCCTATTACGAGCGTCCTGAGCTCTTTGCCGTGGTTAGCCTCGAGCAGCAGCAGAGCGTCGCGGAGCAGCTCGACGTGAGCACGCTCACGAAAGTCGTGCTGACGCACCTGCACTGGGACCACGTCGGCGGGCTGGCGCTGATTCCGGCGTCCGTGCCCGTCGTGATCCAGCGCGCCGAATGGCATGCCGGCCACGACCACGCAGCCGTACAGCGCAATCTCTTCCTGCCGCGCGACTATGCCGGCGGTGATCGTGAAGTGCTCCTGCTGGACGGCGAGCACGACCTTCTCGGCGATCGCAGCGTGGAGGTCCTTCCGACCCCCGGCCATACGCCCGGGCACCAGTCGGTCCGGGTCGGCGACGTGGTGCTCGGCGCCGACGTCGCTCACTTCGCAAGCGGCTTGGACGACCACCGGTTCCCGGTCTTCGCCGACGACCACGAGCAGCAACGACGCTCCGCAGAGCGCCTGCGCGCGATGCGCGACGCCGGCTTCGAGGTGATCCCCGGCCACGATCCCGACGTCCTGCGCCCGGGGCCGGTGGGTGTAGATTGTTAGAGGGTGCAGCGAAACAGGCTGTTGCCTCAAGCCGAGATGTATTCCGGAACGGAATCGTGGCGCCGAGCGCTAGGATCGCAACGTGCCACGTCCCGAGCTTGTCGACGAGATCGCCAACGAGCTCGACACCTGGCCGGGCGTGCGCATCGAGCGCCGCTCGCCCGCCGTGGCTCTCGCGCTCTACGAGCAGCTCGAGATGGGCGTCCTCGACCGCGAGCGTGGCGTCGTCGAGCTGCGCTTCTCGGATCTGGAGCGCGACGAGCTCGTCGAACACGGTGATGCCGAGCCGGGCGATTCGATGCCCGAGTCGGTCAGCCACAGCGTCGAGGGGCCCTCGGACGTGACCGCCGCGCTCGCGCTGTTCGACCGCCGCTATCGCGACCTGCGCGGTGAGGACGATCCCTACAGCTCGCAGGACCCGGCCTACTGAGCGACGCGCTCGCTCTCGCGGGTCCTCAGATCGCGCGAACGGCCTACCCTGAGGTGTGATGGCCAGCCAAGGCACGATCGTCGCTTGCCCCAAGTGCGCTACCAAGAACCGGGTGCGCGCGACGCCTGCCGGCGTTCCGCGATGCAGCGTCTGCCAGACCCTGCTGCCGTGGATCGTGGAGGCCGGCGCGGACACCTTCGAGCAGGAGATCACCTCCTCGGTACCGGTGCTGGTCGACTTCTGGGCCCCGTGGTGCGGACCGTGCCGCATGGTCTCGCCGCTCGTCGAGCGCATCGGCGGAGAGAACGCCGGACGCTTGAAGATCGTCAAGCTCAACGTCGACGAGGCGCCCGCGATCTCTGCCCGCTACGACGTGCGCGGCATCCCCATGCTTGTCGTGATACGCGACGGGTCGGAGCGCGACCGGCTCACCGGTGCGGTGCCCCTCGCCCAGCTGCAGGCCTGGCTCGCTCCCCATCTCGCGTCGGCCGGCGAGCCCAGCTCCGCCAGCCGGCCGGCCTAGCGTCGCGAGCAGCAGGAAGGCGAGCGGCGGATCACTCCTCGACCTCGTCGATCACCTCGTAGACCCCGGATATGTGGTCGTTGGCGACGAACGCCGACAGGTCGCTCATGCGCTGGTTCTCCTGAGCATCGGCCTCGCCCCGCCAGCGACGGTACTCCTCCTCGCTCATGTCGAACAGGCCGAACGAGATGACCTCGTCCTCGTCGCAGATGTTGCGGGCGTGGTAGGCGCGCTTGAACCCGGGCGGCATTGCGTCGCCCGGGTCCCACGCACGGCGGAACTGCTCCCAGGCGCCCGGCTTGAGGCGGCGGGCAGAGAACATCACGATCATCCTCGATACCTCCTGTGCTCGAAGCGCCGAGCCTCGAGCCTGGGAACGCTGCTAATCGAGCCGGCTCGCGGAGCGCGAAAGGTTCAGGTGGTGCGAGCCTACTCCACGCTGCGCGACGCTGTCAGTCGTCCTGGCGTAAGTCGAGTTCACGCGGGTCGACGGGCCGGAAGGCGTCCTCGGCGGTGTATACGTCGAGGACGGAGTCGCGCACCAGCTGCAGCTCGATCGCGGCCTGGTAGTCGGCGAAGGCCGCCGACCTGTAGTGCTGCTCCAGCGCCGCCTGGTCCAGCCATGTCTGCACGACGAGAAAGTGGCCGGCGTCCGCGAGCACCTCCGCGAACACGAACGACAGGCAACCGGGCTGTTCGCGAGCCTCGGCTTGCATCTCGAGCATCAGCCCCTGCACCTCATCGCGCCGCGGAATCTGCGCGTAGACGTGTCCGACCGCGACTATCACGCGGGCTACTGCAGGTAGCGCTCGACGGTCTCGGGTCCGCGCGCCTCGGCCGACCCCGGGTCAGCGCCCGCCTCGCGCAAAGCCCTTCTCTGGCGCAGGAGGTCCCAGCACTGATCGAGTTCCACCGACACCGCCTCCAAGCGCCCGCGATCCTCCTCGAGAGCCTGGTCACGCACCGCGTCATCCTGCTCGCGGGTGCGAAGCGCATGCTCCTCGGCGACGAGCCCCTCGATACGCCGGAGAATCGACTGATCGTCCACGGCGCAATCGTAGAACACCGCGCAACCCCACCGACGCCGGTCGCGATCGCCCCCGGCCTCGCCGCCGCTATCGTGCGGGACGTGGGGCTCCCATCGCCAGCGCTGATCGAGTTTCCCGCCGATGACCCCGAGCGTGCCAGGCGGTTCTGGTCGCAGCTGCTCGGCGCCGAGCTGGCTGTGCGGCGCGAGAGCGAGGGTGAGGGCTGGCAGACGCGCGGAGGGACCCCGGCGGTGGGAGTTCACGTCCGCGGGCGTGGACCCGGGGACTCGTTCTCGCTTCCCTACTTCACCGTCGGCGACATGGACGATGCGCTCGAGCAGGTCCGTGAGCTCGGAGGAAGCGTGATCCATCCTGGCGCCGAGTGGGCGATCTGCAAGGACTCGGAGGGAAGCCCGTTTGGACTCTCGCGGGCGTGCCCGGCCACCTAGGAGCGCGCGAAACTGCGGGCTGGGATGAGCGGCGATCATGACCTCGAGCGGTTCCTCGCCGCGCAGGAGGCGGGCGATGTCTATTCGCGCGCGATCGCCGAGCTGCGCTCCGGGCGCAAGAGAAGCCATTGGATGTGGTTCGTGTTTCCGCAGATAGCCGGCCTCGGGCGCAGCCCGATGTCGCAGCGATTCGCGATCGCGACGCTGGCCGAGGCGAGCGCCTACCTGGATCACCCTGTGCTCGGGGCGCGGCTGATCGAGTGCGCGCGCGCCGCCTGCGACCTCGACACCGCGAGCGCAGAGGATATCTTCGGCCCGGTCGATGCGCAGAAGCTTCGCTCCTCGATGACGCTGTTCCTGCGCGCAGCCCCGACCGAGCGCGCGTTTGCCGCGGTCATCGAGCGCTATTTCGACGGGCAGCCGGATCTCGCAACCGACGAGCGCCTCGCGCTCGTCGCGGAGCTGGATCGTCCGCCGCCCGCCGCTTCGGACTTGGAAGGGCCGGGGATCCGCGTCAGGGGCTGACTTGGGTGGCGAGCCGTTCGTGCACCGATCGCACGGCGCTGGATCCCTCGCCGACGGCAGCGGCGACCCGCTTCATCGAGCCGCTGCGGACGTCGCCGGCGGCGAACACGCCCGGTGTGGAGGTCTCGTAGGGCAAGGCGTCAGCAGTGGCCCACCTCGGCCTGGGCGTGAGCTGGCGGTCGGTGAGGATGAAGCCATCTTCGTCCAGCTGCACGCTGGTACCGAGCCAACCCGTAGCGGGACGTGCTCCGATGAAGCAGAACAGGCCCGAGACGTCGATCTGCCGAGGCTCACCGGTTGCGATGCTGTTCAGCACAACGTGCTCGAGGCGATCGCGCCCGCTCAGCTCTTCGACTTCAACGCCGGTTAGCAGATCGATTTTCGGGTCGGCCTCGATCCGCTCGATCAGATACTGGGACATCGTCGCGCTGAGGCTCTCCCGCCGAATCGCGACCGTCACCCGGCAGTTGTTCTGGCCGAGGTAGATCGCGGCCTGCCCGGCCGAGTTGCCTCCTCCGACCACGAGCACCGGCGCACCGTCACAGACGCGCGCCTCGAGGTCCGTCGCCGCGTAGTAGACGCCGGCGCCCTCGAAACGCTCGAGGTTCTTCGCCGCGAGGCTTTGATAGCGAGCTCCGGAAGCGACGATCACCGCGCGGGTGGGGATCTCGCTTCCGTCCCTGAGCGCGACGACGTGAAAGCTCCCGCCGGCGCGCAAGCCGACGACCTCGCAAGGTGCATTCAGACGAGCGCCCAGTCGCAGGGCCTGGGCGGCGGTTCTCGAGGTGAGATCTCCGCCCGAGATGCCGTTCGGGAACCCTGCGTAGTTCTCGATTCGCGAGCTTGCACCGGCCTGGCCACCGACCGTGACGGCATCCAGGCACACGGTGCTGAGTCCCTCCGAGGCGCCGTAGACCGCGGCTGCGAGACCGGCTGGGCCGCTGCCGACGACGATCAGATCGAAGATATAGCCTGGCACCGGCTGGAAGGTCAGCCCAAGTTGCTCGGCGAACGTTGCGGCCGTCGCGTGGCGCAGCATGCCCGTTGGGCTGATCACCACCGGGGTGTCTTGCGCGCGCAGCCCCATGCTGTTCAGGAGGGCCCCTACATCCTCGGCGTCCTCGATGTCGATCCACGCGTGAGCCAAACGGGAGTGCTCGGCGAACGAGCGCAGGCTCATCGCGTCCGGGGAGTAGCGCGAGCCGATGATCCGGATCGCCTGCGCTCCCGGTCCGGCCCGGAGAATCTCGCGCCGCGCGACCAACGCCGAGAAGATCGTTTCAGCAAGCGCTGGCCTTACGCTCATCAGCCGACGAAATTCCGTGAGCTCTATGACCAGCACGCGGCCCGCCGACTTCACTCGCCCCGTGACGAAGCGGCGCTGACCCGTCAGCAGGCTCAGCTCACCGACGAAGCCCCCCGGCCCGTAGGACGCCAGCACGACCTCTTCGGCGCCGTCGCTCCCGACGATCTCGACTTCGCCCTCGAGCAGCACGAAGAACTCGTCCGATGCCTCTCCGGCCTCGAACAGCAGCTCTCCGGGCGCGGTGGCGCGCTCGGAGCCGAAGGCAGCGATGTCCGCGAGCTCGGAAGCGCCGAGGACCGGCCAGGCGACGGGATCCGGGGACGCGGGCGCGCTCATAGCTGGCGAGGTCCGTCCCGCAGCAGCGCGCGTACCCACGCCCGCTCGAGGCTGTGGCTAGTCAACC
This sequence comes from Solirubrobacteraceae bacterium, assembly GCA_035314465.1. Classification (GTDB taxonomy): domain Bacteria; phylum Actinomycetota; class Thermoleophilia; order Solirubrobacterales; family Solirubrobacteraceae; genus Palsa-744. The sequence goes on along the minus strand of DATFZM010000016.1, from coordinate 71,573 downwards.
GCACCGCGCGAGCCGTCGAGCTGATCAAGACGCGTGGTGGTTGACGACCTCGATGTTGTTTCCATCGCCATCGAGCACGAAGGCAGCGTAGTAGCCCGGATGGTAGTGCGGACGCTCACCGGGCTCGCCGTTGCCGCGATATCCCGCCGCGACCGCGTCGTCGTAGAAGCGCCTCACCGCGTCGTCGCTGCCGGGGAACGCCATATGTAGGTTCGCGGTCGGCGATCCCGAGACGACCGAGAACGATCCCCCCTCCCTCGCGCCCGCGAACATCGAGCGGTCGGCTCCGACGTCGCGCGCGCCGAAGCCGGCGGCGTCGGCGAGGAGGCGATAGAACGCGGTCGCGGCGGGGAGGTCCACGACGCGGAGCCACAGGTGGTCGATGATGCCGTTGCCATGACGGAGCGCGCCGTGGTGGACTGCCTCGACGCTATTCCCGTCGGGGTCGCGGAGGAAGGCGCTGTAGTAGTCGTCGCGGTACTGCGGACGAGGCCCGGGAGCGCCCTGATTGGGATATCCGGCATCGATGCCCGTCTTCCAGAACTCGTCGACGTGCTGAGGCGAGGGCGCCGCGAAACCGACGTGAAGGCGCGTCGTCACGTGCTGGGGTCCGTCGGACTCCCTCAGCATGAACTCCTGCCACGCCGCGAGCGACGCCGTGCTGCGGGTCGTCTCGGTGCCTAGCGGGGCGAGCACCGCTGCGTAGAAGCGCTCGGACATCGCCCGGTCGCTGACGCGTATGGTCACGTGGTCGAACACGCTGGAGCGAGTCTACGCGCAGCGGGTTCTGAGCGCGCTTCGCTGGGGTCTCGTGCGAGTGACCGCCGCACGCACCGCTGTTCGGCATCGAGCGGCTGCAAGAGGGCGTCGACGGGCTTGCGCTCGCACGCGGCCGCGGACGCGCCGAGGTCGGTGTGACACGCGCGATCTGGCTAGCCTGGGCGGCGTGAAGCACCTGCATGGAGCCGCGCAGGACGCCGTCGAAGCTCCGATCGAGAAGTGCTTCGCGTTCCTCGCCGCGCTCGAGGCCTATCCGCGTTGGTACCCCGAGGTCGTGAAGGGCGTCGAGGTCGTCGAGTCTGCGGACGACGGGCTCCCGCTCAGGGCCGAGACGAAGCTGCACCTCGCGTACGGCCCGGTCTCCCGGGACCTCGATCTGTTGCTTGCGGTAACGGTGCGCCGGCCGGGCCTGGTTCAGCTCAAGCACGTCCCGCGCGGGCCCTCCAGCGGCGCGTCCTTCGACGCGACCTGGCGACTGCGAGACGGCTCCGAGACGCGCGTGGAGCTCGAGCTGGACGCGACCATGCCTGTGCCGGGCATGGTCCCGCTCGGCGGCGTCGGAGACGCATTCGCTGACGGGTTCATGCGGGCGGCGCTCGCGGGACTGCAGGCGGGATCCTGAGACCACCGCCGAAGGCTGCGCGACGCTCGCGAGCCGGCGACCGATCTCACGCCGTGGACCCCGTCGCTCCTTCCCCCGCCATCAGCTCGGCTTTCACGTCGCCGGCCGGCTCGCGCAGCACGCTGCCGCCGAGCGTCGCCATCGCCGAATCGACGACCTCATCATCGGGCTCTTCGACGTGGGCGAGGACAGCCGTCTGGCCGTTCCCGATATGCCGCGCGTACTGTGCCAGCAGCCCTTCGTCCTCGTCGCGCGGTGAGAGATCGACCGCCGCGCCCACGAGCGTGCCCACCGTGCCTCCGAGCAGGAGGCCGACCGGTCCGGCCAGCAGGCCTCCCGTGAGCAGGCCGATCACGCCGCCTTCGGCTGTCTTGTGTCCGGCGGCCTCGTGTTCCTTGACCTCATCCTTGACGAGGAGCTGGCCCTGTCCGTCACGTTCCACGACGCCGGCCTCGATCACTTCGATCTGGCCCTGCTCGTCGAGCTCCTTGAGGCGGGTCAGAGCACCGTAGGCGGCGTGCTGATCGTCGAAGGAGACGGCTATCACGGTGTCCATTGAGACGTCCTTTCATGTGTGAGCTTCAGAGTCCGGCCGGTGAGCGGAGCGCGCTCCAATGCCTCCCGAGCTAGGCGACCCGATATGCGTAGCACGCGGACGGTCCGGGGCGCTGCGCCCCCCAAGCGGCACGGGCGCGTCGAGCGGCCGGTCGCAGACCGGGCACTGCTCAGCGCGAGTGTCGAGGCGAGATCGCGACACGTAGGTGAGCCCCTTGCAGTCGGGACAGGCGACATACGGCATCGGCGACAGTCTGCGCGGGGCCGCAAGCACGCGATAGTCGATCGCCGATCAAGCCCATATCGGAGGTTGATGGCTTCCAGCGAGCTGGTGCGACGCCTACGCGAGCGGACCTACGGATACGCCTCCGTTATCGCCGAGAGAAGCGGTGAGGCTTGGTCGATCGGTTCGTGTGGGCCAGACTCCTCACGACGCGCAGCACCCGATTCCCGCGCGGCGCCAGACCCCTCCCCGAGCGCGCCGCATCGCTTGTGGCCGCGGTTCGTGGGACGGGGGCCAGCCGCCGCGACGGCGCCATCTTTCGTCGCGGCGGCGCGCGCGGCGCGCTAGACGGCCGCTCAGCGGCAGCGGGCCGTGATGGCCGCTCAGGGGCGACGATGCTGGGCGCGCGGCGCTCAGGCGACGGCGACGGACAGGCCGACCGTGATCGCCGAGACGACCAACAGGATCGAGTAGGTGACGAAGTACCCGCGGTAGTGGCCGATCACGGCGGCTGCGAGAACCGTGATCGCCACCGATGCGAGCACGCAAGCGAGGGAGTCGCCGAATATGAACGGAATCGCAGGCAGCACCGAGCCGATCAGCGTGGCCACCGCCATCACGATGGCGTTGCGGAGGTCGTGCTTGCCGTCGGAGAGGTATTGGCCGGCGCCCATACCGATCGTCGCCGCGACCGCAATCCCGATCGCCCCGGCGAGGATCTTCGGCGCGGCCGCTCGCGTGGCGAGCAGCCCTGCTACGACGCCGAGCGTCGAGGTCATTCCGTCGAAGGACCCGAAGATGGCCTCCTTGAGGTCGGTGCCCTTCGCGGCCGCGTCGCTGGCTTCAGCAGCGCAGGCGTCCATCGCCGGTTGCCCCGAAACCGACCTCGGCGGAGTGCCGACCGGCCGAACGCTCATGGCTGAATGATGCTGGAAGACTCGGCAACCCGTGAGCACGGATCTTTATGGACAGGACGGGGCATTGGTCTAGAGCGCTCTCCTTCGCAAATATACGGTCCGGGCATGCTTGTGGGACGAACCTTCTGGTCGCCCAGGAAGAGACACGACGCGGTCGCGACGGCGAGCTCGAATGCTGTCCGCAAGGTGCGCGAAGACGCCGCGCGCCGCTGGCGCGACAGCCAAGCCGCACGCGAGCTGGAGGGTTCGTTGATCTCGCTCGCCGCGCTGATCGGAACGGACGTGACGAATCCGGACGGCGAGGCCGTCGGGCAGCTGCGCGACGTGGTGGTTCGCTGGACGAGCAGAACGTCTCATCCAGCGGTCACGGCGATCGTCGTGCGCGCCAGCGGACACAACACCGTGATCGGTGCCCACTGGGTCGAGATGTCGTCGTCCTCCGGGGTGCGCCTGCGCGCTCACGCGGCCTACGCTCGTGGGGCTCAGCGGCGCCCCGGCGAGGTCTTACTCGCACACGACGTGCTCGATCGCCAGGTCGTCGGAGCCGACGGCGTGGACATCGTGCGCCCCGCCGACGTATACCTGGCCGCCGTCAAGGGCGGCATCGAGCTGATCGGCATCGAGGTGGGTGTGCGGGCCCTGCTTCGGCGCCTGGGGTCCAAGCGCCGCCGCGGACGGGTCCGGCCCGCGCGCGTGATCGATTGGGCGACGATCCGCTCGTTTACGCCCGTGCGCGACGACGGCACCGGCCACAGAGGGCGTCGCTCCGACCTTGCCGGGGCAACTGGCACTGGACTTCGCTTGAACGTGGCCGCTGAGGAGCTCAGCGCGCTGCGCGCCGCCGAGGTCGAGGCCGCCCTGCATCAATCCGATGACGAGTCCGAGGGGCCTTCGCCATGAGCGTGATCGACGCTCCCGCGCACGGCAGCGCACGCCGCCCGCCGCATGCGCTGAAGCGCGTGCTCGGGCTGCTCGCGATCCTCGGGCCCGGGCTGATCGCCGCGAACGCCGGCAACGACGCCGGCGGCATCCTGACCTACGCGAGCGCGGGCGCGGAATTCGGCTACCGAACGCTGTTCCTGATGGTGCTGATCACCGTCGCGCTGGTGGTCGTGCAGGAGATGTGCGCGCGACTTGGCGCATATACGGGCGAGGGCCTGGGCGCCCTGATCCGCGAGGAGTTCTCGCTTCGTAGCGGCGCCAGCGCGATGGTCCTCCTGTTCGTCGCCAACGCCGGACTGACCGTGAGCGAGTTCGCGGGCGTGGGCGCCTCGATGGAAATCTTCGGCGTATCGCGCTACATCGCGGTGCCGATCGCGCTGGTCGCGATCTGGGCGGTGACCGTGCTCGGCAACTACACACGCGCCGAACGCGTCTTCCTGGTCATGGGCCTCGTGTTCCTCGCATATCCGGTCTCGGCCTTCCTCGCCCACCCGCATGCGTCCGCAGTGTTCAGTAACCTTCTGTGGCCGCACTTCCTGCACTCGAAGGCCTTCCTACTGCTTTCGGTGGCCTTGATCGGTACGACGATCACCCCCTATATGCAGTTCTACCTGACCTCCGCGGTGGTCGACAAGGGTGTGACACCGGAGACCTACAAGGGGGAGCGCATCGACACTGTCAACGGGGCGATCCTGTCCGACGTCGTGTCGATCTTCATCATCATCGCCACTGCCGCGGCGATTGGCGGCAGCGGAGCTCTCACATCGGCGGCGCAGGCGGCGAGCGCGCTGCGCCCGGTCGCGGGCGCGAGCGCCGAACAGCTCTTCGCGGTCGGCCTGCTCGGGGCCTCACTGCTCGCGGCCACGGTCGTGCCGCTCTCGACGGCATACGCGATCGCGGAGACGGCGGGAGCCGAACGCTCGCTCTCGCGAAAGCTGAGCGAGGCGCCGCTGTTCTATGGGCTCTTGACGACGCAGCTCGTAGTCGGCGCCGCCGTCGCACTCTTGCCCGGAAACGCGGTTGAACTCGTCGTCAACGCTCAGGTCCTGAACGGCTTCATCACGCCCGTCCTGCTGACCTACATCCTGATCCTGGCGAACAGGCGCTCCGTGCTCGGCAGCGCCGCCAACGGCCCACGCTTCCGCGCCCTCGCCACGGTGTGCGTCGCGGTCGTGAGCGTCCTCTCCGCCGTCGTGCTGGTGCAAACCGTGGCGGGATGGTTGTGATGGCGGATGACCCGCCGGCGTCACCCCAGCTGACGACGAGCACCCGCGACCCCTCCGAGATACCAACCGTTCGTCTGGCTGCTCCGTCGCTGCGAAGCCTGCTGCGCATCGTGCTGGTCGTCGTCGGCTGCGTGATCGCACTGTACCTGGTGTGGCGGGTCCGCACGGTCGTGCGCCTGGCCGCGATCAGCGTGTTCCTGGCACTCGCGATGATCCCGGTTGTCGACACGATCGACCGCCGCACGCGCGTTCCGAGGGGGCTCATCATCTTGGGCGTCTTCGTGCTGATGTTCGCGTTCGTGCTGATCATCGGATATGTGGTCGTGCCCAGCATGGTCAAGGAGGTCGGCCAGCTCTCACACAACGCTCCTCAATACGCGCGGGATCTCCGTCGCAACGCGACGTTTCGGCACTACGACAACCGCTACCACATAACACCGAAGCTCGTGAAAGACGCGCGACGCCTGCCGGAAGTGCTCGCGCATCTGGCGGGGCCGCTCGCGCAGGTCACCGTCTCGGCGTTCAGCTTCATCGGACAGCTTGTGACCGTCCTGGCGCTGACGTTTCTGATGGTGCTCCAGGGCCGCGACTATGTGGAGATGGGCCTCCAGCTGACCGGAAGCCGCCAACATCACTATCGGCGCTTGATCATCGACATCAACCACGCGGTGGCGAGCTACGTGCTGGGCAACATCCTGATCAGCGTGCTGGCCACGGTCGCGACGTGGATCGTCCTCTCGTTGCTCGGCGTCCCCTACGCGCTGGCGTTGGGCTTCGTCGTCGGCTTCTTCGACCTCATACCGCTCGTGGGGGCGACGCTCGGCGCGATCGTCGTTGCGCTGGCGACCGTCACCGTCTCGTTCCCGGTCGCCACGATCGTGTGGGTGGGCTTCATCATCGTCTGGCAGCGATTCGAGGACTACGTGGTCCAGCCGCTCGTCTACGGGCGCGCCCTCCACGTGAACCCGATCGTCACGATCATCTCAGTGCTCATCGGCGCCTCGCTGCTCGGGATCCTCGGCGCGCTGATCGCGATTCCGACAGCCGCCGCGATCCAGATACTCCTCACCGACTGGTGGGCCTCCCGGTCCGAGGGCTCTGCCGAACCTGCGAGTCCGTCCTCGCCCGCCGGCGGCCGCGCCGAACCCGCGAGTAACTAATGCGTATACGGGCTCCCCGCGATCGTTCTGGCCGGGCACGCGCGCGCCCGGCCAGATTAGGCTCACCCGACCTGAAAGGAGCAATCGTGCTCACGAACACCATGCTCGAGGACCAAGTCCTGTCGGCCATCTCGGCCGATCCGCGCATTCACCGACCACAGGAGATCGCGGTCTCGGCGGTGGGTGAGACCGTAACGCTGCGCGGCACCGTCGAGAGCTTCCCCCAGCGCCGAGCGGCCGCTCAGGACGCCCACAATGTGGAGGGTGTCGATCGAGTCGAAGACCACTTGAAGGTGAGCCTGCTCGGGGACTACCGCCGCGGCGATGACGAAATCCGCGGGATCGCCCTGCAGAGCCTGATCTGGGACACCCAGATCCCGTCGGAATCGATCCACGTGAAAGTCGAAGAAGGCTGGGTGACGCTCAAAGGCGACGTCGACTACCAATTTCAGAGCGACGCCGCCTTCGAGGACGTGGCGAGCCTCTACGGGGTCCTTGGCATCACCAACGCAATCAAGGTCGTCACACCCTGATCGCGCCCGTTCGCGTGGGCGGGCGACCGTCCACGCGAATGCGGGGAAAACCCCATAGCGGCAAGGAGCTGGCAAGGAGCTCAAGCGGTCCCGACGAGCGGCAACGTCGAGTGGCGACGAGCGGCAACGTCGAGTAGCGTGAGGTCCTCCCTCTGCTGCGCGCCGGGTCGGATGGAGCAGCGCCACGAAGGCAAGCCGATGGAGCGCCGCCACGAAGGCAAGCCGATGGAGCAGCGCCACGACGGCAAAGCTCGAGGTCACCGTCGGTGGAGGCCCCGTCTAGCTGTGAAGTTGTGAAACAGCGCGCGTGCGACGAGCGAGCCCTCTCGACACCGCATCGCCGTAGAGCTTTTGCACGACCTCAGCCTCGATACTGTCCGGTCGATCGCGCACCGTTTGATGACCGCGTCCTACGGCGTGGATGGCTTTGGGCAAGTCGTCCTCGTCGGTGGTCGGATGGCGCCCATCCCTCATGGCCGCTCCGGATGCTGTCATCCCGTCGCGCTCGGGGCGATCGTGCTTCGCAGTGCTGTGGTAGGCGGCCATCACGGTCCTCCGGTCGGTCGTGCGGTGCTCACGAGCGCTCTTCGCGCAGGCTCGGAGCCGTGAGCGAGTCGAACGTGATGACCATGCAGCGGGGCCTCGCCCGGGGCATCGCGAGGGCCGTCACCGAGGCCAGATCAGCATCCACGTTCGCGACGTGGTTGCATACCGCGCAGGCCGAGCCGCTCTCGTTCAGGCACGATGCGAACAGGCTGCCTCCGGTGCAGTCACATCCGTCAGGGGCATCGCAGTTGGAACACATGCTGCCACTCCGCTGGTCGTGGTCGAGATGCGCGAGAACGGCGGTGGGCGCTAGGCCGTGACCTGTCGTCCACCGTAGGCGGCGAGCCCGTAGATGATCAGCAGGTCGATCCCAAACACGCAGATCCCCCAGAACGGGTATGCCTTGATCGACATCAGCGCCGATATCGCGCTCAAGCTCGCGGTGAGGATCCCGAACCAGCGGCCGAATTCGCCACCTGCCCAGATGGATGCGGCGGCGATTAGCTGGAGCACTCCGATGAACAGGACGATCCAGCCCCAGGTGTTCAAGCCACTGATGATGTACGTGGCCTTTTCGGTGAAGAACGTCGAGTTGTTGATCGCGGCGATGCCCCAGATCACGTTCAGGATGCCCGCGAGCATCACCATGATCCCGGCGAAGACAACCCACCCGGCGCCCGATTCGCGTTCGCTCATGTCGCGAGTCTCGGGCTGGAGCGGCGTCTCGCCAATACGAACGGGTTATGACGCCTGCTGCCATAAGCGCCGGGTGTAGGACCTGGTGCTGCTCGTTATTGGTCTTGCCGGGACGGGAGTCAGGCTGTGCGCGCCAACGCAATTCAAGGAGAGGAGGCCCCCGTGGCCGATGAGCTCGAAAGCAGGCTGAACGTAGTGGTCGTGAGCTTCCCGGAGGACAGCGACGCCTTCGAGGCGCTGACAAGCCTCAAGGAGCTCGACTCCCAGCACCAGCTGAACCTCCGCGCCGCGGCGGTCGTGGCGCGGGACGAGACGGGCCGGATAGACGTCAAGGACGAGATTGGCGAAGGCGACCTCGCCGGAACTGCGACGGGAGGCCTCATCGGCCTTCTGATCGGGATCCTCGGCGGCCCGCTGGGCGTGCTGATCGGAGGCGCGACCGGCCTGCTGGTCGGCTCGCTGTTCGACCTCGAGGATGAAGACGACACCGAATCGGTGCTCAGCGACATCTCGCGGACGGTGCGAGTCGGACACACGGAGTTGCTGGCCGAGGTCAGCGAGCCCAGCCCCGAGATCGTCGACAACGCCATGGCTCGCCTGTCCGGACATGTGCTCAGGCGCTCGGTGCAGGATGTGGAAGCCGAGATCGCCGCGGCGCAGGACGCCCAGCGCGCAGCGAAGAAGGAAGCGCGCAAGCGCCTGCGCGAGCAGCGCCTGGCCCAGCAAAAGGAGAAGGTCCACGCGCAGGTGCAGGAGCTGAAGGCAAAGCTCCACCACCAGAAGGAGACCGCGGCGCCGAGCGCGTGAGCGTCTCGGCGGACCTAAGCAATCCTGCCAACGCCGCGACGCCCCAGGGGCGGGATCGCCTGACGTCGCACACAACCACTCCAACCCCACGCAGCCAACTCAACCTAGGTGCCCTTGCACGAGAGGATCGAGAAGTGTCTTCAGCACAGTCATACGGCAGCGACGGCGGGGTCCTCGACACAGCGTCCGGCGTGGGCGATGCAGGGGTCTTCGGGCAGGTCATGGGGCTCGTCGCCGCGACGCTCGGCTTTCTCACGCTCGGCGCCTATGCGGGGCGCCACCTCGGAGAAGGCACCTCGCTGCTGTTCTTCATCATCGGCTTTCTCTGCCTCGTCGGTCTGAACTTCGCCCGCGAAGCTCAGGGGGCAGCGGTCGTGCTGCTGTTCGCCACGGGTCTCTTCCTCGGTCTCGGGCTGGGCGGGGGCCTAGACGCGTACGCTGAAGCCGCCCCCGGAGCTGTGTGGCAGGCCGCCGCCGCGACGGCTCTGTTCGTCGCGGCGCTCGGCAGCCTTGGCTATGTGATCCGCTCGGACCTCTCCGGTGGATATCGCGTGCTGTTCCTGCTGCTCCTGGGCCTGATCGTCTACGGCTTCGTATCCCTTTTCACATCGATCCCGGGTGGCAACGTGATCTACTGCGTGCTCGGGCTCGCGATCTTCGGCGGCTACACAGTGCTCGACTTCAATCGCATGCGCCGCGCGGGCATGGAAGAAGCGGTGTCCATCGCCGCCGGCGTGTTCGTGGACATCCTCAACATCTTCACGTTCTTCCTGGGGCTGTTCGGAAGCCGTGACGTGAGGTCCTAGGGGGAATGCGATGACCATTGGCGTGGGCCTGTTCGTGATCGCCGTGGGAGCGATCCTCCGGTACGCTGTCACCGCTAGCGTCGGCGGGTTCGATCTCCAGACGGCGGGGCTGATCCTGATGATCGTCGGGGGTGTCGGACTGATCATCGGCCTCTGGCTCGCCGCGCGCGGCTACTGGCGCGCCACACAGTGAGTGACGACGCGCCGCGATCTGCGGCGCGCCGCCGAAGAGCTCGCCGACGCGGGGCCGCGGCCGCCGCACCGGCAGCGTTCGGCCTTTCAGCATTGACGTGTCCTTCGCCATTGACGCGTCCCTCAGGCCTGCATTGACGTGTCTCAGGCCTGCATTGACGTGTCCCTCAGGCCTGCGCCTCAGGTCGGCGCAGCCCCCTCAAGGCAGCCGCGCAGGCGGCCGAACACGTCGGCCGCCGCCGCGCGCCCGCCACCGCCGAGCGATTCTCGCCGTCGACGCGCCGCGCGGCGATAGCGCCAGCGATGCCAGTTGATCTTCAGCAGCGGCCCGGGTCGCGGTGATGGTGTGGGTTCACGCCGGGCCACGGGCGCCTTCCATTCCCGTCCGCTTCGAGGCCTGCTCGGGCGCTTGCGCGGGATGCGCACGCCAGTCCTCTACGGTGTGCCGCAGTCGCAGGTAGGCAATGCCCTCGGGCAGCAGGGGCAGCCAGTAGGTGATCGTGCGGTAGGCGAGCACGGCGATCACGGCGAGGCTGCCGTCGACGCCGAACCCGATGAACGCTCCGATCATGCCCCCCTCGACGCCGCCGATCCCGCCCGGCATCGGCAGCGTGTTGCCGAGGGTGCCGACATAGAAGCCCATCACCAGCACGGCAGCCGGGGGAGAGGGGCCGAACGCGCGAAACGACGCCCACAGGATCGCGATTTCGAAGCCCCATGCGGGCAGTGCGAAGAGCCAGGTTCGGTTGCCGCTGCGGACGAGCTCGACGGCCGTGTCCAATCCGGCCTCGAGTGACCGCGGGACGCTTGCGGCTCGATGCCACCAGCGCGCTCTGCGCCCCTTCGCACGCCGTTCGTGACGGACCAAGAAACCTTCCGTCGGGCCGGCGACCCAATGCATCATGAGCACGAACGCGATCACCGCGACGCCGAACAGCGCGGGCACGACCGTGAGCCAAAACGGGGCACGTCCCGCGAACAGCCCGAACCAGAGACCGAAACCGCCGATCGCGAGCGCGAACATGTAGACGCCGTAGTTGATGATCTCGAAGCACACCATCTCCTGCGCCACCGTCGCCGCGGTGAGCCCCGAGGCCCGCAGCGCCCACACCGTAAGCGCCACTCCGCCGCTGCCGGCTGTGGCGAAGATCTTCGTGGCGGCGGCGCCCGCCATCGTGATCTGGTAGCTGGCCCGCCATCCGATGCGGCCGTCGCCACTCCCGAAGATCCCCCGGAAGAGCGCCATGTAGGATGCGATCGACAAAGCCTCGAGCGGCACGCACAACGCCAACCACCACGGATTCCCGGAGCGAAGCCGACGCAGTGTGGCACCCAACCCCACGATCTGGGGGAGGACGTAGTAGACGACACCGAACGTCACCGCGCCGAGCAGCAGCATGGTTGCCGCACGCTTATGTCGCGCGAGGAAACTCTTATGGTCTTCCGCTGCGCCCGCGCTCGGCCCATTCGGCAGGTCAGCTTCGGACTGGATGGCCCGCCCGTCACCCGGAGTCCCGCGCGCGCCTTCGCCACCGGGATCGCTCGTCATTGGCTAAGCCTGCCGCCGCCCGTCCTCCACCCAGAGATCAACCGGCGCAATCGGCGAGAACGGGGAACTATCGCTGGCGCTGCCAGATCGCATCCGAGGCGATCGAGGGAGGATCATGCTTGGTCCATGGTCGCGATCAGACGTCGGCGAGTGGCCGAGGCGGACACTGCTGAGAACGCTACAGGCGCAGCCGCGGCGGCCGCGCAGGCCCGAACCAACCGTCGCGCGCTGAGGGCCACCAAGGCCCAAATGCAGAAGGCGGCCGTGAAGCTCGTCGGCTACCTCGTGGGCGCATACCTCATCCTCAAGCTGATTCCGGGCCTAGAACAGGCCCTGAGCACGCTCGAGCACGTGACCTGGCGGTGGGTTGTCCTGGCGCTTGCGCTCGAGACCGTCTCGGAGATGGGCTTCACTCTCTCTTGGACCGCGATCGTCGATCCGGAAGGCGTGCTCAGCGGCGACGGCCGCGACAAGCGAATGGACACGCACGTCGCGTGGGCGCAGTTGGGGGGCGGTACGCTCGTGCCTGGCGGCTCGCTCGGTGGCGTCGGCGTGGGGGCGTGGATGTTGCACCGATTCGGTATGCCCAACAAGCTCGTCGCCGAGCGACAGTTCAACCTCAGCTTCCTGAACACCGGCGTTGACGCCCTCGCGCTGATCGTCTTCGGCCTGGCGCTCGCGATCGGCGTGTTCTCGGGCGCTCGGAATCTCAACCTGACGCTGCTGCCGGCTTGTGTGGCAGCCATCGGAGTCACGGCGGCGACCCTGATCGCCCGCCGAGAGAGTGTCGCGCGGCGACGACGGAGGGACATCAAGCACCCCAAGGTCGCGGCGGCGATCACGACGCTTGCCGACGCGGTCGACGACACCCAACGCCTCCTTTTTCACCGCGGCGCCGGCTCGAAGGCGGTGTTGGGCGCACTCGCATATCTCGGCTTCGACGTCCTGGTTCTGTGGAGCGCCTTCCTGGCGATCGGTACCCACCCGACGCCCAGCTTCGCCGTCGTGCTGATGGCCTACATCATCGGTGCGCTCGGCGGATCGCTTCCGCTCCCCGCTGGGCTCGGCTCGATCGGCGGGATGGTGGGCATGTTGATCCTCTATGGCGTGCCACACGAGGCCGCCGTTGCCGCTGTCGTGATGTACCAGGCGGTCGGCATGCTGGTGCCGCTGGTCGGTGGGGGGGTCGCCTACATGTTCGTTCGTCGCACGCTCGCTGACACGGCCTCCCCCGACCGGGCCGATCCCTCGGGGTCGGAGGAGCCCTCGGCGGGACCGGTTGCCCGGGCCTCAGGCGGCGGCAACCCGTTCCCTGAGGCCTGAGGCGGGGGACCGGTTTCCGAGGCCTGAGGCGCAGGGACCGAGGCGCGGGCCCGGTTTGCGAGGGCCTGACGCGGCCAGGCCGAGCCGGCAGTCAGGCCCCTCGGGTTGACGGCGGGGTGTCTGCCTGAGCGGCGCGCCGCTCACGCAGACACCAGGCTTCAGAGCGGGCTTCCGAGCGTTACGACCTTGATCTCGTTCGTGATGCCGTATACGCCGTAGAGGCTTGCCACGTCGTCGTAGGCCGCGTCGCTCTCGAACTGGTAGCTCACGGTTCCTCTCAGCGTGATCCAGCCGTCGTGGACCTTCACGTCGATAGATTCCGCGGGAACCTCTATGTCCCACATGAGGATCTGCAGCGCGATACCGCGAATGTCTGCGTCTTCGCGGCGAGCGTCATCGAGGAGCCGTACCTCGAGCTGGTTGTCGACCTCGTAGACCCCTTCGACTTCGCGGGCATCGTGCGCCGCGGCACGGCGCTGGGCGAGGCTGCCGACCGTGCCGCGCAGCGTGACGTTGCCCTCGTCTGTCGAGACAGCGATCTCGGCTGCGTCGGGGATCCGGTGGTCCGCGAGCAGAGCGCTGCGGATCTCGTCTTCGATGCTTGTGTTCGTGAGCATCTAGTGCTCCTTTCAGGTTGTGGTCGAATGACCCTGACGCGGTGGCCGAGAGGGTCCAAGAAGCGCTCCAGCGGCTGGCCATACCCGCGGCTTACGCCGCCGCCGCGCCGCCCGCCCGGCTCATCTGCTCAGCGATCCGCGTGCGAGGAAGGATCGGATCGCAGGGCTTCAGCCGCAGCTTGGCGGGCCAGCCCCGATCGCGCCGTTGGCGGTGAGCGCTCGTATCCTCAGAACGTGTAGTCGTCCCGTTGGCTTAGGGCAATAGCGCCCGCAAACAGGGCCTTTCCTGCGTCCGCCGGACCATCGCCCGCAGCGGCGTGCGGCCTCTCAGGGGCCGTCGGCGCGGGTCGCGAGGTCACGCTAGCCGGTGAGCAGCCGGCGGCTGTCAGGCCGCTCGTGACAAGACTGTCAGCGCGGGTGATGCGAACCGGTGATGCCGGGCATACGGTCGTCGTATGTTCCAAGCGAAGGAGGAGCCGCGATGACATTCCTGATCAGATCGGGCGCATCGTTCCACGGCACGGCGGCTCGCGCTCGCGCGCTCGACGCGTGGCGCTCCGCAGCCGATCTCGTGTGGGCGCGATGGGAGCTCCTCGGCGAGGCGTCTCCCGAGTGCCGCGCCGCGGCGTTCGTGGACTACAACGCCGCGCTCGATGCTGAGGCCGACGCCGCCGACGTCCTCGCCGACATCCAATTGAGCAACGCCGCCTGAGGGGGTTTGTGATGGAGCTTCGTCATCTACGCTATTTCGTCGCGATCGCCGAGGAGCACAGCTTCACGCGCGCCGCCGAACGCCTGTGGGTGGCCCAGCCGGGCCTCTCCACCCAGATCAGGAGGCTGGAGGCTGAGCTCGGCGTGCAACTCTTTTCGCGTCATACGCGCGGCGTCGACCTGACCGACGCCGGAGTGCTGTTCCTTGAGCGCGCGAGGACGACGTTGGCGGCAGCCGAGATTGCTCGCCACACGGGTCGTGACCTTCAAGCCGGGGTCCTGGGTGCGGTTCGTCTTGGGCTTGCAACCACGCCCCGGTGGGACCCGGTTGCATCGTTGCTCGACGCGTTCGCGCGCGATCGGCCAGCCGTCGAGGTGACGATCATCGAGTCCTACGGTGGAGCGCTGGCCCGCGACCTGAGGGACGGCCGGCTGGACGCCGTGCTTGCGCCTTCGATATTCGGCTCTGCGGAGCTCGACAGCCTGCACGTCGGGAGCGAGCCCTGGGTTGTGCTCGTCGGTGCCGGACACCGGCTGGCGATAGACGGTCCGCTCGCCGTCGAGGAGCTGCGGGGAGAGGATGTCGTCGTCACGGGGCACAGAGATGGCGCGGGCTACGATCGCGCGGTCGCAGACACTCTCGCCGGGCTTGGCGTGAACCCCGTGCTGCGACGGGGAGGTCCCGGACCGGCGTTGCTCGCCTCCGTCGCAGACGGTGACGCCGTTGCGTTGAGTACCGGCTCGGCCGGCCTGCGTGACGATCTGATCGCCCGCCCGCTCTGCCCGGTGCAGACCCTGAACTTCGAGTTGTTCTGGCAGGCAGAGGCCGTCTCGCCGGCGCTCACCGAGCTGATTCGCGCCGCAGGCGATCGAGCGGCGTACGACGGCAATGCCACACGGCCTCCGCTGCGGGCTGTCGCGTGAGGCACGACATGGGAGTCGATCGTGACCTGGAGCGGGCCGTCCGCTCGGAGATGGGTCGCCGTGAGGGCCGCGGCAGCCGGGCGGTGCAGTGGACCTCCTGGCCACGTGCGCTGGAGAGCGGCCTGCACCGCGGCCAGCACGATGTGCTGGCACATCTGCATCGTGTCGCCGCGCTCGTGCCGGCCCGGTTTCGCGCGGTTGCCTGGCTGCACCACGCCGGTAGCGTCGCCCCGGTCGTCCGAGGCCTCGCGGCGACCGGCCTGTCTGACGCGGAGATCCGCGCCCTCGAATTGCTCGCCGACACCGTCTCGGTGGCTGAGCAAACCGGTGAGATCGAGCGTATCCGCCCGCTCGCGCACGCTCGCGGTACCGCCGGTCGGATCGCCCGGGTGGTCGGTCGCGCCGCGCTTACCGATCTGCTCATGGCAGGTCACCCCGTCGAGGAGCATCTAGCCATGCTCGAGGCCGCCGCATGAGCAACGCGATCGAGCACACTGGTGTGAGGCGGCATCTCGGTGGTCCGCCCGCCCGCCGCGGGCGCAACCGGCGGCTCACCGCCGCGGAGGAGCGGGCGCTGGCTAGGCGCATCGAGCACGGAGACGCGGATGCCAAGCGCGAGATGGTCGAATGCAACATGGGCCTCGTCTACACGGTCGCCAGCCCATACCGGGGCCGTGGCGTGCCGTTTGCCGATCTCGTACAGGAAGGCGCAGTCGGCCTGATCCGGGCCGTCGAGGGATTCGATCACACACGCGGCATCAAGTTCTCGACGTATGCGGTGTGGTGGATCCGGCGCTCGCTCCTCGATGCGATCGGCGCTGCCCGAACGATCCGAATCCCGCCCCAGGCGGCTCAGCAACTGGCTGTCGTCCGTCGGGCCGAAGACGAGCTGACGCGCATCGGGAAGGAGTCCGCCACCACGACGGCGATCGCGCAGCGCACCGGTTTGAGCCGGCCCAGCGTGGCAGCGCTCCGTGACGCTGCCCGTGTCACCTCCTCACTGGACGAACCGGTCGGCAACGAAGCCAGGCCGCTCGGCGAGGGCATCGAGGACCCCCAAGGCGTCGACCCGGAGAGGCGCCTCGCCGAGCACGAGCTGCGGCAAGAGGCATGGTCGCTGCTCGGGACGCTCCCTGTCCGCCATCGACAGGTGCTGATGCGTCGCTACGGGCTCGGCGGAACGTCCGTGCAGAGTCACAGGGAGATCGGAGAGCTGCTCGGCGTCAAGGAGGAGCGCAGTCGGCAACTCGAGCGCGAGGCCCTGCACCGGCTGCGAGAGATCGCAGCGCCTGGCCGACGCGCTGCGGCCTGACACGCAGCTGAGACGGGGTCTCGCTCGGCGTCTGCTGTCGGAGCTCGCAGCACCTGCCGACGAGCCTTGCCTAACCGGCAGGATGGGCGACGAGCCGTGCCTAACCGGCAGGATGGGCGAGGCTTGTCTGGCAGCACGGGAGTCTCGCTCAGCTTGTCTGGCAGCATGGAGTCTCGCTCAGCGCCGCCGCAGGAGCTCGCAGCGCCCGGCCGACGCGCGGACGCCAAAGAGGCAGCACGAAACAACGCAGCACGAGACGGAGGCTAAAGACGCAGCACGAGAGGGGGTCTCGCTCAGCGGCTCAGCGACGAGAGGGGGGTCTCGCTCAGCGCCTCGTCGGCGTGAGCGAGACCGCGATCGTCGCGCGCGCCCGATGGTCGGCGGGCGCGTGCGGGAAGGCCGACCTGGCAGGTCGGCGTGGAGCAGCCGCGGAGCAGCGCTCGCCCGACCTCACGCGAGCGCGTCGACGCTTGCGCCTGCAGGTGTCCTCGCCGCGGCCACGAGCAGCGTCACGCCGTAGGCCAGGAGGTAGATGCCGAATACGAGAGCCAACGTGACCGCGCCGATTCCGGGCCAGGCCATGAGCAGGATCCCGGCGATCACGGAGAGCACCCCGCCGACAGCAAGCCAGCCGCTTCCAGATCCGGGGAGCTGCCACGCGGCCCCCAGCTCCATGAAACCTCCGACGATCGCCCATATGCCCACGACGATCACCAGCACGCTGGCGGTGATGCCGGGATATGCGATGGCAATCACGCCGGCCGCGACGTCGACGAGCCCCATCAGGATCATCAGAACGCGCCGGCCGGCCGTCTCGTCCGATCGGAAGAGGTTCACGAGCTGGGTGATCGCGTCGGCAAAGCAAACAATCGCAAACAGAGCCACGACTACGCCGACGGTGACTCCTGGCCAGATTATGCACACTGCTCCGAGCGCGACCGCGAGCAGACCCCACATGGTCGCAGTACCTCGGGAGATAGCGGGACCGAATGCAAACATTGGTGCTCCTTCGGGATCGATTTAACCCGGCGGAAGTAACCGCCGGCGTGTCTTGAGCCTGGGGCCCCCTAGCGGCCGGCGAGAGAAGCAGATCTGCTCCCGCGATACGGCTGGGTGATGCTCGTCGAGGTACGCGGACTGCAGAGCGCTCGGTATTGGATGGAGCTCGCCTCCCCCAACCGGCTCAAGCGCCCGGCGCGCCCGCAATGCGCTGCGCCCGCGCGCCCACGTGACAGGATTGTCGCGCGTCATCGGTCCCTAGGAGTTGCGTAGGTCGGCGTCGAGGTGCAGACGCTTCCGTGACCCCGAGACGCTCCCGTGACCCCTTACGCGTGAGGCACGAGCTCCACGAGTGCGCGACCGCGCACCGAGCTCGAGTCGGGCTCGAGACGATGGTCGTGCCCGAGACGCTCGCCGGGATCGCTCAGCGCGGCGGCGAGCTTCGTGCGCGAGCTGACGTCGAGCTTGCGAAACGCCTTGCGCAGGTGGTAGGCGACGGTGCTTGAGCTGATGAACAGCTGTTCGGCGATCTCTGAGTTGGAGGCGCCTTCCGCGGCGAGGCGGCTGATCCTGGCCTCCTGCGCGGTGAGATCGTCTCGGGTGGAGTCCTCGCGCTTGCGCGCATGCTCGCCGGTGGCCAGCAGCTCGACCCTCGCCCGCTCGGCGAAGCCGCTGGCGCCGAGCGAGTCGAACAGCTCGAACGCCAGCCGCAGCTGCTCGCGAGCGTCACGGCGCCGGCGCCTGCGCCGCAGCCATTCGCCGTAGAGGAGGTGCGCGCGACCGAGCTCCGGTACGGCACGGG
This sequence comes from Solirubrobacteraceae bacterium, assembly GCA_035314465.1. GTDB lineage: Bacteria > Actinomycetota > Thermoleophilia > Solirubrobacterales > Solirubrobacteraceae > Palsa-744. Next base: position 53,331 of record DATFZM010000016.1, on the reverse strand, counting down.
TCTTGGCAAGGCGCTCGAGGGCCTCAGCGTAGAACGCCTCCGCGCCGTCTTGGCTCAGCAGCGCCCGCGAGCGGGCCAAGAGGCCGAGCGCCAGCTCGGTACCACTCGCCAGCGCGCGTGCGGAGAGCCGCTCGAGCGCCGCCGCAGCCGCGTCGGGGCGCTCGCACCGAATTGCCGCCTCGACCAGATCGGACAGGACGTGCGTACCCAGGGACGGCGGATCGTCCTGGTAGATGGCGAGCGCGGAGGCGAGTGCTGCTTCGTAGCGGCCAAGCCCCAACTCAAGCACGGCGAGTGCACACTGGGCAAAGCTGACCAGCGCCCCCTGACCGCGCGCAATGCCCTCCTTGATCATCTCTTCGGCGCCTGCGCGGGTGTCGTCGGCTTCGCCCCGCCAGGCCATCAGCAGCGGTCTCCGCGGCGTCGCGGCCCCGAGCGCGCCGGCGTTGGCGGTTGCCGCGGCGATGTCTTGCTGCTCGCTCAGGACCGCCTCGGCCGCCTGGAAGCGTCCGGCCTGCAACTCCGCGCCGGCCAGCTCCGAGAGCGCCAACGGCAGCATCGTAAGCGCGCCGGACTGGCGCGCGCGCTTCACCCACCGGCCGGCGAGTGCTTGGAGCGGCTCTTCGTCGAAGAGCTCGCCGGCGGCGTAACAGCCGAGCCCCAGCCATCGCGAGCCGTCCTCACCGCGCGGCTCGTCCTCGAGCAGGCGTGTAATCGCTCGGCGCAGTAGCGGAGCGCCGGCGGCGTACCGGCCGACCAGCAGCTCTGCGAAGCCATCGAGCAGCAGATCCTCGGCGCCGGCCACGCGCGAGGCCGCCAGTGGTGCGCTCCGGGCGGCAGTGGCGACCGCATGGCGCTCCTTGTCCATCCCGAAGCGGCCGGCCCAGTGCGCAGCCTCAAAGGCCTCCAACAGCGTCTTGCGGGCGAGCGACGCGTCGAGCGGAGCGAGCTCGGACGCGGCGGCAAGCAGGGTCGCCGACGCGTTCGCGCCGTCGCCTCGTGCGAACTCGATCGCGCCCTGCAGACGGCGCGCCTCGGCGCGCTGACGGGCGTCTGTGAGCTGCATCATTGCCTCGTCCAGTCGTGCCTGCGCCCGATCGGCCGCGCCGGCGGCAAGATCGGCCCGCGCCGTCCTGACCAACCGTTCAGGCCGCCGCGCCGGATCGTGTGTGAGCTCGGCCGCGCGGGCGAGCAGCGCAGCGCTCGCCGCATAGCCGCCGCGCGCGCCGGCTCGCTCGGCTGAGCGCTCGAGTTCGGCCGCCGCCTCTTCGTCGGGGCCGAGGGCCGCCATCGACCGATGCCAGGCACGCCGATCGGCTTCCTCCTCGGCGTCGCTGGCGGCGGCCAACGCCTCGTGGGCGCGGCGGCGCTCCACGCCTGTCGCTGCGCCGTAGATCGCGGAGCGAATCAACGGATGGCGGAAGCGGACGACATCGTCGACGACGAGAAATCTGTGCGCCACGCCGTCGATCGCCTCCTCGGGCTCGATCCCCAGGTGAGCCGCCGCCCGTCGCAAGAGCGCGCCATCGATCGCGGAGGCAGCGGCGGCGATCACGAGCAGCGTGCGAGCGCCGTCGGGGAGCTCGCGCACTCGGCGCAGGAAGCGCTCCTCCAGCCGCGAGCCTACGGGCAGAGGCTCGGGCAGCACGCACAGGCCCGCAAGCTGGGCCGCGGAGAGCTCCCCGGCGAGCTCGACGATCGCCAGCGGATTGCCTCGGGTTTCGCCGGCGAGCTGTTTGGCGACGCGGTCGTCGACCGGCCCGCCGTTGATCGCGCCGAGCAGTCTGCCCGTCGCCTCGTCGGAGAGTCCCGCGAGATCGATGCAGGCGACTCCACCCAGGGCGGTCGACACGCCGGTGTGCTCAGCTGTCGCGAACACGATCGCGAGATCGTCGGCGTCGAGCCTACGCGCGACGAAGGCGAGCGCCTCGGCGGACTCCCGATCGAGCCACTGCGTGTCGTCGACGACGGCGAGCAGGGGGCGCGCTCCGGCAGCGTCGGCGAGCAGCGTGAGCACTGCGAGACCAACCAGGAAGCGGTCGGGTGGCCCATCGTTGATGAGGCCGAACGCGGACTGCAAAGCACGCCGCTGTGGGAAGGGCAAGCGCTCCAGCCGCGCGAGCAGTGGCGTTAGCAGCTGGTGCAGTCCAGCGAACCCGAGCTGCGTCTCGGACTCGACGCCGACCGCGCGGACGACCTGCAGGTCGGCGGCCGACTTCGCTGCATACTCGAGCAGGGCCGTCTTGCCGATTCCGGGCTCGCCACGCAGAACCAGCGCTCCGCCCCGACCCACGCGGGCGCCTGCGAGCAGTTGATCGATCGCGTCGATCTCGTTGTGGCGCTCGAGAAGCATGACGTGCTCGCTCTTGACCCCTCCGTGAAGCTGAGTTGTGTGCCGCGAGTCTCAGCTGCCGAACACAACCGGCAACTGACGAGGAGCCTCCCATCACCCGCGCTGCGTGTACATACCGAGTGACCGGAAACCTCACTCTGGTGGACCGGATCCCTTCGTCCGAGTTCCCAGAACAGCAGGTAGGGGAATCCCTACCCATAGCGGAATGGGAGCACCGATCCAGCGCCGTGTGTCGCGTCACAACCGCTCGCGATTTCTGGCTCTCCCTACCCAGCGTCGGCCGCGAAGCGGTAATCATCGGCGTTCATATGGCCCCAAGGGTGCTACTCGTCGATGACGATGCCGTGTTTCGCGCTTTGGCCTTCAACTTGCGCTTCTCGCTGCTCGCCGGGTCTTGCCGGTGTCATATCCGCCGGGTCGGGGGCACAGTCAGATCGTGCGGCTCAGCAACCTACTTCCGCGGGCACGGGGCCTTGTAGGCGACCGGGACGCTCACCTGCGTAAGCCCGCCGAGCCCTGCGAACGTCAGTTCGGCCTTGATGTTGAAGCCGCCTTTCGGGCATTCGCCTTTCTTCGGCAACGTCCCGTAGTAGGTCGTCTTGCCGTGCGACTTGATCGCAGAGCCGGCCTGCACGAGGATCTTCTCGACGGAGGCGTCCTGGGCGCCGGGGACGGTTTCCACGAGCGGCACTTCGGAAATCAGCTCCGGCCCGAATCCGGCCGGTCCGGTGACGTAGTGGCCCTTGGAGAGGATTTCCAGCGACACCGGCGAGTGGCCGGCGGTGAAGAACTCCAGGCCCCCGCCAGGTTTGTAGAACGATTCGATCGTCCCTTCCTCGGGCACGATTTCTTTGCCGAAGGCGACCTCTCCGAGGAACTTGCCGACCGGGCCGGCGGCCGAGCCTTTGGGGCATGCGGACGGTCCCATGCCGGCCGGTTCGAGATCGGAGGTGGGGCACGTGGGGAAACCCGAGGGGTGGATCTTGGCGCCCTTGGGGAGGTCGAAGTTGACGTTGATCAGCGGCGGCGGGAAGCCGCCGTATTCTTTGCCGCTGATCGTGAATTCGGCCTTGATCGCCGCGCCGGCGCTGTAGATGTTGCCGGTGTGGGGGAAGCCGGGGATCGGCACGGCTTCGGCCTTGAGCGTGACCGTGGGGGCGGCCTGTGCCGCGCCCGTCATCGCCAACAGCGCAAGACCGAGAACGGCAACACAGGTGGATGCTCTGCGCATCAGTATTTCTCTCCTCGTTTGATGGACGGCTCCGCCTCGAGTCGGGTAGCTCCGGAGCCGTACCGGTCCGGTACCGGTCCGGCGACGTCGACCCCCCGACCTCACCGCCGGGGAACATGGCGACTGGCCAGCACCTTATCCAGGGCTGGCCGCGGGATCAAGCTGGAAGCGCGCGCGGCCGGGTGGGCGCCGCCTGGCGCGCTGGCAACGCATCGGACCGACGTCTCTGCTCTTCCTCGCGGTAGGCGCGATAATCCGCAGATGGCCTTCGACGAAGACCTCGCCAACCGGATCCGCGAGCTTGTCCTGACCGAGCCGGACATCACCGAGCAGCGCATGTTCGGCGGCCTTGCGTTCTTGATCAACGGCAACATGTCCGTGACCGCGAGCGGCCAGGGTGGCCTGCTGCTGCGCGTCGAGCCCGCCGAAACCGACGCGTTGCTCCGCCAGAAGCACGCGCGTCCTTTCGAGATGCGCGGCCGCGCGATGCAGGGCTGGCTGCGCGTCGAGGCTAACGGCGTGCGGACCAAGCGCCAGCTCGAACGATGGGTTGCTCGCGCGGTGGACTACGCGCGCTCGCTGCCGAGCAAGCGATAGGGGCGCCGACCGTCGGCTTTTGTCGTGGGCGGAGCCGTCGACCGCGGCGGGCGTCGGTAGGCGCTACGTGCGCGCCCGACAGCCGATAGTTGTGCGCACAACTATTGCGTTATGCTGGAGCGATGGAACTGGGCTTTGCGACGTTCGCGGACCTCGCCTCGGGCGTGACCCCGCGCCAGCGCATGCGCGACCTGATGGAGGAGGCCGAGCTCGCAGATCAGCTCGGCCTCGACGTGTTTGCGGTCGGCGAGCATCACCGCCCGGACTTCCTCGTGTCCTCTCCCGCGGTGGTGCTCGCTGCGATCGCCGTGAAGACCGAGCGGATCCGCCTCTCCAGTGCCGTGACGGTGCTCAGCTCCGACGATCCGGTCCGCGTCTTTCAGGACTTTGCCGAGGTCGACCTGCTGTCCGACGGCCGCGCCGAAATCATGGCCGGGCGCGGGTCCTTCATCGAGTCCTTCCCCCTGTTCGGCTACGATCTCGACGACTACGACGAGCTCTACGCCGAGAAGCTCGAGCTGTTGCTCGAGCTGCGCGAACAGGCCTACGTGACATGGTCGGGCGCTCACCGTCCGGCGCTGGATCACGCGGGCGTGTGGCCGCGGCCTGTGCAGGAGCCGCTGCCGGTATGGGTGGCGGTGGGCGGCTCTCCGCAGTCGGTCATACGCGCCGGGACGCTGGGGCTGCCGCTCACGATCGCGATCATCGGCGGGCAGCCAGCGCGCTTTGCGCCGCTCGTCGAGCTGTATCGCGACGCGGCACAGCGAGCGGGCCACGATCTGTCGCAGACGAAGCTCGCGATCAACACGCACGCCTTCGTCGCGGCCAGCTCCGCCGACGCAGACGCGGCCTTCGCGGCGCCGTATTTGGCGATGATGAACCGGATCGGGCGCGAGCGCGGCTGGCCGCCGGCGGGCCAGCGCGACTACGAAGCTCTGAGGGCGGCGAACGGGGCGCTGGCCGTCGGCTCGCCGGAGCAGGTAGCCGAGAAGATCCTCTTCGAGCACGAGCTGTTCGCGCACGACCGCTATATCGCGCAGATGAGCGTGGGCGCCGTCGCTCATCGAGACGTGCTGCGCTCGATGGAGCTGTTCGGAACTCAGGTCGCGCCGCTGGTTCGCGAGGAGATAGCCCGACGCGTGGCCGACACAGAGGCGCGGCGCTCGGCCGGCGAGAGCGTGCCCAGCGGCAGCTAGCCCCGCGGTGCTGGGGGTCGCGACGTGGATGGCACGGCGGGGGCCCAGGCGAAGAACTCGATCAGCAGCTGCGTGACCTGCTCGGGCTGGTCGTGGTGAACCCAGTGCGAGGCGTCCGGCAGAAGAACGACGCGCTCGGGATTCGGGACGTCGGCTAGGTCCGGCTCAGCGAGCTCTGCTCTGCCGTCGCCGACCAACGCTCAGCAGGGACGTTGCAACCACCTGATGCTGGACAGTCGTGCTCCAACGCCGTGCTCGAGCGCTGCGAGCCGCGAGCGGCATGATGTTCGCGTGCCGATCCCTTTGATGTTGGCGACCTTGACCGATCGTCGCGAGTTCGGCGACAAGTGGCTGCTGGAGCGCAAGTTCGACGGTGAGCGCTGCGTCGCGCTCAAGGCGGGGAACGACGTGGCCCTGCGGTCGCGCACGGGGAAGAGCCTCACTGGGACATACCCCGAGGTGTGCGCCGCGGTGGCGGCCCTGCGTCCGGCGCGGCTTCTGCTCGACGGTGAGGTGGTGGCCTTCGAGCACGGCCAGACGTCCTTCGGGCGGCTGCAGCAGCGCCTGGGCGTGATCGAGCCGCCGCGCGAGCTGGTGCAGAGGTTTCCCGTCGTGTACTACGCCTTCGACGTTCTCGAGGTCGAGGGCGAGGATCTCCGCCCGCGGCCGCTCGGCGAGCGCCGTGCCTGGTTGGCGAGATCGGTGCGCCCGAGAGATGGCTTGCAGCTGAGCGAGGCCTGGCATGGCGATTCCGAGCGGCGTTTCCTCGACGCCTGCCGAGCGGGCTGGGAGGGCTTGATCGCCAAGCGCGTTGACGCGAGCTACGCGTCGGGCCGCTCGAGGGACTGGTTGAAGCTCAAGTGCGCCTGGGAGCAGGAGTTCGTCGTCGGCGGCTACACCGATCCGGGCGGCAGCCGGACCGACTTCGGCGCGCTCCTCGTGGGCTACTACGAGGGGTCGCGACTCGCCTATGCCGGGAAGGTGGGTACGGGCTTCAGCGCCAAGACGCTCCGAGAGCTTGGCGCGCGCCTGCGCGAGCTCGAGACACCGCAGTCGCCATTCGTCGACGCGCGACCGGTCCCGCGCGGCACGCATTGGACACGGCCCGAGCTGGTGGCCCAGATCGGCTTTGCCGAGTGGACCGGTAACGGCCGGCTGCGTCAGCCTCGCTTCCTCGGGCTGCGCGACGACAAGGCCCCGACCGATGTGGTCCGCGAGCGCGCCGCGTGAGCTCGGGCAGCTCCGCGGCTCCAGCCTAATGCAGGAGGCGTTGCCAATCCGCGGGCACGCTGCCCGCCGGCCCGGGTGTGGGCTGGTCGAGTGGATGATGCTCTGGTGGGGCCAGCGGAGGGCCTTCGTAGAACTGCTGTGTGTCGTAGTCCCAGAACCAGTCCTCGCCGGGCTCGAAGCTGCGGACAAGCGGGTGCCCTGACGCGCTGGCGTGCTTGCTGGCGTGCTGCGAAGGCGAGCTGTCGCAGCAGCCGATGTGTCCGCACAGCGCGCAGCGGCGGAGGTGAAGCCACCAGCCGTCTTCGGCCAGGCACTCAACGCAGCCGCTCCCGCTCGGCGGAACCGACTGATCGATCGCGCTCTCGTAAGACATCGACTGCCCTTTCTCGTCGTTGAGACCGACGCCGATGCCCTGCCTACGCATGGCGTCAGATAGCCAGCACGCCTGCGTCTCCAGGCGATCAGCTCAGCGTAGTGCTCTCGACGAGTGCGGTCCTCGCGGCGGTTCCGATAAGAGGCGCCCGAGACGTCTGGCGGTGAGCACCCACACGAGCGCCGCCGGCAGCACTGCGGTGAGAACGGCTGCGCTGGCATGACGGACGCGGCGGCGGCGCTGTCTGCGCCGCGCCTCCTCTATCACGCCCTGGTCGGGCCCGGCGGCGACGGGCTCCTCCGTCTGTGGATCGCGATCGACGAGCAGCATCGTGTGACTACAAGGCGACGCTTGTCCTCAAGTGCGCCAGCACTTCCATGCGTTGAGAGACGCCGCTTCCGCCTGCGACCACGACCCACGCGTCTCCGCGTCGGATGGCCGTGATTTCTCCGTGCCAATCGCCGGGAGCGGCAAACAGGCCGCCGGCGCCTTCGATCGCCCTCATCCCCGGGATCGTCGCCGGAAACGCGCCCGGGTGCTGAGCGTCCAGAAGGATCGCTGTCTCCAGCGGCCAGTTGTGCAGGTAGTACTCGATGTCGATGCAGGAGGCGAACGCGCGCCCGATGATCTTCGCCGGGTACGGCCGGATTGCCGCTGCTACGTGACCCCACTCGGGCTCTAGCGCGGTTAGGCCGTGCGCACGGATCTGGCAGGGGCCAGACGGCAGCGGCTCGGGTCTTTCCCACCAGCGGACGTCGCTCACGATCGCGCCCGATTCGGGTTCGATGTAGGCCAGTGGTCTGCCGCCCGCTCCTGTGGCCAGCAGGCTTGGGCGGGGTGCCGCCCAAGGAGCCCGCGGGAGATCGATCTGCGCGAGGCGGAGGCCATATGGCAGCCGCGCCAGTGCGAGCACGCTCGCGGGTCGTCCGTTCGCCAGGACACCCTCGACGGGAGCGGCGAGCAGAGCTGTGATCTGTTCTTCGTTCCGGGTGCTGCTGGTGCCGGCGAGGCTACCGATCGACCTCACGCCGCTGAGCGTCCGCGCGTTCTGGACGGGCACGGTCGCGCACGAGCCGCCGTCGCTCAGCATCACGCACCAGCCGTACCCGCCGCCTTCGAGGATTGGCGAGATGTGCGGACGGCGGAGCTGGCGGTCTCGCCTGTCGCGTTCGAGCGCCAGGCGCTTGGCTGCGCGTGTCGAGCTCGGGCTGGGGTCGGGACGAGCCGCGAGCCACACGACGAGCGCAGCGAGCGCTGCGAGCGCGGTCACGACGCCGGCAAGGCGCCGGCGCCGCCGAGCCGCTCGGATGCGCGCGTCGCGGATCACGCCGGCCTCGGGCTCGACGGACGGATGCGTCTCAGGCTCGACGAGCGTAGACATAGAAGCTAGTATGACTAGCACCATGATCGACGTCAAGCTAGACCGCTCGGATCCGACCGCCCTTCACGACCAGGTGGCCGCGCAGATCCGTCGCTCGATCGCCGAAGGCGACGCCAAGCCGGGCGAGCGCCTGCCGCCGGCGAGCGACCTCGCCGCCGTTATGAACGTCAATGCGAACACCGTCCTTCGCGCGCTACGGGAGTTGCGCGAGGAGGGGCTGCTCGAGTTCCGCCGCGGTCATGGCGTTCGTGTCGCTGGCACGCCCGAGCGGGGCGTGGTGCTCGCAAAGGCCCACGAGCTCGTTGCGCTGGCGCGCCGCCACGGCTACCGCAGGGACGAGCTCGTCGCGATGATCGATCGGCTGACCTGAGGTCGATGCCGGGCAGTGACGCGAACCCCGACACGCTGCCGGAGCGGCCGCCGGAGACCGCGGCTGCTTGACCGGCTGCGCTATCGAGCGATCGTGCAGTCGAGTGCCTTCGTGGTGGAGCGCGCGTTACGCTCGCACCATGAAGGGCGATCGTGTTGAGATCGTTGTCGCCGCCGACGACGGCTCTCGGACGTATGAGATCCTCGCGACCCGCGCGGGTCGCCGAGTGGAGATCACGACCGGGCGCGGAATCGTTGAGGTGGCCGAGGTGACCCGCACGGGGGAGCCCGTGCGCAGGGCCAGGTTCATGGCCAGCCGTGTGCTCGCGCTGGTGGAGCATCCGGCGAGCGAGGGCGCAGCGAAGCGAGAGCCGCCCGACGCGGCGCCGTAGGCGGCGCGACGCTCGCGCGCGCCCGAGAGACTGCCCGACTTGGGAGGACTCATCGCGCGCGGGCGGTTCGCGCCCTACCTAGGACGCCGGCGGGGCGTTGTACTCCTCGTCCGTGACGTGCGCGCCCCACGTGGCTGCGCTGCCCTGGTCATCGACCTGCTGCATCGCGATGTGGGTCATGACGCGGTTGGGTGCAGCGCCATGCCAGTGGTTCTCGCCGGGCTCGAAGAAGACGCGGTCGCCGGGGCGGATCTCCTGGACCGGCCCGCCCTCGCGCTGGCAGCGGCCGAGGCCCTCGGTGACGAAGATGCTCTGGCCCAGCGGATGCGTGTGCCACGCGGTGCGAGCGCCGGGGGTGAAGTGAACGCTCGCGGCTCCCAGACGCGATGGCTCCACGGGTGCGGCGATCGCGTCGATGTACACGGTGCCCGTGAACCAGTCGCCGGGCCCGGCCTTGGTCTCGAGGGAGTTGCGAGTGATCTGCATGGTCTCTCCTTGGCGATCGTGGGTCTCACCGTGACGGCGCCAACCGCACGCTATGAGAAGTGGTGGGCTGGCGCGGCGCGCAGCGCTCCCTCGAGCGCGCGGATCTCGTCGCCGGCTGGACCGTTGCCGTGCGCGCGCTCACGCAACCGACGGTTGCGCGAGATGCTACGCTATGCGCAACCAGCGGTTGCGTGTGAGAGAGGAGCAGCGCCGTGGTCCCAGAGCGCATCGAACGCGAGGTCGTTATCGACGCGCCGATCCTCGTCGTATGGTCGGTCGTCACCGAGCCGAAGCACATCGGCGGGCGGTTCAGCGATTCGGCCGAGGTCGAGTTGCGGCCAGGCGGCGAGCTGCGATTCACCTGGGACGAGCACGGCACCGGGGATGGGACGCGCGGCTCGCGGCCATCAAGCACGCCGCCGAGACGCAGGCGCGAAAGCAGAGAGGCATCGATGAAGAGAGTTAACGCCTAGAGAAGGAGACGAGCGGATGAGTGATCACAAGGTGGGAACTCGGGAGGAGTGGCTCGCGGCCCGCGAGCAGCTGCTCGCGCGTGAGAAGGAGCACACGCGGCTGGGCGACGAGCTCGCGCAGCAGCGGCGCGAGCTGCCCTGGGTGCGAATGGAGACGGAGTACCGCTTCGAGACCGTGGACGGGACGCGGACCCTCGCGGAGCTGTTCGACGGCCGCTCCCAGCTGCTCGTCTATCACTTCATGTTCGGGCCGAGCTACGAGGTGGGCTGCCCGGTGTGCTCCTCGATTGCCGACACGGTGAACGGCGTCCTCCCGCACCTGCACGCCCGCGACGCGACCATGCTGTTCGTCTCGCATGCACCGCTCGACAAGCTACGGGCATACAAGCGCCGCATGGGCTGGGGCTTTCCCTGGGTCTCCGATGGGAACAGCGGCTTCAACTCCGACTGCGGCTTCTCGCGGACCGAGCAGGAGACACGCGAAGCGATCGCGCCGATGCTCGAGAGCGGCGTGCCACCGGTCGTCGAGCACAATGCGAGAACAAGCGGCACCGATGTAGTCGGCTACCTCTCCCAAGGGCCCGGCTTCAGCGCGTTCGTGCTCGACAACGGCGTCGTCTACCAGACCTACTCGACGACCGCCCGCGGACTTGAGTTCGTGATGGGCTACTACCCGATCCTCGACCGAGCACCGAAGGGTCGCGACGAGGGAGCGGCGGCCGCCTTCTGGATCCATCGCCACGACGAGTACGACGAAGCGGCCGGCGCGGCCGCAAGCGCATGACCTCGGGCGCGGGCACGACGGTCGGGTCGGCGATCGCGACTCCTGGCTCGGACCGACGCGAGCTGGTCGCTGCTCGTGACGCGGTGCGCTCGCGTCTTGGGGTCGTCTCGATGTTGCTCGTGGGCGCGGGAGTCGCCTGGTGGTCCACCGCCGCGAGGATGTCGGGGATGGACGCGGGGCCGGGTACCGCCTTGGGCGCGCTCGGCTGGTTCACGGGCGTGTGGGCGGTGATGATGGCGGCGATGATGCTGCCCTCGCTTGCGCCCACGGCCGCGGTATACGCCACGCTGACGCGCCGGTATGAGCCCAGCCGATGGCTGCTGTTCGCCGGCGGCTACCTGCTCGTATGGAGCGCGGCGGGCGTCGTGGCATACGGGCTGTTCGAGCTCGGTAAGGCCTTGTCCGCAAGCGACTTCACGTGGGACAGTTACGGGCGATTGCTGTCCGCGGGCGTCCTGGCGCTCGCAGCGCTCTACCAGCTGACCCCGGCCAAGCGTGCTTGCCTGGCAAAGTGCAGAAGCCCGCTGCGGGTCCTGCGCGAAAGTTGGGGCGAGGGCTGGCCAGGCGCATTCGCGATGGGCATGCGCAGCGGTGGCTGGTGCATTGGCTGCTCGTGGGCGCTGATGACCGCGCTGTTCGCGCTCGGAGTGATGAGCCTTACGTGGATGGCACTTGTCGCAGCGCTTGTCGCGCTCGAGAAGATCTGCCCCTCGCCACGCGCTGCGAGAGTGGCGACGGCGACCGTGCTGGCCGCGCTTGCAGTTGGGGTACTCTCGGCCCCTCACGACGTGCCCGGGCTGGTCGTTCCGGGCTCGCCCGGTGCAATGCACGCGATCAAGGCGATGGGTTAGTCGGGCTCGATGCGTTGAGTCTCGGCGAGGGCGCACTCAGCTCACGGCCTCGACGTATGCTTCGGCCGCCGTGGGCGTCGTGATCTCGGCTACTCCGTCCGTCCCCGAGATCACACTCCAGCGGCCAACTCGGCCGGTTGACACCCAAGCGCGGCGAGCGCGTCCTCTCGGGACCCGAAGACCCGGATGCGCGTTATCTCACCCTGCTGGATCTCGAAGGTGATGTGGAAGATCCCGACGTGCACACCCTCGTGAGCCCGGCCGGTACGAAGATCGATGATCACCAGCACCTCTTCACCAAAGCTCTGGGCGTGTCGGACGTGGACCCAACGTCCACCAAGAACTGTCGTCACTTCGTCCAGCCGCGCGATCGCGGCGTCGCGTCCGTGCCATTCGCCGGAGTCAGGCCAGTCCGGAAGGTCCTCGAGCACAACCCAGCAGTTGAGCCACGCCGCCACGCTGGCGGGTCCGCTGTGGTTCCAGGCGTCGAGGCCGCGCACGACGAACCAGGCGTCTGGGTCGCTTTGGGCGAGAGGCGGCTCGTCCGATGTCCAGCGAAGGCGTCTCGCCAGGCCGCGACGCGGGTCGGCGTCCCGCTCGGCCTGCAGGAAAGTGATCCCGCGCTCGACAGCCTCCTGCGCCAGATCGCGCACCGCCCTTGCAGCGGCATCGTCGTCCGAGTGCCCCGCGAACGCGGCCGTGTCGATCGGCTCGCCGAACCAGAAGTAGAGCCGTTCCGGGCGTGGCAGCAGCGGGCCGACCCCTACACCCACGGGCGGCAGCGGCATGCCAACGAGCCTCTTCATCAGATGCGAGACCTCGCCGAGGACCGGTGTAGCGTCGTCTGCGATGAGATCGAACATCTCTTCAACCCCGACGCCGGCGAATGGCACGATCGGGTAACCGAACTCGATCGCTAGGCGAGCGAACCCAAGCCGCTCCTTCCACTTCAGGCGGTAGCGCTCGCCGCGCTGGCGCAGAACCTCGCCCCCCCCGCCGGGGTAGACGAGCACGTTCTGGCCGTCGCGCATGAGAGCGCGGACGTTCTTGCGCGTGCCGCGGACCATGCCGCACATCTCGAGCAGGTTGCGCCAGACAGGGATCGCGTAGTGGCCGTGGTCGCCAAGCGGCCGCACCTCGATCTCGCGCTTCCACAGCTCCGCGAGCATGAAAGGAACATCGATCAGCCCGTAGAGCGTGTGGTTGCCGACGAACAGGACGCCCCGGTCGGGGATGCGCTCGACCCCGTAGACCTTGGGCTGGAGCACGCGGGCCAACGGCTCGATCACCGAGCTGAGACGGTCCAGCTGGCGCGGCCGGGGCGGTGGGCTGAGTGGCGCGTGCTTCGGATCCGGGGTCATCCTCCGCTCCTCGGGCTCATCATCGGCGACTATCTCAGATCAGTCGCGTTCTCGACCGTTGCACCAGAACTCCCGGAGGATCGTAGGGCGGCGGCCGGCGCGAGCCATCGGGGGCGGACACCGATCGGATATGCAGCGAACTACCCGTCCGGCAGCGCGCTCGCGCATCCTCGCGAGCGCCGCGAAGCCGAACCGCGACTGCCTACGCGGTCAGGCGCGGGGAGCGCGGGCAGGCTGATCCAGCCGAAGCTCTCAACGAGGAACCGTGTCCAATGGCGCCCCGAACGTCCCCGGGAGCAGCGACCTGCCTGGACTGGGTGGCTCAGGTTGTGTCGGTCGCGTCGCAGCCGTAGAGGTGTTCGCGCAGCTGATCACAGTTCTCTGCCGACCAGCGCTCGCTGGTCTCCAGGGACTCGATCACGTTCTCAGCTGACCGTAGCAATCGCCGGTTCTCGGGCTCCCCGAACAGGAGGGCGTCAGCGGCGTCTATCAGCTGCTGGCGCTCTGCCGCGTGTAGCTTCGCGGTACCTTGGCGGTCAATCGTCTCGAGTAGCGCCGTGTAATGGGCGCCTCGCGCAACCATCGGCTGTGCGGCGGTCATCATCGTGTCCCAGGTTAGCCGCCGGGAGGAGGAGACCCGGTCGGGTGGCGGCTGATGCTCGGGAGCCCGAGCCGTTTGCACCGTCGGCAGCCTCGCGCTGGTTTGCTCCTGGGGCGGTCGCGCAACGGTGCCTCATTACGAGTAAGCGATGACATCACTCCTCCACACCTCGAGCCACCCGCATGGCTAGGAAGGCTGAGCGCGCTCCTTGTCGTGCTTTTGGCGCTCCTCTACGAGCGATTGCAGCTGGCCGCCGACCTCGGTGGAGATGCGCTTGAGATCCCACTTGCTGAGGGTGATCAGGCGCATCGAGGAGGTCGCGACGACGTCGGCCGTGCGCTTGCCGCCAGCGAGCATCCCCATCTCCCCGAAGACATCGCCCGGGCCCAGCGACGCAATCACCTCGCCGTCCTTGATCACGTCGGCGGTGCCGCTTTCGATCACGATCAAGTCGTACGAGTAGTCCCCCTCGTGTACGAGCCGCTTGCCGGAGGACACCGATGTCTCGTTGGCGAACACGGCCACCGTGTCGAGAGCCTTATCGGACAGCGACGAGAACAGCGGAATGGTCTTCAGATGATCGGGATCCATGACTCCCTACTTTCGCGATCGCGGTGGAAAAAACGGACCGACGGAATACAACCCGGGGCGCGCCGCGCCGATGATGTCCACCCTACCGCCTGCGGCTACGGTCGCGCCGCGGCACGCTTCAACGGGCTGGCGCAAGCAGAGCCCGGCGGCGTCGCCTGACTCCGTCGAGCTCGCGGGCTCGGATCACCAGGGCACCGGGCCGTGACGGCACGAGAACGTGGCCGTGGGTCCGTCGGGGCCGTCGATTCAGAGCGTTCGAGCAGCGGCAGGAAAGCGTGGAGCATCCGCACCGGCCCAGCACGTTGACGTCGTAGACCCGCTGGACGTGGGCGGCTGTCACCTCGGCGGCCGGGACGATCCCTCCCGAGGTGCCGGCATTGTTGATGAGGACGTCCAGTGAGCCGCCGTTGGCATCGGCGGCTATATTCGCGGCCCGCTCGACCGAGCCGTCATCGGTCCCGTGATGAGGACCGACGACATGAGGCGATTATTCGCCTCGGCAACCCGGCGGGCAAACTCTTCGCCAGCCGGTGCGTTAGGAGTGTCACCAGCCAGCCGCGCGCGTGGCCTAGTTTGGTTGTTGACCTCGCACCCCCACATCGGCCGCAAGCACACCAGCAACCCACAGGGGTCATCCATGAGCAGTCAGCTTCCGGATCCCCGTCTGCCAAGGTGTATTGCCTTGAGGCCAGCCTCGGCCAAGCGCAGGATCTCGGAGATATCGCGGCGGGCCGCCGGCGCATCGTGCCCCTGACCGGCGGCACGCTCAAAGGCCCCGAGATCACTGGGAAGCTGCTTCCGGGAACCGGAGCCGACTGGCAGATCGTGCTGCCCGACAGCACCGCGTTCGGCGACATCCGTCGGCAGGCGTCATCTACGAGACCTATCTCGTCGGCTGAGCCCGAGCCCTGCGGACGATCCCATGTCGAGCGGCACCGCCGCGGCTCCACGCACCACCACGGGTCCTACGCGCGACGACCCTGGGTCATCACAGCCCGAGCCTACGGACACCCGCCTCGTCGAAACCGAAGTAGTGGCCAACCTCGTGACGCACCGTCTGCATGACGTTCAATCGGAGCCGCTCGGGATCGTCCCCGAAGTCGCGCACGAGCGTGTCGCGGAAGATCAGGATCTCGTCCGGAAGGCCGCCGCCACCGAAGAAACCGCTACCACCCATCTTGAAGCCGACGTACATCCCGTACGCGCGGTGCTCGGCGCCGCGGTCGGACACGACGATCGCCACGTTCTCCAGCGCGCGTTGAAACTCGATCGGCAGATCGTCGAGCGCCAACCGAACGAGCTCCTCAAATTCCTGCTCGCAGTAGCGCCGGTGTTCGCTCATGGCTTCATGATCACGCCGAGCGTCGCTCACCGCTTGCGCTCACGGCGCGCAGCCTAGCTCCCCAAGCCACGGGACGATCGAGCAATCACGCCCCAGCGCCACCTGCCGCTGCATAGATTCTACGCGGCCGACGTTCTGGGGACCATGGGAAGCAGCACGTGGCTCGGCGTGTTGCTGCCCGTGTGGATCGTGGTCATGCCGTCGAAGACGCCGGCTGGTCGATCGTCGGGATCGGTGTGCAGGAACAAGCCCGACGCGCGGGAGACCGGCGGTGCGTCGGCGTTCGAATCCCCCGGGCGCGCGAAGTCGCAGCTGCTCGTCTCCGTCGTGGGGGTGATAGGGCCGGTAGGGGCTTGATTTGTCGGGGTCGAGCCCCGCTCCCGGCGTCTAGTCTGCGGCTAGCTGTTTCTCGGCTTCATCGAGCTCTCGCTTGAGCTGCGTGTGGTCGCCGTCGATTTCCCTCTCGACTGACTTCTCGGCGCGGGTGAGTGCCTTGTCGAGCTGCTCGGCTGCGCGTGACTCTCCGATCACGACCAGCGCCGCCTGGCCTGCGTCTAGCAGGTCCCCGAGCTCCTTGGCCTCGCTGCGTGACATGCCCTCGAGGAAGTGTCCCCCGAGGCCGCCGAGGGCGCCGCCAATCGCGGCCGCGCCCGCGAGTGTGGCCACGCCGACAGCATAGGGCGGGAACAGGACCCCGACGAGCGCCCCGACGAGGACGCCCCCCCACGCGCCATGCTGGGTGGGCTTCTCGTGCTTCTCCACATGCACGCCGCCCTTGGCGTCCTTGGCTACCACCGCGACGTCGTATGAGTCGAGGAGCCTGGTCTCATGGAGGTCGAGCAAGGCACCGTAGTCGGCCATGGCATCAGCCCGGTCGGCGTAGGTCGCTGCGTAGATGAAGAGCGATCTATCGCTCATTTGGAGTCTCCTGTTCTTCAGCCTGCCGCGCGTCGACACCCCATCGTCGAATCAGAGCATGTCAGAGCGACTCAACTGCCGCACCCGACCTTGGAGGTCGTACTCGACTCGCGGACCGTTGCGGGACGCCTAGTCAGCGGCCTCGAGGGCGGCGCCTGCCCTCCGACCGCGGCGCGCAAGGAAGTCGGCTTCCGCCCGCCCGAGCTGTGTCGCGGGCTGGTGCCCGTGCAGGTACTCCGCGGCGATAGCGCCCCAGTCCGCGCCTGCCCGGAGTTGCTGCAGAACGACCGCGACAATGGCGTGCATCCGCCGGATCAAGATCGATTCGGGTGGCAAGGTGAACTGGTTGACCTGCGTCCTCATCGCGCCCCGCTGCTCGCTGTCTGGACGCTCACCGCCCCGATCCCGACGGGCATCGTCGGGCGAGAAGCGTCGCTCGCCCGGCACGGCGTACCACTCGATCGCCATTCGCATCAGGTCAAGCGCAAAGTCGGCGTCGACCGCGTCGGCTCGACTGGCGGGCAGATATCCGCCCGCGAGCAGGGCCGCCTTGAGGGCCGCCGCGTCGTGGTCGCGGACGGCGAGGGCAATCGCCCGCTCGGCGGCCACGCGGGCGGCATCAACGTCGCGGATCAGGCCGAAGTCGAGGAAGCAGACCCGGCCGTCGGGACACAAAAGGTAGTTGCCGGGATGAGGGTCTCCGAGGGCGATCCGGTCGCGATAGAGCAGGCCGAAATAGAGCCGGAAGACGATCTCGCCGTAGCGGTCACGGTGCGCCTCATCGGCTCGGCGCACGGCCTCGAATCCTTCCCCCTCGACGTACTCGGACACCAGCACGCGCCGAGTCGAGAGCTGCGTGTGAACCCGGGGCACGAGCACGAACGGATGTCCCCGCGTCAGCCGCCCGATACGGCGCTGGTTCTGGGCCTCCAGCTCGTAGTCGAGCTCCTCCGAGATCCGCTCGCGCATCTCCGCGGTGAGCGCCTTCGCGTCCAGCCCTGGGGCGAGCCGTTTGACGAGCGGCAGCAGCAGCGTTGCGTTGCGCAGGTCTGTCTCGACCGCCTCCGCGACCCCGGGGTATTGGATCTTCACGGCGACGTCGTCGCCGTCGACAGTGGTGGCGCGATGGACCTGGCCGATGGAGGCGGCGGCAAACGCACGCTCGTCGAAGTCGCGGAACACGCGCCGGAGCGGCCCACCGAACTCCCTCCGCATGAGCTTCTCGAGGTCTGCGAACGGCACCGGCGGGACGTTGTCGCGGAGCGCGGCGAGGCGGCGTTGCAGCTCGTCCTGCTCGTCCTCGGGAAGGCCGTCGAACTCGACCATCGAGATCATCTGACCGACCTTCATCGCCGCGCCGCGCATCTGCCCAAGCTGGTCAACGAGCTGCTGGACGAGCGCCGCGGTCCGCTCGCTTTGTGCGGCTGCGGCCCGCTCGGGCGTGCGGACGCGGTTGGCGGTTCGCATCCCCGCCCACCGCAGGCCCTGACCCGTCACCAGCCCGCCGACCCGCGCCGTCCGCCCGAGCCGGCCCGTCGGCAGCTTTCCCGCCTCAGGCGGATCATCGGCGTGGGCACCCATCGACCGAGCCTAGCGAGAAGACGACGGGGTCTTCCCACTCGGGAAGTCGCAGGGCGTCGCGATCTCACCCAACACGCGGCTGGCTCGCCGCGGGCGTAGCCTTCACGGCATGGGCTCCCGTCCCTACACGGAGGACTACGGCACCGCGTGGAGCTACTGGCAGGCCCGACGGGCCTGGGTGCGCCGTCACGGCGGGTCGCTGCTCGGCACGTTCGCCCTCGCGATCGGCTTCGGGCTGCTCACCGGCTCCGCGCTCGTGCTCGTGATCCTCGTCGCAGCCGCGCTGCTCGGCACGGCGTACGCCAGGTCGAGGCCGTAGGCGCAGGGCGCATGGCCGACGAGCGGATCATCGAGGTCGCGGAACGGGTGGAGGCGCTTCCGGAGGCTGAGCGGCAAGCGGCGCTGAACAGTCTCTCAGGAGAGGACCGCGCCGAGGTGCTCGTGCAGCTGGCCGTCCACAGCGGCCTCGTCACTCGGTTCTTGGAGGAGGCGATCGCCCCGCTGCCGGCCGAGGCCGGCGGCATCGGCCCGGACGATCCGCAGTACGAGGCTGAGGCCCGGATGGCCGCGCAGCTAGCCGACACCTACAGCCAGGCGGTGTGGAGGCTGCTCCGTCAGGCGCGCGGCCAGGGGATGACGGAGAGCGAGATCGAGGCCGCGGCCGGCCGCCTGACCGACGAGGACCCGGAGCTGGCAGAGAGCTTCGCCGTCTACCTCCGGTTCTACGAGCCGGGCTAGCCCGCGGGGGCGGCGCCTGTTCGCCGACGTAGCGCACCTCGGACAGCCACGCCTCGTCCTCGCCGGCGTTCAGTTTGCTCAGTACCCCTTCTGCACCGGCGGACGCCGTGGACCTCCTGGTCTTGGACGAGGAGCAGGAGCAAGCCCCGCGGGATTTCAGTAAGAAGGGTCGCGACGATCGTTCGTCTGGAGTCCAGGCGGCCTCGGCTAACTAAAGGTGCCATCGGAGCGAGCCGAAAATCTCGTGTGCGGGCACATCGCTGGAGGAAGGCGCGGCGGGTCGCCGGGCCCGGGGCCGCCGCGGCGTCAGCCGAGCGCGCCGTGGTAGCCGTAGCACGGCAGCCGATCCTGGACCGAAATGGGAGCCTGCTCGGCTATGAGCTGCTGTTCCGGGAACCGAACAGCGAGACCGCGGGAGTCCTCGACGACCGAGAGGCGACCTCGACGGTTATTCTCGATGCTCTCTTCGACGTCGGCCTGTTCGATCTTGTCGGCGACAACGTTGCCTATGTGAATGTCTCGCGTGACTTTCTGCTGAGCGTGCGTCCGCCACCGCTACCTGCCCGGCGCGTCGTGCTCGAGCTGCTCGAGGATCAAATCGTTGACGACGCGCTGCTCGGCGTGCTGGAGGACCTCGTTGCGGAGGGGTTCACGATCGCGCTTGACGACTTCCGCCTCACCCCTGCGACAGAACGGCTGATCAGGTACGCGAGCATCGTCAAGATCGACGTGCTCGAGCACACCGATCGGACCCTTGAGCATCTCGTCTCGCACCTGAGAGCTAACTACGCCGGCCTGACCATGATCGCCGAGAAGGTCGAGACGCGCGCAGAGTGGGTGCGCTGCAGTGTGCTCGGCTTCGAGGCCTTCCAGGGCTACTTCTTCGCGCGGCCCTCACGGTTGCAGCGGTCGCGTCTGCCTACCCAGGGCCTCGCTTCGCTGAGCACGATGGTCGAGCTCAGCGCGACCGAGGACTTCGATGAGCTCAACCGCATCATCACGCGCGACGCCGGTCTGAGCATACGCCTGCTGCGATACGCCAACTCGGCATACGTCTCCCTGCCTCGGCGCGTCGGCTCCGTCCAAGAGGGGCTCGCCTGGCTCGGCGCGGTGACCGTACGTCGCTTTGCCATGATGGTCGCTCTCGCAAGCGTTCACGACGTCCCCAATGAGCTGCTCGTAACCGCGCTAGTGCGGGCCCGCATGTGCCAACTGCTTTCCGGTGCGGGAGACAGCACGGCTGGGGACTCGTACTTCACCGTCGGTCTGTTCTCCGTCGCAGACGCGCTCGCCGATGCGCCGATGCAGGTCGTGATCAAACAGCTGCCGTTCCGTTATGACATCGCCGACGCTCTGCTCTACGGCGGCGGCGGGCTCGGTGACGTTCTCGGCGGAGTCATCGCCTACCAGCGCGGCGACTTCGACGCCGCCGGCGAGCTGATCGCCTCTCACCCCGATGTCGAGCAGCTCTATCGCGAGGCGATCACCTGGACTGACCACAGCATCGCCGAGCTCGCGTAGGACGGCGACAGTCCGCTGGCGATGATCTCACCCGCCAGCCGGAGAGCCGCAACCCGCTGAAGCAGCGCCGAGCAGCGAGGAGTGTGAGCGCTTTGAGGAGCCGGCGACGCTGCTCGTCAACAAGCCCAAGCCCAAGCCATAGAGCGGGACGCGCTCGAAGGGGCTAGGCTCGGCTGACCCTAACGAGAGGACTTCCCAGCCATGGCATACCTGATGACGCACTTCTGGCCAGGCGCGACGGAGGAGCAGTACGCGACGACACTGGCGACGATGCACCCTGCGGGAGGCCTGCCCGAGGGGCAGAGCTCTCACGTCGGCGGCGTGGCGGATGGCGGCATCCTCATCTCTGCGGTGTGGGAGTCCAAGGAGCACGCCGACCGCTTCCTCCAGGAGAAGCTCATCCCGAGCATGCCGATAGAGGGCGGCTTTTCCGGCCAGCCCGAGCAGCGCACGGCCGACATCACGGTTCTCACCACCGCCTAGAGGCTTGCCGATTCGCTTGCTCGCGCGTGGAAACCGCGGGCAAGCTCGTCAACATGGCGAAGCCGAAGCCCTGAGCGGACGGACGGCCGACAGTCAGTAGTGCAGCCGCGACGGCGCAACCGTCTAACGTGAGGGTATGGGCCAACACCGGGGAAGGATCGACTTCAGCCTCATGGATGCCGGCGAGCGCCAGGCCCGTGACGTGCTTGACGCTCTGGCCACCGCTGCAGCCGCCCTGGGGGCCACTATCGAGAGCGCCGACATTCGGCCGTCCGCCGACGATCAGTTGCCGTCCGCCGACGATCAGTTGGCCTAAGGGTCGCCGGGTCGCTCTGGCCGGAGACGGGCTCCGGCTGACCCCGCCAGGGCGCGATCACCAAGACGGGCTCCACGTTCGCTCGCCGGCTGCTGATCGAGTCAGCCTGGCACTACGGGCGCGAGCCGCGGATCGGCGCGACCTTGGAAAACCGCCAACAGGGCCAGCCCGATGCAGATCGCCAACCGCGCACAACACAGGCTACACCGCGTCTATCACCGGATGCGAGGGCGCGGCAAGCCGCACAACGTCATCGTCGTCGCGTGCGCCCGCGAACTGGCGTGCTTTCTCTGGGCGGCAGCGACCGCCGACTGACGCCGGCCTCCCGACCACACCCCGAACGCCCGCCAAGCGGACGCGATCCAACACGCCCACTTGACACACACCGCGCCATATCAGTCGCGCGCGGCGACTACTCAGCGTGCCCGAACGCAGCGATCTCCTGCTTCTCGTGCTCCGTTAGCTCGCGCGGAGCTTCGCCGCGAGCCGACTTCTCACTCTGAACTCGATGGCGGATCTCGTCGACGATCTCGGGGTTCGCGAGCGTCGTCACATCGCCGACGTCAGCGAAGTTTGAGACCGCGGCTATCACGCGGCGCATGATCTTGCCCGAGCGGGTCTTCGGCATGTCCGTGACGATCCACACGTTCTTCGGACGTGCGATCGACCCGATCTCCTTCACGATCATGTGGGAAACCTTCTGCTCGATCTCCTCGCTGGGCTGGAACCCGGGCTTCAGCGCAACGTAGATCTCCACGATCTTGCCGCGCAACTCGTCCACCACCGGGACGGCGGCTGCCTCGGCGACCTCCTCGACCTCGATCGCAGCCGACTCGATCTCCTTGGTCCCGAGCCTGTGGCCGGCGACGTTGATCACATCGTCGACCCGGCCGAGGATCCGGAAGTAGCCATCACCCGCCTGCACCGCGCCGTCGCCGGCGAAGTACGGCCAGTCGTGCCAGTCCTTGCTGTCCTTGTCCCGGTTGTACTTCGCATAGTAGGTCTCCACGTACCGATCCGGCTGACCCCAGATCGTCTGGAAGGACCCCGGCCAGGGGTTGCGGATGCAGATGTTCCCAGCCTTGCCTGAGCCCTTCGGGACCTCTGCGCCGGTCTCGTCGTAGATCACGGGGTAGATACCAAGCACGCCCGGCCCGCAGCTGCCGGGCTTCATGGGCTGCAGCCCAGGCAGCGTGCTGCCCAGGAAGCCCCCGTTCTCGGTCTGCCACCAAGTGTCGGTGATCGCCGCCTCGCCCTTGCCAACGACGTCGTAATACCAGCGCCAGACGTCCGGCTCGATCGGCTCCCCGACCGTCGTCATAGTCTTGAAGTGATAGCTGTACTTGTCCGGCTCTCCTGGCCCGAGCTTGCGCAGCATCCGGATCGTCGTCGGCGCGGTGTGGAAGATCTCCACCCCCAGCTGCTCGGCGATCCGCCACGGCCGTCCAGCATCCGGGTAGGTCGGCACGCCCTCGTACATCACGCTCGTGGTGCCGAGCGACAGCGGCCCGTAGACGATGTAGGAGTGCCCGGTGATCCAGCCGATGTCCGCAAAGCACCAGTAGGTGTCCTCAGGGTGGATGTCCTGGTAGTACTTCGAAGTGCCGGTGACGTATGAGAGATAGCCACCGGTGGAGTGCTCGCAGCCCTTCGGTCGGCCTGTCGTGCCGCTCGTGTACATCAAGAACAGCGGCGCCTCCGCCGGCATCGACACCGGCTCCGCCAGTTGGCCGCGACAGTTCTCGAGCAGCTCGTCGACGAAGAAGTCGCGACCCTCGACCATCGGGCTCTGCGAATGGTACTCACCCGGGTGCCGCCGCCACACCAGTACCTTCTCGACCTCGATGCCCTGCTCACGCGCTGCCGCGACCGCCTCGTCGGCCTTGGCCTTGTGGTCGAGCAGCTCGCCGTTGCGGGAGTAGGCGTCGATCGTCACCAGGACCTTGCTCTTCGAGTCGGCGATCCGGTGACCGCAGGCGGCGCCCGCGAATCCGCCGAACACCTCGCAGTGGATCACGCCCATGCGGGCACAGGCCAGCATCGATACCGGGAGGTCGGGCACCATCGGCAGATGGAGCGTCACCCGGTCGCCAGTCTGTACGCCCGCAAAATCACGCAACAGAACCGCGAACTCGTTGACACGTCGGTGGAGCTCCTCGTAGGTGATCTCCACCATCTCCTCATCCTCTGGCTCTGGCACCCAGATCAGCGCGTTCTCCTCGCCGCGGAGCTCCAGGTGCCGGTCGACGCAGTTCACACACGCGTTAAGGCGCCCGCCGACCCACCACTTCCAGAACGGCGGGTTGCTCGTGTCGAGGATCGTGTCCCACTTGCGGTCCCACTTGAGCATGTCCGCGTACTCGATGAAGCAGCCCGGGAAATGCTTCTCGCTGAAGTGCTCCAAGATCGCGGGGTCCGATGCGTTGGCCTGTGCGACGAACGAGGTAGGAGGAGGGTAATACTCCTCCTCCCGCCAGTGAACCGCGATCTGCGCCTCAGAAAGTGCGGCGTCGGCAGCCTCGGCGCTCGACGGTGCGTGATCCTCCACTCCCATTGCTCAACCTCCTAAGCGGAAAACGGGTCTCTAATCGCAGGCCCGCGACTCCACGCACGGCCCGCAAGCCCGCCAGGGCGATGCGGGCGACCCGGGTGCCGGGGATGCAGTCGGCTGCAATGATGCCGAACGTAACCCGGTCGCGCGGCGCGACCACCAGGCCCTATGCTCCGGCCCCGCCGTAGGCGGCGGGCCAGGGACGGACAGGCGCGGCCGTCTCGATCCGCACGCGCGCGTCGACCACGATCGCACCTTGCGGGCTGGCAATCACGGGGTTGAGGTCAAGCTCGGCGACCTCGTGGTGGGCGTCGACGAGCGCGCTAACGCGCAGCACCAGCTGCTCAAGCGAGGACAGGTCGGCTGGAGGCGACCCGCGATAGCCGGTGAGGAGCGGGAAGATCGCAAGCGAGCGGATCATCTCGCTGGCCTCGCTCGGGCTCAGCGGGGCGAGCCGCACCGCAACGTCGCGCATGATCTCCGTCTGCACGCCGCCCGCGCCGCAGGCGACGACGGGACCGAAGACCGCGTCGGCGACGACGCCGACCAGCATCTCGACGCCCTGCTGGATCATGCGCTGCACAACGAATCGCTCGCGCCGGCGCCCGGCTGCGGCGAGCGTCGCGTCCATCAGCGCGGCCGCACCGGTGACCTCGCGCTCACCGGCCAGGCCGGTCTCTACGGCGCCGGCCTCGGTCTTGTGCACCAGCTCGGGCACGACCGCCTTGAGCGCCACCTGCCCGCCAAGCTCGACGGCCGTTCGGCCGGCGGCGACCGGATCCTCGGCGAACCGCCACTCGGCGATCCGGATCCCGTAGCAGTCAAGCAGCGCAGCTACGCGCTCGAAGTCCAGCCAGCCCGGACCCGACCGCAGCGCATCGGCGATCACCGCGGCGGCCTCGTCCCCGCGGGCGCTCGCGAGCGCGAACGGCTCCTCGAGGGGCGTGCGCCGCCACGCGGCGTGCCGCGCCACGCGCGCGAGCGCGCGGGCGGCGTCCTCGGGGTACAGGTACGCCGGCACGCCGCCCGCCTGGACGATCGAGGCGTGGTCTCGAGCGGACATGAACACGGCCTGGACAGGGAGCTCGCGCGTGCGCTCCTGCAGCGCACGGCGGATCTCCTGCGCCACGTCCTTGGCCGTGGTCAGCAGCGGCCGCACGAAGATCACGATCAAAGCGTCAATGCCGTCCCATCCGGCGAGCACGGAGATCGAGCGGCGGTAGTGCTCGGCGGTCGCCGTTGCGATCATGTCGACCGGATTGCCGAGCGACGCCTCAGGCGCCAGGAACCCTCGCAGCTCCTCCTGCACGGAGGCCGGGAGCGCAGGCACCTCCAGGCCGGCCGCCTCGCAGGCGTCAGCGCACATGATGCCTGGCCCGCCCGCGTTGGTGAGGATGCCAACCCGCGGTCCGGGCGGCAGCGGCTGGCTGGCCAGCAGCGACGCGACGTCGAGCATGTCGGCGAGGGAGTCGGCACGAATCACGCCGGCCTGGTCGAAGAGCGCGTCCACGGTGACGTCAGACGCCGCGATCAGGGCGCCCGTATGCGAGGAGGTCGCGCGCGCGCCGGCCTTGGAGCGGCCGCTCTTGACAACCACGATCGGCTTTCGCCCACCGACCCGCCGAGCAACACGCGAGAACCGGCGCGGGTCGCTGAAGGACTCGATGTACAGCAGCTCCACCTCGGTCCGCTCGTCCTGCTCCCAGTGCTCGAGGAAGTCGTTGCCGGTGATGTCAGCGCGGTTGCCGATCGACGCGAACGACGACAGCCCCAGGCCCCGGTCGCTGGCCAGGTCGATCATCGCGAGTCCCAGCGCGCCGCTCTGCGTCAGGAAGCCGACGTTGCCGGTGGGCGGCCTGCCGGGCGCGAATGTGGCGTTCAGCGCGACCGCAGGGTCGGTGTTGAGGATGCCCAAGCAGTTGGGGCCGACCAGGCGCATCCCCGCCGCGCGGCAGACCTCGACCAGATCTCGCTGGCGGGCGAGCCCCTCGCCGCCGATCTCGGCGAAGCCGGCGGAGATCACGACCAGCGAGGCGACACCCTTCTCGGCGCATTCTCGCGCGACCCCGGCCACCGCTTCGCCGGGGACGGCCACGACGGCGAGGTCGACATCGCCCGGAATTTTCCCCACGTTGGGGTACGCGCGCACTGACTGGACCACCTCGGCACCGGGGTTCACCGGGTACACGACCCCTTGGAACCCTGCGTCGATCAGGTTGTGAAAGACCTCGCCGCCAACCGTCCCACGCTCGCGCGAGGCGCCAACCACGGCAACTGAGCGCGGCTCGAGGAACGCCTTTACCGCCGCGGCGGCGGCGATCTGCTCGCGGCGTTCGAAGCGCTCCCGCGCGTCCGCCGAGAACGAAGTCGGCAGCTCCACGTGGATCGAACCCGGGACCGAGGACGTCTCGACCGGGAAGCCGCTTTCACGGAACACCTCGATCATGCGATGGTTGTCGGGCAGAACCTCGGCCTCGAAAAGAGCGAAGGCATGCTCCTCGGCGGCCTCTGCAAGATGGGCGATCAGGATCGTCCCCAGGCCCCGGCCCTGCAGCTCGTCGGCGATCGCTAATGCGACTTCGGCCCTCGCGCCTTCAATACGGGCATAGGAGCCATGGGCAACGATGTGACCCTCCGGGCCGCGGACGGCGACCAGCCCAAAGCGGTCGACGTAGTCCACATCGACGGCCCAGTCCGAGAGCCCCTCTAGGTCGGCGCCGCCGGAGAAGAAGCGGAACGCGAGCGATTCGGAGCTCAGGCCGCGAAGGAACGCCAGGATCCCCTCCCTGTCCTCGGCCCGGATCGGGCGGACCCGGACGGTCGAGCCGTCGCGCAGCGTCACGTCGACTTCGCGGTGGGCTGGATAGGCGCTCATCATGAGGCGATCGTCTCCGGCATCATCGCTGAGCTCGGCATTGAGCGTGGCGCTCGCGCCACGACAGGGCGCATTGGGAGCGTGTCGTGTCGGGTCATCGATCGCCAGCAGAGCGTCGATATCGCGCCGGGCATAGGCGTCAAGGACCTGGGTTGCCAAGTCCCACGCTCTCCTGCGACGTCACCTACTCCTCCAGACCAACGGCTTTGATGGCTTCGGCGCGGTTGGCGTAGAAGTCGGCGCGGATTACCTTGCCGTCCTGAACCGTCCAGACGGCGGCAGCGGTCTGCTCGACCTCATGCGCGTTCTCCTCGTGGCGTGCGAAGTCGCGGACGAGCACGACCACCCTCTCTCCGAGATCGACTATCTCCTCCACCTCAGTCCTATACGTCCGCCACGGAGCCAGCCACTCCAGCCACAAGGCCCGCAGCCCAAGCAGGCCTTCGTAGACCGTCTCCTCGCCGATGGGCACGCCTCGGGCGACGCACTCGAAGTCCGGGGCAAGACTGGGAGCCAGCGTCGCGGAAACCGCCGCCCACAACAGGTCGTCACGGAACAGCTGAGCGAGATCCACGCCGGGCGCGGGCTGCAACGCGGACACGATCTCCACGTTCTCCTGCGACATCGCCTACCCCCTCAACTCGGCGAGCCGTTCAGCGGCGGCGCGGGCTTCGTCGATGTTACGCATGGCAGTGACACGCACGATCGTGCGAGCGTTCCACTCGACCGTGATCGCCCATTGCTCATGAATTGTGCCCGGGCTGCCGCGCAGGCGAGCATCCTGGCGTTCAACGGCGAACACGACACCGTTGCCCAGATCGCGGCCCTCCAACATGGCGTGCTCGTACTCCTCATAATCGGCGAGCCAACTTTCGGCGAAGCCCCGGATCGCCTCTCTGCCGCTGAGGGTCACCCCGAGGGGTCGCACTTCCCAGACCGAGTCGGTGGCGAACATGCTCATCGCCGTGTCGAGGTCGCCGCGAGCAGCGGCATCGCCCCACTGCTGCCAGAGTTCGACGAGGTCGGGGGTCGCGGACTCCTCGGGCATCGTGCATGGAGTATCCCGCTCGGCGACGGCCGACGCTCACGCCGGCGAGTGGCTACGCGTGACCTCAGCGGATTCGGTAGGCGCGGCTCCGGCCGCGGAGAGCCACTGAGCCGGGCCTCGCTCGCTCTGGCGATGCTGCCACGCGAGCTCGGGACTCGATCGCAAGTTGCAATGCTCCTAGGCTAGAGTCCCTTGGGGTAAGAGCCAGTACTGTTTCAGGTCGCTGACAGCGGCGATGCGCTCGTAATCACGGTCGTAGTGGATAAGCGGTACATCCGCGGCCTCCGCAGCCGCCGCGATTAGGAGGTCTACGGGCGGTACGCGGCGATGGTCTCTCGTCACGGCCAGCGCGAGTTGCAGCTCGCGCGCACGCCTCCACAGCACGGCGGGCATCGGAACCGACTCAAACGCGTCGAGTCGATCTGCCACCTCGCCAGCGCGGGCGGCGTTCGGCGCCAGCCGGATAAGCTCCAGAATGACGAGGTCGCACACGAGCACGCGACCTGCTGCTACGTGTGCATTGAACCAGGAAGCTAGACGAGGAAAGCGTCGATCTCGGGCCCACGTCCATACACCGGTATCGATCAGCGCGGGACGACCCAGCGGAGCCGGTTCGGCCTCATTCTTTCGGCTCAGCGTGCGACTCCCGTCGGTTGGCCAGGACCTCAGCAGGTGTGCCGTCCACGTGTCGCGTGACGTCGAAACCGGCCAGGAGACGCCGCCGCGCGACCTCGCGTAAGGCGGCGTTCACGGTGGCGCTCAGGCCCTTTGTTCCGAGCTCTGCTCGAGCTGCATCAAATGCATGCTGGTCGATGTCAACGGTGGTGCGCGCCACGCGCATCAGGCTAGCACATCAGCCACGATGCAGGCGCTCTCGCAAACGCGTTCTCAGCGTTGGCACGCAGGCATACGTGTCCGGCGAGCCGCTGCTCGACATGCAGCGCGTCTACCAGAGCCTGACCAGCGTGACGGTGCCCGACCACCAGGGCGACGCTCCCGTGAGCCAGTTCTCGCACTTCACGGACCTCGCCAACACGAAGGAGGGCGTGGTCGTCGCTCCAAACGCGGACACTCTCTACTCGATCGCGTGGCTGGCGCTCACGCCCGAGCCGATCGTCGTGCACGTGCCGTCGAGCCCGTGACGCTTCAACGTGGTGCGGTCTGCCTGCTGGCGTCGTGATGGTCGGCCAGCTCCGGCGATAACGCGCAGCGAGGAGGGGGCTTCGGATGAGCGAAACGAGCGCAGATAGGAGTTGCAGTCAACTTCAACCAGCTCGCGCCGCATGGTGTCGGTGCTCGCGTGGGCGCGATAGTGGGAGTGTTGGAAGGACAGGCCGCGGTCCTACGTGCGAGACGAATTCGGACGCTGCCGGTGACGGCGTGGTAAAGCTGCGACGCCGCCAGACGATCTTGAACCGGCTGGCGGCGCGCGCCCTCACACGTCAGCCGACGATGAAGCCGGTGCCCTTTACAGCCGAGAGCACCTGACTGGCCGTGAGTGGGGTGTCGAACGGCCCATTCGGAGCGATGTCTTCACCAGCCGGTTCGTTTAGAAGCCCGATCACGCTCGCGTGACGCGCCTCGATCGTGAGGATTGACAAGGCGGCCTTCACGTACTTGGGGTGCGTGATGTTCAGAGCCTGCCCGGAGTAGGCGTGCACGCCTGTGTTCTCGAGCACCTGAGCGGTCGCCATGAACATTGCGGCGTTTGTGTTCGTTCCTTTGAAGTCGAATGTAGGTTCCTTGGCGGCCTTTGAGCCAAGCGCGGTCTTGAGGAAAGCGACATGCGCGTTCTCGTCCCTGGTGACCACCTTCAGGAATGAGGAACCCTGAGAGGTGAGCGGCAGGTTCGCTGCGGTAGCGCCGTTGTAGAACGCAGCCTCGAGGTACTCGAGCGTGAGCGCATAGTTGAGAATGCCTATGTCGCCGTTGCCGAGCGACGCCGGAGGACGCCCACCGCCCGCGGCCAGAGCGGTGGGCGCAAGCGCTGACAGCACTGTGCCGCCGCTCACGACTGCGCCGCCGGCGATTGTTGCCTTCTTCAGAAAGCTCAGGCGCGTGTCACCGGATACCTCGTGGGCCGCTTCACGGATCGCGCCGTCGACGTCGATGTCGTCAAGATTGATCTGATAGCTCATTCGCTTCTCCTTATCGGTTGCCGAATTGCGGCCGCTGGGAGAGTCCCTGGTCAAGCCGTCAACATCTCAAACGCTCGTCGGCAAGATTTGGATCAATCAAACCGCTCCGTGGCAGGGTAGAACAGCGCCCTTTCCGAGCCTTGTTCCTTGCACACACCTGGCTTCTGCTCTCTGCAGCAAGCGAGCTCGTTGCCGCCCGGGCTCGCCAGTAGTGCGCAGGACGACAACCGAGCATGTCGGATCTTCGCGCGAGACCGCGCTGGCGCGCGTTCACGACCCAGGCCCTCCCGCTTTCTAGCGTGTTCACCAGTCCCAAACGAGCCGTTCAGGTCATGCCCGTTTGTCGCGGTGTGGGGGCGCCATTTCTCCCGTGTTCGCGATAGGAGTCGCCGACGCCGACTAGGCGCGGAGCTGGGCCTTCGATTGCTGGTCGCTGTACGTGTGACGCAGCTTGTGTGGCGTCAGCGATTTAGCGAGCCGGTGCTATTCGGGCGTGCGAACCCGGACGACCTCCGCCGGAACGCCAGCAACGGTCGCCCACGGCTCGACGTCCTTCACCACGACCGCGTTCGCGCCGATCTGGACATGGTCACCCACCTCGATCGGGCCAAAGACGAACGCGCCGGCCCCGATCGAGACGCCGTCTCCGATCGACGGAGCGCGACCGCCCGTCCCTCCGATCGTCACGCGATGGTACACGCGCAGGTCTTCGCCCAGCCGCGCGCTGTAGTGGACAACGACTCCTCGGCCGGCGTGCGGCAGCTCGAGCCCCGGCCCACACCCGCATTGGGGAGGCAGCTCAGCGTGGACTATCGTCTGCAGGTAGATCCTGTCCACCAGCCGCCACCATGGGCGCAGCGCTCGTGCCGGACTGCTCTCGCTTGCGTAAGCGAACTGTCCCACTCGGAACACCAGAAGGGTCAGACGCTGGACCCGCGAGCCGTTGCGTCGAAAGTCGGCCCGCAGGAATCTCCTCAGCTCTCCCGGCGTCTCCGGACGATCGGCCCCCACGCGGGCGAATGATACTTCGGTGTAGTCGCGCGAACTGCGTTGCGGACGCCGTGCGTGCGCTCAAACCCCGGGACGTTGAAGGGGAGAGCCACGAGTCAAATCAGGCTGCCCTCCCTCCGGCCGCCCGCTGCGCTGCCCCAAGAACGCTGCGCCGCGGGAGACCGGCCGGCGTCCCAGGACGGGGGACGCGGTTGCCGCGCCAAGGAGGGAAGCGCGACGGCCGGCGCTTCGGTGGCCCGCCAAAGCCATATCAGCCGCCGGCAACGCCGGCGGGAAGGTGAATGTCACGGACCCCGACTAGCGCAACGTGAAGACGCCACGCGGCTACATGCAGGGATATAACGCGCAGGCGGCGGTCAACGAGCGCCAGATCGTGCTCGCTGCGGAGATCCACAGCGACTCGCCGGACTTTGGGCACCTTGAGCCGATGCTCGGCTGCGACTTCCCGCTGCGGCGTCTTACGCGCGTTGCTGCGGGTTTGGTCGGATAGGGGGCGACGTGTGGGCACTTACCTTGACGGGATGAGGATGTTCGCGGCCACGCTCGCCGCCGTGCTGATGTTGTCGCTGTGTTCCAGCGTGGCGTTCGCCGGCTGGTCGGCGCCACAGTCGTTTGGGGTGTCGCGCTATGCCACGACCGCGGTGGCTGTCGATGCGCGCGGTGATGCGGCAGTGGCGTGGGCCACGCGTGGGAGCCCGTCAATCGGACCGCGTTTTCGCACTTCGGTGCATGTCACGGTGCGGAGCGCGAACGGGCGCCTATCGACTCGTACTGTGTGGTCGAGTAACGACGCCGAGCCCCTGGGCGTGTCGGTCGTGCTCACCGCCAGCGAGGTGACCGTGGCCTGGGGCTCCTTCAATCGTGCCGGGACGGGGACGGTCCGCGCGGCCTACGGCCCGTTGATCGGACGCTGGTGTC
The DNA here is from genome assembly GCA_035314465.1 of Solirubrobacteraceae bacterium. Lineage (GTDB taxonomy): Bacteria > Actinomycetota > Thermoleophilia > Solirubrobacterales > Solirubrobacteraceae > Palsa-744. The sequence continues at coordinate 21,622 of DATFZM010000016.1, read as the reverse complement.
AGCCGCGTGCGATCGGGCGTATTTCGGTGCCCGCCTTCTATCCGCCGGTCCCCTGGGTTCCACACCTGGCGGTCGCGTCGGACGGAGAGGTGCTGCTTGCCTGGAGCCACTGGAACGGCAAATACGGACACGAACAAGAACGCCGTGGAGCCGCCGTGGCGTGGCGTGCACCGGGGCGCCGTTTTGGCGCGCCCCAGGTGTTGCCCGACGCGCCCGGCGGGGCGGTCCCGCAGTTCGACGCTCGAGGGACCGCGTACTTGTACGGCTACTGCAGCGGGCTTGTGCCGATCGCGCCGGCGCACACACATCGCTTTGGGCGCACAGTCGTGCTGATGCCGAGGCAGGCGTTGGCCTTCGACCTTTCGCTGACAGGTAGTGGCCGGGGCCTCGCCACTTGGATCGCCGGTGAATGCTCGTTCGATGCGGCGGCGGGAAACACGCCCGGTCCAGTGTTCGCCAGCGTCTTGAGCGCCGGCGCGTTCGGCAAGCCCCTGGAGCTCACGCCCGCCGACACCGCGGCCTTCTACAGCAACGCCGTTGCGACCCCCGGCGGCGGAACGGTGAACTGGGCCACCTACGGCCCACACGGCTCCGAAACATTCAGCCTGCAGATCGGCACCGACGGTCTCTCTGGCGCGACGCAGCAGATCACCGGTGGGCTCATCGCTCTGACTGCCGATGGCGGCGGCGACCAGGTGTTCGGGCCGGTGCCGGTGCCGAGCACCCCGATTGCGCTCGTCGCGAGTCCGGTGTTCGTCCGGCCCGCAGGCGGTGGCGCCGATCAGCCCGGCCCCGGTCGACCAGGGCAGGTCGCGGTCGCGGCGCCGGTCGGTCGTGCCGTCGTGTGGGCGTGGAACGCGAGCCCCACCGGCGCTGGATCGACCATGGTGCTGTCGGTCTGGCGCCCGTGACCCTTGCTCGGGACACTGGAATGACCCAGTACAGAGCTGCGTCTCGCGTCTAGCGAGCTTCCGAATCCGCCGGCGAAAGCAAGCGTGGTAGAGGACACTCGCGCCGGCTGCTGCTGATCGTCCGCAGCGATCGTCTGCTCGACTGTTGCCTGGGCGCTCGCTCCGGTTCGCAAAGCTGTAGCCAGAGGCGTAGGTGATGCTTCAGTCCACGACCCCCGACCTGATGGAGCTTCCACGACGGTCAGTCGGGAGGATCAATCGCGGCGATGTCGCCGCGCGCGGGCCCAGGCTCGGGCAGCTGCGGAGCGAGCGATAGTGATCTCCCAGTAGCCAACCGCGAGATTCGCTGCCCCAACAACCAGGAAGAAGGCTGCCCATCCGTAAGCGCCGTACGAGAGTATGAATGCGCCAATGCCGGCCGCGACGATGCCACCGGCAATACGCATGACCCCAAAGACGCGGAGGTGGCGGTACTCCCATGGGATGATCAGGCGTTGCAAGCCGGATCGCGGGGGAGATGCCCACCACTCGCGCAGACGTTTCGCGGCGGTGTTGTGGTTGGGTGCGTTCATCGGGGGCGTCCCGATCATGCTCGCTTCAGGAACCTCAAATAGAACGCCGCGAACACCAGGACAATCCCGACGTTTACCATCAGGCGCTCCCAGAACCGATGCCTGAAGAACAAGACGTCCACGCCGACCACGACGGTTACCAGCGCGAGCACGTAAAGCACGACGCCTGCCTGCCTCCCCATCGTTCCACCCTACTGCTCGAGGACCGCGTCGTCGGCCACGGATGACGCCGCCGTCGTGGGCCCGATCGGCGACATCGTTGAGCGCCGCGTCGCTGAGAACCTTCCGGTGCGTGTCGACCTGCACCGTGACCGCGTGTTGTTGTCCGTCGGAGGACGTCACCACTACGCGGAACAGCGTGTCCGCGGACGTTATCGAGGGTCGTTTCTGACCACTCGGGGACCAAGTTCGAGACCAAGACGCTACGCGCCGGTTCCCTCGGTTCATCCGTGTGCGAAAGCGCTCACCGGCGTGCTTGGCGGGGCGAAGGCCGGATGCTCGCGCTCACTCCAGCGTCGCGCTCCGCTTGACTGCGCCGTCGGTCCAGGTCAGGACGCCTTTGAACAGGTGCAGCGAGGACGGCGCGATCTTGATGCTGCTGTCGAGGATCTTGAGCCCGCGGCGATCGTGTCGGCGCACCTCGATCTCGGGGCCCGGCGGAGAGATGCACGCGGAGCCGAGGAAGTTCGTGCCGATCCAGGCGATCGCGCCGTCGGCCTTCAGCGCCAGCGACCCGACTTCGTAGCACACGCTGTTTTCGATCGGGGTGGCGATCTCGAAGGTGCGCAGACGTCCGCTGCGCAGGTCGAGCTCGCCGACGTTGTCGTCGCCGGCCTCGATGTTCTGCACGTAGGCGACGTAGGGTCCGGAAAAGTGCACCAGCCGGTACTCGTAATGCTCGCCGCTGGAGAGGTAGAACGCGCGGTCGACGCTGTAGAGGCAGGCGTAGTCGTTCCCGTCAGCGGCGGTGAAGAGACGCGCCGCCGGGCTCTGCGCGATGGTCACCGAGCCAGCGCCCGGGCGGCATCCGATCCCGGCCGTGTGGCCTCGCAGGCCTTGGCGGCCCGCGTCAGGCGAACTCGTTGCGCTCGGGTCAGCGAGGCCGACCGGTGCTCCGAGGAGGGCCGCTGCGGCACACACGGCCACCTTCGCGGAAAGCGATCCTGCGCCTCGGCCAAGCATCCACGACATCATCGCGCAAGCCAAGAACGCCGGCGTCCCGGTTGCTCTGGCTGAGGGCTGGCCGGTCGCAGGTTCAAATCCTGCCTCCGTGACTAGATAAAAGCCCTGCAAAGCAACAAATTTGCATTTGGGCTGACGGCAGCGCGAGCGGGCTTCGATGTTCTGTTCGTGTTCTATTTCCTGACTCCGACCGGCATTGAATCCGTCCGCCCGCCCTCTACGCCGGCACCAAGGTGTAACTGTGTGCTGCGGAGCGCAGCGACGCTGAGCGGCAGGGAGGCCTTTGCTGTTGGCCAGGATGGCCAGGTCGGAGCAGGGATGCTGCGCGCGGGTGGGGCGCGCTGTGGGCGTGGCGCGAGAGGGCGGGGCGTGCCCTCACCCAATTCTGGGGGCGGACGGACTACATCGACGATCGCATTTCGACCGCCGAGTATGGCGGTCAATGCCCGGGGAACTGCGCTCGTGGCGTGGTCGAGCCAGCAGGACGCGATCACGATGATCCAAGGAGCGCGAGTCAACGGTGATCTGGCCGCACATTGGCTCGCTGGCGGGCCCCTGGCGCATCTACGCGGCGACACGCCGGGCACACATACCGTTCGGGCCCGACCCGTTTCTCGGGTCCGATGAAGACGCTCAGCTGGCCATCGGCAACGACGGGACAGTCACGATCGTTGGGCAACTGCCCGGTCGCGGCGGACTGCTGGCCGTAACCGGAGTTGCGGGACACCCGCTCGGCCGACCACAGACGCTGTGGACCGGCCCTAGCCGTGGCAACGGGACGCCGCGGCTCGCCGTCACTACCCGCGGACGAGCGATCGTGGTCTGGGAAGCCGGGAGTGGAATCAGCCACAGCGCAATCGAGGCAGCAACGGCCGGCAGCGCCGGGAGGTTCGGACACCCACAGCGAATCTCGAGGACGAGCGCAGCCATCCAACGATGCTCGGGCAACCGATCATCCAAGCGCCGGCGGGGTCCGACGGGCCGTTCGGGCAGGAGCCGCCGCCGTGGTACAAGCGGCGGAGCAACGGTGCGCCAAAGCAGGCGCCGTGCCTGTCGGGCTTGTCAGCCCTTTCCTAGCGCACTGGGCAGCGCCTCCGGTCTCCACGGGGCGGCCAGGCTTCTGGCGGCCGCGACGGTGTTCGTCACGCCGTCGGTCGTGCTCGACTCGTTGTGGCGCGCGCGCAAGCGCGACCGCGAGGAGAGACCGCTGCCGCAGCTTGAAACCGAGTAGGCGTGACACTCCTGCTCTGCCCCGCGCTCCGGTAACTAGCGCGGGAGCTCGTGGCTCGACGCTTCTAGCCGTTTAGGTCGGGCTCCCCGGCCGCGCTTGTGAGCCGCTGGATCTCGTCGAGCGCGGCGAGCAGCTCGCGCTGCCAGTTCAGCAGCACGGTCCGGGCATCAGGCCCGGCGTAGCCGCCGATCTCCTCCGCGAGGCGCCCCAGGTCCCGGGCGACCTGCTCTATCCGGGTCAGCGGGTTCTGCGGAGGCATCCAAGGAGGAGCGTAATCCTGGTGGCCGGCGCTCTGTGTGCGCACGCCCACTCACGGGCCATAGGGGCGCGATAGTCTGAGTGCTTGGTCGGAAGCTGCAGATTAGGTCTTACGGCCCGAGTTGCGGACATGGAGCGGCTGCCCGCTCCACATCGTGGGGCCGGCACACGCTCGCCTACGCGGCGCCAAGCAGGCGTGATGGCGTCCTCGGCGTCGGCGCCCCCCCGTGTCGTCCTTCTCAGCAGTCATGGTGCCGTTCACTAACACGCTCGCATTCATGGAGAAGCATCCATCTGTCCGCCAGCAGCGCGCTTCAGGTCGGGCTGCGCACGGCGGAGATGTTGAGGCGCATGTAGTCCAGCGGTAGACGGACTCGCGCGACGACGGCGGCGGCGAACGGCGCGCGGCTCTCCGCGGGCAGCCGCGCAAGGTGCGCGGCGAGTATCGACGTGGGCACGAACGCGGCCACGTCCTGCGGATGGGTCGGGCGCTCCTCAAGCCAACATCGCGCCTCAGTGAACCCAGCCTTCCGCAGGCGCCGCTCTGTATCCCCAGGCCCTGCGAAGACCCACGGCGACCAGCCGACGAGTTCGGGACGCTGTCACGCGCAACCTCGTCGATGACTTCGCGCACGCCCTTGATGTTTCCTTCTCCTCCGCACTGGACCTCGAGCATCCCGCCCGGTCGCAGCGCCCGCGCAAGACGCGCCCAGAGGCGATCGTGGTCTGTGACCCAGTGCAGCGTAGCCGTCGAGAGGATCGCGTCGACGGGCTCGTCGAGGTCGAGGTCCAGCGCGTCCTGGCACCACAGCTCGGCGCGGTCGCCGAGCCTGCGACGCGCGAGCGCGACCATGTCCGCCGACGCGTCCATGGCCAGTATGCGGCCACGTGGAACGAGCTCCAGCAGCGCCTCCGTAACTCGTCCGGTGCCGCAGCCGACGTCGAGCACGGTTGCGTCCTGCGCGATGCTCGCCAGCCGTGCGAGCACCTCTGAGGCCCACGCCTGCTGAGGCTCACTCGACCGGTCATACGTGCCCGCGTCCCAGGGAGTGCCCATTACGGCGTCAGGCTACCCATGAGACTCCGTCCACCAGTCGCGACGATACCGACCGAGGCCCGTACACGCGTGCTTTGTCGGGCGTCGCGGAAGCGTCCCAAATCTCCGCCTGACTACTGGATCGGACGACGCCCAGGCGCGCCGACTGAGGACCGTCAGACGCTCACTTTCGCTGGGGCGAAGCAGGAGTCTGGGCGCCGCCGGCGCCAGCAGCTCCATGTCGTCCTTTCCGACAGTCTCGGTCGCGACCGGGTTGCGCCTGGTTTGGTGGGGGTGCGCTAGCAATCGGGCAGCTGGCTTACAGCTTGTGAGCCAGGGCGCGCTTGCCGCCGAGAGTGATGCAGGCGCCGGTGACCATCCTCGTGACGAGCCCGGCGGTCGATCAGCGGCTTGTCGCGCCGGTTGCGCCGGCCGCGGGTTTGACCTGATGCGGCGGGCGCTTCGGAGGTTCAGGCTTCATTCATGCGTCTCGGTACGAGAAGTTTGATCGCTGCGGCCGCCTTGGGGGCGCTCTACGGTCTGCTCTTGCGAGATCCCATCCTCACCTGGGGGGCGACCACGGCCGAGGCTGCGTCGCGCCTGCCGGGCGACGAGCTCCTGGAGCGGGCGGACGGCGTTACAACTAGGGCGATCGGGATTGAGGCGGCGGCGGGCGCCGTATGGCCGTGGCTGGTGCAGATGGGGCCGTCGCCGCGTGGCGGTGCCTACACCTACGATTGGATCGAGAACGCGCTGGGCCTGAATATGCACAGCGTCGATCGGGTGCTGCCGGAGTTCCAATGCCCCCGTGTGGGCGATGTGATCGCTTTCGGCTCGAATCGGATGCGCATCGAGCGCGTCGAGAGCGAGCGTGTGTTGGCGTTGCGCTCGCAGGACGGCAATTGGGTTTGGACGTTTGTGCTCGAGGAGCATGACGGCACGACACGGCTAATCAGCCGCAACCGCTTTCGCCTGCCGAACCTCGCCTCGCGAATCGCGATCTGGCCGATGGAGCCCGGCTCGCTTGTGATGGAGCGCAAGATGCTTCGGGGCGTCAAGGCGCGCGCCGAGCGACTCGGTGGCGCTCCATCCTCCGCGCATCCGCGATCATCGACGCTGATGGCGCAGCATTCGTCTGAAGAGCACTGACGGTGGCCTCCGTAGGTCTCGGCCCGCGCGGGGAGTCGTTGGAGAGCGCATCGCCTGTCGGCCCGGGGTCTAACCACAACGGGCTAGACGGGCTGAGCGAGGCTGAGGCCGCGCGGCGGCTCGCCGCCCACGGCCGCACTCGGCGGCGGCGCTCTAGCCGTTCGTACACGAGCATCGTACGCGCGAACGTCTTCACAGTCTTCAACGCCATCCTCGCCGGCTTCGGGGCGCTTACGCTCGCTTTCGGGGATTGGCGCGATGCCCTGTTTCTCGGAGTGATCGTCGCTAACTCGGGCATCGGGATCACGCAGGAGGTGCGCGCCAAGCGCGCTCTGGATCGTCTCTCCCTGCTCGTTGCCCCACAGGCGAGGGTCAAGCGCGACGGCGTAGTGCGACCCGTCGGTGTGGACGAGGTCGTGATCGGCGACCTCGCATTGCTCGAGCCGGGCGAGCAGGTAACAGCCGACGGGCAACTCGTCGCCGCGAGCGAACTGCGGCTGGATGAGTCGATCCTGACTGGGGAGTCCGAGCCCGCACCGCGCGCGGCGGACGACGGGATCCGCTCTGGGGCCTTCGTGGTGGAGGGCACGGGTGCATACCGGGCGAGTGCGGTTGGCGTCGACAGCTTCGCCGAGCGCGTGACGGGCGAGGCGCGCTCGTTCCGCCACCCCCGCTCACCGCTGGAGCGCGCCATCAACCGGGTGCTCTATGTCCTCGTGGGGCTAGTGATAGGCCTGGGTGCCCTGCTGGCGTACTCGCTCTACCACCGCCACGTGCACCTGCACACGGCCGTGGCCACCTCCACCGCCGGTGTTGTGAGCATGATCCCCGAGGGCCTCGTGGTGCTGGTGAGTCTCACCTACGCCGCCGCCGCACTGCGGATGTCGCGTCGCGGCGTGCTCGCTCAGCAGCTCAACGGGATCGAGTCCCTGGCGTCCGTCGACACCCTCTGCATCGACAAGACGGGCACCCTTACCGACGCCTCCCTGCGCGTCGTCGAGGTGCTGCCAGCACCCGGCGTGACCGAGGAGAAGCTGCGCGCGATGTTGGGGGAGTTCGCGGCGAGCGCCTCGGCGCGCAACATCACGTTGCAGGCGATCGGTGACGCCTGCCCCTCAGAGGCACAATCGGTGCTCGGCGAGATCCCGTTCTCCAGCCGACGCCGCTGGAGCGCGATCTCCCTCCCAAGCGGCTCGCTCTATCTCGGCGCACCGGGACGACTCCCCCTCGGCGCGCTCGCCGCGACAGCCGAGGATCTCCAGCGCAAGGGCAGACGCGTGCTCGTCCTGGCCGGCATGCAAGGCCCACTGCCGGACCCGCCCGGAGACCTGCCACCAGAGGATCTGGAGCCTCAGGGAGCCGTCGTCCTCGCTGAGGAACTGCGCCCGAACGCCCGTGACACGATCGCGTTCCTCAAACGGGAAGGCGTCGAGGTCAAGGTGCTCTCAGGCGACTCCCCCCAGACGGTTGCGGCTATCGCGCGAGATGTCGGCATCGACGTCGGCGGCGTGAGCGAGGGCGACGCGATCCCCGCCGACGCGGCGGCACGTCGCAGCTTCGCGGCAGATACGACCGTCGTGGGGCGCATCTCGCCGGAGGGCAAGCGCGCGATCGTCGAGGCCCTGACCGAGCAGGGGCGCTACGTGGCGATGGTCGGCGACGGCGTCAACGACGTTCCGGCGCTGAAGAGCGCACGGCTGGCGATTGCGCAGGGCAGCGGTACCCAGATGGCGCGGAGCGTGGCCGACCTGGTCCTGATCTCGGGCGATTTTGGGAGCGTGCCCGTGCTGGTCGCTGAGGGCCGACGCGCGCTACGCAACCTCCAGCGCGTGAGCAAGCTGTACATCACGAAGTCTGCCTTTGCCGCCTTCCTCATTCTCACGATCGGGATTGGCTCTGAGTCCTACCCGCTCCTGCCGCGTCACCTAACGCTCGCGGCGAGCCTGGCGATCGGGATCCCCACCTTCTTCCTCGCGCTCGCACCGAGCAGCGGCCCCTGGAAGCCCGAGCATTTCGCGAGTCGCGTGGCTCGTTTCGCAGTACCCGCAGGCGCCGTGCTCGGCGCCGGCGTCGTGGCCGGCTACCTCTTCGCGCTACACGACCTCGATCTGTCCGTCGCGAACGCCCGGACGGTTGCTGTCACGGTCCTGATCGCTGGCGGGCTGTACCTGGTCATGGCACTGGAGACGGAAGGCTCCTGGCGCCGCTCGACACTGGTCGCCAGCATGTGCGCTGTGCTCGCCGGCGTCTATGTGGCTGTGCTGCTGATTCCCGGCACCCGCCGGTTCTTTGAGCTGACGACGCCCGACAGCGGCATGATCGCAACCTCCCTTGGAGCCAGTGCGTTGACCATCGCTGCGCTCGTGTTGTGCGGCTTCTCGGTCCGGGTCAGCCAACCTGTCGCCAGCGAAGGACAGTCGTGAGCGACGCCTGACCGCGAGGACCTGCGGCGCGCTACGGATCGTGCCAGGAGGCTCTAGAGCGATACTCACGGCATGGCCGCGTCGGACCCATCCGCGCCAGCCATAGCTCCTGCGAAGCGCCAGATCCATTCGCGCTGGTTCGACGGCGTGGTCGAGCACCGAGCGCCGATCCTGGCCACGATAGCTCTCGTCGCGATCGCGGCAGGAGGGCTACTGCATCTTGCGGGGGAGGGGGCCGCCGGAAATGAAATCTGGCGAGCTGCCGTCGTGCTCCTAGCTTTCGAGCTCGCGCTCGAGGTCGGCCACACGGTCGTCGTCGAGCGCCACCTGGGCGTCGACACGATCGCCCTGATCGCGATGGTCGGCTCGCTCGCACTCGAACAGGAGCTTGCAGGAGCGATCGTCGGCCTAATGTTCTCGGGCGGAGCGGCCCTCGAGGACCTGGCCTCGACACGGGCCCGACGAGAGCTCACTGCCCTTATACAGCGTGCCCCCAAGGTCGCGCACCGCCGAGTGGGTGACCGCATCGAGCAGGTACCAGTCGAGCAGGTGCAGACTGGCGATGTCGTGGTTGTGCGCACCGGCGAGGTGGTGCCCGTAGATGGCTCGCTGGCGAGCAGCGAAGCCGTCGTGGACACCAGCACCCTCAGCGGCGAGCCGCTCCCGGTGACGCTTGCAACGGGTATGCCGGTGCTCAGCGGTACCGCGAACGCCGGCTCGCCGTTCGAGGTTGAGGCCAGTCGGCCGGCGTCCGAGAGCGCCTACGCTGCTCTCGTGCGGCTCGTGGAGCAGGCCGAGGCGCATCGCGCTCCGTTCGTGCGCATGGCCGATCGCTACGCCGGGTTCTTCCTCCCCGCGACCCTGCTGGTGGCCGGCGCGGCGTGGGCGCTCAGCGGAGAATCGATACGAGCGCTCGCCGTCGTAGTCGTGGCCACGCCTTGCCCGCTGATCCTCGCTGCGCCGATCGCGCTCGTCTCGGGACTCTCAAGGGCGGCGCACGCGGGGGTGATCGTGAAGGGAGCTGGGGCGATCGAGACGCTCGGCGAGGCTCGCACGGTGCTGTTCGACAAGACCGGCACGCTGACCGTAGGCACGCCCGAGGTACGGGAGATCTTGGCCAACGACGGTTTCGAGCCCGCAGGCCTCCTGCAACTCGCCGCCTCGATCGATCAGATGTCCGCGCACGTGCTCGGCGAGGCGCTTGTCCACGCCGCGCTCGAGGCCGGCCTTGGACTCGACTCGGCCGGTGATGTGGCCGAGGAGCCTGGCCAGGGTATCCGGGGAGCGGTGGACGGTCACCGAGTCGCGGTCGGAAGCCGAGCGTTCGTGCGTGCGACGGGCGTGCCCGACGAGGAGCTGGCCTCGGCGGCCGTCATGACCGGTCGCGGTTCGGGCGAGGCGCATGTACTCGTCGCGGTCGACGGCCACGTCGGTGGTGTGATCGTCATGGCGGACGACCTGCGCGCCGACGCTGACCAGATTGTTCCGCGGCTGCGCGCGGAGGGCGTCCGCCACGTCGCGATGGTCTCCGGTGATCGCCGCTCGGTTGCAGAGCGGGTGGGGCGCGAACTCGGCGTCGACCGCGTTTACGCTGAGCAGTCCCCGGAACAGAAGCTCAATGTCGTTGAGCGTCTGCGCAGCGACGCGGATTTGCGGCCGGTCATCATGGTTGGCGACGGCGTCAATGACGCTCCAGCGCTAGCGCTGGCCGACCTCGGCATCGCGATGGGCGCAGCCGGCGCGACGGTCTCCTCGGAGACCGCCGACGCAGTGATCACCGTCGACCGGGTAGACCGAGTCGCGGACGCAGTTCATGCCGGGCGGCGCGCCGTCCACATCGCGCGCCAGAGCGTCGTCGCCGGTATGGCCCTGAGCTTCGCGGCGATGGTTGTGGCGGCGCTCGGATACCTACCCCCAGTCGCCGGTGCGCTCTTCCAAGAGGTCATCGACCTTGCCGTGATTCTCAATGCGCTGCGCGCCCTGCACGGCTGACGAGACCGCTCGGCGCGGGCCGTGCCGCATAGTACTCGGGGTCCGCGCGTGCCTGCGCGAGTGATCCACGGCGAAAGGAAGTCGGGCTCGCACTGGTGTAATTGCTGGGTGTCTGAGACCTCCAACCCCTGCCGGGTCGCGGTGACGTGACTCGCGTTCCGATCAGGCTCCGCCTGACGCTCGTGTTCGCCGCCACGATGTTCCTGGTCTTGGCGCTCACGGGGCTGTTCGTCTACCTGAGGTTTCGCACCGAGCTGGACCGCGCGATCGACCTCAACCTTCACACACAGGCAGCCGCCATTGCGCCGCTGATCGAACGATCCGATACCGGCCTGGCAGGCGCAGTGCAGGGCGCGCTTTTCCAAGGACACGAGAGCTTTGTGCAGGTGCTCGATTCGCAGGGACACATTCTCGCCGCGACCTCGCAACTGGGTAAGAGCCCGCTCCTAACGACAGCCCAGCTCTCCGTTGCGCTCCGCCACACGCAACTGGTGACTCGCGGGTCGACGGGGCCGCTGCTCGAGGGGTCGCGCCTGCTGGCGACGCCGGTCAGTACCCCGGGCCACGGTCTCGGGGTACTGATAGTCGGTGCGACACTGGACGAGCGCGCCAGCGCGCTGTCGAGCCTCGCTGTGCTGCTCGCGATCGTCGGTCCGCTCGCGCTGATCGTCGCCTCGGTGGCGGGCTATGCGCTCGCCTCGGCCGCGTTGCGCCCAGTTGAGCTCATGCGTCAGCGCGCCGCCGCTGTGACGGCGTCCGAGCCCGGCCGGCGGCTGCCACTGCCACCGGCCCGTGACGAGATCCGCCGGCTCGGCACCACGCTCAACGACATGCTCGACCGTCTGGAGGGATCGCTCGCCCGTGAGAAAGCGTTCGTCGCGGACGCGAGCCATGAGTTGCGCACCCCACTTGCAACCCTGAAGATCGAGCTCGAGCTCGCGCTGCGCCGCCGGCGATCGGTGGAGGAGCTGACGCACACGCTGCGATCGGCCGACAGCGAGGTCGACCGGCTCTCGGCCCTCGCCGACGACCTGCTCGGGCTGGCCCGAGCGGATGAAGACGCCCTCCATGTCCGCCGCGTGGACATCGACATCGCCGATTTGCTCCGCAAAGTGCGCGAGCGTTTCGATCCCCGACATGAGCGAACGCAGATCGAACCGTCCGATGACGAGCGACTGCTGGGCGATCCGGAGCGGCTCGAGCAGGCACTGGGCACGCTACTCGACAACGCGCTGCGCTACGGGGCCGGTGAGATCCGCCTGCGAGCATCAGCAGGCCAGGGGGGCGTGGAGCTACACGTGGAAGACGAGGGGCCAGGGTTCCCGCCGGACTTCATAGATCACGCGTTCGAGCGCTTCACCCGCGCGGATCCGGGACGGGGCGGACGCGGTGCGGGACTCGGCCTGTCGATCGCTCGCACGATCGCGCGAGCCCACGGAGGCGACGCGCACGTAGCGAACCTTCCTGACGGTGGAGCCGACGCCTGGATCGTCATCCCGCGCCCATCAGCCCCGTAGGCTCGTCCGCCATCGCCACGAGTCGGTACCCCGACCCGCGCACCGTCTCGATGTTCGTGCATCCGAAGGGACGATCGACCTTGTCCCGCAGGTAGCCGATGTAGACGTCGACCACGTTCGAGCGCGCCTCGTACTCGCTGTCCCAGGCGTGTTCGAGCAGTCGCTGACGGGACAGCACCGCACCCGGGTGGCGCATCAACGTTGCCAGCAGAAGGAACTCCTTGGCAGACAGCACGATCTCCTGGCTCCCTCGCCAGACCCGGTGAGCAACCGGATCAAGTCGCAGATCGTCGACCTCCAGCAGCGGGAGGCGCTCGACCTCGCCGCGTCGTGCGAGCGCGTGCACCCGTGCGACCAGCTCACCGAACGCGAAGGGCTTGATCAGATAGTCGTCTGCGCCCACATTCAAGCCCTGGATGCGATCTGCCACGTCTCCGCGCGCAGTGAGCATCAGGATCGGCGTGCGCACCCCGTCGGCGCGAAGCCGCGTGCATGTCTTGAACCCGTCGATGCCGGGCAGCATCACGTCGAGCACGATCACGTCGTACTCCGAGGAGCCGGCCATCCAGAGCGCATCCTCTCCCTTGATCGCCACATCGGCCAGCAGTCCCTCCTCCAGCAGGCCACGGCGGATCAGGCTCGCCAGCTTGACCTCGTCCTCAACGACCAGGATCCTCATGCCCAGGGTCTATCAGCGTCGCCTCAGCCGCGCGTAAGCGGCGCGATGCGCGGCGGCTCGGATGAGCCGCCGCGCGAGCGAACCTGCCAACCGACCTGCACAGAGCTACCGGTCCGACGGGCTGTCGAGGCTGCTGCCCCTGTCAGGCGAGGAGTCGTGACGCGGAGTGGTCTTGGTGGTCGTCTTGTGGGATGTGACGGTCTTCGCCTTGCTCGCGTGAGACGCCGCGAGTGCACCAGCCGGGGCGGCCACGGCGCCGATCGCGAGCGCGGCGACGGCGCTGACGGCTGCGAGACGTGTGTTCCTGAGCTTGATCATCTTGTTCTCCTTCGTTCGAGTTGTTGTGTGAATCAAGTGAGACCGACGGTAGGCCGTCGACGTGAGACGACCGTGAGGGCTCTCGCTCCAGATGAACGCCCGATGAGACGGGCCGCTATGGATCGACCGTCTCGGTCACCCAGGCGCTGGGAGCAGCTCGATAATGTGATCCGGTGATGAACAGGGACGCGCTGGGGAGGCGCGGCATGAGCTCGCACCGGAAGCTGTCAGCGGCCGGCCTGGCTTTCCGGTTCGTCCACGCCACGATCGCGACGGCGTTTCTGCTCGCGATCGTGTACGTGTGGTGGTGCGCGCTGACTGGGCGGCGCGGAGCTTTGCTTTGGATAGCCGTCTCCGCGTTGGTTGGCGAGGGCGCGCTCGTCGCAGCAAACCGGGGCAACTGTCCGCTCGGTGGGCTGCAGGAGCGCGTTGGTGACCCGGTGCCACTGTTCGAGCTCGTGCTCTCGCCTCGGGCCGCCCGCCTTGCCGTGCCAGCACTCGGGCTCGTTACCGCGGGAGGGCTCGCCCTTCTCGCGAACCGCCACCCGGCTGTAGCGTCGCCGGCATGATCGCGGACGTTGCGATCGGTAGCGCTCAAGGCGAGCTTCCCGCGTGTCTGGCCAGATGTGGGTTTCGCCCTCGACACTATCTACGGACTCGCGCGCGCTCGCGTCAATCGCCGGCGCTCACCTCGGTGATCCCTCAGCGTCGTTCGGTCGCGGCCGCTTGAACACATGTACTCCCGGCCCGGCTTCCGCCGCCAGGGGCCGCCGAGCGAGAGCGCTGCCTTCGACCAGGAGCAGAAGCAGCCGCTATCGGAGGTCCAGCTGTCGTTTAGGACGACGCGCAGGCGCCGCCACGAGGTCAGTCGCTGGAGTCGCGCACCTCGGTCGTGTCCCCCGGCGACCGATCGTAGCGTCTTCGGAAGAGGAGGTACGCGACGCCGCCGGCCGGAATCGGTAGCCAGTACGCGGCGAGCCGGTAGAGGAGCGTGGCGGCGAGTGCGTCGCGGCCGGGCACCCCCGCGAGCGTGAGCGCGCCGACGAGGCCGGCCTCGACGAAGCCGAGTCCGCCGGGGGTGAACGGGATCAGCGCGAGCAACTGGCTGGTGGTGTAGGCGAGCAGGACGAGCGACGGCTGTGGGGCGGCCCCGACAGCACGCAGAGCGCAGAGCAACGCGAGGTAATCGAACCCGGTGTTCAGCGCCGCCGCCACGACTGCTCCTTTCCAGTGCTCTCCGAGCGTCGTGCGGATGAAGTCGCGGTCCCTGAGCAGCTCCTGCGGGAGCTGCGTCACGGGCCGGCGCCGACGAATGGTGTGGTTGAGCAGCCACTGGATCGCGCCGCCGGCGACCTTGAGCGGAGCGTCGGTCAAGAAAGCCGCTGTACCCGTGGCGAGCAGCACTACGAGTAGGCCGATCCCGAGATAGGCCGCGGTGACGAGGCTATGTCTGACGGGTACGCCAGCGATGATCGCCGGTAGGGCGAGTACCGGCAGCGCCAGCGTCGTCGCGAGCTGGAGTCCCGTCGACGCCGTGAAGGCCGCTACGGCCTCGCCCGTGTCCACGCCGGCCCTTCGCAGCATCGAGGCGGTGAACGCCGTGGCCGTGGCGCCGCCGCCCGGCACGATCCGACCGACGGCGTTCCCGCTCAACTGCGCTGCTGCAACGGGAAACCAGGCGCGCGTCTGCAGCGCGATCCGGTCGAGCTGCCACAGCCAGATAAAGCTCGCGATCTCACATGCGACCACGAGGACCGCGAAGTACCAGTCGAGATGCGTCAGCGAACGCCACGACGAAAAGACCGCGATCAGACTCGGCAAGAGCAGATAGAGCGATGCGCCGGATACGGCAAGCAGCGCGATGCGCTTGGCATAGGGTCTCCATGCGCTCCGAATGACTGACCGGCTGGCAGGGGGGCGGTTCACTCGCTCGGTAATGCGCTTGATATCGCCGACACGGCTGTCATCTCGGAGCTTGAGGCGCAATGACATCCGGGCCGGTCCGTTAGGATCGGTGAGGATTCCGCCACTCCCTCGCATGGCGGCTTCGACTGGTGCCCGCGCTCAGCGCCCGTGGAAGGTGGCGTTGCGAGGGCCCTGGGACAGAAGGGACTCGATCCCGTGCGCGAGGTCATCGGTCTCGAACAGCGTCGCGCAAGCGTGTGCGGTCAGCGCGTCGGCCGCGGCGATGCCCCGCTCGCGGTATGCGGTGGGGTGCGCGAGCTCAAGAAATCCCGCGATCCGCGCCTCGCCATCAGCCTCCGTGAGACCCCCGAAGACCTCGTCGACCTGCGCCAGCGGTGAAGTGCTCACCCTCGCTGCGCAACAGCAACGCACGGATGGGGGCGGCCTCAGCCTCGGCTGTCGCCGCGATCAGGTCGGCGATCAATTCGAGACTGAATAGGTTCAGGGGAGGATTCGAGATCGTGATGATCCCGACGTCGTGGTCCTGCTCAAATCTCGCGATGGGCACGGCCAGAACTTACTCTTCCGACCGAGAGTGCGACCCGCGGTATCGCCACGTGCCCCCGACCCCTTGATCACTGCTTTCCGCAGCAAAGCGAGCGGGCGAGTAACCCGGCCCACGGCTCCTGCTCGGGACGACGACCACTCGTCCGCGCTCCGGCAAGCAAGACGCCCGGTTCGCCATGGCGGAAGCAGAAGTCCGACGAGACGCTCGCAGGTCGTCCCCTGCGGTCGTCTTACGCGGGGCCGCAATCACGCTCCCATCTGTGAGTGAGCGCGAGCGACGCAGCCTACCGACTCGGGCCCTACACCTCGCAGACGGCGATTGCGGGGGCGTCGCGGCGGGCCTTCTCCGTGGCCGTGGGCAGCTCGGCGAGGGGGGTGTAGGTGATGTGGTCGGGGTCGAGTTCGAGCGTGGCTGCGTCCTCTGCATCCAGGCGCTCCAGGAGCGGCTTTGACGTCAGGGCGCGCCCGCCGGTGGCGCATGCCTCGATGCGCGCGGCCTCGTTGACCTCGTCCCCGAGCGCCGTGACCTCCGCGCGGCCTCTGCTGGTGATCTGCCCGACGTACAGCGTCGCGCCCCAGTGCAGGCCGAAGCGCATGAGGAGCTCCTCGGGAGCGAGCTCGCTGCGCGCCGCGACATCGGTCATCGTGTCTTTGATGCTGCGCGCGGCTTCGATGCAGGAGCGTGCCGCGGCTGTTTCCGACCCTGCGCTCTCGGCGAGGAAGAACGCCACCACCCCGTCACCGACGTGACGGCCGACGAGCCCTCCGGCGTCGATCACGCACCCCTCTGCTGCTCGCGTCATGCGCCTGCCGAGCGCGAAGTAGCTGGCCGTGGACAGCCGTCGCGCGAGCGGAGAGGAGGACTCCAGGTCTGCGAACAGCACCGCTGCCGGACGCCTGCCCGCTTTCGCGACCTGCTGCATCCGCTCGAAGTGGCGCAGATCACCACTGGCGGCCATCGCCCCGAGCACCGCCATGCTCGCCGCAGGCTTCCTCAACACTACGGTTCCCAGGAGCTGGCCGTCGCTGTCCCGGACGGGTATCAGGGTGATCGGGGTCTCGACGCGCATGCCGGCGCTGTAGCTCATGGAAACCACCGAGCGCGCGCTCACCAGGTCGGCCGGTGAGAGCCGGTCGACGATGTCGCGGAGCCTGGGGTCGACGAGTTCGCGCAGTTCCTCACGGCCGCCCTCGGCCGCGGCGAGCATGTAGGGGCCAAGCGCCTCGAATTGTTCGCGCACGCTCTCCATCGTGGCCAGACGGCCACGCTACGCAAGGAGCGCGGCAACCGACTCGGGGCTGTAAAAGGGCACCCCGACCGAGAGGGGGACGAGTTCGACCAGTCCGCCGTGGCTCAGGCGCTGGGCGTCGGTCATGTAGAGATATCGCCAGTTCCGGTCGACCATCTGGGCCCAGTAGCCGGCGTCGTTCAGCGCCGTCGCCCACGCGGCGAGCACGGGATCGTCCGGCAGCGGGCATGTCTCCTGACCATCCACGGGACGCGACTAAACAAGGGCTCGCGCCGGCACCTGCTGAACGAAGATCCGCCGACGCGAACGCGTACTTCGTGGACCGAGGGTACCCCCGGCATCGACGCCTTACGCCGCGAGCGGCACGGCCCGCGCCCTGGCGAGCGCGCAGGAGAGCTTGGCGAGTAACAGGCTCGATCTACAGAGTTGGCCTACTGCTAGGACGGTCTAGCGAAACGGCTAGCGAAACTCGCCACGCCTACTTCGCAGGCCCCACGGCCTCGATTGCCGTTGCTACATCCGGGTAGCCGACGATTGCGCGAACAATCTTGCCGTCCTTTACCTCGTAGGCGTCCGCGAAATGAAGGTCGATTGATACGTCGCTGCCCTTGCTCTTGCCGTGCGAGCGCGTGTCGCAAATGACCCACGGGTCAGCGTCGATGTACTCGTAGATCTCTGCCCCGAACTCGTCGTAGGGCGCGGTCCAATGTGCCACCACGCGGCGGATGGCCTCACGGCCTTGAAGCACCTCGGGCATGTCGGGAGAGGGCTGGAGATCGCGGAACTCAACGTGAACGTCGGGGTGATACAGCTCAAGGACAGCGTCCCAGTCGCCGACGTTCAGCAATTCAGCGCACCGGCGAAGGATTTCGACGTTCTTCTGCGACATCGCCCATCCAGTATGCCGCTGCATACCGCTACGCCGCGAGCGGTGCGGCTCGCGCGCCTCGAACGACCGTGACCAACGGCACAGACACCCCCGACGACTTCCGCGAGTCTGTACTGGCAACGGACTGCCGGGGCGGTGCGCATCCAAGGAGGGCAGAAGGGGGGGCGTACCGCGTGGTTTTGATTGGGACCGCCCCGAGCACGTAAGCGCCCAAGGCGATAAGGGGGCGCGGCAAGGGGCGGTCCCGTCCGCCAGGGACCTCGCCAGGGGGGGCGGCGAGGACCCAAGTCCGAGTCTATTTCAGGGCGCAGGACGATAGTCGCTTCGTCTGGCTCGCGTCTCGTGGAGCCGCCGGGAGTGTCCCCGGAGGGGGCCGCCGGCCCTTGAGGGACAGCCTCGGATCTGGGACAGCCTCGGATCTGGGAGTTTGGGGTGCGGCTGGCGACTGCCGCCAGGAGGGTCTGGCGAAACGACTAGCGAAACTCGCCAGCAGCGAGCGTGGCGGCGGCTACGATCATGCGCGTGAGCCCCGGGCAGCTTACGGTTCCGGCGGGAAGCAGGCGGATGGATACAAGCCGAAGGTGCGCCTGGGTTTCGTCCGTTGCGAGCGTGAGCGCCGTCCTCAAGGAAGCTGCGAATGGCCGCCCGCCCCTCGAAGTGGTCCCCCAACGCCCTGCCGTCGAAGGTCGCATCTTCGGCGAAGCTGCTGGCCACGGCGTCGAGATCACGGCGATTCGCAGCCTCAAACGCCCTGCCCACAAGCTCAACCAGGTCGGGGGTCGTGGACTCCTCGGGCATCGTGCTCCGAGTATCCCTCACCGGAGGGTGGACCGCTCAAACACGACGAGAGCGCACGGGGCGAGCCTGCGAGGGACGGCCTCGATCCATAGAGTTGGCCTACTAGAAGCGATTTGCGAAGCGGCTAGCGAACTGAGCCTCGCTTCTCAGAAGGGATAGGGCGCTTCTGCGGCTGCGGCTGCGAGATACCAGAGCCCGAAGGCGCAGACGAGCACCCCGATGGGCGCGGCGGGAAGAGCGCGCAGCCCACGACCCAGCCCGGCAGCCACGGCACTCATCGCCAGTGCGGTGCTGAGCGCGAACACCAGCAGCCCCCCCAATGCCACCCCCTTGGCCGGTATCGCCGCGAGGATGAGCAGGCCAATTGCGGCGCTGCCGCCCGCCCCGTGGACGACTCCGACCGCATACGCCTCGCGCAGCGAGCGAGGAGGGTCGTGTGGGTGCGCGTGTAGCTCACCGCGCCCGTGTCGGATCAACAGGCGCAGCCCCAGCGCGAAGATCACCACGCCGATCAGGGCCTCGATGCCCTCGTGCACGCTAACCGGCATCGCCGCCGTCCATAGCACGACAGGTATCCCCAGGACGAGAACCGTGCTCGCGTGGCCCATGCCCCAACAGAGCCCGATAAGGGCAGATCGTTGCCGGGAGTCGCGGGCCATGGCCGCTACCGCCGCCAGATGGTCGGGATCAAGGGGGTGGCGCAGGCCGAGCAGAATCGCAACCGCGAGGGCAATCAGCGGCTTGCCCGATGCAAGAGAGGCGATTTCTTGATCGAGGCCGAACACTCGGTGGGCTGCATCATGATCGATCGACGCCTTGGCGAGCTCGCAGGGAAGCTCGTCGAGTGACGGGCTCGGTCCTGGGAGTTGGGGGTGCGGCTGACGACTGCCGCCAGGAGGGTCTGGCGAAACGACTAACGAAACTCGCCAGCAGCGAGCCTGGCGGCGGCTACGATCATGCGCGTGAGCCCCGGGCAGCTTACGCTTCCGGCGGTGGCTGTTGCGCAAACCCCTGGCGGGCTCACTGAAGCCTTTCTCAGGGCAGGTCGAAAAAGCCGCGAGTGATGGCTCGCCTGCGGCGCTCTCTGCCCGGCCTCGGCGCCGCTGCCCCCGTCAGCGACCGTCACAGTGAGCGCCGGCCAGGTTTTCGCAGAAGGCTTTGTGCAACAGCCCCGGCGGGATGAAGCAGGCGGATGGATACAAGCCGAAGGTTCGCCTGGGTTTCGTCCTCAGCGAGCGTCAGCGAGGACTCAGTTCAGACGCTCGCTCGGCCCCGAGAGCGGGCGATGCGCCTCCCCTCCTCTTGGCGATTTGCGGGACTCGCGGTGGGCCGGCGTGCGGACCTGCTTTCAGTTGCCCGCGGTGCTCACGACACCCGCGAATCGCGCGTCGCCATCCCAGGCGCCGGCATCACCGCCCGCGGCAACCCGCACGCGCTCGCAATCTCAGACGAGCAGTAGCCAGCAGAGTGCCGCGGAGCGTTGCTGCTGATCGTCCATTGCAGGAGCAATCGAACTGTCGGTGCTGACGACTGCTCTCAGGCGAAGGCAGCAGCACGCCCACGCCGTGACCGGCATCTCGATCCGGTGGTGGCGCGGGCGATAGCCATGAGCACTGAAGGGTCAAGCGGCCCGTACCGCGCTCACGGCCAGGCGACGATTGTCAGGCCTCCGGGATCGCGCGGCCGAACGCCTCCAACGTGATCGCGTCGGGCTCAGGCCCGCCGCGCTGACCGGTGTCCAAGGAATCGATCGCGACCATCTCCTCGGCGGACAGCTCGAAGTCGAACACGTTGATGTTCTCTGCGATGCGACTGGGCTTGGTTGACTTCGGTATGACGGAGCGGCCCTGCTGCAGACCCCAGCGCAGCATCACTTGGGCCGGGGTTTTGCTGTGCGCCGTGGCGATGTCTCCGATTACCGGATCGTCCAGGGTGCTGCCGTGGCTGCCGTCGCGGTAGAAGGTGATGCCGCCTATGGGTGACCAAGCCTGCGTGAGGATGCCGTGTTCGACGTTGAAGGCCTGCACCTCTGGCTGCTGAAAGTACGGGTGGAGCTCGATCTGGTTTACCGCCGGCACGACCTTGGCGCGCTCGAGGAGCGCCGCGAGGTGCTCGACCATGAAGTTGCTGACTCCGATCGCGCGGACCTTGCCGTCAGTGAGCAGCTTTTCCAGGGCTCGGTACGCCTCCAGGGTCCGGTCGAACGCGGACGGCAGTGCCTGGTGCAGGATGAGCAGGTCGATCTGCTCGACACCGAGCTTGCGCGCGCTCTTCTGGAAGCCATGCAGCGTCTCGTCGTAGCCGTAGTCGCTGATCCAGATCTTGGTCTCCAGGAAGACTTCTGAGCGCTCCAGATCGGAGCTGTGTACGGCCTCGCCGACCTGGCGCTCGTTTCCGTAGGCGGCGGCGGTGTCGATGTGCCGGTAGCCAGCGGCGAGTGCGGCTCGTACGGCGTCCCGGGTCTCGTCGGGGGGCGTCTGGAAGACCCCGAGACCGAGCGCTGGCATCTCGAGGCCGTTGTTGAGGGTCACTGTTTCCATGGTGCTGCTCCTTCGGGTCGGGTTGCGGGGGTGCCCGCCGTGCGCCAGGGCTGGGTATCAGCCGTCTGTGTTTAGGGCGGAGGCGTATTCGTCGTCGGTGACGTGCTCTCCCCACGTTGCGCTGTCGCCATCGTCGTTGACGTCGAGCATCGCGATGTGCGTCATGAAGCGGTCGGGTGCGGCGCCGTGCCAGTGGTCCTCGCCGGGCTCGAAGAAGATCCTGTCGCCGGGGCGGATGGTCTCGACCGGGCCGCCGCGGCGCTGGCAGCGGCCGATGCCCTCGGTGACGAAGATCGTCTGGCCGTTGGGATGGGTGTGCCACGCGGTGCGGGCGCCGGGGGTGAAGTGGACGCTTGCCGCCTGCACACGACTGGGTGCTGAGGGCGCGGCCACTGTGTCCACGTA
>DATFZM010000015.1:0-8510 GCA_035314465.1 Solirubrobacteraceae bacterium | reverse complement strand
TATAGCCGGCCTCGCGCGCCATCGCGATCGCGTCCAGCGTCTCGGTGAGCGTGCCGATCTGATTCACCTTGACCAGGATCGAGTTAGCCACGCCGGCCTGGATCCCGCGGCGCAGGCGCTCGGTGTTCGTGACGAAGAGATCGTCGCCGACGAGCTGCACGCTCGCGCCGAGGCGGTCGGTGAGGGTCTTCCAGCCATCCCAGTCCTCCTCGTCCATCCCGTCCTCGATCGACACGATCGGATAGCGAGCGGCGAGATCGGCCCAGTAGTCGGAAAGCTCGGCGGGCGCGAGCGTGCGGCCCTCGTGCTCGAGCACGTATGCGCCGTCGCTGAACAGCTCGCTGGTGGCGGGGTCGAGCGCGATCGCGACGTCCTCGCCCGGCCGGTAGCCGGCCGACTCGATCCCGGCCACGAGCATCTCGAGGGCCTCCTCGTTGGAGTTCAGGTCGGGTGCGAAGCCGCCCTCGTCGCCGACGGCGGTGCCGAGCCCGCGCTCGTGAAGGGTGGTCTTGAGCGCATGGAAGACTTCGACGCCCATGCGCAGGCACTCGGAGTAGCTGACTGCGCCGCAGGGCACGATCATGAACTCCTGGAAGTCGACTTTGTTGTCGGCGTGCGCACCGCCGTTGAGGACGTTCATCATCGGCACCGGCAGCAGATCGGCGCGCTCGCCGCCGAGGTAGCGCCACAGTGGCAGGCCCAGCTCGGCAGCCTGCGCGTGGGCCGCGGCGAGCGACACGCCGAGGATCGCGTTGGCGCCGAGGCGGGACTTGTTGGGCGTGCCGTCGAGCTCGATCAGGGCGCTGTCGAGTGCGGCCTGCTGGCCGGCGTCGCGCCCCGTTAGCGCGACGGCGATCTCGCCGTCGACGTTAGCGACCGCGCGCGTGACTCCCTTGCCACCCCACGCCTGTCCGCCGTCGCGGAGCTCCGTGGCCTCGAACTCACCCGTGGAGGCGCCCGAGGGCACCGCTGCCCGACCGCGCGCGCCGGAATCCAGCGCGAGTTCGACCTCGACAGTCGGGTTGCCCCGGCTGTCGAGTATCTGGCGGGCGTGAATTCGTTCGATGCGGCTCATCGCGCGGCGCTGGCCGCGTCAGCCTTCGCCCGACGCGCCCGAGGCGCCTTCGCCGGTGGCGCCCGACGTCTTCGGCGCTTTGTACTGCTTGCAGTCCGCGACGACGTAGTCGGTCTGGCAGTCGGTTTTCGCGAGCCACTTCTTTTTGAAGTTCTTGACGAACTTGCTCAGCGATTCCTGGTTCTTGGTCGCCGTCAGCTGCGCTTTGATCGCCGGCTTGGCCTGCGTGAAGGACTGCTGGGACCCGGGCGTGATGCTCGTTACTTCGTAGACGTAATAGCCGAAGCCCGTCTTAACGGGGCCGCTCAGCACGTGCACCGGCGTAGTGAACAGGGCGCGGTCGAGCGCCACGGCCTCCTGGCCTTTGACGATCCCGGTGACCATGCCGCCGTTGGCCTTGCTGGTCGTGTCGATCGACCTCTTCTTCGCGACGGTCGCAAAGCTCTGGCCGGATTCGATTTCCTTCTTGGCCGCCTGCGCTTCGGCTTCACCCTTCGTCAGGATGAGGTTCGCGTCGCGCTTTTCGGGGCTGCCGTAGCGAGACTTGTTTTCGTTGTAATACTTTTCCAGTTCCGCGTCGGAGACGGTCCCCTTTTCTTTCGCGATCTTGCTCTGGATTTTCGAGGAGAGCAGGTTCAGCTTCACCCGCAGCAGCAGGTCGGAGACTGTCTGCCCCGAGGCGGCGATGAATTTTTCAAATTCGCCTGCTTTCGGGAACTGCTCAGACTTGATCTTCAGGAACTGTTTCCTGACTTCGCTGTCAGAGAGATTGATGCCGAGCGACTTCGCTTCGCCGATCACCCACTGCGAGGAGAGCAGGAAGGACATGACCTCCTGCTTGAACGTTTTGTACTGCGATTCGCAGACGGACTTCAGCTTCGCTTCGGCCGGGACCCGCTTGATCGATTTCGCCGCCAGTTCTTTTTCGGCGACTTCCTTCAGGTGCGCGATGCACGCCGTGTAGTCGGGCGGTTCCGGCAGCACCGGCCTCCCCGCCGAGGGGCCGCTCGCCGACGAGACCGCGGCCACGCCGATCCAGTGCTTGAAGGCCGCCTGCGTGACCGGCGTTTCTTCGACCTTCGCGACGGCGTTGCTGGGCACGCTGCTGCTGCCACCGCACGCCGAGAGCCCCAGGAGGGCAAAGAAAACGGCGCCAAGCGCCGGGATGGAGCGGGTCACCTTGGTCACGACGCGAGCACTCTAGCGGATCGAACCATAGGCGTGACTAACGACCGCCTAACAAGTTTCTAAGCCGCCTCACGCACGATTGCGAGCAGCGTATCAGCCGCCCTGACCACGCTCGGGAAGCGCTCCTCGCCCTCCTTGGGCACGCGCACCGAGACCTGCGAGCGGCCCGATTCATACAACGCCTCGGGCAGCTCCTCGCGCAGCCGGCGCGCGCGCCGCGAGTCGAGCTCGATTGGCACAACGGCGAGCCTTTCATCGTGAAAGCTGACCGTCTGGGCGCCGGCCTGTCCAAACTTGATGCGGGCGCGCTGGAGCGCGAGCAGGTTCTCCAGCGGCTCCGGCACGGGGCCGAAGCGATCCTCGAGCTCCTCCCGCAGCCGCTCGACGTCGGCCACCTCGTGCGCGATCGCGATGCGCCGATGCACGTCGATCTTGGCCTGCTCGTAGGGGATGTAGTGGGCGGGCACATAGGCGTCGACGTTGACGTCCAGGCGCACCGGCTCGTGCAGCGGCGCACCGTCGTGCTCGGGGCCGGCTTCCTCGACGGCCTCGTCGAGCATCTGCATGTAGAGCTCGAAGCCGAGCGCGGCGACGTGTCCGGACTGCTCGTCCCCGAGCAGGTTGCCGGCGCCGCGAATCTCGAGGTCGCGCATCGCGATCTGGAAGCCCGCGCCGAGCTCGGTGTAGTCCGAGAGCGCGGACAGGCGCTGGGCCGCCTCGGGGGTGAGCGCGGCGGCGGAGTCGTAGAGCAGGTAGGCGTAGGCGCGCTCGCGGCTGCGCCCCACGCGCCCGCGGATCTGGTAGAGCTGGGCGAGGCCGAACGTGTCGGCGTTCTCGACGATCAGCGTGTTCGCCTGCGGGATGTCGATGCCCGACTCGATGATCGAGGTGCATACGAGCACGTCGGCGCCTCCGCGCAGGTAATCCATCATCACGCTCTCCAGCAGCCCCTCGGCCATCTGGCCGTGGGCGATCGCGAAGCGCACCCCGGGGCACAGCGCGCGCAGGCGCTCGGCGGTCTCCTCGATCGAGTCGACGCGGTTGTGCAGGAAGAAGGCCTGCCCCCCGCGCTCCTTCTCGCGCATGATCGCGCGCGCGACGAGCTGCTCCTCGTACTCGCCCACGTAGGTCCGCACCGGCCGCCGACCTTCGGGCGGGGTCTCGATCACGGAGATGTCGCGCAGCCCCGCGAGCGACATCTGCAGCGTGCGCGGGATCGGCGTGGCCGACATAGAGATCACGTCGACCTTCAGCTTGAGCTGGCGCAGCAGCTCCTTCTGCTTGACCCCGAAGCGCTGCTCCTCGTCGACGATCAGCAGCCCCAGATCCTTGGCCCTGACATCCCTGGAGAGGACGCGGTGCGTGCCGATCAGGATGTCCACGCGCCCCTCCGCGAAGCCTTTCACCGCGGCCTTCTGCTCGGCCTGGGAGCGGAACCTGGAGACGTGCTCGAGCGTGAACGGGTAGTCGGCCAGGCGCTCGGCGAAGGTGCCGTAGTGCTGCTGGGCGAGGATCGTCGTGGGCACCAGCATTAGCACCTGCTTGCCCTCGGCGGCCGCCTTGAACGCCGCGCGCAGCGCGACCTCGGTCTTACCGTAGCCGACGTCGCCGCAGATGAGGCGGTCCATCGGCCGCGGAGCCTCCATGTCGGCCTTCACGAGTTCGATCGCCTCGAGCTGGTCGGGCGTCTCGGTGAAAGGGAAGCGCGCCTCGAACTCACGCTGCCAGTCGGAGTCCTCGCCGAAGGCGTAGCCGCTGCGACGCCTGCGCTCGGCGTAGTGGCTCAGCAGCTCTCCCGCTAGCTCCTGCGCGGCGCGGCGGGCGCGCGCCTTCATCGTCTCCCAGCGCGTTCCGCCGAGTTTGCTTAACCGGATCCCACCCTCCCGCTCGCCGGGTGGGTGGGATCCAGATCCGACGTAGCGCGAGATCTTCGCCAGCTGCTCGGTGGGGACGAAGACGCGATCATCGCCCTGGTATTCGAGGTAGAGATAGTCGCGCGTGACGTCCGCGACGGTGCGCGTCTCAAAGCCCGCGAAGCGCGCCACGCCGTGGTCTTCATGAACGACGATGTCGCCGGTGCGCAGCTCGCTGAAGGAGCGCAGCGCGCCGCGGCGTCCCCTCGCGCGCGTCCCCGCCTCGCCGCCGGGAGCCGCGCGGCGACGGTGCAGGAGGCGGTGCTCGGGGAACACCGCGAGCTTCAGCGCCGGCGAGACGAAGCCCTCGCGCAGCGAGGCCGCGGCAAAGCGCAGCGACGGCTCGAGCGCGTGATGGCCGACGCCGGGGTCCTGCGCGAGCCAGCTCGCTTTGAGCCGGCCGAGGTTGTAGGCGGTGCGCTCGCCCTCGCCGCGGCGGGGGAACGTCACGACGGTGCGATAGCCCGAGCGGATGAGCTTCTCGAGCTCGGGCTCGGCTTCGGCGAGCGAGCGCGCCGCGGTCTCGGCAGCCTGCGCGCGAAGCTCGATCTCCTGCCCCGATGCGTGCGCCGAGAGCCAGATGCGCGCGCGCTCCTCCAGCGTCGCGCGGATCGCCTGCGGGCTGACGTAGAGGTGGTGCGCGTCCTCGTCACCGAAGGCCGCGCACACGTCTGTCCAGAGATCGCTCAACACCGGGTCGAGCTCCTCCTCGGCGGCGACGATCAGCTCCGCCTCGCCGCCCACGAGATCCAGCAGCGCTCCGAACCGGTCGACCGGCAGCAGCTCGGCGATGTCCGGGCGCTCGCCCGCCTCGCCTGCGCCGGACATAGCGCCGCTCTCGGCCGCGATCTCGGCCAGCTCGCGGTGCTCTGCGGCGAGCTCGGCCGCCGGCGCGATCTCGACCTCCTCGGCCTCGCCGAGCGAGCGCTGGGTAAACGTCGAGAACCAGCGCAGCGACTCGATCTCGACGTCGAACATGTCGACCCGCACGGCGCGCTCCTCTGTCGCCGGGAAGACGTCGAGCAGCCCGCCCCGCAGAGCGAACTGCCCGCGCTCCTCGACCTGGTCGACGCGCTCGTAGCCCGCCTCCACGAGCGCGGCCGCGCACTCGTCGAGGTCGAGCAGCTCGCCCACCCGCAGCATGAAGGGGTGCGGCCGGAGCTCCGGATCGGGCACCTTCTCCGACAGCGCTACCGCGCTCACGACCACAACCGGAGCGCCCGCCCCGTCACCGTCAGGAGCTGCCCCGCCGTCGAGGGCGTCCCCCTCCGGCTCGGCGAGCGCTCCCAGCAGCGAGTCCAAGGCCGCGACCCGCAGGCCCACGAGGTGCGGCGGCGGCGCGAGGTGCGACTCATAGGCGACTCCGCGCGAGGGGTAGTAGCGAACGCGCCGCGGCGCCAGCCAGGCGCTCAGGTCGCCCGCAAGATCGCGCGCGGCGCGATCGTCGCCGACGACCACGAGCGTAGGTCGTGCACGCGCGCGCTCGTCTACGTCGGCGAGCGCCGCGATCAGATAGGGGCGCAGCGAGGCCGAGACGAACGCGCGGCCTCCCGCCCGCGCGAGCGTGAGCGCCTGCTCATCGCCAGCCGCGAGACCCAGCAGGCTGCGGAGGGCGCCGCCCTCGTCGGCCATCAGCTCGCCTCCCGCGCGGGGCCCTCGCCGGCGCCGCGCACGATCCGCTCGACCTCGTCGGCGGCCCGCGCGACGAGGTCGCGCACCTCTTGCGGCGACTCGCGAAAGCGACCCAGCACCCACCCAGAGACGATCTCAGGGTCGGTCGAGTCGGGCCTGCCGACGCCGCCGCGCACGCGCACGAACTCCCCGCTGCCGAGCTCGCGCTTGAGCGACTTCAGCCCGTTGTGCCCGGCGAGCCCGCCACCGATGCGGCTGCGCACCTCTCCGAAGGGCAGGTCGATCTCGTCGTGGACGACGAGCAGGCGCTCGAGCGGGACCTTCAAGGCTCCGCGCGCGGGACCGACCGAGCGCCCGGCGTCATTCATGTAGGTCTGCGGCAGCAGCAGAGCCACGCGCGGGCCCGCCGGCGTGCCCCCCTCGCCAGCGCCGGCGCGACCCTCGGCCAGCCGCGCGCGAAAGCGCTCGCGCGTCCACTTCAGACCCCATCGCGACGCGAGCTCCTCGCCGACCATGAAGCCGAGGTTGTGGCGGCTGCCCGCGTTCTCCCGCCCCGGGTTGCCCAACCCCACGATCAGCCAATCGATCGCTGCACCGCCGCCGCCGAAGGGGCGTCGCAGAAGAGCTACTCCTCGCCGGAGGAGTCCTCGGAGCCCTGCGCCGTCTCCTCCTGCTCGCCCGCCTCGCCGACGAGCTCGGTCTCGGCCTCGATTTCCTCCTCCTGCTGGGTCTGCAGGCGCGGCGGAGAGAGGGTTGCCACGGTGGTCTCCTCGAGGTCGTCGAGAAACGTCACGCCCGCGGGCGGCGTGACGGCCGAGAGCAGGATCGTCTCGCCGATCGCCAGCTCTCCGACGTCGTGCACGATCGCCTCGGGGATCGCCGTGGGCAGCGCCTGCACGTTGAGCTCGCGGGTGATCTGCTCGAGCACCCCGCCTTCCTTTACGCCGGGGGCGTCTTCGACCCCCTGGAGCTCGAGCGGCACGGTCGTCTGGATCTCCTCGTTCAGGTTCACGCGCAGCAGATCCACGTGCGTGGTCTCCCCGTGCAGGGGATCGCGCTGGGCTTCCTTGAGCACGACCGGGGTGGGCTTCTTGCCGTCGATCGAGAGGTCCAGCACGGCGCCCGACCCCGCCAGCGCGTGTCGCAGCTCCCGCGCGTCGGCGTCGATCCCCACCGCTTCGCCGTCGCCTCCGTAGACGACGCCGGGAATGCGGCCGGAGCGGCGCAGGCGTCGCGCCGCGCGCGAGCCTTCCGCGCTGCGGCTGTTCACGTTCAGCTTGGTGGTCGTCTCCGCCATGGGCCGAGCAGAGACTCTAGCAACCGGCTTCGTTGCCGATTGGGGCGCTGAGCGCGAGCAGCCTCACCTTGACGCCGCTGAGAAACGACCCGCTGCGCTGGACCTTTATGCACTGGACGACCGGCAGCGTGCCGATCACCGTCCACGCCAGCCGCGTCTCTCCGGTCGTGCCGGTGAGGGCGTAGGCCGTCTTCGATTCCAGCTGCAGGATCTTGATCGCGCCCGACCTGCGCAGCCGCGGATTGCCGGCGTTGGCACGAACGGCCGCTACGCACGCCGGCCGCATGCGACAGCCGCTGAGACGGTCGAGCATCCCCTGTTCGTTGCCGCGCGCCTGGGCTTCGACGAGCGCCAGGTCGTCGTCGCGTTCGGCGTTCTCGACCGTCAAGAAGCGCGCGAGCAGGCCGCTGAGCGCGAGGAACAGCACGACCGCGATCGTGATCAGCGCTACCCGTTTCAGAGCGGCGGGGCGGACTCGAACGTGCGGCTCGGCGGGTACGCGCGCGGGAACGGCATGCTCGGCATGCTAGACGCCACGCCCACGCTGCGGCCGAGGATCCCTGTAGCATCGCGCCGACCGAGGGCAAACCCTTGGGGCTGGCGAGGAAGCGCCAGGAGAACCGCAGCTTCGACTCCTACTTCGGCACCTATCGCGGCACCGACGGGATCCCGCCCGAAACCTGCGTCCCCGATCCGCTGCACGGAGGCTGCGCGAAGCCTTTCTTCGACGCCAACGAAGAAAACGGGGGCGGCCCCCACGGTCAGGCGGCTGCCGCTTCCGACATCGACGGCGGCGCGATGAACGGCTTCGTGGGCGTGGCCGAGAAGCCGTGCTCGAAGACGCTGAAGAACTGCCTGCCCTGCGCCACGACGCTGGCGCAGCGCTCATCGACGTGATGGGCTATCACGATGCTCGCCAGATACCCAACTATTGGGCGTATGCCGAGAACTTCGCACTGCAGGACGACATGTTCGCGTCCGCCGACTCGTGGAGCTCCTGGAGCACGAGTATCTGGTTTCTGGCTGGTCGGCCGTCTGCCCTCAGCCCGCCAACCCGTTCGACTGCGTCAAGTCCGTTGCCGCTCTACAAGGCCCAAGTCAGCTGGCGCTACTACATATTCGAAGGGATAGAGCCAGACTGCGAGGCCGACGAAGCCGTGACCTGCACGCCGGTCGCCCAGGGCCTGAAAACGGAGGGTGCGTGGAACCCGCTGAGGGACTTCACCGATGTCAAGGAAGACGGGCACGCAGCTTCCCCCACCGTGACGGGCCTGAGCCCGAACGCGGGATCTACCGCGGGCGGCACGACGGTCACCGTCAACGGCACCGGGTTCGCTCCCGGGAGCAGCGCCACGACGTTCACGTTCGGCACCACGCACGCCTCATCGGTCACCTGTACCTCGAC
>DATFZM010000014.1:0-24304 GCA_035314465.1 Solirubrobacteraceae bacterium | reverse complement strand
TGCTTCGGTCCACTCGATCGCGCTGGTGCCGGCCATTAGCTTAGGTTCGACGCGGGGTGCTGATGATCCTGGCATAAGAACATATGTTCGTATGCCGTGCGGACGGCCCTGGGCGGCAGCCGCGCGTAGATCACGTCGACGGGCCCCTTTGCAAACGAATTGGACCCCAATTGGACCCCAGCGCAGCGCTTGCCAATGCCGAGCAGAAGCCAAGAAGCTGCCCATTTACAGGCCTTTCAAGAAGGGTGAGCGAGGGGACTCGAACCCCCGACCGCCTGGACCACAACCAGGAGCTCTACCAACTGAGCTACGCCCACCACGTGATGCGAGCAGAAGTCTAGCGTCGCAGCGGCGATCGTTTCACTCCTCGCGCGCTATCTCGCGTTCGGCGAGGGCGAGGCTCTCGCTGGGGGTCAACCCGCTCGAACGCGCGGCGACCGACCGCCACGCGGCGAGCAAGCGGGCGGGCTGGCTGCCGAGCAGCGAGCCGAGCTCGACGCCGAGGGCGAGCGGGTCTGCGAAGGTCTCTCCCCCTCCCCCGGCCGCGCTCGGCTCCTGCACGCGCTCCGTCTGGATGCCTGCCTCGGCGCCCGCGCCGGACCCCGCGCCGAACCCCCACCCGGACCCCGCACCGGACCCGGCGCCCGCGCCGGACCCCGCGCCCGCGACGGCATCGCCGGCGCGCGCGACGGTCCCGTCGGGTGCGACCGCTCCGGACGCGAGCGCATCGCGGGCTTCCTCGAGGATGCGCTCGGTGACGTCGTGGCCTTCGTGCTCAACCGTGCGCCAGCCACGAGCCATCGAGATCTGATCGATCGGGATCTCCGGCCCGTCGATGATCGTGAGCGTCGCCGCGTGGGGGCTCCACTTCTCGTCGCCGAATTCGACGATGCGCTCCTGCACCCACGGCAGCACGATCGCGCCTACCTCGGGGCCGCTGAGGTTGAAGCGCTGCAGGCGTTTGGGGAACTGGCGCAGCTCGACGTGGTACACGCGGCTAAGGCTCGCAGGTAGCCGTCGAGCGCGTTTGCAGGCCGCCGCGTGGCTAGGCCCCGGCGCGCGCGAGCGGCGGCGCGTCCGCTGCCGCGTCGGCGCTGACGCTCGCTGCGGGCAGGCGCGCGCGCATGATCTCGACGGCCTCGGGGTTGGAGTCGATCAGCACGTAGCGGCGCCCGAGCGATGCTGCGACCGCTCCCAGCGTGCCGCTTCCGGCGAAGAAGTCCAGGCACCAGTCGCCTGGGCTTGTTGAGGCCTGGACCATGCGTCGGACGATGCCTTCGGGCTTCTGGGTCGGATAGCCGGTCTTCTCGCGGCCGTTGGTGGGAACGATCGTGTGCCACCAGACGTCGGTGGGGAGCTTTCCCGCTACGGCCTTCTCGTGCGTGACGAGCCCCGGGGCCATGTACGGCTCGCGGTCGACGGCCCGCGAGTCGAAGTGGTAGGCGCGCGCGTCGCGTACGTATACGAGGATCGTGTCGTGCTTGGCCGGCCAGCGGCGTCTGCTTCGCGCGCCGTAGTCGTATGCCCAGATGAGCTCGTTCAGGAAGCATTCGCGTCCGAAGATCTCATCGAGCAGCAGCTTGCAGTGGTGGGCCTCGCGGTAGTCGATGTGAAAGTAGAGCGTGCCCTCGCGGGCCAGCAGGCGGTGGGCGTGCGCGAGACGCGGGGCGAGGAACGAGAGGTAGTCGTCGAAGTCGTCCTGGAAAGAGGACTCGGCGAGCACGCGCGTACGGTAGCGGTGTCCCTGGAAGCCCGTGCGCTCGCCACCGCTGTCACGTACGGCGCTAAGCGTCCGGCGCGTCTGCGACCGACCGGTGTTGAAGGGCGGGTCGATGTAGATCAGCTGAAAGGACCCGTCGGCGAGGCCGGGTAGCAGCTCGAGGTTCTCGCCCAGCAGGATCTTGTCGCTCCCCTGTGGGCGTTCCTGCGCGGGCATGTGAGCCAGCTTAGGGACGGACCCCGATGGACGCACGGGCTCGGCCGGTGTCGCACGTTGCGGGTTTTTAGGGGATGTCTCATGCGTGCCGTCGCGCGGCAAGGTTTACTGCAGCGTGGATGGAGCAAACGACGGGAACCGCCGCGAGCGGACGCGGGGGCAGGCGTGTCGGCGCCCGCAATGCGGTCGCGGTCGCCATGCTCGCCGCCCTCGCGATCGATGCGCTGCTCGCGCGCGCCGCTCGCGTCGGCGCGCGCAAGCTGCTCGCCGTGGGCCTCGTCGTGGCGCTCGCGATGGCGAGCCTCGCATCAGCCGTGGGCGGGGACCCGGATCCGGCGAGCGGCCCGGCGGCGCTGGAGGCAACGCCCGTGCCCGCCTCGGGCGGTGCGCTGGCGCCCGCCCAGCCGTCGACGCCGACGCCGACGCCGACGCCGACGGCCGCGCCGGCGGGCGCCACCGCGCCGGTGCCGGTGAGCGTGAGCATCGACGGCAGCCACCCGGGCAGACGCGTGGTCGGCGGCTACCTGGGTCTCTCCTTCGAGGCCACAGACCTGCGCCGTATCGCCGAATACGGGGGCCGCGGGGATCTGGTCGGGCTGCTGCGCTCGCTCGGCCCCGGCGTGCTTCGCTTCGGCGGCGTCTCGGCGGACACGCGAATCGCCTGGACAGACGCCAAGACGCCGCGTCCGGCGTGGACGAGCGCGGTGCTCGAAGCGGGAGATCTCCGCCTCCTCGCTCGCCTCGCGCGGGAGAGCCACTGGCACGTGCTGCTGACCGTCGGCCTCGCGCACTACGACCCCAGCGCGGCGGCGCGTGAGGTCGCGGCGGCCGCGCATACGTTGGGACCGTGGCTCAGCGGGATCGAGATCGGCAACGAGCCCGACGCGTACGCGCGCCACGGCCTGCGCGGGCTGCCGTGGACGTTCGAACGCTATGACGCCGAGGTACGCGCCTATCGGCGGGCGATCGCAAAGCTCGCGCCGGGCATCCCGCTCGCCGGGCCCGGGGTATCGGGGTCGCACGTGTTCATGCACTGGGGACCGAGCGAGGCGCGCACGGAGCACCCAGCGCTGCTCACCGGCCACCACTACCCGCTCGGCTGTCATCAGCAGCCGACGCCCTCGATAACGCAGCTGCTGAGCCCTCAGGTGCGGGTGATGGAGGGTGACTCGCTCTTCCGCTACATGGAGGTGGCACGGGCGACAGGCCTGCCGTTCAGGATGGACGAGGCGAACTCTGTTTCCTGCGGCGGCAGCGCAGGGATCAGCAACACGTTCGCGGCCGCGCTATGGGCCACCGGCTACATCGGGCAGTCGCTCGCCGCGGGCGTGTCGGGCCTCAACTTCCAGGGCAATCCGGCGAACTGCCTCGGCTACAGCGCGGTGTGCGCGCCCAACGCGGCTCGGCTCGCGACAGGCGGGCTGACCGCGCAGCCGCTTTGGTACGCCTTGCTGATGATGCGCGGCCTCGTCGGCGCGCGCACGCTGCGAACGACGGTGAGCACCCCGCAGCCCCAGAACCTCGCGGTGACGACGTTCGTGACGCGCGCCGGCGCTCTCGTGATCTCGCTCGTGGACGACGAACCGCCCGGGTCCCAACCGACCAGGTTGAGCCTGCGCGTAGGGCCGCGCTTCGGCACGGCGAGCGTGCTCACGATGACGGCGCCGTCGCTGGAAGCGACGAGCGGCGTGACGCTCGGCGGGCGAACGGTCGCGCGCGATGGTTCCTGGAGCGAACCGGCCGATACCCCGCGACTGCCCGTTCAGGAAGGGACGATCGACCTCACGCTGATGCCCAGTAGCGCCGAGCTGGTGACCGCCACGCCGGCGGGATAGTCGCGGCCGGCGCTCAGCCGGCCGGCGTTAGCAGCTCGACCCATTCGTAGCGGCGCCCGCACAGCGAGCGCCAGCTCGCGAGCGGCGCCCGTGCCAGCGCTCCGGCGGCTGGCGCCGCCGCCGGCGTGAGGAAGATCGCGTCGAGCATGGCCGAGCCGCGCGCGCCGGGCGCGAACGAGACCGCGCCGCGGTCGACCACGATCGTGTGGGATCCGGCGGCGAGCGTGAGCCTGCGCGGAGGGACCGTGTCGGGCACGAGCGAGTTGCCGCTGAGCTGGCCGCCGATCTGCTCGAGCGTGCGTCCGTCGACGGCGAGCGCCACCGTCGGCATGATCTGCCCCTGGACCCACACCTCCCAGACTCCCGTGGCGGGCACGTGAAAGGACGCGACCAGCTTGCCCGGCACCGTCATCACGAGCCCGCTGCGTGCATGGCCCCAGCGCGCGGGGCGGGCGGCGGAGGCGAGCGAGACCTCGACCAGTTCGGGCGCCTCAGCGGCGACGAGCGTGGAGCCCGCTCGCGCGTGTGCGCCGGGCCCCCGCGCGAGCGCGCCGATCGCGCGGCACTCCTCGGAAGCGCCGCCCGAGAGCCCTATGTGTGCGAGCGCGGCCGGAGCGTCGGGGCGGCGACGCCAGACCTCGTAGTAGTCGCCGCGCCAGGCGAGATCGTAGGCGGCCGGCGGCCGGCTCTGGCGGGAGTTGCGCCGCGTGATTATGAGCGGGTAGGCCTGCAGCGCGGCCGGTTCGATGCGGTCGACGTCAACGGGGTCGCCGTAGCCGCCCGCGGCGCTCGCGAGCGCGGGCGGCGGGTAGACGAAGTCGGGGCCGCCGATGTCGAGCTTGCGCAGCTCGTAGAGCGCATATTCGTCGAAGTCGGTGAACACAGCCGGTCCCTGATTCGCGAAGCGCGAGCCGACCGAGGCGAGCTCCTGATAGCGCGCCGTCGGCGCCAGGTTCGAGCTCCGGTACTGCATCTCGTCGGAGACGAGGATGCCGATGAGCAGCGCCGCGGCGAGGAGGGCGCCGAGAGCGCGCGCGGGCGCGACGGGGCGGAGCGCGAGGATCGCCGCCACTCCGGCCCAGCTGAGCAGCACGACGACGGGCGAGGTGATCATCAGGGTCTTGGCTTCGGCCCAGCTCGTCACCGTCTCGCTCACCACGAGCGACGCGAGCAGCGTGAGGGCGATCCACCCCGCGAGCGCGTAGGCGCGGATCCGCACGGTGTACACGGCGCCGATGACGGCGGCAATGCCCGCGAGCGCGATCAGCGCGTGGGTGACCTGAAGGCTCGCGCCCGTGGGCTGAAGCTTGTAGCTGCCGCCGAGCCAGATCCCGAAGACCTGGATCGTGCGCAGCGGCGTGTGCAGGTTGCCGGAGTTGCTCGTCGAGGCGATGTTGCTGGCGACCTGCAGCGAGCCGCGCAGGTCTACGAGCGTCGGCAGCGCTGCGAGGCAGCCGACGAGCGCCGCGAGCGCGATCAGGCCCGGGGCCCGGCTGAGGCTCGATCGCGACGAACGACGCGCGAGCACGAGCGTCACGGCGAGCACGGCCACGGCGGCAAGGCCCCAGACGCCGAAGGCCGGGCCGAGCGCCGAGGTGCCCGCCGCGAGCACCAGCGCGATCGGCACTCCGCCTCGTGCGGGACCGGTCAGCCAGCGCGGATGGATCACGACGAGAGCCCCCGCGGTCATCATCATCGAGAGGGCCGTGATCTCCTTGACCGAGGCGAGCAGCTCATAGCCGTAGACGAGCGCCGGCAGAACCGCGCTGAGCGCCGCCAGCCACGCCAACGGGACCGCCATCGCCAGCCGCCGCGCGAGCACCCACGCCGGACCGAAGACGCTCGCGAGCATGAACGCGTTGAAGGGCTGGAAGGCCCAGATCAGCGGCAGGCGCAGCAGCAGCGCGCTGCCGCCGAACAGCGTGTCGGCACCCGAGGGGTAGCTGGTGTTGTAGTAGGCGTTTATGAAGCGGCCATACGAGTTGCGCAGATCCAGGTGGGCGTAGCTCTGGCCGTGGTGGACGAGGTAGTCGGCCCCCATCATGTGCACCGCGGAGTCGGCGAGCGCCATGAACGAGGAGAAGCTCGGGCGCCCTGCCACCAGCACGGGGGCCAGTGCGAGCGCGTAGGCGAGCACCGGACCGCACGCGAGCAGCGGCCTCGCACGCATGGCCGCGAGCAGCGACGAGAGCCGCCCGCGCGCGAGCGCCAGGCCGGCGAGTGCCAGCGCGGCGAAGAGATAGGGAGTCGCGGGCGCGAGCGCCGAGACATATGTCGTCAGCTGAGAGAGCCCGATCAGCGCGGCGGCGCCCACAGTCACGAGCAGCGAGGCGGGTAGGAAGCCGCCGCTGAGGCGATCCACGAACAGGCCGGCGCCGACGCACAGAGCGGCCAGCGCGATCGGGTAGAGCAACGTTGTCGCGATGAACGTCATACCCGCGGCTAGCAGCGAGCCGTCCGCCGTCGCGCGCGTGGCATCGGCGGATCGTACTTCGGATCCGGCGCGCTCCCGTCACCGCGCCGGGCTCGCGGCCGGCGCGGGTGCCCGTCGTTCAGTCCTCGCCGGAGCCGGCGGCGGCGACGGTCCGCGTTCCGCTCTCGGCGATGAACTCGCGGATCGCAGCGGCGAACGCCCGTGGCTGGTCGCGCATTATCAGCGTGTAGCTGTCGGCCATCTCGACGAGCCTCGCGTCGGGCAGCAGCTCGGCGAGCCGGCGACGGTGCTCAGGGCGCTGCACGCGATCCTCGGGCGTCCACACGACGAGCGCCGGTCGATCAAAGGCGCTCAGGCGCTCGCAGACCTCGATCATCTGGCGGCGGCGGGCGCTGAGGATGTACTTGCGAAGATCGCGCCGCACCCCGCGCTGGCTCTGCAGCGGCGCCAGCCAGCGGTCTACGAGCTCGTCCGGCAGCGGCCGCTTGGACATCCAGCCGAACCCGATCGGCGAGCGGCGCAGCGCATGCGAGCGCATCCCCTGCATCGCCACGTAGAGGCCGCCCGGCACAAGCGCAGTGAGGCGCAGGTTCTTCCCCGGCAGGCCGGGAGGGTAGTTCTCGAAAGCCTCACACGAGGAGATCACGAGGCGCGCGACGCGCTCGGGTCGCTGGCCGGCGAGCACGAGCGCGGCCGCGTGGTCGTTCTGGACGAGGGTCACGTCGTGCAGATCCAGCGCGATCATGATCTCCTGCACCATGCGTGCGAAGCCGGCGAGCGACAGATCGGCGTCGGGTCGCATCGGGTGCCTGTGCCCACCGAGCGGCAGGGTAGGCACGACGCAGCGGTGCTCGCGACGCAGATCCTCGACGAGCGGCGCCCACACCGAGCCGTCCATCACCACGCCGCCGAGGAGCAGCACCACGGGGCCCTCGCCGCCGCTGTCCTCGTAGTCGATCGTGCCCGCTGTCAGCTCTAGCTCTGGCATTACTAGATAGATCGCTCTAGCGCAGGATCGTATCATGACGGGGATGGCTCCGCCGACGAGAGAGCGAATCGTGCAGACGAGCGCGGAGCTGTTCCGCCGCCAGGGCTTTGCGGGCACGGGCGTCAAGCAGATCGTGACCTTGGCGAGCGCGCCGTTCGGTTCGCTGTACCACTTCTTTCCGGGCGGCAAGGAGCAGCTCGGCGAGGAGACGATCCGCTGGTCGGGCGCCATCTACGGCGAGTTGATCGGCGCCTTCTTCACTCCCGATGCCGAGCCCGCCGCTGCCACGCGCGCGTTCTTCGCCGGCGCTGCACAGACGCTCGTGGAAAGCGACTACGCCGACGCCTGCCCGATCGCGACGATCGCGCTCGAGGTCTCGAGCACCAACGAGCCCATGCGTATCGCCTGCGCAG
Organism: Solirubrobacteraceae bacterium; assembly: GCA_035314465.1. Classification (GTDB taxonomy): domain Bacteria; phylum Actinomycetota; class Thermoleophilia; order Solirubrobacterales; family Solirubrobacteraceae; genus Palsa-744. The sequence continues at coordinate 16,698 of DATFZM010000014.1, read as the reverse complement.
ATGTGTTCGAGGGATGGATCTCCGGCGCCGCCGCCGTGTTTGTGCGCGCCGGCCTGACGCCCAAGCGCGCCCGCAGCCTTGCGATCTCGATGCTCTGCGCGCTGGAGGGCGCCTTCGTGCTCGCGCGCGCGCTGCGCAGCACCGAGCCGGTGCTGACAGCCGGCCACCAGGCCGAGGCAGCGGTCCGCGAAGCGCTCGATCAGCGCCGAGATCACGCCTGAGAGCGGACGAGGACGCCACCGGGCCGACGTGGAGCGCTAGGCTGCGACGATGGCGATGGAGGCGTCATCTCTCACGCTCGCGCAGCGCGCGGAGCTTCGCGCCGCGCAAGCGCTTGCGGCACTTCCGGCGGATCTGCAGGTGCGCCTCTCGAGCAAGCCACCAATCGAGATCGACGGCGAAAGGCTCGCGCCGGAGATCCAGCTGCTACTCGCGCTGAACGAGCGTCGCCCGCAGCCGCCCCTGCAGAGCCTCTCGCCGCAACAGGCACGCCTCACGCGACGTCGCCAGGCCGCCGTCTACGCCGGCAGGCCCGCGCTCGTGGGTGCGGTCTCCGACGTCGTGATCGATGCCCCCACGCTACTGCCTGCGCGGCACTACCAGCCGGCCGAGCCCGGGGGCCCACACCCCCTGCTCGTCTTCTACCACGGCGGCGGCTTCATGTTCGGAGACCTCGACACCCACGACGGCGTCTGCCGCCTGCTGTGCCGGCATGCAGGCTCGCACGTGCTCGCCGTCGACTATCGGCTCGCGCCCGAGCACCCGTTTCCCGCGGCTGTCGAGGACGCCCGTGCGGCCTTCGGCTGGGCGTGCGCGAACGCTGCTCGACTCGGCGCCGACGCGAGCCGGGTCGGCGTCGCGGGCGACAGCGCGGGCGGGAACCTGGCGGCGGTCGTCTCCCAGCTCGCGGCCCGTGACGGCGGTCCCGCACCGGCGCTGCAGCTGCTCATCTACCCGGCGACGGACATGACCGCACGGCGGCGCTCGCGCGAGCTCTTCGCCGAGGGCTTCCTGCTGACGAGCGCCGAGATGGACTGGTTTCAGGACAACTACCTGGGCTTCGAGCGAGCCCAGGCGCGCGATCCACGCATCTCGCCGCTGCTAGCCGAGGACCTCTCCGGTCTCGCGCCCGCACTCGTCGTCACGGCCGCGTTCGATCCGCTGCGGGACGAGGGCGAGGACTACGCGCGGGCCCTGCAGGCCGCCGGCACGCCGGCTACGCTGCGCCGCTTCCCGGGCTTCATCCACGCGTTCATCAGCCTTGCCGGCATCAGCCGCAGCTGCCGCGATGCGCTGATCGAGATCGCCGGTGCGACGAGAGCCCTGTTCGGCAGCGCGAACACGGCTCCAGGCAACGCCACGAGCGGGCAGCCGCTCGGCGCTGCGAGCGCTTCCGGCCAGTAGCCACCCCGGTCGATGCTGGAGGCTGTCGTGTTCGACCTCGACGGCGTGCTCGTCGACTCCGAGCGCGCATGGGATCGCGCGCGACGCGAGGTCGTGGCGCAGGCCGGCGGGCAATGGCGAGAGGGGGCCACCGAGGCGATGCTCGGCATGAGCTCGCCAGAGTGGTCGCGCTACCTGCACGAGCGGCTGGGCGTCCCGCTGGCGCCCGGCGAGATCGACGATCGCGTGATCGAGCGCCTACTGGCCTCCTACGCGATGGAGCTGCCCCTCCTGCCCGGGGCGATCGCCGCCGTGCGGCGCCTCGCCCGCGTATGGCCGCTCGGCCTGGCCTCCTCGGCGAACCGCGGGGTGATCGACGCCGTGCTCGCGGCGAGCGGGCTCACGCAGTGCTTCGCGGCGAGCGTCTCGGGCGAAGAGGTCGCGCACGGCAAGCCGGCCCCCGACGTATACCTGGCGGCGGCCGCGCGGCTCGAGGTGCAGCCGCGGCGAGCTGCGGCTGTCGAGGACTCGAGCAACGGCCTGCGAGCGGCGGCGGCCGCGGACATGGTCGTGATCGCCGTCCCCAACCGGGACTTTCCGCCCGAGGCCGACGCCCTCGATCTCGCCGATCTGACGCTGGCGTCGTTGACGCAGCTCACGCCCGAGGCGATCACGAACGCGAGCTCGCATACTGCGGCTGAGCCGGCGAGGTCGGGCGGATCGAGGCCGCCGACCGCCGGATAGGCGCCGCTGCGCCCCGTGGAGCCTAGAACGACGAAAGGCCCCGCCTTTACGGAGCCTCTCGGCATGCCCCCGGCAGGATTCGAACCTGCGACCGTCGGATTAGAAGTCCGATGCTCTATCCGGCTGAGCTACGGGGGCTGGAGTGCCGGCAGCGGCTACGACGCGCGGTGGCCGGCTCCGCCATAGTCCCACGTCGCGCCGACCGACCCGGCTCCCGCCGCCGGTGGCGAGGTCCGACGCCTACGCAGAGCCGCAACGCTTCCTTAGCCACGCTTGATCCGAAATCTGTAAAAGTTTCTTCCCATGAGCCCGGTTGACAGCGACGAGGAGGATCTCACCCGCAAGCAGCGCCGCGAGCAGGCCCGCGCGCAGCGCAAGGCGATGGAGGAGGCCGAGGCGGCGCAGGCCGTTCGGCGAACGCGCCTAACGCAGCTGGGCATCGTCGTGGCCGTCGTCGTCGTCGCGATCGTGGTGATCGCGATCGCGGCCGGCGGGAGCGGCAGCAGTTCCAAAGGCCTCGCCAAGAAAGGCACCGCCGCCGAAACACAGGCGATTTCCGCGGTCGACTCCACGATCGGCGGGATCCCCCAGAACGGCAACGTGCTCGGATCGCCTACTGCCCCGGTCACGCTCGTCTACTTCGGCGACCTGCAGTGCCCGATCTGCAGGGAATTCACGCTGGGGGCGCTTCCGTCGATCGTCCAGAAGTGGGTGCGGAGCGGCAAGGTGAAGATCGAATACCGCTCGCTCGAGACCGCCACGCGCGAACCCGAAGTCTTCAAAACCCAGCAGATCGCCGCGCTGGCCGCCGGCAAGCAGAAGCTGATGTGGAACTACCTCGAGCTCTTCTACCACGAGCAGGGCAAAGAGGACAGCGGCTACGTCACCGAAAGCTATCTCCAGGGGCTCGCCCACCAGGTGCCGGGGCTGAACATCGCTACCTGGACCGAAGACCGCAAGGATCCGACGTTTGAAAACCAGGTCGCCGCCGACGCGCAGACAGCCAACAACGAGGGCTTCAACGGTACGCCCTCGTTCCTGATCGGGCACAGCGGGGGAACGTTGAAAAAGCTCCCGGAAGTGTCGCTGACCGAATCGGCGGGCTTCGACTCGGCGATCGAATCCGAACTGAAGGCCTAGGCGATGAGCGCACGCACGCTGAGGATCGTGATGATCGTCTTGGCGCTGATCGGCGTCGGCCTCACGACCTACCTGACCTACGTGCACTACGCGGGCATCAAGGTCGCGTGCGTGCAGGGTCACGACGAATGCGAGGCGGTGCAGACGTCGACCTACTCGAAGGTCGCGGGCCTGCCCGTGGCGCTGATGGGGCTGATCGGCTACATCGCGATCCTCGGCACGTTGCTGCTGCGCGAGACCGAGACGACGCGACTGGCCACCCTCGCGCTCACCTTCGGGGGCTTCGCGTTCAGCTGCTACCTGACCTTCCGCGAGGTCTTCACGCTCGAAAAAATCTGCGAGTGGTGCGTCTCGAGCGCGATCCTCATGACCGTGCTCATGTGCCTCTCGCTATGGCGCTTCCTGCGTGGTGAGGAGGAGCATCGCGAGCTAGCGGCGCTAGCGGCGGGCGGCGGGGGCGCGTCGGACTCGGCTTCGCCGCTCAGCACGGCCTCCTAGAGGGCCTCAGCGCAGGACCTCACAGACCCTGGCGACGCAAGCTCGGCACGACCTCCGAGTCCATCCTCGGGCGGCACTTCACGCGGCCTCCAGCGCCGTCGCCGGGCGGCGAGAGCGAAAGCTAGTCAATACGTCCAACGCGCCACGGAAAGCGCGCTGCAATGCGGGCGCGCGGCCGACGTGTTGGTCAAGGAATGGGTGCATGAGCATGAGCAATCCTCCCCCCGCGACCGGCGCGCAAACGCCGCACGACGGGGCCAGCGTGGCGCGGCTGTTCGACATGACGAGCGACCTGCTCGCGACGATCTCGCTGGAGGGCCACTTCACGCTCGTGAACCCGGCCTGGGAGCGTCTGCTCGGGTGGACACGCGAGGAGCTGCTTTCGCGCCCGATCCAGGAGTTCATGCACCCCGACGACGTGCGCGATACGCTCGCGCTGATGTTCGCTGCGGGGGAGGGCGAGGCCGAGTTCGAGAACTTCACCAACCGCTACCGGCACCGCGACGGATCGTGGCGGTGGCTGTTGTGGAGTGCGCGCTGCGACGGCGACACGTGGTACGCCGCGGCGAAGGACGTGACCGATCGCGTCTCGCTCGAGCGCCAGGCCCTTCACGACCCCCTCACGCGACTGCCCAACCGGCTGCTGCTGATGGACCGCGCGCGCCAGGCGCTCGCTCGCGTGCACCGCAGCAACGGCGTCGTCGCGATGCTGTTCGTGGACCTCGACAAGTTCAAGGCCGTCAACGACAACCTCGGACACGACGTCGGCGACCGCCTTCTCGTCTCGATCGCCGAGCGGCTCGCCGCGCTGATGCGCGACAGCGACACCGTCGCGAGGCTCGGCGGCGATGAGTTCGTGATCCTCGCCGAGGACGTCGAAGGCGAGCACGAGGCGCTCACGCTCGGCTCGCGCGTGATCGACGCACTCGAGGACCCGATCCCCGTGGGCAGCGCGGAAGTCGCGATGCTCGCCAGCGTCGGCATCTCGGTTGCGCGCGAGCAGGACACGGATCCGGAGGCGATGCTGCGCGAGGCCGACCTTGCGATGTACCGCGCCAAGAACGCCGGCGGTCGCCGTCTGGAGCTGTTCGACGAAAGCCTGCGCCAGCAGGTGAGCACGCACATCGAGATCGGCGGCCGCCTGCGCGAGGCGCTGCCCCGCCACGAGCTGTGGCTGGCCTATCAGCCGATCCTGCCGCTCGCAGGAGGTCTCGCGGTCGGTTGCGAGGCGCTCGTGCGCTGGCGCCCCCAAGGCAGCGGGCGCCCCGACGACGCGGTCGTCCTGCCCGCGACGTTCCTTCCGCCCGCGGAGGAGAGCGACCTGATCGTGCAGATCGGCAATTGGGTTCTTCACACCGCCTGCGCGCAGGCGGAGGTCTGGCGCCGGCACGGGATCGCGATTCCGATCTCGGTCAACATCTCCGCGCGAGAGCTCACCGAGCTCGACCTCGCAGAGCGCGTCCGCGAGGAGCTCGCCTACTGCCGGTTGCCCGGTCGCGCGCTATGCCTGGAGGTGAGCGAGGACGCCGTCATGCGCGACCCCGAGCGTGCGCGCGAGGCGCTGAGGGACGTCAAGCGGCTCGGCGTGTCGATCGCGCTCGACAGATTCGGCTCCGGGCAGTACTCGCTCGGGCTGCCCGGAAACCTGCCGTTGGACGTGCTCAAGCTCGACCCGGTGCTGGTCGCGACGTTCGATCACGACAAGGAGCGCAGGGCGATGTTCGCCGCCACGATTGCGCTCGCGAAGGAGGCGGGCCTGACGGCGGTCGCGGTGGGGATCGAGACCAACAGGCAGTTGGCGCTCGCCCGCGAGCTGCACTGCTCGGTCGGCCAGGGTTTTCTGCTGCACGGCCCCGCCGCGCCCGAGCGCGTGCGCCTCAGGGAACCGAGCCGGTCGGTAACGTCCGCGCCATGGCGCCCTCTGGTGCGACTGGGCGGCGGCGGTCTGCGGCGCTGAGCGAGGCCGAGCGCGTCGCAGAGCAGAAGCGCGCGGCCGCGACGGCCGCCGCCGAGCTCGTGCAGGACGGGATGCGCCTAGGGCTCGGCACCGGTACGACGGTTGCATTCCTGCTGCCCGCGCTCGCGGCGCGCGCGCGCAAGGACGTGCGTTGCGTGGCGACGTCCCCCGCCACCGAGCGCGAGGCGCGCGCGCTGGGGCTGAGGATCGGCACGCTCGAGGAGCTCGGCGAGCTCGACCTGGCGATCGACGGAGCTGACCAGATCGACGACGAGGGCTGGCTGATCAAGGGCGGGGGCGGCGCGCACACCCGCGAGAAGATCGTCGCCGCGGCCGCGCGGCGGTTCGTCGTGATCGCCTCGCACGAGAAGGCCGTTGCCAGCCTCGCCCCGCCGGTGCCGCTCGAGCTGCTGCGCTTCGGCGTCCAGCACACGCTGATCGCGCTCGCTCCGGCACGGCTGCGCGACGCGCCCCCGAGCCCCGATGACGGTCTCATCGCCGACTACTTCGGAGCGGTCGGCGACCCGCGCGAGCTCGCCTGCCGCCTCGGCGCGACCGCGGGCGTCGTCGAGCACGGCCTGTTCCCGCCCGAGATGGTCAGCACGATCCTGATCGCCGGCGATGAGGGCGTGCGCGAGCGCGCCGGCGCCAAGCGAGCCCCGTAGCGGCCCGCGCCGCTCAGACCGTCTCGGGCTCGCCGAGAACCACGAGGCCGTGAATACAGACGAGACAGATGACAAAGATGCCAAGCGACCACCACGGGTGCGCCCCGCCGACGTCCAGCAGCGCCCCGACCGCGCCGAGCGTGGCCGCCACGATCCCGATCACCCGCCCGTAGAGGTTGCCGGCGAACAGCGACAGCGAAGCCGTCAGCTGGATGACGCCGAGGATGATCGTGATCCAGCCCCACGTGTGCAGGCTGGCGAAGACGTACTGCGTGTCATTGACGAAGAAGCTGGCGTTTCCAAGTGCCGCGATCCCGTAGATGATGTTGAGCACTCCCGCGATCATGAGCAGGATGCCGACGAATACTGCACTCCCCATACCTCTCATTGCTCTCCTCCCATAGCGGTACGGCTGACACGGTTGTCAGATTTGATGTAGCGGGCGCGACCTGCCTGCCCACAGCTCTTGTGAAGCACGGGCGCGCAGCTCGCGCGGTCCCCGCTCGGCGGCGCGAGCCGGACGCCGCTACGACATGTGCGAGGGCGACGACACACGACGCCGGCGCCGTTCGATCTAGGCATCAGCGAGGTCGGCCTCGGTTGCGCCCGGGAACTCGAGCGCGGTCTGGCGTCGCAGCAGGTAGGTGCCGAGGAATGCGAGCACGAGGAACACGATGACCCCGCCGACTTTGCCCGTAGCCGGGATCGGCTGCCAGATGAAGACGAGCGCCATGATCACGGCGACGATGCCGTAGGTCAACTCCGGCTGTTCGCGCAGGAATGGCGCTATCGCCCGCCGGGCGGCGACCGCCCAGCGGCTCGGACCGGCGAACCAGCCTGCCGCTATCAGCACGATCGCGACGAAGATGAACGCACCGGCGATTTCCGAGAGCATGGAGGTCGCGATCGACACGGCGGCCTGCGCAGCGGGCCTGACGGATTCGCTCTTGGCGAGCGCGTCGGTGACCTGCGAGACGAGAATCGTTCGGCCGAGGTAGACGAGCACCCCCACGGCGAGGATCGCGATCCCCACCGTCATCAGCGTGCGGCGGCGGTAGCCGCGGGCGAGCCCGATCGCGAGCGCGTAGAGCAGCGGCACCAGGATCGTCAACAGCAGCGCAAGGCCCTTGAGCGCTTTGCCGCCTTCCTGGACGAACTTGATCTGTTCCGACTTGAGGATTTTCAGCTTTGCGACCGAGGGCGGCAGTTTCGAGGACACGTTGGGCAAACCGAGGCGGTTGGTGATGTTGGCCACGATCGAGGCCAGGTCGAGGCTTACTTCGCCGTGGTTGACGGCGAGCGCCCCCTTGCCGCCGTTGACGATCGCCACGAAGGACTGGTCGGCCGCGCGGTTGGCCTGCTTCCAGGCTTCCTGGACCCTCGGGGTGGCCAGCGCGCGTTGGGCGGCTTCGGTTGCGACGCTGCGGATCGCTCCCGCGATCGGACCCGAGAGCGACGCGAGCTGGGAGGGGAGTTTGGACTTCAGTTCGCCGGCCACGTCGACATTCGCGTACAGCTGGTCCACCAAATAGTTGGACGTCGTTTCACGGATGTCGCTGTTCTGCAGCAGCTTCGTGCTCGTGTTCGCCCAGTTATCAGCGTTCAACAGCTGGCGGTTCGCCCACACCGCGAAGATCCCCAGCACGGCGAGCAGGGTCGTGCCCCACACGAGCACGGCTACCAGGATCCGCCGCCTGCGCGTGGCCGGCGCCACCCCCTCCGAGGCGGTCGCCGCCGGCGAAGCATCGCTGCCCGCGCCGTTGCCGGCGGAACTCTTAGGTGGGGTGCTTTCCGGTGGGGTGCTTTCGTGCATGCTGGCCGTCAGAACCCCCGCGATCCGCAGAAAGCGTGCATCCGGGAGATGGACGGGAGGGGTGCCAACTTGAGATGGCCGGCCAGACCGAGACCGTGGCTAGGGCCGGAACCGTCGTGCAGACTGCCACGATCGCTGTCGCGCGTCAAGCGCCGCGACGGGGGCGCACCGATGCTACTGCCCAGCCGCCGCCGAGAGCTCTGGCGGCAGAAGCGCGCCGGAGCACCCACACCGCGCGTCGAGGCCGAATCGAGCCGCGAAACAGCCGAGAACCAGCAGCTTGGGGCTTTGCGGGCAGCGGGGGACCGAGGAGTCGAACCTCGCGTTGCGGTTTTGGAGACCACCGTGTTACCGATACACCAGTCCCCCGGGGGCGTCGATTGTAGGGCTTGGACGGCGTCGCGCGGGAGGCCTCGCGCGGCCGCGCCCTGTGGGCTGAGCGTCCGGCAACGCCCGCCCGAGCCCCGCTCGAGCGCGCCGGCGGCGCCGGCCGCGCCGCGGACGGCCAGACTCGCGGCCGCAGAGCGCTTAGTCGGGCGACCCCGCGCTAAAGCAGCCATCCCGCGGTGCCGAAGCGTCAAGTGGTCCGGAACCACTTCACGACAATGCGCTCTTTCTTCGCGATGCTCTTCGCTGACCACCGCCTATGTCGGCGGCGAGCCTCCGCGCCCGAGCTGGCATCCCGGACCCCCCGGCGCACGGGCCCGAGCGGCCTAGAGGGGGAGCCGCGCCCGATCGACGCTGTGATGGCGCGAGTCTCCTCCGAGGGGGGCTTTCTGCTCGTCGAGGTGATCATCAGCGCGCTGCTCGTCGCGATCATCGTGGTGGCGACGTTCAACGGCTTCGATGCCGCCAACCGGCTGACGATCGACCAACGCCGCCACGCCGAGGCCGCGCTGCTGGCCTCGGAATCCCAGGAGAAGCTCCGAACGGACCCGGCGACCGCGCTCGACGCGCTCGAGACCGCGCCGCACAAATACGAAGTCGAAGTCGGCGCCACCAAGTACAAGGTCACCCAGGAAGCGAAACCGGTGAACGGAGGAGGCAGCTCGACGGGCTGCTCGGTCAACGAATCGAGCCGCGAAAACGGCGCCAACATCCAGATCAGCTCCTCCGTGACGTGGGCACTGCACGAAGCGGCCAAACAACCTCCCGTCAAACAGTCGACCATCATCACGCCCCCCGTCGGCTCCGCGCTCGAGGTCGACGTCAGCAACGGCGGCAGCCCCAAGCTCGCCGCCGCGGGCGTCACGGCAAGCGCGAAATACACGCCGGTGGGCTCGAGCTTCACGAACACCGCCGAAGGCACGACCGGCGCGGCCGGCTGCGTCATCCTGACTGGGCTCGCGGCGACCAGCGCAACGGTCGAAATCGCCGAAAAGCCCAACTTCGTGACGACCGGCGGGACGCTCAAGTACCCCACCAAAGAAGTCTCGATCGCGCCGAACATCACGACCCAGTACGCGGTCTCCTACGACGAAGGCGGGCGCATCACCGCCGAATACACCTACAAAGGCGAAACCTCCTTCGAAGGCCAGCCGGTGACGGGCAACACGTTCGTCGTCTCCAGCGAATTCATACCCGCCGGCGACCCCACCTTCCAGACCGGCAGCCAGGAATTCAAATACCAGGGCGGTGGCGAAGAAAAATACGAGGCCGTCACGACCACGGCCGGCCCCACCGCCACGACGGCGGCGGGCGCCAAATACGCCAAGGGTGACCTCTTCCCGTTCTCCGCGCCGTGGACCGTATATGCGGGCGACTGCCCCAACAACGGCACCTACAAAGAAGCCGAAGTGCCCGGTGGCGCCGTCGTGACGCCCGGCAGCAACCCGACCGTGAAGGTCCCCCTCAGCCGCGTCAACCTGACCGTCAACGACGGCACCTACGCCAAACCCGGAACCGTCGAATCCGTGCCGGCGGAAGTCTCGATCACGAACACCGAATGCGAAGGCAGCGAAACGCCGAACAACGCGTTCGCCGCGAGCCTCGTCCACGCCCAACTCACTAACAGCTCCGGCCACCTCGAACACCAGTTCCAGCCGTTCGGCAAGGCCAAGCTCTGCGTCTACGACAAAGCCGCCAAACGCGCCTACACCGCGAACTACACGAACAGCAACGCCGAAGGCACGACGCTCAACGCCTACTTCGGACAGCGCTCCAAGGCCGAACGCGAAGCAGAAGAAGCGCCGCCGCGGAAAAAACGCGAAACCGAAGAAACCGAAGCGAAAACCGCGAAGACGAAACGCGAAACCGAAGAAACCGAAGCGAAAACCGCGAAAGAAACGCGCGAAACCGAAGAAGCCACACAGGCCAGCGCAAAGACCACTCGGGAAGCGAAAGAAGCAAAAGAACGCAAAGAATGGTTGGAAAAAGAAGAAGGCAAAAAACTCCCGAAAATATCGAAAGCGGAACGCGAAGCCAAAGAAAAAGCGCAAACGACGACGCGCGAAACAGACGAAAAAAACGAAACCAAAGCGAAAGAAAAACGGGCCACTGAAGAAGCGACGGCGCAAACGGCGAAAGAAAAACGCGAAAAAGAAGAAACCGAAGCGACGACCGCCAAGGAAAAACGCACAAAAGAAGAAACCGAAGCCAAAGCCCTGAAAGCGACGCGCGAAAAAGAAGAAACCGAAGCCGAAGAAAAAACCAGCTTCAGCGTGGCGTCGGGAGTCTCCTCGTGCTGAGCATGCCGACCATCAGCTTCCGCCGTCGCTGCCGCGACGAGCGCGGCTTCACGCTCATCGAAACGCTCGTCGCGATGGTCTGCGGCATCATCGTGATGGGGGCGCTGTTCGCGATCCTCGAAATCAGCCTCAAGCACTCCAACCGCCAGGCCGATGTCGTGGAGGCCACCCAGCTCGGCCGCGTCACGATGACTCGCATCGTCGACAAACTTCATTCCTCCTGCCTGCTGGCCGGGTTCAACCCGGTTCTCGCCGGCAGCACCAGGACCACGCTGCTGCTGGTCAACGCCTACAGCGAACAGGCCGAACCGGCGCTGAGCGAAGTGCATCTCGACAAGCTCGTGTGGACCGAAGAAGAAGCTGCCGAAGGCCGCGGCACGCTCAAGGACTACTCCTACGTCGCGACGAGCGGTCCGAACAAAGAAGGCGAATACACGTTCTCCGCAACGGCGAATCCGGCGACCGGGACCGTGATCGGCGAACGGATCAAGCGCGGCGAAGTGCTCAACGAAGCGACGGAAAAAAAGGAACCGGCGCTGTTCAGCTACTACGTCTTTGCATCGAAAGCGGCTACGAGCACCAGCCAGGCCTCGAGCGCGCTCGTGCAGACGCTGCCCGAAGCTAGCGGCCTGACCGCCGCACAGGCGAGCGCCGTGTCGGCCGTCGAGATCACGTTCAACGCGGCGCCGAGCAAAGACACGAAACTCTGGAAAGAAATCTCCACCGATCAGCGCACCCAGGTCACGCTCACGTTTAGCGCGCCCAACTCCGAAGCAACGCTCAAAGCGGGGCCGTGCGAATGACCCGCACGCGTCTGTTGCTCGACGCCGCCGCTCGCTCGCAGGCCGGCTTCACGATGATCATCGCGATTGGCGTGATGTTCGTGACGAGCCTCCTGCTCGTAGGCGCCTTCACGCTCGCGGTTGGCGAAGACGAAGCGTCGCACAACGACCTCGTCCGCAAGCAGGCCTACTACGCGGCGCTGGCGGGGGTGCAGGAGTACGAGTACGAGATGCAGGCCAACCCGGACTACTGGGAGAAATGCAACGGCCCCAACAACCCCGTCGCCGGGGAAGGCAACGAGCGCTACGAAGACAAGGTGCTGGGCGCGTCCAGCGCGCCGAGCGAATACAAAGGCGAATGCTCCTCGAGCAACCCGTTCGCGTCGGCGATCGAGAACAAAGGTGCGCTCGCGAACACCTTCCGTATCCAGTCCATTGGCTATGCGGGTAAAGCCAGCCGGACGCTGATCGCCACGTTCAAGGTCACCGGCTTCCTGGACTACATCTACTTCACGAACTTCGAAACCCTGGACCCCAGCCTCTATGCCAGCGGCGAATGCAAAAATAAGTACTACGGCGAATGGAACCCCAAAGGCCTGAAATGCCAGTCGATCATCTTCACGAGCGGCGACAAAGTGGACGGCCCGATGCACACGAACGACGCCGCGAGGGTCGAAGGAACAGCGACGTTCGGTCGCTCGGGACACAGCCCGCCTGACAAAGTCGAAATCTACGAAGGAACCTACCCTGAAGACGGAAAAGAAGAATGCAAAGGCGGCTCGGCGACGTTCTACACCGAAAGCGGATGCTACGTAAAGGGCGAACGGATCGAGGTTCCCGAAAACGACACCAGTCTGGCGGCCTACGTCGAACCGGCGGACGAGTTCAAAGGCGAGACGCACATCACGCTGCACGGCTCGACGGACACGTTCGACGTCCTACGCTACGAAAAAGGCGTCGAAATCAAAGAAGCGGGCCTGAAATGGCCGAAAAACGGTCTTATCTACGTGACCTCGAACGGAGCCTGCGGCCCCCCCGAATACGCAGTCAACAGCTCCGACACCGAAGGAGAACTGAAAGGGCGCGAGGGCTGCGGAGATGTGTACGTGAGCGGCACCTACAGCGAATCGCTGACGATCGCCGGCGAAAACAACCTCGTGATCAAGGGCAACATCTATCCCTCGAGCATCAAAGCACTCGGCGAAGAACCGACCGGCACGGCCACGCTGGGACTGATCGCCAGCAACTTCGTCCGCGTCTACCACCCCGTGTCGGGCTGCAACAACGTGAGCTCTGCCGAAGACCCCAACGAAGGATGGGGCAGCCTCCCCAATATCTACATCTACGCCGCGGTCCTCTCCACGAGCCACTCGTTCATAGTCGACAACTTCAACTGCGGGGCGTCCCTGGGCAAACTCCACGAGAAGGGCGCGATCGCCCAGAACTACCGCGGTCCCGTCGGCACCACGGGCGGCACGGGCTACCTGAAGGACTACGAATACGACGGACGCCTGGCCACCGACGAGCCGCCGTACTTCCTGGCGCCTCTGAAGGCCGGCTGGAAAGTCGTCCGCGAGACCGCGAAGTGAGACGTCAGCGCGTGTGGTGAGCTCCTTCGTTCGACGGTTCTCCAGGGCGAGCTCCCGCAGCGCGCCGCGCTCGGGCGGCCGGCCGTGGCGGGCGCGGAACCGCTCCGCCGCTGCCACGACCTCGCGGCGCCCGTCCGAGAGCGCCTCACACAGCCCCCGCCCCCGCGGCACGCCCGCGAGCTCGCAGTAGCGGCCGTGCGTGCCGGTTCCCTGCACCACCTCATAGCCCTCCCCCACGAGCTCCTCAGCCAGCGCCGTGTCCGCCCCGAGAAGCGGCTACATATTGCCTGCTGCCAAAATGCCGCCTTACGTATCGCTGTTGCCGCGCGAACAAACGCTCTACGGGGCCGTCGAAGTCACGGCGTTGACAAGCTCAAAAGACATGCCACGTCTTGGACGAGGTCGGAGGTCGCCGCCGCCTCTCAGCCATCGGCCCTCTCCCGCGCGAGGCGTTCGGCGGCTGCAAGAGCCTCATCGATTTGGTCGTAGTCGAAATCCGTGACGCGCACAATCAGACCCCCGCTCCACTCGATGACGACTACTCCGCGTTCCTGAACCGTGAACGTACTGCCGCCGGGACGACCACTGTCGAAATAGACGACGAGCACCACATCGTTTCTCAGGTCGAGAGCCTCTTCAGCCCTCCACTGATAATCGTCGTACCTGTTGACCCAGTCTTGCATGAAGTCGCGAAGCGACGCCGCGCCGTCAATGCGTATGCCCGACCCAACCATCTCCCAGACGACGTCGGGAGCGAAGAACTCGATCGCCGCGTCGATGTCGCCACGATCACCAGCCGCAAACATGGCAAGCGCACGCTCCACCAGGTCGGGGGTCGTGGACTCCTCGGTCATCAGACAGCCAAGTATCACGCACGCCCATCGCCACCGCGTTGCGAGCCGAGTGAGCGTCCGCCCCTCAGCGGAGCAGACGCCCGCTGCGGACGAAATCCGAGCGTGTCGCTCGAGGTGGAACTACGGCCGCAGTCGAACCGGCAGCGTCTTGAGCTGGTTGGCGAACCCCGACTCGACGTACTTTGGGGTGTCGGCTATCTCCATGTCAGGAAAACGCGCGAGGGTCTCCTCGATGAGGATCCGCAGCTCGAGGCGCGCAAGCGCGGTGCCCAGGCAGAAGTGCCGGCCACCAGCACCGAACGCCTGGTGCTCTGGATTGCGCGTGACGTCGAAGCGATCGGCATCCTCGTAGCGGGTCTCGTCGCGATTCGACGACGGGTACCACATCACGAGCTTCTCGCCCTCGCGGATCGGCTGTCCGTGCAGTTCGGTATCGCGGGTCGCGGTGCGAGCGAAGTGCGCGAAGGCGGGAAACATGCGCAGCGACTCCTCGACGGCGGCGGGTACGAGCGAAGGGTCACTCAGAACCCTCCGTCGCTGGTCGGGGTTCTCCATCAGCGCCCGCATGCCGCTGCAGTAGGTCGCCTTGGTGCTGTCGTTGCCGGCCGCCATCAGCAGGACGAACCCCATCACGATCTCGTGGTCCTCCAGGCACTCACCGTCTATCTCGGCGTGAACGAGCACGCTCGTGAGATCTTCGGTCGGGGTCTCGCGGCGTTCGGCGATGAGCTCGTTGCAGCGCTCGAAGACCTGTGGGACGAGGCGCTCCATCACGACCTGGGTACCCTCGGGTGTCACGTCGGGATCGCCCGCCGTGACGATCGCGTTCATGAGATCCGCCCACGCCTGATCGTCCTCGGGCGGGAGCCCCATGAAGCTCCCGATGACCCGCGCCACCACCGGCTGCGCGACGTCGGTGACCAGATCGCAGGACTCGCGGCCATCGAGCCGATCGAGCACATCGATCGTGATCGCGCGGATCGCGTCCTCGTGCTCGGCGATCCGCTTGGGCGTAAAGCCCCGCTGGAACAGCGCCTTGAGGCGATCGTGCTTCGGCGGATCCATGCCGATGAACATCGCCTGCTGCATCTCGAGTGAGAGGCCCGCGTTCTTGATCGCCGTAAAGCCGCCGATTTCAGAGGAGAACGTCTGCCAATCGCGGCTCACCTCGAACACGTCGTCGGCCGTCGTCACCGACCAGAAGCCGTCTTCGTCCGGGTACTCCACGAAGCCGTCCGTCCAGTGGACCGGGCACTTGGCGCGCAGCTCCCGGAACAGCTCGAGCGGAGGCCCCTCCCTAAAGGTCGAGGGGTCTCCGAGACGCACCTCGTCGAGTGGTATCTGCTCCCGGCTCGTGGTGCTCACGGCATGTCCCCTCATGGTGGCTTAGCGGCGTCGTCCAGCAGACTACTCCACACGGCCGCATCCGCATAGGAGCGAGCGCGTGGGTCGTACCATCCCAGCGCTCACCCGAGGTCAGCAACACCGACGGCCTGGTGGCGATCGTCCGCGGGATCTTCAACCGCGTCGGCGTCGACCTTGAGGAGATCCGGAGGGTGGATCGTGATAGTCCGCCCGGGCTGTGGCCCGATATGCGCGAGCACGGCTACGACAGCGACGAATTCCCCGACATCTACAAGCGTTCCGTCGTGCCCGCGCACATCCTGATCATGGCGGGACCGGTCTGGTTGGGGGACCAGAGTTCGCTCACGCGCAAGATCATCGAGCGCCTCTACGCCTACTCATCGGAAGTTAACGAGGCGGGCCAGTGGGCCTATTACGGCAAAACCGGCGCAGCGATCACCACCGGCAACGACGACGGTGGCAAGCACGTCAGCGCCCAGGTCCTCTACGCGCTACAGGACATCGGACTCACGATCCCTCCCCAGTCGGATACCTACTGGACCGGGGAGGCTGGTCCTGGGCCCTCCTACCTTGATGCCGTCGGGGGTGGCGAGCACAACGCCTGGGCGACCCGCAACACAGTCTTCCTGGCCTGGAATGTGCTGCACCTTGCTCGCATGCTCGCCGACGCCGACGGCATCCCGGCGTACGGGAATTCGACCCACGACTGGGACTTGGGACATCCCGACCACCCCAACCCCGAGCACCCGCGGTAGGTGCAATTAGCCGATAGGGCGGCAGCGAACGAACCCGCTCCTCCTTTTGGCGAGGAGCAGGGCGCGCCCGCAGTGCTGGTCGACACCGCCTTCACGGTTGTGCCGGTATGGCCGGAGGTCGCTTGCGTGGGTGTCCGCGCTGAGCGCAAGAATCCCGTGAGACGCACCCCATGATGGTGCCCTTTGGCAGTCTCTTACAGCAGGTGCGACACAGAACGGGGCGGAGATGGGCAAGCTGAGACTCAGCATCACGATGTCGCTGGACGGCTACGTCGCCGGCCCAGGCCAAAACGAGGAAAACCCGCTCGGTTCCGGCGGGCTGGAGCTGCACGAGTGGTTCTTCCCGCTCAAGGCGTTTCGGGAGATGCACGGCGAGGAGGGCGGCGATGTGAACGCCAGCTCTGCGGTGGTCGAGCAGCGCTTGGCGAACATTGGTGCCACGATCATGGGCCGCAACATGTTCGGG
>DATFZM010000013.1:0-65390 GCA_035314465.1 Solirubrobacteraceae bacterium | reverse complement strand
CACGCGCGAGACGACCGGCTGGGCGACATCGCCGACCAGGTCGCAACTCTCGCGGCCGTCCAGCCGGTCGAGCACCCCCACCACGATCGCCCTGATCGCATCCTCGTGATCGGCGATCCGCTTCGGCGTAAAGCCCCTCTGGAACAGCGCCTTCAACCGGTCGTGCTTGGGCGGATCCATGCCGATGAACATCGCCCGCGCGAGCTCGATCGGGAAGCCTCCCCCGGCCGCGATCACGCCGCCGAGTTCCGAGGAGTACGCCTCCCAGTCACGGCTGACCGTGTGAACGTCCTCAGCGGTCGTCACCGACCAGAAGCCCGCCTCCTCGGGGAACTCTTCGAAGCTCTCGGTCCAGTGGATCGGGCAGCCACCGCGCATCTGCTTGAACACCTCGTACGGCGGCCCCGTCTTCCAGAGGTCCTGGTCGGTGAGTTCCAGTGCCTCGACGTCACGCCCTACGGTCGCCATCACAACCCTCCCGAGGTCGTCTGCAAAACGGTCTCGCGGATAATACTGGCCAGCCAGCCAGTTTGTTCGCGAGCGAGGGTCCCAGTGCGGATACGCTGTGCCTCAGGACCACTAAAAAGGGGGAGCGATGAGCGAGCAGTGGACGGCCGACCAGATTCCCGCCCAGCGCGGGCGAACGGCGATCGTCACGGGCGCGAACAGCGGACTGGGCTTGAGCACGGCGCGCGAGCTCGCCCGCCACGGCGCGCACGTCGTGCTCGCCTGCAGAAACCTGCAGAAGGGGCAGGCAGCGCTGCAGGCGATCGAGGCGGCCGCGCCGGCAGCAGAGCTCGAGCTGGCCGAGCTCGACCTCGGGAACCTCGCCTCGGTGGAGGAGTTCGCGAACGGCTTTCGCGCCTCGCACGGCGAGGGCGGCCTTGACCTGCTGATCAACAACGCCGGCGTGATGGCTCCGCCGCGACGCGAGACCGTGGACGGATTTGAGCTGCAGTTCGGCACCAACGTGCTCGGTCACTTCGCCCTCACCGGACGCCTGATCTCGCTGATGGAGGGGCGCGAGGACGCGCGCGTGGTGACGCTGAGCTCAAACGCCCACAAGATGGGCAAGATCAACTTCGACGACCTCCAATCCGAGCGCTCCTACCGCCGCTGGGGCGCCTACGGCCAGTCCAAGCTGGGCGACCTCATGCTCGCGCTCGAGCTCGACCGGCGACTGCGCGCCGCGGGCTCCGCGATCAAGAGCGTCGCGGCCCACCCCGGCTATGCGGCGACGAACCTCCAGACCGCTGCCGCGCCACCGCTGGACCGGATCGTGATGCGCTTTACGAACGCGATCATGGCCCAGAGCGCCGACATGGGCGCGCTGCCGACGCTGTATGCGGCGACCGCGCCCGACGTGCCGGGCGGCAGCTATATAGGCCCGGACGGGCCCGGCGAATTCCGCGGACACCCGCACGTCGTCACGCCGAGCCGCGCCGCGCGCGACGAACAGGTCGCACAGCGCCTGTGGAGCGTCTGCGAAGAGCTCACGTCTGTGCGCTTCGACCTCGGCGCGCCGGCAGCCAGGCAGTAGCGCGGCTCAGGCCAAGCGCGACCGCGACCGCGCCGTACTCCCGTCGCGCCGTATTCCCCTCGCGCCGCTGCCCTCAGCCGAAGCGCTCGAGCACGCGCCCGATCGCGCGCGTGCCGAACTCGACGGCGTCGGCGGGCAGGCGCTCGTTCTCGGCGTGAATGAGCTGCATGAAGGCCATGTCGTTGGGCAGCTGCATCGGCAGGAAGCCATAGGTCTGGATGCCGAGCCGCGCGAAGAAACGCCCGTCGGTGGCTCCCGGAAGCAGGAACGGGATCGGCTCGGCGCTCCGATCCTGCTCGCGTAGCGCGTCGGCGAGAGTGTCGAACATCGCGAGGTCGGGCTCGGAGGCGGTCTGGTCGAAGCGGACGACGTCGAACTCGGGCTCGACCCCGCTGAGGTCACGCAGCTCCGCGAAGACGTCCGCGGGACCGAAGCCGGGAAGCAGCCGGCAGTCGATCTCGACCGAGAGCTGATCGGGTATCACGTTGATCTTCTCGCCGCCGGCCACGACGGTGACGGAGGCGGTGTTGTGGAGGAGCGGATCGAAGACGCGGCCGCGCTCGCCGAACATTTCGAGCAGCCGGTCGGTGAGCGCCGGTTTGAGCAGGCCGCGCAGCGCCAGCGCGAGCGGAGCGGGCACCTGATCCGCGATCGCGCCGACCATCGTCGCGACAACCGGTGTGACGTGCACGGGCAGGCGGCGGCGATCGAGCCCGCGCAGCAGCGCTCCGAGCTGTCCCGTCGCGCCCCCGCGGACCGGCATCGAGCCGTGGCCGGCGGGGCCGCGCAGCGTCGCGAGCGTCCAGCAGACCTGCTTCTCGGCGACCATGATCGGGTAGAAGCGCTGGCCGGCGAGCGACATCGTGAAACCGCCGAACTCGCCGATCGAGTAGCGCACGCCGGCGAACAGCTCGGGATGCTCGCGTACGAGGAACTCGGCCCCGTGCTCGCTGCCGCCCTCCTCGTCGGCGAGCAGGCACAGGATCACGTCGCCCCGCGGCGACTGCGCGCCGGCCTTGGCGCGCATGAACGCGGCGAGCATCATCGCGACGCCGCCCTTCATGTCGAGCGCCCCGCGTCCCCAGACGTAGCCGTCGTGGACCTCGCCGGCGAACGGCGGGTGGCGCCAGCTGCCGCGCGCGGCGACCACGTCGACGTGCCCCTGCAGCAGCAGCGGCGCGGCCTCGCCGCGACCGGCCAGACGCGCGATCAGGTTTGGGCGCCCGCTGGCGTCGGAGAGCGTTCGAACCTCGCAGCCGAGCTCCTCGAGCAAGCGGGCGATCCAGACGAGGCACTCGCCCTCGTTGCCGGGCGGGTTCGTGGTGTCGTAGCGCAGCAGCTGCTGGAGCAGCTCGACGGGACGATCCTGGAGGCCCGCGCCGGACACCGCGACAGTCTCGCCGATCCCGACGCGAGTCGGTTTGCAGGGTTGGTTCAGCGATCTCGAAGGTGGTACTACTGCCGTATGCCTCGCGCGATGTGGACCGGAGCGATCAGCTTCGGCATGGTCACCGTGCCCGTAAAGCTCTACAGCGCGCTCGACCGCAAGAGCGTGCGCTTTCACCAGCTCTCGGGCAAGACCGGAACGCGCATCGTTCAGAAGCGCATCGACCCGCAGACCGGCGAGGAGGTGCCCTACGAGGACATCGTGAAGGGGTACGAGCTCGCGAAGGACCGCTACGTCGTGATCGACCCCGGCGAGCTTGACGCACTCGAGCCGCAGAAGACGAAGACGATCGAGATCGAGGATTTCGTGGAGCTCGACCAGATCGATCCCGTCTACTACGACCACCCCTACTACCTCGCGCCGGGGCCGGGCGGTGTCAAGCCCTATCGCTTGCTGCTGGAGGCGATGCGCGAGACGGGCAAGGTCGCGATCGCGCGCGTGGTGATCCGCTCCAAGGAGCAGCTCGTGGCGATCCGCCCGATGGGCGAGGCGCTCGGGATGGCGACGATGCTGTTTGCGGACGAAGTGATCCCCCCTGAGCGAATCGACGAGGTGCGCGAGGCGGCCGAGGTCAAGACGACCAAGCGCGAGCTCGACATGGCAAAGCAGCTGGTGAGCTCGCTGGCGGCGGACTTCGAACCGCAGCGCTACCACGACACCTACCGCCAGGAGGTGCTCGAGCTGATCGAACGTAAGGCCCAGGGCGAGGAGATCGCGATCCAGCCGCCGCCGGAGCAGGCCCCCGAGCCGGCGCCCGACCTGATGAGCGCGCTGAAGGCGAGCCTGGAGGCGGTGCGCGCGCGCGAGGGCAAGCCCTCCGGCGACGGCGTCAAGGCCGCGCGGGACGGCGCCAAACGCGCGCCCGCCGAGAAGCCAGCACGCAAACCGGCCGCCAAAGGCGCGGCCAAGAAGCCCGACTCCTCGCGCGCAGCCGCAAAGCGCTAGGTGGCCCGCCGGACCGGCAGGCGCGCCACCCGAGGGCCGGATCCGCTGGCCCGCTACAGCGCCAAGCGCAACTTCCAACAGACGCCCGAGCCCGCCGCCGGCGCGGCCGGCGGCGCCGCCGAGCAGGCCGCGCAGCCGCGCTTCGTGATCCACGAGCATCACGCGCGCAGGCTGCACTGGGACCTGCGCCTGGAACACGACGGCGTGCTCGCCTCTTGGGCGATCCCGAAGGGCCTGCCGCAGGAGCCGCGAGAGAACCGCTTCGCGGCGGCGACCGAGGACCATCCGCTCGAGTACCTCGACTTCGCGGGAGAGATCCCGAAGGGCCAGTACGGCGCCGGCACGATCTCGATCTGGGACCGCGGGACCTACGAGTGCCTGAAGTGGGAGCCGCGCAAGGTGGAGGTTGCCCTGCATGGCGAGCGCGCGCGCGGGCGCTACGCGCTGTTCGCGATCGACGATGGGGACGAGCCCAGGGACTGGATGATCCACCGCATGGATCCCCCCGCCGATCCGACCCGCGAGCCGATGCCGCGCCATCTCGCGCCGATGCTCGCGCGAGCAGGGACGCTTCCGGACGACGACGGCTCGTGGGCGTACGAGATCAAGTGGGACGGCGTGCGCGCGCTCGCCTACTCGCAACCGCGCGAGCTGACGCTCGAGAGCCGCAACCGCAAGGCGGTGACCGACCGCTACCCGGAGCTCGGAGCGCTGAACCGCGTGCTCGGCTCCCACGAGGCGATCCTCGACGGCGAGATCGTCGCCTTCGACGAGCGCGACCGACCGAGCTTCGAGACGCTGCAGCGGCGCATGAACCTCGCCTCGGGGGCGCAGGCGCGGCGCCTGGCGAGCACGAGGCCGGTGACGTACATGATCTTCGACCTGCTCTGGCTCGATGGCCATTCGCTGATGGAGCTGCCCTATGTCGAGCGCCGCGCGCGGCTGTCCGAGCTCGGCCTCGCCGGTGAGCGCTGGCAGACCCCCGAGCACCTGCTCGCCGGTGGCGCGGCTCTGCTGAAGGCGAGCGCCGAGCAGGGGCTCGAGGGGATCGTCGCCAAGCGCCTGTCCTCGACGTACACGCCCGGCCTTCGCACGGCCGCCTGGATCAAGGTCAAGACCGCGGCCCGCCAGGAGTTCGTCGTCGGTGGCTGGCTGCCGGGCAAGGGCCGGCGCCGCGAGAGCATCGGCGCGCTGCTGCTCGGCGTCCACGAGCGCGACGGTTCGCTGCGCTACGTCGGCCGCGTAGGAAGCGGGTTGGCTGATCAGGAGCTGCAACATCTGCAGCGCCTGCTCTCGAAGCTGGAGCGCCCGGACTCGCCCTTCGGCGTCGGCGCCGCGCCGCCGCGAGAGGCGGTCTACTGCGATCCGCGCCTGGTCGTGGAGGTGCGCTTCACCGAGTGGACGGCCGGCGGGAACCTGCGCCACCCCACCTACCTTGGGCTGCGCGAGGACAAGGCGCCGGAGGAGGTCGTGCGCGAGGCGCCCTCCTCCGAGGCCCCGGCGGGGGATCTCGCGAGCCTCGCCGCGCGCCGTGGAGAAGAGCTGAGGATCGCCGAGGGACGCGGCGCGCGACGGCGCGCAAGCGTCGGCGCCAGGGAGCTCGTGCTGTCGAACCTCGACAAGGTCCTCTATCCGCACACGGGCTTCGACAAGCGCGCGCTGATCGACTATTACGCCGCCGTATCGCCGACGCTGCTCGGCCACCTGCAGGGCCGGCCGCTGACCGTGACGCGCTGGCCCGACGGAGTGGAGGGCAAGTCGTTCTTCCAGAAGCAGGCGCCGGCGCATCGCCCGGACTGGGTCAAGACCGCGACCGTCGCGAGCTCGCAGAAGCCGATCGACTACGTGCTCGCCGAAGACCTGCCGACGCTCGTGTGGCTCGCGAACCTCGCGGCGATCGAGCTGCATGCCCCGCTCGCGCGGGCCGATACGCCGCAGCGCCCGACCGCGCTCGTGTTCGACCTCGATCCCGGTCCGCCGGCGGGGATCCTCGAGTGCGGCCGGGTGGCGCTGCGCCTGCGGGGGATGTTCGAGAACCTCGGTCTGCGCTGCTTCGCGAAGACGTCCGGCGCGAAGGGCTTGCAGGTGTACCTGCCGCTGAACGATGCGGCGATCACCTACGCCGAGACAAAGCCCTTCGCGAAGGCGGTCGCCGAGTTGCTGGAGCGCGACGAGCCCGAGCTCGTGGTCTCGCGCATGAGCAAGGCGCGTCGCACGGGCAGGGTGTTGATCGACTGGAGCCAGAACGACGCCCGCAAGACCACGATAAGCGTGTACTCGCTGCGCGCGAGCGACCGTCCCCGCGTCTCCACCCCGCTCGACTGGAGCGAGATCGAGGCGGCGCTGGCGGCCGGCGAGCCTGAGACGCTGGCGTTCGAGGCCGCGCGCGTGCTCGAGCGCGTGCTCGAGCGGGGCGACCTGTTCGCCCCGCTCCTGTCGTTGGTACAGAAGCTGCCGCGGTTCTAGAGCGCCAAGTCGGGAAGCCGCTCAGCGCGCCCAGTCGCGCCTTGCCTCGTCCTCCATCTTCTCCAAGCGGGTGTAGTAGTCGGGGAACTCGTTTAGGTGGGCGAGCGCGATCTTGCCAGTGAAGAGCGGATCGTCGTCGGTGACGTTCGTCGCCATATCGGCGAAGCCGTGCTCGAGCTCGACGTCCATGCCCATCCGGAACTGCTCGACGTCGAAGGGTGCGACGTCCCAGTCAATGCCGATCTGCTCGCCAACGCTGCGCGCCTGCTCGGGGGTGAATGTCTTGTACTCGGACATCTGAGAGCCTCCGTTTCTCGACCGCTGTCGAGAGCATGCCATCCCCGCCCGCTCGAACGACGTGCTCGACCCTGCTCGACCGACCTACTGAAAGCTCGACCCTCTCACCGGCCTACTCGAAAGCCGGCGCCTTCCATCCCGGCATGATGTCGGGCAGGCCGTCGCTGACGCGTTCGGGGAACTCGGCGGGACGCTTCTCGAGGAAGGCGGTGATGCCCTCGACGGCATCGGCGGACTGACCGCGGATGACCATGCCGCGCGAGTCGGCGCGGTGGGCGATCATCGGGTGCTCGGCGCCGAGCATCGTCCACATCAGCCTGCGCGCGAGCGCAACCGACACCGGCGCGGCGTTCTCGGCGATCTCGCGCGCGAGCGCGCGCGCCGCGTCGAGCAGTTCCCCGCCCGGGTGCAAGCTACGCACGAGTCCTCCCTCGAGCGCCTCCTGCGCGGAGAAGACGCGCCCGGTGGCAACCCATTCCATCGCCCGGCTGATCCCCACCACGCGGGGCAGGAACCAGCTCGAGCAGGCCTCCGGGATGATCCCGCGGCGCGCGAAGACGAATCCCATGCGCGCGTCCTCGGCCGCCAGCCGCACGTCCATCGCGAGCGTCATCGTCGCCCCCACGCCGACGGCCGGGCCATTGATCGCGGCGATCACCGGCTTGGTCGACTCGAAGATCCGCAGCGTGAGCTCGCCGCCACCGTCGCGCGGCGTGGGCGGGGTGGGCTCCGTCTGCACGAGCGCGCTGTGATCGAACGTCTCCCCGCCGGCAGCCAGATCGGCGCCGGCGCAGAAGCCGCGCCCAGCGCCGGTGATGATGATCGCGCGCACGTCGTCGTCGGCGTCGGCGAGGTCAAACGCCTCGATCAGCTCGCGGCCCATCGTCGGCGTCCACGCGTTCAGGCGGGCGGGCCGGTTGAGGGTGATCGTGAGGATGTTGTCCCGCACGCCGGTGCTGATCTGCTCGAAGCCGCTCATCGGGCCATCCTTTCAGGTCCGCCCAATTAGAGGTCCTCGGCGCTGAGCTGCCGGCCATAGGGGCCGCGCCCCGCGCGGCAGGTCGCCCCGCAACGCGCCGCCAGGCGCAGCGCGCTCGGGCGGTCCATCCCGCGGGCGAGCCCGAACGTCAGCCCGGCTGCGAAGGAGTCCCCGCAGCCGTAGGCGTCGCGAGCGGGTCCGGGCAGCGGCTCGGCCTGCCAATCGCCGCGCTCGCCGTCCGCCGCGATGAATCGCCCGCCCCGCGCGCCGTCGGTGATCACGAGCATCGCGGCGTCGTCTCGGGCGCGCCCCACCTCCCCGCCCTCGATCGCGTCATCCCCGCTCAGGACGAGCGCGTCGAGCGGCACGCCGCGACCGAGGGCCTCGCCGGCGCGGGGGCTCGCGACGAGCACGCGCGAGGCGGCGCGCGCGGCCTGCAGCGCCGGCAGGTCGCCGGCGGTGAAGTACACGCCATCGAGACCCGCGAGGCTCTGCCAGTCGAGCTCGGCCGAGTCGCCGTGCGGCTCGAGCCGAAGCCCGAGCGTCGTGATCGTGCGCTCGCCCGCGACGTCGATCAGCGTCACGGCACGGCGGGAGGGCTGATCGAGCCGCTCGGCGTGAACGCTCACGCCGAGCTCGGCCAGGCGCCCGAACGAGCGCTCTCCGTGCTCGTCGCGGCCGAGCGCGGTGAACAGGCGGGCGCCGCCGGCAAGTCGCGCGAGCTGCACGGCCGCCACGCCTCCTCCTCCCGCCGGCTCCTCGAAGGGATCCTCGGCGTGGACGACCTCGCCCGCCACGGGAACGTGCTGCACGTGTGCGAACTGCACCCACTCGACGTGCCCGACAACCGCCACCCTTGTTCGCTCCGCGTGCACGCGCGCCAGTGTCACATACCCGCCGCGCGATACCCGCCGCGCACGCGCGCTTTCACCACCGCGCGATCGAGGCGCGCCGAGGCGCGCAATAGGATCCGCCGATGGCCGACACGCCCCTGCTGGTCGATGAACCCGAGCCGCACGTCCGGCGCCTGACCCTCAACCGTCCCGAGCAGCTCAACGCGATGACCTCGGAGCTGTGCGAGGCGCTGCACGAGGAGCTGCGCAGGATCACGATCGATCGCTCCTGCCGCGCGGTGGTGCTAACCGGCGCGGGCCGCGGCTTCTGCGCCGGGCTGGATCTGCGCGGCTACGGCGCGGCCCCCGGCAACGACGGCAGCGACGAGCCGCGCGACCGCCTCGCCAACCAGCAGCACATGTCGACGCTGGTGCTCGCGCTGCGCGCGCTGCCGCAGCCCGTGATCGCCGCCGTCAACGGCCCCGCGGCCGGCTTCGGGCTCTCGCTCGCGCTCGCCTGCGACATCCGCTACGCCGCCCCGGAGGCGGTCTTCCGCGTCGCGTTCATCAACATCGGCGTGTCTAACTGCGACATGGGCACGAGCTGGCTGCTGCCGCGGCTGATCGGCGCCTCGCGCTCTCACGAGCTGATGCTCACCGGCAGGCGCCTCGACGCCGAAGAGGCCTTGAGGGTCGGGCTCGTCGCCGACGTCGTCGCCGACGGCGGCCTCGGCGAGCGCGCGCTCGCAGGGGCCCGGCAGATCGCCTCGCTGGCGCCGTGGGGTGTGCAGCTGACCAAGCGCGGGATGTGGACGGCGCTCGAGATCCCCTCCGAGCAGGCGGCCGTGGAGTATGAGGACCGCCAGCAGATCATGGCCACGTTCGGGCGCGCCGTGCCGGAGGCTGTCGGCGCTTTCCTGGAGAAGCGCGCGGCGGAGTTCGCCGACTAGCGGGACCGCGGCGTGGGCGAACTGTTCGACGTCTCGGGCAAGACCGCGCTGGTGACGGGCGGCTCGCGCGGGATCGGCCTGATGATCGCAGGCGGCCTCGTGGAGGCGGGGGCGCGGGTGATCGTCTCCTCACGCAGGGGCGCGGACGTCCGCGAGGCCGGCCGGCGCCTGGCCGAGCAGGGCGACTGCGAGGCGATTCCCGGCGACGTCTCGAGCCCCGAGGGCGCGGCCGAGCTCGCCGCCGCGGCCGCCGAGCGTTTCCCGTCCCTGAACATCCTCGTCAACAACGCCGGTGCGACCTGGGGAGCCCCGCTGGAGGAGTTCCCGGCGGCCGGATGGGAGAAGGTCGTGCACACGAACGTCGAGGGCGTCTTCCATCTCACGGTCGCGCTGCTACCGGCCCTGCGCGCCGCGGCGAGCGAGGAGGACCCGGCGCGCGTGATCAACATCGGCTCGATCGACGGCCTGCGCGTGCCCTCGATGGAGAACTACAGCTACAGCGCGAGCAAGGCCGCGGTGCACATGCTCACCCGCCACCTCGCCAAGCGCCTGGCCGCGGAGCGGATCGCCGTGAACGCGATCGCGCCGGGTCCGTTCGAGAGCAAGATGATGGCCTTCGCCCTGGATCATCCCGAGACGCGCGGGACGATCGAGCAGAGCGTCCCGCTCGGGCGGATCGGGCGGCCCGACGACGTCGTCGGGCTGACGCTGTTCCTCGCCTCTCGCGCGGGCTCCTACCTGACCGGCGCGGTGATACCGCTCGACGGTGGGATCACCGGCTGCGGCTGAACGGCGGGCGCCGGCGGGCGTGCGAGGCGATCGCGAGCGCCGCGCGCGGGAGGCGCTATATGCGGACGAGGTACTGGTGGCCGGCGAGCACGATGTGGATGCGGTGGTGCACGAGGTCGGTGACCTTCACCTTGTCGCGCCTGACCCGTATCAGGGTCCCTTCGCAGAGGTCCTCGGTGAGCCATTCGGTGCCCTGCACCGCGCCGACCGCGTAGCTTCCCCGGGTCGCGAAGCTGCCGTGCGCGTTGGACCACAGTTTGCGAACGACGTGCTTGCCGCGCGAGGAGCTCGCGTGGGCGTGGTGGCGGCGCTTGCGAGGCTTGGGACAGACGCCGTAGTTGCCGCCCGTGAGCTTCGCCACGACCACGCCGTTGTGGCCCTGGTCGAGGATGAACTCGCCGAGCAGGAACTCGCCCGTCTGCGTGCCGCCATGAGGTTGGGCGGTCGTCACGACCACGCTCCCGTCGATCGCGTTCACGATCGTGCCGAAGGGCACGTCGCGCAGCGAGCTGAGTGGCACGAAGGTCGTGCTTCCGGGCACTTTCACGAGCACCGTGCCGGAGACCGGCGCGATGTTGCCGCTGACCGCGAGCACCGGTGGCGGGATCAGGGTGGTGACGAACGGCAGCACGCCCGCGCCCGGCTTGACGCCGACGCTAGTGCCCCCGAGGGGCCCTTTGTGCGATTCGTCGAGCACAACGATGGGTTCGGTGTAGGTGAAGAGGTCAGTGGCGCTCGTTGCGCCCGTGCCTTCGCCCGTCGTTACCGTCACGACGACCTTGCCCGAGCCGGCCGGCGCGCGCGCGCGGATTTCGGTCGGGGAGAGAACTTCGACGTCGGTCGCCGGGTTGGACCCGAAGCTCACCGTGGCCGGTTCCTCGAAGCCGCTGCCGGTGATCGTGACGTTCGTTCCGCCCGCTTCCGGGCCCTGGCGCGGTTCGATGCTCGTCACGGTCGGCGCGCTCGCGACGAACGCCCACGCCGCTCCGAGCGCTCCGGTGTCTTCGTAGCCCCCGATCAGCGCATCGCCCCCGGTCGATGAGATCGCGACGCCGCCGCCGAAGCGTCCCGAGCCGCCCTCACCCGCGCCGAGCAGCTTCGGCTCCTGCTGGTCCCACACGGTTCCGAAACGGTCGAACACCCACGCCGCGCCGAGGCCGGAGCCGTCCGTCTCGCCACCGATCAGCGCGGTGTTGCCGTTCGCCGTGAGCGCTAGCGCAGAGCCGAACTTGCCGGCGCCGGTCTCATCGCTTGGCGTGAGCTTCGAGCCCTGCTGCGTCCACAGCGTCCCCGAGCGCGTGAACACCCACGCCGCTCCAATCCGTTCGTCGTCTTCGCAGCCGCCGATCAGCGCGGTGTCGCCGTGTTCGGAGAGCGCTGCGCCCTGCCCGAATTCGCCTTTGCCGACCTCGCCGGCGCCGTGCAGCTGGGCCTGTTCGCTCCAGCTCGCGCCCGAGCCCGTGAAGACGAAGGCGGCGCCGACGCGGCCGCCGTCGTGCGGGGCGCCGATCAGCGCGGTGCCGCCGTCGGCGGACAGCGCGACCGAGCGGCCGAACGCACCGTTTTCTTCTTTGCCGTGCAGCTCGGTGCGCTGCGTCCAGCTCGTGCCCGAGCCGGTGAAGACCCACACCGCCCCGGAGCGCGACAGCCCGCCGCCGTTGTCGGTGAAGCCGCCGATGATCGCCGTGTGACCTTCGAATGAGAGCGCCGCCCGGGCACCGAACTGGCCTGCGCCTTCCTCGCCGCCCCCCTGGACCATCGCGGAGCTCCAGCTCGACCCGCTGCGCGAGAAGAACCAGGCCGCCCCGATGTTGCCACCCCGCCCGGGTTCGCCCACGAGCGCCGTGTTGCCGTCGCCGGAGAGCGCCACGTTGCGCCCGAAGAAGCCGCCGAGCTTTTCGCTGCCCTTCAGTTTCGCCTGCTCGGTCCACGTGGAGCCCGAGCGCGTGAACACCCACGCGGCGCCGATTTCGTTGCTCTCGCGCGGTTCGCCGATCAGCGCTGTGGCCCCGTCGGCCGACAGGGCGACGCTGAGGGCGAAGCGACCGGTGCCGGTGGTTTCGCCGCTGACGAGCTTGGCCTGCTGGATGAGCGGGTCGATCCGCAGCGGATAGAGAGCGCCGGCGGCGTCGACGTGCAGCAGCAGCAGACCCGCGCGCATGCCGATCCAGGAGCGCAGCGAGCGGCCGCGCGCGTCGGTGGCCGAGAGCTGGTCGTAGCTCAGCGACGGCGCCCCGGGCCGGCTCAGCGTGATCCCCGCCCCGCCGGGCTCGAGCTCGGCGCGGGCGCCGCCGGAGATCGCGAGCGACAGGGTCAGCGTGCTCGCGGCGGCATTCGGCAGCTGCGCGGGCGCCGCCGCGAGCGTGAAGCCCTGCTCGAGGCCGAGGGGTCCGTTGAGGTACCACTCGCGCACGCCGCGGTGCGCGTAGACGACGCGGTTGGCGCGGGCGCGCGGGCTCGCCCCCGCGACGGGCGAGAGCGCGCGTCCGTAGCCGACGGCGCGCAGCTGCAGGCCGATCGCGAGTGCGCCGGAGCGAACCGTCGCGCCCGAGCGCCCGAACGCGAGCCGCAGTCGCTGCGCGGGGTTGAGCGCCCGGTAGCCGAAGGCGCCGGGCTGCACGCGGTAGGCAGGCTCCTGACCGCCCAGCACCGCCGAAACCGACGCGCGCGCCGACAGCGGCAGCGACGCCAGACCGGCCCGCGCGGCTGTGCGGGCCGGTGCCGGGGACCCCGGCTGGCCGCCCACACCGAGGGTCTCGTGGAGCACGAGGCCGGCGGCGAGCGAGAGCAGGGCGAGCGCCATCAGGGCGCGCAGAGCCAGATGCGGCGGCGCGAACCTTGCCGCCGCCTCCCCATCAACCGCTTCCGTTGCAGTTTCGATGCCCGGTGCGGGCATGCACATCGTCCTTTTTCAGTTCCCCCCAGACCGCCACGCGCAAATCCCGCTGCGGTGTGGCCCCCAACCGCGCCGAGTTTAGCGCGCCGCGCCACCTCCGTCGCCAGTTGGGGGTCCGATCGGGCCGCGGTTGGCCTTCCCGCGAGGCGCTTGCGGGCGTTTGCGCGGAGGTGATCGCCCCGCGTCGGCTAGCATCGGCGCCCCGCCCGCAGGGGATCCAAGGCAGCAGATGGGCAGGACGCGCATACAACGTCGCAAGATTGCCTCGCTCGTGGCGGTGGCGGCGCTGGCCGGCGGGATCGGCGTGGCCTCCTACGCCACGCACCTGCTCGGGCGCAGCGAACTGCAGACGATCGACGCCCGCTTCTCGATCCGGGGACGCCGTCACACGCCCCGGGACATCGTCTTCGTCGCGATCGACACGGCGACGTTCTTCGAACTGGAACAGCGCGGCTTGCACGCGCAGTTCCCGTTTCCGCGCAGCTACGACGCGACCGTGATCGACAACCTGCGCCGCGCCGGCGCCAAGACGATCGCGGTGGACATCGAATTCACGCATCAGACGAACAGCAGGGAAGACAGCCAGCTGGTCGAAGCGGTTGCGCGCGCGAGCGGGAAGACCGTGCTCGCGACGGTCGACGTGACCCCGCTCGGCGGGACGGCGATATTCGGCGGCGAACCGCTGCTGCATGAAATCGGCGCGCGCGCGGCAGCGGTTCGGCTGACGACCGACAGCGACGGCTCGGTGCGACGGTTCGCTCGCCAGTACAACCGGCTCGGCACCTTCCCCGTGGTCGCCGCCGAAGTAATGTCGGGCAAGCACTACGGCGCGTCGACGTTCGAAGGCGAAACGCTGCCGATCGACTACGTCGGCCCCGACGAAAGCTTCGAACGGATCTCCTTCGCGAAAGTCCTGCGCGGCGCGTTCCCGAAGGGACTGTTCAAGGGCAAGCTCGTGATCGTCGGCGCCGCCGCGCCGATACTGCAGGACATCCACGCGACGCCGACGAGCGCCGTCATGCCGGGGCCGGAAGTGTGGGCGAACGCCGCCGCGACGCTGCTCGAAGGCGTCCCGCTGCGCAACGCGCCCGGCTGGGTCGACGTGCTGATGATCGCGCTGCTCGGGGCGGCCGTGCCGCTCGGGAGCCTGCGCGTGCGCCGCTGGCGCTCGCTGCTCGACGCGACAGCGCTGCTCGTCGTCTTCACGATCGGCGTACAGGTCGCCTTCGACAGCGGGCGGATCGTGAGCTACGTCTATCCGGTTCTCGCCCTCGCGCTCGGCACCGTCGGCACCCTGGTCGTGCTCTACATCGGCGAGACGATCGAGCGCGAGCGCGTCCGCAACGTGTTCGCGCGCTTCGTTCCCTCCGATGTCGTCGAGGAGGTGCTCGCGAGCGCCGACGAGAACCTGCGCCTCGGCGGCGTGGAGCGCGATTGCACCGTCCTGTTCTCGGACCTACGCGGCTTCACGAGCTTCTCCGAGACCCAGCCCGCGGCGCGCGTGATCGAGGTCGTCAACTACTACCTCAACGAGATGACCGAGGCGATCCTCGCGGCGCGCGGCACCCTGATCGCCTACATGGGCGACGGCATCATGGCCGTCTTCGGAGCGCCGCTGGAGCAGCAGGACCACGCCGATCGCGCACTCGTGGCTGCGCGCGAGATGATCGGCCCGCGGCTGCGGAGCTTCAACGCCTGGCTGGCCGAGCAAGGCTTCGACCGCAGCTTCGAAATGGGCGTGGGGCTCAACAGCGGCACGGTGATGGCGGGCAACGTCGGCTCCGAGCAACGCGTCGAGTACACCGCGATCGGCGACACGACCAACACCGCCTCCCGCCTTGAGGGGCTGACCAAGGACAGCGAAGCGATGCTCTTCATCTCCTCGACCACCCGCGACCGGCTCACCGCAGGCGCCGAGGATCTCGTGGAGGTGGGCGAGGTCGCGATCCGCGGGCGCGAGAAGAAGCTCACCGTGTGGACGATCAGCGGTCCGGGCGGGCTCACCCACGCGCAAGCGACACGCGGCGGCGATGCGCCCCGCAGCGCGGGCACGCCCGGCAGCGAGGTTTCGCCCGGCAGCGAGGTTTCGCCCGGCAGCGAGGACGCGCCCGGCAGCGAGGACGCGCTCAGCAGCGAGGACGCGACACGCAGACCCGTGACCGAGGTCGAGCGACCCGCGTGAGCAGACGGTAAGGTCTCCGCGGTGCGGGTCCACCTCTGCGGCGTGCGCGGGTCCACGCCCGCACCAGGTGGCGAGTTCGTTCGCTACGGCGGTCACACCTCGTGCGTGGCGCTCGCCCGCGACGGCGAGCGCCCGACGCTGATTCTCGACGCCGGCACGGGAATCCGCACGGTCGGGGAGCTGCTCGGCTCCCACGCGTTCGCGGGCGCGATCGTGCTGACGCACCTGCACTGGGATCACTTCACGGGCCTGCCCTTCTTTCACGGCGCCGACCGCCCGGACGCGAGCACGCGGCTGCTGCTGCCCGAGCAGCCCGACGGCGCGGATGCGGTCGAGGTGCTCTCGCGCGCGATGTCCCCGCCGCACTTCCCGATGGGTCCTCGCCAGCTGCGCGGCGCCTGGTCGTTCGACACGCTCGCACCCGGCGAGCACACGATCGAGGGCTTCACCGTGCTCGCGCGCGAGGTTCCGCACAAGGGCGGGCGCACGTTCGGCTACCGGATCAGCGACGGACGCAGGACGCTGGCCTACATACCCGACCACTGCCCCACCGCGCTCGGCGACGGCGAGGACGGCTGGGGGGAGTACCACCCCGCCGCGCTCGAGCTGGCAGGGGACGCCGACCTGCTCATCCACGACGCCCAGATCATGCCGCCGGAGCTTGCTTCCGACGCGCGTTACGGTCACTCCGTGACGCGCTACCCGATCGAGCTCGGAAGGCGCGCGGGGGCGCGCTCGGTGCTCCTCTTCCACCACCGGCCCGATCGCACCGACGCCATGCTGGACGCCCTCGCGTGCGAGTGTGAGCAGCATCCGGGCGTCGGAGTAGCGGCGCAGGGGGCCGCGCTCGAGCTGTGAGCGCCGCCGGCGTGCGCTCGGCTCCGAGCGCGCCCGAGGCGATCGTCGTCGGCTCGGGCCCGAACGGCCTCGCCGCCGCGCTCACGCTCGCGCGAGCCGGCCTTTCGGTCGCGGTCTACGAGGGTGGCGCCACCCCGGGCGGCGGCTGCCGCAGCGAGGAGCTCACGCTGCCGGGCTTCCTGCACGACGTCTGCGCGACGGTGCACCCGCTGCTCGCGGCCTCGCCGTTCTTCGCCGGAGCCGGCCTCGAGGCGGTCTCGCTGCTGACCCCAGCCGTGTCGGTGGCGCACCCCCTCGAGGACGGTAGCGCGGCGGCCGCGCTGCGCTCGGTCGAGGACACCGCGAGCTCGCTGGGCCGCGACGCGAACGCCTACAGGCGCGTGTTCGGCCGGCTCGTGCGGGACGCAGAGGCGATCGTTGACTCTACGCTCGCGCCGCTGCTGGCGGTGCCCAGGCACCCGCTGGCGATGGCCCGCTTCGGAGCGCTCGGCCTGGCGCCCGTGAGCACGCTCGCGCGCGCCTTTCGCGGCGTCCGCGCGCGCGCGCTGATCGCCGGCATGGGAGCCCACGCGATGCGCCCCCTGACCGCCGCGGGCACAGGCGCGTACTCGTTGCTGCTCGCGCTGCTCGGGCACCATGTGGGCTGGCCCGTCGTGCGCGGCGGGAGCGCGCGCGTCACCGACGCGCTCGTCGCGAGCATCGCCGCCGCCGGCGGCGAGCTGCGAACCGGTCGCTGGATCGGATCGCTGCAGGACCTCCCGCCCGCGCGCGCGACGCTGCTGGACGTCTCGCCGCGCGGGCTGCTGGGCATCGCGGGCGGGCAGCTGCCCGAGCGCTACGCGAGGGCCCTGCGGCGCTTCCGCTACGGGCCCGGCGTGTGCAAGGTCGACTGGGCGCTCTCGGGGCCGGCCCCGTGGACGGCCGAGGTCTGCACGCGGACGCCCACGATCCACGTCGGCGGCACGCTCGAGGAGATCGCGCACAGCGAGGCCGAGGTGGCGGCCGGGCTCCACCCGGCAAGACCGTTCTGCATCGCGGTGCAGCCCTCTGTGATCGACGAGGCGCGCGCGCCCGCGGGCGCCCATTCGTTCTATGCCTACTGCCACGTGCCGTCGGGCTCGTCGTTCGACATGAGCGAGCGCATCGAGGCTCAGATCGAGCGCTTCGCGCCGGGATTCCGCGACCTCGTGCTCGCCCGCAAGACGCTCACGGCGGCGGAGACGGAGCGTTACGACCCGAACTACGTCGGCGGCGACATCAACGGCGGCGCCGCGACCCTGCGCCAGACGCTGCAGCGACCCGTCCTCAGCACGCACCCGTATCGCGTGCCGCTGCCGGGCGTCTACCTCTGCTCCTCCTCCACGCCGCCCGGCGGCGGCGTGCACGGGATGTGCGGCGCGGGCGCTGCCGCCGCGGCGCTCGCGGAGCTGCGTCTAGCGTAGCCCTGGCGGGTCACGGCGAGCCCGTGGCCAATTGCCTGAGACGCGTGCTAGGGCCTGCGCCGGACCGGCACGCGCACGTGCTCGCGAGGATCCTCGGGGCGAGCAGCGGGCGAGCCGTTGGCGGGGCTCGCCTCTCCCCGCGGGCGCTGGGCGGCGGCGGTGTCATCGGCGCCGGCGCGCCTGGAGGCCGCGGTGAGCTCGCGCCGCTCGCGCGCTGCCTGCTCGGCGAGCGCCCACACGTGCGCCGCGGCGCTCGAGCGGTCCTCCACGCCGAGCTTGCGGAAGCTGTGCTCGAGGTGCTTTCCGACCGTGCGGTCGCTGATGTTGAGCTCTTTGGCGATGTGCTGGTTGGAGCGCCCCAGCGCCAGCAGGCGCACGACCTCGGCCTCCCGCCTCGTGAGCCCTGCGGCGGTAAGCGTGCGCAGGTCTGGCGCCGCAGCGAGGCCCGCGCGCCTGCTTCGCAGCGACTCGTAGGCGATCGCGTTGAGGTAGGCCTGGATCAGAAACGGCCGCGCGCGGTTGGCGAAGTCGCGCTCGGCGTCGGAGTAGTCGCGGCCGCCGCGGCTGAGCGCGATCGCGAGCACGCGATCGGCGTTCGCCGGGAGCGTGAACGCGAGCTGGTACTCGACCCCGAGCGGTGCGTAGACCTGCCGGTAGAGCGCCAGGGCGTGGAGCTCCTCGGTGCTGATCACGTCGGAGAAGCGGTAGGCGCGCCCGTCGAGCGTGCGCCTGTGGTGGCGCAGAAGCGGGTTTTCGCGCGCATACCAGGTCCAGCGCACGAGCATCTCGGGCACGTCCGGCTGCATGATCGAGACGACCTTGTCCGGGGTCGGCCCGACGTCGTTGAGCGAGACGTAGTCGGAGGGCAGCACGCGATGGAGTGAGGCGAGCAGCCCCCAGCGCAGCTCGACGATGTCGAGCAGGCCGCAGACGTCGCCGAGCAGCTCCAGCAGCGCCCCGTCGTCCATGTCACCCGCACGTTCCGTCCTTGGCATACGCCCGTATGACGTATACAGCATCTTCGTGGATCACTGCGGCCCGCCCTTCGCCACGGATATGGTGGCGGCGGGTGGACTTCCTCGTCGCCAAGGACGATCTGCATCGCTGCCGCTTCGAGCAGGGCGAAGCGTTGGAGCCGCAGGACGGCCAGGCGCTGCTGGCGGTCGAGCGCTTCGGGATGACCTCGAACAACATCACCTACGCGATGTTCGGCGAGGCGATGTCCTACTGGAGCTTCTTCCCGGCCGAGGAGGGGTGGGGGCGCATTCCGATGTGGGGATTCGCCTCGGTCCTCGAGAGTCGCCACGCCGCGCTCGCGGTCGGGACGCGCGTGTTCGGCTACCTGCCGCCGTCGAGCGAGCTGCTCGTGACCCCCGCGCGTGTCGAGGAGCGCGGGTTCCTCGACGCCTCGCCCCATCGCGCTCAGCTGCCGCCCGCCTACAACATCTACGCCCAGGTCGAGGCCGACCCCGTCTACGACGCCGAGCACGAGGACGCCCAGATGCTCCTGCGCCCGCTGTTCTTCACCTCCTACCTGATCGACGACTTCCTTCACGAGGCGGACATGTTCGGGGCGGACACCGTCGTGCTGTCGAGCGCCTCGAGCAAGACGGCGAGCGCGCTCGCGTATCTGCTCTCACTGCGCGAGGGCATCGACGTCGTCGGCCTGACGTCCTCCCGGAGCGCCGCGTTCGTGCGAGAGCTCGGCGTGTATGACCACGTGCTCGACTACGCGGAGCCGGCGGGCCTGCCTGCGGGCCGCGCGATCTACGTGGACATCTCCGGCGACGCCGGCGTGCGTGCGGCCGTCCACGCGCACTACGGAGATGACCTCGCCCACTCCGCCGTCGTCGGCGCTACCCACCACGACCGGATGGGCGAGGTGCCCGACTCGCTGCCGGGGCCGCGACCGACGTTCTTCTTCGCCCCCGATCGCGTCGCCAAGCGCTCGGCCGAGTGGGGTCGCGACGGGTTCGAGCAGCACCTCGCGGAGGCCTGGCACCCCTATGTCGAGTGGACCGGGTCCTGGCTCGAAGTGGTTCACGAGCGCGGACCGCAGGCGCTGGAGCGGACCTACCTGGAGCTGCTCGACGGGCACATAGAGCCGGCGCGGGCGCACGTGCTGAGCCTCGGCTGAGCCGGGCACGGCGTGGCGTCGGCGGCCATGCGAACATGTCGCCGCCGCCGGCTGAGGGCCGGCTGACCGTCAACGGATCAAGGAGCCAGCAGATGCCCGATATCGAGTTTCGCACGAGCGCAGGCACCACCCCCGGCTACCTGGCCGTGCCGGCCGGCGAGCAGGGCCCGGCGACGATCGTGCTGCAGGAGTGGTGGGGCATGGACGACTCGGTGCGCGCGATATGCGATCGCTTCGCAGCCGAGGGCTTCTTCGCGCTCGCTCCCGACCTCTACCAGGGCGAGACCACGACCGCGCCGAGCGAGGCGCAGCAGAAGATGATGGCGATGTCGATGGATCAGGTCGAGCAGGACATGTGTGGGGCGGCCGAGCACCTGCTCGCCCAGCCCGGCGTGCAGGGCGACGGCGTCGGCTCGGTCGGGTTCTGCCTCGGCGGCGGGCTGTCTGTGTGGGCTGCGGCGACCTGTCCCGCCGTGAAGGCGGTAGTGACCTACTACTACGTGATGCCGCACGGGAAGCCCGATTTCAGCGCGGTGCACGCGCCCGTGCTCGGACACTTCGGCACGAACGACGATTTCATCCCGCTCGAGGACGCGCAGAAGCTCGAGGCCGAACTGCGCGAAGCGGGCGTGGATGTGACGTTCCACTACTACGAGGGCGCCGGCCACGCCTTCGCCAACGACCACGACCGGCTCGGCACCTACGACGCTGACCTAGCCGAGACCGCCTGGCAGCGCACGGTGAGCTTCCTGCGCGCCGCGCTCACGTCCTGAGCGCGCACCCTCAAGGGCACAAGCAGGCGAACAGGAGATGAACGCCGTTAGAGCGGGCCTCCCGCGGCTGCTCTGCGCGCTCGCGGGCGTGTCCGCGGCGCTCGCCGCCCAGCACGTGCTCCCAGCGAGCGCCTCGGAACTCTGGTCGGCTCCGGCGCGGCTGAGCAGCTGCTCGGCGCCTGTGCCGATGCGCGTCCTGTTCCCGAGCGACGGCCCCACCCATGCGACCGGCCCGGGCGCGGTCGTGTGGGGCGATGGCGCCGACTGTGCGGGCGGGGAAGGCACGCGGATCTCCGCGCTCGGGGCGGCCGACGTGCCCGTCGCGGCCGCCCAGGCGGCCTCGGGGGGCCTCGAGATGCCGGCCGAAGCGGCGGCGGCCTCAGGCGGCACGCCGGCCGTGCTCGGACTGCGCGATGCGCTCGCCGCCGACGGTCCCCGCGGCCAGGTCGTGATCGCGGGCATCTCCAAGCATCGGGACGCTCCGCAGCTGATCGAAGGCGTCGCGGGCACTCCGCTATCGGCCCTCGGCGTGGCAGACGATGCGCAGGCGCCGCTGGCGCTGGCCAGCGCATATCTCGGCGACGTGGCGCTCGCGGCAGCGCAGGCCGGCGGACGCGGCGGCCTGCGGGCGCGGGTCGAGCGCCACTACGCGCACAGCTACGGAAGCTGGCAGACCGTCTCCCCCTCAGGGGCGGTCAGCGCGCCGACGCTCGCGCTCGACTACCGCAGCGACCTGCTCGCGGTCTGGCAGCAGGCCGGGGCGCTCTACGCACGCGATCTGCCCGCCTCGGGCGCGGCGGGACCAATCCAGCGCCTGGCCAGCGCCGCGCCGACGGTGCGCGTAGCGGCGCTGCGCAGCGACGACAACCGTGCAATCGTCGCCTGGAGCGAACAGCGCGCCGACGCCACGAGCGTATATCTCGACCAGTCCGGCGCCGACGTGCGCTTCGGGCGCGCGCAGCTGCTCGAACGCTTCGAGAACCCGGAGGGGCTCGCCACGCCGGCTGCCTCGCCGGCGCTCGTGCGCCTGCGCTCGGAGAGCGTGATGCTCGCCTGGGCGGGCGCGGCCGGCGGCCACTGGGTGCTTCGCACCGCGCCCGTCGACCAGCTCGGGGTGCGCAGCGTGGGCACGATCACCGCGCCGCTCGGCGACGCGCTGCTGGCGGGCCTGGCGCCCGGGCCCGACGGGGGCGCGCTGGCGCTGTGGAGCGAACCGCTGCCCGGCGCAGACGGCCTGCCCGACCCGCGCGAGCAGGCGCTCGCGGCGGCGCGCGGGGTCGACGACTACCCGGGCCGCACCAGCTTCGGGCCGCGCGAGCTGCTCGCGCCGCCCGGCCCGATCGAAGATCCCGCCGTCGCGCTCGACCCCCGCAGCGGGCGCGCGCTCGCGGTCTGGCGCGCGGGCGCCGGGGGCGTGTACTTCGCGATCCGCGCCGGCGGCGGCGCCCCGTGAGCCCTCGCGGCGCGAAGGAGCCTGTCGGCGCGAGGGAGCACGTTTCAGAGAGGATGCGCGTGAATGGATCGTAATTACGAGCTGCAAACCCACCAGGCCGAGGACCGCCACTGGTGGTATCGCGGCAGGCGTACCGTGATCGAGAGCGTGGTGAGCGGGCTGGGCCTGCCGCCGAACGCGCGCATCCTCGACGCGGGCTGCGGCAGCGGGCGCAACATGCTCGAGCTCACCCGCCACGGCACCGTGACCGGCATCGAGCTCTCGCAGACAAGCGTCGTGCTCGCGCGCGGGCGCGAGACCGGCGATGTGATCGCGGGCTCGGTGCTCGAAATGCCCTTCGCCGACGCCAGCTTCGACCTGGCGGTGAGCCTCGACGTGATCGAGCATCTGCAGGACGACCTGCTCGCGCTGCGCGAGCTGCGCCGCACGGTCGCACCTGGCGGGGCGCTCGTCGTGACGGTGCCCGCCTACCAATGGCTGTGGAGCGGCCACGACGTGATCAACCACCACCATCGCCGCTACACCCGCGCCTCGCTGCAGCGCGTCGCCGAGCAGGCCGGCTGGCGCCAGGCGCGAACGACCTACTTCAACTCGCTGCTGCTGCCGCTCGCGATCCTGCTGCGCGTGCTCGACAGGCTCAACACGAAGACGACCGAGTCGAGCCTCGACCTGTGGGTGCCCCCGGAACCTCTCAACCGGCTGCTCGAGCAGCCGCTCGAGCTCGAGGCGCGCGCGATTGCGCGTGGCGGACGGATCCCTGCGGGCCTGTCGCTGCTGGCGGTGTTCCGTTAGGCGCCGCCGGCGCTGCTGTGCGCGCGGGCGCGCGGCGCCGTGCCCTTGGGCGGTGCGGGCGGCGCCGTGCGGTGGGCGCTCGGCGCCGTGGCCCCTAGGCCTCGCCGTCGGCGACCGCGACGGGGGGATCGTGGGCGGGCTCCACCCGGAACGTCCAGGCTCGATTGGCGAAGAACGTCGTCACGGTGACGACAGCCGTGGCGAACACCTGGGCGAGCAGCTTGTCGAGCCCGGCCTGGTCTACGAACAGGAACAGCAGACCCTCGTTGATACCGAGGCCGCAACCCTGCACGACCGCCCAGCGCACGGGCGTGAGCGCGTCGCCGACGTGCTCGGCGAACGTCCATTTGCGGTTCAGCAGGAAGCCGTTCGTGGCGCCTACGATGAAGCCGATCGCCGAGGCGGCGAGGTACCACACGCCGACCACCTTCAGCAGGAAGATGTAGACGAGGAACGTCAGCAGCGTGTTCGACACGCCGACGATGACGAACTTCAGGAACTGCACGGCCACGGGCGAGCCGAGGCGGTGCGCGCGAGCCACCAAGCCCGTCGTCCGAGTCCGCGATCCCGTGCCGTCTGGCGCCATCATCCGACAGGATGAACGATAAATTGGTGTACGGGCCAAGGATGCTCCTAAGGATCTGCGAGACATCGGGAGCCTCACGAGCGCCCCGGCCAGGGCACAGACGAGCATGACGGACACCCCACTACGCAACCCCGTTCTCCTGAGCGTGGTCGCGCCCGTCTACAACGAGGAGGAGCTCGTCGAGGAGTTCGTCACGCGCACGACCGCCGCGATCGCCGATTACGAGTTCGAGCTGGTGCTCGTCGACGACGGCAGCGAGGACAGCACCCCCGAGCTGCTCGATCGCCTCGCCGCCGGCGACCCGCGCGTTCGCGTCATCCACCTCTCGCGCAACTTCGGCCACCAGGCCGCGCTCACCGCCGGACTCGAGCACGCGGTCGGCGACGTCGTCGCGATGATCGACGCCGACCTGCAGGATCCGCCCGAGCTGATCCCCGAGATGCTCGCCAAGTGGAGCCAGGGCGCCGACGTGGTCTACGCGGTTCGCAAGCAGCGCGAGGGCGAGACCGCGTTCAAGCTCGCAACGGCCTCGTGGTTCTACAAGCTCTTCGACAAGCTCGCCCAGGTCGACCTCGAGCCGAACTCCGGCGACTTCCGCCTGCTCGATCGGCGGGCGCTCGACGCGCTGCTGGCGATGACCGAGCGCTCGCGCTTCCTGCGCGGGATGACCGTCTGGGTCGGCTTTCAGCAGACCGCGGTCTCCTACCAGCGCGACCCGCGCCACGCGGGGGAGACTAAGTACACGCTGCGCAAGATGCTGCGCTTCTCGCTGGACGCGATCGCGTCCTTCTCCCACCTGCCGCTGCAGCTCGCGACGTATGCCGGGCTGCTCTCGGCCGGGGTGGCGTTCGTGGCGATCCCCGTCGTGATCGCTCTGCGCATCGCCGACTCCTATCTCCCCGGCTTCAGCTCGATCACGATCGCGATCCTGCTCCTCGGCGGCATCCAGCTGATCGCGATCGGCGTGATCGGCGAGTACGTCGGGCGGATCTACGACGAGGTCAAGCACCGGCCCCTCTACATCGTGCGCGAGGAGCGCAACCGCCCCACGAGCAGCGCGCGCTTCGTCAACGCGCCGGGCGTGCGCGCGGGCCTGGCGGCTCACGGCCCCGAGCGCATCGGCGGATCGGCCGAGCGCATCACAGAGCCTCCCGAGCGGGTCGGCTGAGGGCTCGCACGCCGCGCCGGGCCGGACCGCGACATGTGCGCCGCGGACGTGTTGTCATGCGGGAATGCCGATCGCCGTTCTGCGCTGCCTCGCTGCCCCGCGCCGGGCGACGGTAGCCGGAGCGCTCGCCCTCGCGCTCGGCTTTGCGGGGGCGGGCGCTGCGGGAGCCCGCGCCGAAGCATGCGCGGGCGCAGGCGCCGCGCCGTGCCCGTACGCGGCCAGCGAAATCATCGGCCGTCGCGCCGAGGGCGTGCTGCGCTTCCCGGAGGCGGTCGCTGTGGACAGCCAGGGGGACGTCTACGTCGCCGACCAGCTCAGCTTCGTCGTGCAGAAGTTCAACGCCGAAGGCACGTTCGAGACCGAGTGGGGCTCCTACGGCGGCGGCCACGGCCAGTTCGGGCCGATCGCGGGACTCGCGACCGACGCAGCCGGGAACGTCTACGTGGTCGATTCGAGCCACAACCGAGTGCAGAAGTTCGATGCGAACGGGAACTTCATCCTCGCCTGGGGGCACAAAGGGAGCGCGCTCGGCGACTTCAACTTCGGTTCCTCCCAGGACTACACCAAGCCTCCTGGCGGCGGCATCGCCGTCGCCGGCAACTACGTCTACGTCGCCGACAGCGGAAACGACCGCGTCGAGCGCTTCAACCTGAACGGCGAAGAAGCGATCCAGTGGGGCTCCTACGGGAGCGGCGCCGGGCAGTTCTCCTACCCGCGCGCGCTGGCCGCGAACGAAAGCGAGGTGATCGTCAGCGATGACAACCATCGCGTGCAGCGCTTTGACCCGAACGGCGGCTATCTCGGCTCGGCGGGCTCGGCCGGCAGCGGCCCGGGCCAGTTCGACTTCGCATACGGCGTTGCGCTCGACGCGGCAGGCGAGGTGTTCGTCGCCGACGACCTCGGCGACCGCGTCGTGAAGCTCGGCACCCAGCTCCAGTTCCTCGGCGCATGGGGAGGCTTCGGGTCCAAACCGGGACAGCTCGCGTTTCCGCGCGCGCTCGCGAGCGACCCCGCGGGCGACACGTACGTCGCCGACACGGCCAACGATCGCGTGGAGGTGTTCGATCCAAACGGCGCCTATCTGCGCTCGATCGGCATACCCGCGCGCGCCGGCGGGCAGCTGACGGCGCCGCGGGGGCTCGCGATCGATCCCACGGGACGGCTGCTCGCCAGCGACCAGGACGGCAACCGCGTCGAGGTCTTCGATCCGCAGAGCGAACTCCTCGCGGCGCAGTGGACAGCGGCCGGCGGCGCCAGCCCGAGCCTGTTCTCGCCGGCGGGGGTGGCTGTGGACGCGAGCGGGAGCGTGTACGTCTCCGACGAGGGCGGCTCGCGAATCGTTCGCTACTGGGGCGATGGCACCTACCTGGGCGAACTCGGAGGGCCGAACGAGATCGGCGGCGCGCAGCTCAACGCGGCCAGCTCGATCGCCGTTTCGCCGCCCTCGCACGAGCTCTACGTGGCCGACACCGGCCACAACCGGATCCTCCTCTACACGCCGAGCGCCGCGTTGCTGGCGCGCTGGGGGGCGGCCGAAGGCGACGGCGCGGCGGGGTCCGGCGCGGGCCAGTTCGACCGCCCCGGCGCGGTGGCGGTGAACGCGGCGGGTGACGCATACGTGGCCGACACAGGCAACAACCGCGTCGTCGAGCTCTCGCCGAGCGGCGCGGTGATCACCCAGTGGGGCACGCGCGGCGGCGGCGACGGGCACTTCCGCTCGCCCACGGGAATCGCCCTCGACGCCGCCGGCACGGTCTACGTCCTCGACAGCGAAAACAACCGCGTCGAGGCGTTCAGCCCCAGCGGCGCGCTGGTCGCGAAATGGGGGCTGCGTGGAACGGACTACGGCGAGTTCTCCCAGCCCACCGCGATCGCCGTGGGCTGCGAAGGCGACGTGTACGTGGCCGACACGAACAACAACCGCATCGAGCGCTTCCAGCCGCTCTCGCCGGCCGGGGTCGGCTGCGTCGCGCCGTCGGCTTGGCCTCCGCCGCTGAACGTTGCGCCGGTGCTGCACGTGAGCCTCGCACGCTCGGCTGGCGTGCTCTCGCGGGGTGCGCTCGCGCTGTCGGTGAGCTGCGAACGCGGCTGCAAGGTGCTCGCCACCGCGACGCTCTCGCCGCTCGGTCGCCGCGGCGCGGTCTCGCTCGCGGCGGCCTCGCGCTCGCTGCCGCGCGGGCTCTCGGGGCACCTGCGCATGCGCCTGGGAGCGCGCGCGCTGGCGAGGCTGCGGCGCGCGCTCGGGCGCAGCCGGCTGCTGAGCGCGCGCGTGACGCTCGTGGCCGCCGGCCCGACGGGGCTGCGCACGACGCTGCTCAGACGCTACACCGTCGCGCGCTAGGCCCGATAATGGGCGCATGAGCGACGAGCAGCCCGCGCCCGAGCCCGACGAGATGCCGACGGACCATCGCCGCGAACGCGTGCGCATCGAGACCGACCGCCTGCGCATCGACGGCGTGCTCACCCTTGCCCGCGATGGCTACCGCAGCCGCGTCTCGGACGTGCTCAACGCGGCCGAGCGCGACTTCATCACGCTCACCGACGTGACCGTCGCGCCGCTCGAGGGCGGGCCGGTCGAGCTGCACCCGTTCCTGACCCTCGCCCGGCGCCACATCGTGTTCGCGGTGCCAGGCGAGGAGCAGTCCTCGGCCTGAGCCTCTCCGGCCGCCCGCCTACCGTGTTCGGGCTGCGCCCCTTGCGGCGTCCGCCATCCCCATATATCAATATATATTAGGATGTTGTAGGTGGATGCGATGCATGGCGAGCTGCTGCATATCGATGAGCGCGAGGGACGGCGGCTTCGGCACGCGCGGCCGCAGGCGCGCGCCGCCGAGCGCATGGCCGAGCGCTATCGCGCGCTCGGCGACCCCACCAGGCTCGGCCTCGCGCTGGCGCTCACGGGCGCCGGCGAGCTGTGCGTGTGCGACCTCTCCTGGATCACGCAGCGCCCGCAGAACCTCGTCTCGCACCACATGAAAGTGCTCCGCGCAGCGGGGATCGTGAGCGCGCGCAGGGAGGGCAAGATGACGATGTACGGCCTCACCGCCGAGGGTTGCGAGCTGCTCGCTGCGGCCCCACGCCGGTCGTGAGCGGGGTGTCCTGAACGTGAGCGCGGTGCTTTCCACGCTCGGCGAAGGGCTCGCGAACGCGCTGCTGATGGCCTGGCAGGTGTGGTGGGCGCTGATGCTCGGCTTTGCGATCTCGGCGATCGTGCAGGCCTGGGTGCCCCGGCAGCGCATCCAGGCGGCGCTCGGCGGCAGCGGCGCGCGGCCGGTCGCCCTCGCGACGGGGCTCGGCGCGGCGTCCTCCTCGTGCAGCTACGCCGCGGTCGCGATCGCGAAGTCGCTGTTCCAGAAGGGCGCCTCGGCGGCGAGCGCGCTCGCCTTCCAGTTCGCCTCCACCAACCTCGTGCTGGAGCTCGGCATCGTGATCTGGGTGCTGCTCGGCTGGCAGTTCACGCTCGCCGAGCTGCTCGGCGGGCTCGTGCTGATCCTCGTCATGACCCTGCTGCTGCGCCTGTTCGTCTCGAAGCGCCTGGAGGATAGCGCCAGGCGTCGTGCCGAGCGCGTCGACGCC
Source organism: Solirubrobacteraceae bacterium (assembly GCA_035314465.1). Lineage (GTDB taxonomy): Bacteria > Actinomycetota > Thermoleophilia > Solirubrobacterales > Solirubrobacteraceae > Palsa-744. Next base: position 37,281 of record DATFZM010000013.1, on the reverse strand, counting down.
GGCCACCAGCACCACTCGGCAGGCGCGAGCCTGCCCCTGCGCGCACGGCTGACCTCGGTCGCGGCCTGGTCGGACGTCGCGCACAACTTCCGCAACGACCTCTCCATGCTGTGGCGCGAGATCGCCCTCGGCTTCCTGCTCGCCGGCTTCATCGGCCTGCTCCCCAACGACTTCTTCAACGCGCTCTTCCTGCACGGCGCGCCGGCGCCCCTGCGCGTCCTCGAGAACGTCCTCGTTGGCCCGCTGATCGCCGTGCTGAGCTTCGTCTGCTCGGTCGGCAACGTGCCCCTCGCAGCAGTGCTGTGGTCGGGCGGGATCGGCTTCGCGGGCGTGATCTCGTTCCTGTTCGCCGACCTGATCGTGATTCCGATCGTTCTCATCTACCGCAAGTACTACGGCACCGCGTACGCGCTGCGCACAAGCGCCCTGATGCTCGTCACGATCGTGATCGCAGCGCTCGTGATCTACGGCGTCTTCTCGCTCGCCGGCCTGATCCCCAGCGTGCGACCCACGCGTACGCAGGTCTTCGGCCACGTGGCCGTCGACTACAAGCTCTTCACCAACATCCTCGGCCTCGCGATCTTCATCGCGCTGATGTCACTCACGATCCGCCGTGGTGCGAGCGACCCGGTCTGCGGGATGCAGGTCGACCGCGGCCGCGCCCTGCGCCTGCGCACGGGCTCGCGCACGCTCTACTTCTGCAGCGAGCGCTGCCGCGAGAGCTACGAAGGCGCGCGGCGCGCGGACGGCCTCGCGGGCGCGGCGGCGAGCCATCCGGGCCAGGGAGCATCATGAGCTCGATCGACATGGAGCGTCCGTCACACGTCATCGAGCACCTGCGCACCGGGCGTGGCCTCTCGCAGGCCGAGGCCTGCAAGCTCGCGGGCGTCTCGCGCGCGACGTGGAGGACGCTCGAGTCCGGCGCCAGCTCCCACCCGCGCGCGGCCACGAAGGTGCGCGTCGCGCGCGCCCTCGGCGTGCCGCCGAGCCGCATCTGGCGCCAGCGACCGGAGCCCCTGCATCTCGACGACGTCGAGGATCCCCGCTGGGAGACTGCCGTACGCGGCGTCGCGCAGCGGCTGACGCGCGAGGGCTCGCGCGAGGAGCGCCGCCGCTTTGGCGAGCAGCTCGCCGCGGTGCTCGACCGGGTCGACCCGGGCGCCGAGGAGGAGGGCCAGCGCGAGGAGCAGCGCTGGCAGGAGCTCTGGCAGCTCGCCGGCTCGCTCGCCCTCGAGGAGCACCCGCTGCCGATCGCGATCGTCGACGGGCGTCTCGTCGAGTCACAGCGCTACGGCCCAATCACCTCGACGCGGCCCGAGGCGATCGCCATCAGGCGCCGGCGTGCCAACGCCCGCGGAGCGGACAGGAGCCGCAGCGAGCGCCGCTGAGGAGCGGCGCTGATCGCACGGGTCGAGCGATCGACGCGACCGCTCGACGACGTCGGTCGCGAGCTCGAGGCGGCGATCGCGTCGGCCTGATGCTGGCTCGTACTTCGTCGCTATGGCGGAGAGGGCGGGATTCGAACCCGCGATGGAGTTTGACCCCCATACTCGCTTAGCAGGCGAGTGCCTTCAGCCGCTCGGCCACCTCTCCCCGGGGGAGGCAAGCCAGTTTAGAGGCTGTCCGGCGGTGCCGTGCGAGCACGTAGCATCTGTAGCGCCGCGGAAGGGTGGCAGAGCGGTTGAATGCGGCGGTCTTGAAAACCGTTAGACGGGCGAACCCCGTCTCGGGGGTTCGAATCCCCCCCCTTCCGCCTCGGCTCGCCTCTCACGGGATCGAGGCGATCGCCTCAGACGGCGCTCGAGAGCACGGGCGAGACCAACCGCCCGCCTGCACTACTACACCGGGGAGAGGCGCTGGCCTGAGCGCCTCTCCCCGGCTCGATGTGGTCCGAGCCCGCTGTGGGCTCAGAAGGCCACTTCGAAGTTGCTGCTTTCGTTGATCAGCACCGATCCGTTGCCGGAGGCCGTGCCGCTGGCGAACGTGAACTTCCCCGCCTTGTCGCCGGCCGCTTTGTCTGATTGCACCTTGATCGCGGCTTCGCTCTGGCCTTCGATCACGGTTCCGGTCGCGCTCGACTCCGATTTCGAGAGCTGGGAGGCGGTCTGATGCAGGTTGATACCCACGAGACCGGTCCCGTTGATCGTGTCGAAGTGCAGCGCAGCTTTCCCTTCTTCGAGTTCGACGCCCTCGTAGCGATCGTTCGTGAGAACGTCTTTCGTGAGCGTGACTTCGGGTTTGGTCGGTTCGGTTGCGCTGCCGGACGCGTAGTAGACGCCGACGTCGTTTTCCTTCACCAGCGAGCTGGTGAGCGTGGAGCCAGGAGCTGCCTGGTAGAACAACACGCCAGACGCCTGTTCGGGCGTGCCGGCGGCGCAGGGCGGTACTAGGTTGCACTCGTTGCCTGCGACCGTCGTCGAGGTGATCGTCGCCTTGCCGCCGTAGGCGACCTGGATCCCGTTCTGGGCGATGTACGGCGAGAGGCCTTCACCGGTGATGGAGGACTGACTGATCACGAGCGTGGAGCCTTTGCCCGCGACCGTCGGCCCGTTCTTCTGGTAACCGGTGACGGTGACGTGAGTCAGCGTCGCGTGGCCGACCTGTTCCCTGGGTTCGGGCGTTCCGACTTCCAGCGCGAGGCCGTGCTGGCATCCCTTGTAGCCGTTGTTGTTCGTGCTGGCGCCATCGATCGTGTCGGTCGTCGCTTTGAGCGTGCCTCCGCCGGCGACAAAGACTGCGTTGACGATCCCGGCGCATGTTTCCAGCGGGTAGATGGCTTCCACGCCGAGGTTGGTGATGGTGAGCGTCACCGGCCCACAGATCGAGATCTCATCCGTCTGCCCCGGTTCATCGCAGCTCGTTTTCGAGGTTTCCGGGGCTGCAGGAATGGCGATCGTCGTGGAGCCCGCGCCCTCGGCCCCGTTGAGAGTGAGCGACTTGGTGATTTCCAGCTGTTCGGTGTACTTGCCCGGACAGACCTCGATTTTGGCGCCGCTAGCGGCGGCGGCGACGGCTTGCTTGACCGTGTTGAAGCTCGGTTCCGTGCAGCTCCTGCCTTTTTCGACCGTCTGAGCCGACCTCGCCACCCACAGCGTCGTCGCCGCCGAAGCGCTGGCTACCCCCGCGACCGTGAACAAAAGGGCGAGCGCCGCCACGGCAGCGATGAGCTTGATGCGCGGTATTCGTTCAAACATCCTGTCTCCTTGCCCAAAGGGCTGTCTGTGGTCCCCCCAAAGAGCGCCGACCCCCGTCACTGGCGAGTGATTCGCCAGTCGACGCACGACACGGCAGGCGCCCCCGCGAGCCATCATCCTCAAAGCACAGCGTCAAGCCGACCGCTGGCTGGCGACAGCGCTACCCTATGGCAGCAGGCGGACGCAGTTCCAATACGAATACCATGCTCGCCATAAGCGGCGGCTATGGGAGCCGGCGAGCGGGCGGGTTCGAGGCGCCTCTATCGTGGCGGCCGGACTGTGCGCCGCTGGCCTCGTCCTCCAGCAGCGGCGAGGCAGGCCGCGTCCCGCGCCGGTCGAGCGGCTCGTAGATAGGTCCAGATTCCTGGACAGGCTGCGCCGGGCCTCGTATACCCGCTCTGTTCACAAGCAACGAGGGGGACTCTTGAGCACTAGATCAGGCCATACCGGATCGACCGCGCGCTGGCTGCGGGTGAGCGCGATCGCGGCGCTCGCCGTCATCTCGACGTTGATGTCTCCGTGGGTGGCGGTTAGCGCCGCGCAGGCGGGCGGCGCTGACAAGCCGAGGCCGGGGACGTTCGGCGACTGCAAGAACCACAACGCGGGCGTTCACAACGGGTACGACTGCGAAGAAGAACCCGTCCCGAGCACCGTCGGAGAAGGCGGAGAAGAAGGCGGGGGCGGCCTCACCTGAGCCCCCGGCCGGATTGGAGCGTGAGGGCGGGCCGCGCTCAGGATGCTGGGGCGAGCCCGCTCTCCGACGCCGGCGCCGACGTGGCCAGCACGTTGTCGGCGGAGTCGAGCGCCTGCACGGCGAGGTCCGGGCCGAGCGAGCCGCTCGGCAGCGCGATCGCCGTCTCGAAGCCCGCCTTGGCTGCCTGGGCGACCGTCGTGAGGCTGACCGGCGAGGCGCCCGCGAGTACGCGCCAGGAGACCAAGGCGGTGGCGCCGTTCCAGCTCGCGTAGACCGTCCCGGCTCCGGGACCGCCCGATCTGTAGGCGAACGACGGCCCGTGCTCGGGAGTACCGCTCCACGGCAGCCGGAAGGCCCGGTAGGACTGGTCGAAGCCCGGCAGGTGAGCGTCGAACAGCAGCGCGCCCTGCGGGCTGAATTCGGAGAAGTCGGGCACCTGGCCCCAGCCGACGAACCAGCTTCCGTCCGCCAGCGCCTGGAGGTTGCCCTGGCTTTCGGCGACGAGCGGCGCGGGATGGGTGAACTCGCTGACGAGGCTCACCGATCGCCCCTGCGGGTTGACGCTCAGCACGAGCCCGCGCGACTGCTGGTGGACGGTCGGCGAGGAGCCGTTGTCGAAGATGCTGATCGAGCCGTCGGGCAGCACGCGCGGGTCGTGCTGCCAGGCGGTGCGGGCCGGCCCGGGCTCGTTGAAGCTGCTCGCGCGCCCGCCGAGGCGCCACAGCACGCGCCCGCTGGGAGACTGCACGTCGTACACCGTCCAGGTGTTGCGCGCGGAGATCAGCAGCGTTCCGTCGGGGTCGACGTTGATCGAGTTGACGTGAAAGTAGTCGAAGGGAGACGCAAGGGAGCTGTTGGGGCGTTCGTAGGATTCCTGCAGACCGACGTGATCGAGGCTCGTCCACTGCGAGCGCACGAGGCCCGTGCGAACGTCGACTTCCTGCACGACCCCGTCGGTCACCGCGCCGGCGGAGGCCCCGTGGACGGCTGAGAGGTTGCACAGGATCGGGGCATAGGCGGTGATCAGCGCGGTCCCGCGCGGCGTCAGCTGGAAGTCGTGCAGGTCGGCCTGCAGCCCATTGCCCGCCTTCACCGCCGCCACTTTCCTATAGCCACCGTCGACGATCACGTCGGTGCCGAGCCCGAAGCCGTGCACGGAGACGTCGCCCTGCCACCACGTGAGCACGGGAGCGCCCCCGTATCCCTGGACGCGGAAGTTCGTCGCCGAGACGTGGCTGGGCAGCGCTTTGAACCACACCACGTTCCCGCTCGGGTCGAGGATCATCGGGCCGGCCTGCCCCGGGCCGGTGTAGGGGGCGACGAAGATGTCGCCCGTTCCCGCCTGCGCCGTGGAAGTGGTCACGGCGACGAGGGGCGGGTGCAGATCGGGGCGCGAGATGAAGCTCTGCTCTTCGTTGGCGCGGCCGGGATGAATCGTCTCGGGTGTCGCGCTTATCTGGTCCTGGTGGGCTACCGCGAAGGTGTCCACGAGCGGCCGCCGCACGCCGCCGGCGAGTAGCTCCGCGTGCACGGTTACGCGCTCGCCTTCGGCGAACGGCCGCACGGGCAGGAAGCTGGCGCCGTCGCCCTGTGAGTACGCCTCCAGGCGCCCCGCGTGCCGGCCGCTGATCGTGCCGGTGACGCTCCTCACCGCGAGCTCCGATGCGGGCGCGCCGACGAAGCTGATCTGCGTCAGCGGCGAGGCGTCGCGGCTTCCCGGCAGCGGCGAGACGGCGACCGACCCGTTCAGGAGCGCCGAGGCGTTCAGGATCGCCGGCGCGCACCCCGGACTGCTGGGAGGACTGCGCCGAGACGCGTCCGCCTCGCCCGTGACGGCCACACTAAGGCTGGCCGGGATGACCAGCCATAGGATGATGGCCCGTATGCAGAACCGCGATCGTAAGCGCATCGACCCCGACCAGAATAGGCAGGTAAGCCGTCGTACCTTCCTCAAGGGAGGGCTGCTCGCGGCCGGCGTGCTCGCCGGGGCGGGCGCAGCGATCCGAGCCGCCGACGGCGATGCCGGCGCCTCCAAGCCGCCGGCGGCGGGCGCCGATCCGACGGCGGCGCGCCGCCGGCGCGTCCAGGTGCAGCCGAACATCCTCGTGATCGTCGTGGACCAGCTGCGCTTCCCGCAGTGGCTCGCGCCGCCGAGCTTTACGGCAGGACTGCCGCCGAACATCGCCCAGCTGCGCGGCGAAGGTGTCAGCTTCGCGCGCCACTACACCGTCTCCAACGACTGCACGCCGGCGCGCGCGGCCCTGTTGACGGGCCTCTACACGCACCAGACCGGCTGCATGATCACCGGCGGCAGCACGCTGGACCCCGGCTTCCCGACGTGGGGAACGCTCCTGCGCGAGCACGGCTACGACACGCGTTGGTATGGCAAGTGGCACCTCACCCACCACGACAACAAGTGGACCCTGCTGACCGGACCGCCGACGCTCGAAGGCTACGGCTTCGCCGGCGGGACCTACCCGTCACCCGACGGAGCGCCCGGGCAGGGCTGGCGCGTCGACCCGCTGGTCGCACAGCAGTTCGCACAGTGGTACGCCGAGGAGGGAGCAGCGGGGCCCTGGTGCACGACGGTCTCGTTCGTGAACCCGCACGACATCGCCTGGTGGTACGTGTGGAGCAACCGCGTCGCCGCCGAGGCGTCGGCCCCGCCCGCGCTGGCACGCCTGCCCCCGAACTTCGAGACACCGGGAGAGCTGCTCGCGCACCGCAAGCCCCAGCTGCAGCGCTCGCTGCAGGCTACCGCCGCAACCTCGTTCGGGCCGGTGCCCTTCCACGGCGCCGCGGCGCGCGCCAAGTGGCTGCAGTTCGCGAACCTCTACGTGAAGCTGCAGATGCGCGTCGACGCCCAGGTCGGCACCGTTCTGGAAGCGCTCCAGAGCCGGCCCGACGTGGCCGCCAACACCGTCGTCGTGTTCACCTCCGACCACGGGGAGTACAGCGGCTCGCACGGCCTGCGCGGCAAGGGCGGGGCCGCCTACGAGGAGGCGATCCGCGTGCCCCTGATCGTAAAGGACCCGCGCGGCAGGCTCACCGCCGCGACCGGCCAGCCCCGCGCGCAGCTCACCAGCAGCGTCGACGTCGCTGCGCTGCTGCTGACGATCGCGACCGGCTCGAACGCGTGGCGGGAAGAAGCCTCCTACGCACACCTCGCCCGCCGCGCCGACCTGGCCGCAATCCTCGCCGACCCAACGTCGCCCGGGCGCCCGTACGTGCTCCACGCGACCGACGAGGTCGTGACCGAGTTCGCGATCGAACCGTATGCGGCCGACGCACCGCTGCACGTCGCGGCGATTCGCACCGCGAGCGCGAAGTACGCCACCTACACGCACTGGCATCCCCACAGCATCGAGCCGATCGCCCGTGGAGCCGAAGCGGAGCTCTACGACTACAGCACACACCGCGGGCGGCTCGAGCTCGAGAACAGCACGGGTCGCAGCGAACTCGAGGCCTCGATGCGCCATCAGCTCGAACGCGCCGTCGTCGATGAGCTGCGCGAGCCCGTGCCGCACGCGCTGCGCGGCGCCAGCGGAGGCGGCTTCGCGGACTACTTCTCCACCGCCCGCCGGACGGCCAGGGGCGCCGCCGCGGCGCGCAAAGTGCGAAGCGAACACATCGTCGGACGCCTGCCGCCGGGCGACACCGGCGACGGGCGCACGAACTAGTCGGCGATCGTCGCCGAGACGCCGACCACCGCACCTGCCGCGTCCAGCGCCTGCACCGCGACGTCGGGTCCCGCCGCCGGGCTCGAGAGCACGGTCTCGAAGCCCGCCTTGGGGGCGCTCGCGACGGCTGTGAGCGTGCTCGGCGAGGCGCCGGCGAGCAGCCGCCAGGAAGCGACTGCCGTCGCGCCGTTCCAGCTCACGGCCACGCTCACCCCGCCGCCGCCGCGCCCCGGTAGCGGCGCGAGCGCTGGCGCGCCGGGCGGCGAGCCGCTCCAGGGCGAGAGGGTCGCGGTGAAGCTCTGCACGCCCTGGCCGAGTGTGCCGTCCAGCAGCACGTGGCCGGAGGGGTCGAACTCGGTGAAGTTCGGCAGCCCGCCGTAGCCGAGCAGCCAGTTGCCCCCGGAGAGCGGCCGCATGCTGCCCTGGCTGGGGGCGAGCAGCGCGGTCGATGGGTTCGCGAACACTCGCACCAGGCGCACCGTGTGGGTGCGCGCGTCGGGCTCGAGCAGCAGGCCGCGAGACTGCTTCTCCTCGGGCGGGTCCGAGCCGTTGTCGAAGACCGAGATCAGGCCGCCCGGCTGGAGGGCCGCGTCGTGCTGCCAGTAGAACGTCGCGCCCGGGCCGAGCTTGAACGTGCTGCGCACGCCCCCGATCCGCCAGCGGAAGCCGCCGCTGTGGATGTCGACGTCGTCGAGCGACCACGTGTTGCGCAGCGACAGCAGCACGTCCCCGTGGGCGCCGGGATCGATCGCGTTGATATGCACGTAATCCCAGGGGTAGGCCGACGCCGGCACGGGGTTTTTCGATTCTGCCGTCGAGATGTGGCCGAGCGCGTGCCACTCCCACATCACGAGGCCCGTACGAACGTCGATCTCCTGCACGACCGAGTCGTTGATCACGCCGTGCGAGGCGCCGCCGAGCGAGGAGAGGTCCATACGGACCGGCTCGTAGGCGTCGACCCAGGCTGTGCCCTGGGGTGTCAGGCGGAAGGAGTGCAGGTCGGTTGGGAGCCCGTTACCGGCGCGGACCGACGCGATCTCTCGATAGTGATCGTCGTAGATGACGTCTTCGCCCTCGCCGAAGCCCACCTGGATGATGCGCCCCTGCCACCACGTCAGCGCCGGCGCGCCGTCGTAGTCCTGCACGCCGAAGTTCGTCGCCTCCACTTCCTTGGGGAGCGGATCGAACCACACGAGGTTGCCGCTCTGGTCGGTGATCATCGGGCCCGCGGCGCCGCGACCCTGGTAGGGCGCGAGGAACAGATAGCCCGGACTCGCGCCCGCGCGCGCTGGGGTCGTGATCCGCACCCGCGACGGCGTCAGACCGGGCGCCGAGACGTAGTGCTGCACGGCGGCCGGGTCGCCGGCGTCGAGCGGAAACGGCGTCTGCGCCACACCCACCGCGGGCGCGATCGAGAAAGAGCTCCTCACGCGGGCGCCCCTGCCGGCGCCGCCGACCACGCGCGCGGACACCGTCACGTGCTCGCCCGGCACGAACCCGCGCGAGGGCAGGAAGCTCTCGCCGGTGCCTGTCGAGTAGGCGCGCAGCGCGCCGGGATGCGCACCGCTGATCGAGCCGACGACACGCACGTCCGTCACGCGCGTGCGCGCGCCGCCGAGGAAGCTGATCTGGGTCTGCGCGGTCGCGTCGAGCGTGCCGGGAAGGGGCGAGACGGTCACCGGGTTCGAGCGCGCCTCCCGCACCGCCGCCGTGGGCTCGACGAGCGTCACCGCAGGCGTCCTGGAGGCGCCGCACGCCCCCAACGGCAGCGCGCAGGCGAGCGCGCCTGCAAGCGCGATGCGGCGGCTTGGGGCCCTCATGCGCCGCGGTGTGATCCCGGCGGGCTCGATCCCGGACGCAGCGTCATCGCGCCGCGCGCGAGCGGCCAGCGCGCGCCGTCGGCACGCACGAACGCGACGCTCGCATGCGGTGGGTGCCCGACTGCGCCCGCCGGCCGCCCCTCGGCGGCGGATGGAGCCGCCTGCGCGGGTGCCCCGCTCGGAGCCGCTTGCGCGGGAGACGCGGTGGGAGCCGCCCCCACCGTGGACGCGCCCGACGGAGCCGCCGCCGCGGGTGCGACCGGTGGAGCCGCGGCCGCGAGCGCGGCCGGTGGAGCCGCGGCCGCGGGCGCCTCTGGTCGAGCCGCGGACGCTGGTGCGGCGGCCGGCGCGGCGCTTGCCACGGGCGCGAGTGGGCGCACGTTTCGCGGTATGTAGCGCACCGCCACGAGCGCGGCGACCGCGGTGAACGCAGCGCCGATCAGGAAGGCGAGCCGAAAGCCGTCGGTGACGGCGAGAATCGGAGCGCGGTAGTCGACGGTGATCAGGTGGCGGGTGAAGAGCACCGACAGTGAGGCCAGGATCGCGAGGCCGAGCGCGCCCCCCATCTGCCTCGAGGTGTTCACCAATCCGGATGCCAGGCCGGCCTCCCCTGGTGCAGCGGTGGCCGTGGCGGCGATCGTCGACGGGACGATCGACAGGCCGATCCCGATCGAGGCGAGCAGGCCGGGCACGAGGAAGTCGGAGGCGTAGTCGCCGTTGACCGAGATGCGCGAAAACAGCGCGAGCCCGGCGGTCATCAGCGTGAGCCCGGCGCCCAGCACCGGCCCCGCCCCGAAGCGCGCGACAAGGCCCCCCGCCTGGGTGGCGCAGGCCATGATCGTGAGGGCCATCGGCAGGAACGCAAGGCCTGCGTCCAGCGGCCCGAAGTGGAGCACTTCCTGGAGGTAGAGCGAGCAGAAGTACCACATCGGGAACAACGCGGCGCTCAGCAGGATCACGACGATGTTGGACACGCGCAGGAGACGGTTGGAGAACACGCGCAGCGGCACGAGCGGCGCCGTGGCGAAACGGCCCTCGATCACGACGAAGCCCACCAGTAGCGCGATGCCGACAGCGATCGGTACGAGCGTGACCGACGCGCCCCACCCGTGCGTGCCCGCGTTGACGATCCCGTAGACGAGCGTGAGCAGCCCGAGCGTCACGGCGATAGCGCCGGCGAGGTCGAAGTTGCCCGCCTCCCCCGTGCGGCGGCGATCGGCGATCACGACGCGCGCTACAAGCGCGCCGGCGATGCCGATCGGAAGGTTGATCAGGAGCACCCATCGCCAGCTCAGCTCCTGCGTGATGATTCCCCCGAGCAGCGTCCCTGTTGCGCCCCCGGCGCCGTTCATCGCACCCCACAGCCCGATCGCGCGGTGGCGTTCGGGCCCTGCGCGGAACGAGGACGTGATGATCGCGAGCGACGCTGCCGCCATGATCGCGCCGCCGAGGCCCTGCAGGGCGCGCGCGCCGATCAGCACGCCGCGGTCGGCGGCGGTTCCGCCCGCGAGCGAGGCCAGCGCGAACACGAGCACGCCGGCGATGAACGTGCGCCTGCCTCCCAAGAGATCCGCCGCACGACCGCTGAGCATCAGAAAGCCGGCGAAGGTGATCGCGTAGGCGTTCACCACCCACTGCAGGTCGCTGGCCGAGAAGCCGAGGCTGCGGTGGATCGAGGGCAGCGCGACGTTGACGATCGAGACGTCGAGGATGACCATGAACTGCGCCAGGCAGCAGACCGTCAGCAACAGCGCGTGGCGCGTGTGCTCGCGCTCTGGCGCGGCGCCCACCGCGGTGAGCGGGGCGGCGGCGGGCGAGGCGGCCCGGGCGCTCATTTCGCCACCTGCACCGTCGCCGAGGTGCCGAGCAGCTGGCCGGCGGAACCAAGCGCCTGCACGGCGACGTAAGGGTAGGCTGTGGGGTAGGTGACCCAGCTCTCGAACGCGCTGTCGGGCATCGTCGCCTGCGCCGTGAGCGAGGCCGGACCCGAGCCGGCGAGCACGCGCCAGCTCGAGACTTCGCCGTCCCCGTTCCAGCTCGCGTAGACGGTCGTCGAATCGGCCGTGGCGTTCAGGTGCGCGCTCACGTTCGGCGGCCAAAGCGGGTGACCGCCCCAAGGGAAGCGAAACGCGCGGTAGGAGGAGTAGCCCGCCGGCATGTGCGCGTCGAGCAGCAGGCGGCCGTCGGGCGCCAGCTCGCTGATGCTCGGTATCGCGCCCCAGCCGATCACGGCGTTGCCGTCCGGAAGCGACTGCATGTTGCCCTGGCTGTCCGCGAGCAGGGGGCCGCCCGGATGGGGGTAGGCTGCGAGCAGGGTGGCGCGGTGGTCGGTGGTGCCGAGCGCGAGGCGGATTCCGCGGGATTGGTAGTGGACGCGCGGGTTCGAGCCATCGTCGAAGATTGTCACGGTCCCGTCGGCATGGATGCGTGCGTCGTGCTGCCACGCGGTTTCGGTGCCGGGCCCCATCGCGAAGCTGCTGTGCGTGCCGCCGAGACGCCAGATGATTTCGCCCGAGTGCCCGTCGAGCTGGTACGCCGCCCAGGTGCTGCGCGCGGATATCAGCACGTTGCCGTCGGGCTCGGGGTCGATCGAGTTCAGGTGAAAGGCGTCCCACGGGGTCGGCGTCGTGGGGACCACCACGTGCGACTCGCCCACCGCTACGTGGTCGACGCTGTGCCACTCCCATCGCACGAGACCGGTCTTCATGTCGACCTGCTGGACGACGGTGTCGATCAGCACGCCGTTGCGGGCCCCGCCCACCGAGCTGAGGTCGCAGCGGATCGGGTTATAGGCGGTGACGTAGGCGACGTCGTTCGGCGCGATCTGGAAGTCGTGGAGATCGGCCTGGTAGCCGTTACCCGCCCGCACGGTGGCGATCTCTTGGTAGTTGGCGTTCATCACCACGTCTTCCCCCTGCCCGAAGCCGAGAGCGACGATGTGCCCCTGCCAGAAGGTGAGGTCGCGTTGGCCTTCATAGCTCTGCACGCTCAGGTCGAGCGCATTCTCGCCCGTAGGCAGAGCGTCGAACCAGAGCACGCGGCCCTGCGGCGTGTAGATCAGCGGGCCGGCCTGCCCCGGCCCGGGACCGGACGTCATCAGGATGTCTCCCGCCGCCGGATCCTGATCGGCAGAGGTCACGGCGAGGAGGGGCGGATGCAGCTCGGGATCCGAGGCGAAGCTCTGCACCGCCGACGGCGGCGCGGAGGGGTTCGGGAAACCCGGGATCGCGGCCGTCGAGAAGGGCGTGGCGACCGCGAAGCCGAAGGCAATCCGCCGCTGCGCGTCGGCGGCGCCAACCAGCGCGCGAACCTCCACGCGCTCACCGGCGGTGAACGGCTTGTCGGGGACGAAGCTTCCGCCGTCCCCCTGGAAGTAGCCGTAGAGATGGCCGTAGTGGTAGCCGCTGTGCGAGCCTTCCACGGCAACGTCCTGGATGTCGGTGACGGGGATGCCGCGGAAGCTGATCTGCGTGCTGGGGTTGGCGCTGCCCGTCTCGGGCGCCGGCGAGACGTCCAGGCTCGTGCCCGCGAGAGTCGCGGCGTGCTCGAGCGTGCTCGGCAGGCACGCCGGGGAGGCTCCGCTGGGGGGCACGACGGTGCGCGCGCCCGAGGGGTTGCCGGTGGCGAGGACGATCGCCACAGCGATCCATGCGATCGCCGCGATCAGCAGGACGATGTATCCGTTCCTTCTCATTGTCTGCATGCGGTCCGGCTGGCCGTCTGCGCAGGCGGCCTGAGGCCGTTCGAGTGTCGGAGGCGTCGCGCGGGCTGCAGGCGCCCCGCCGCTCGACCGCGAGAAGGCCTATCAGGCAGCGAGACCGTTGCGGGCAGACGATATCGGGCGCGAGCCCGCTTCGGCGCCGCCCACGGCTCGGCGGGGCGGTTCTTATGAGGCTCTTACCGGCGGGCGCGGCCTCGCCATCGCGTAGGCTCTCGCTATGTCCGCGCGAGCGGCGGTGCTGCTGTTGACGATGCTCCTGGCCGCCGGGTGGCGGGCTCCCGGGGCGCTTGCCGCAAGCTCCGATGCGAGCTCGACGCAGACCTACCTGCAGGCGAACTTCCGTCTCGTGAACACCGCCGGCAGCCGCATCCCCAGCGGCGAATCGATCCTTCAGGGCGTGCTCGCCCAGGTGCGGCGCGAATGCCCGCACGCCGCGATGGGCTCGCCCCAGGACCCCGAATCCACGCAGCTGAGCAACGAGGTGATCGGCACTATGGTCACGGCCGCGATCCATCCCGACCTGGGGTCGATCCGCGAATATCTCCGCTCGGCAGCGCATCTGCGGTGGAGCAGCAGCGGGCTCACCAGCGCGGTCGCGGGCTACGTCTCGAAGCTGAAGACGATGGCGAGCCTGTCCGAGCCGAAGCTGTGCGCAGACGTCAGAAGCTGGGCCGCCAGCGGCTTCAAGACGCTCCCACCGAGCACGGTTGCGTTCGACGACCGGTTCGTGCCCGACTGGGTTGCGCTTGGCGAACTGCCCTCCTCGCTGTCCCGCTTCGAGCAGTCGAGCGAGCGCTCGCTTGCGGGCCGCTCCGCCGCCCGGGAAACCGAACTCACCGACTTCGAAGCGCGCGAGGTCGAAACGTGGGGCAAGATCATGGACGCGCTGGAACTGAACCCCTAGCCGCGGACGGTGCTCAGGCGACTGCCCGCAGGTGGCGGTAGGGCGCGCCTCGCAGCTCTCGCACGAGCGCGTCGAGGACGCCGCCCTCGTCCTCCTCGCGTCCGTCCGTCACGGCGGCGATGACCGCGCGCTTTCGCTCCAGCAACGTCGCGATCGACTCGTCGACGGTCTGCGCGGCGAGCAGGTAGTAGGCGTTGACGGCGTCGTGCTGTCCGATCCTATGACAGCGGTCCTCGGCCTGGTCGTGCTTGGCCGGCGTCCAGTCCAGCTCCAGGAATGCGACGTTCGACGAGCGCGTGAGCGTCAGACCCTGGCCAGCCACCTCGAGCGAGCACACGATCAGCTGGTTTTCGGGCCCGTCGGGGAGCTGGAACGCGTCCAACGCCCGCTCGCGCTCGAGCGGGCGATCCTGGCCGAGGATGTGAAGCGCAGCGGGGAAGTGCTCGAGCACCCGCTGCTGGATCTCGCGGTGGCGCGCGAACACGACGAGCCGCTCGCCCGACGCGCAGAAGTCGTGGATCCACGTCAGAGCCGCCCGCAGCTTGCCGCGCGCGGCGAGCAGCTTGAGAGCGTTGAGCCGCACGAGACGTTCCGCCCGCAGCGCCGCCGCGACCTTCGCGTCGAGCTCGCGCAGGTCGAGCGGCTGGCTCGCGAGCCACGCCACCACGTCGCGCTCCGCAAACCGGTACTCGGGCTCGTTGTCGAGCTCGATCGGGACGATCGAGCGCGTCTTCGCGGGCAGCTGGGGCAGGACGTCGACCTTCATGCGACGCACCAGGCACCGCGCGCGGAGATGCCAGTGCAGGCGTAGATGGGCATCGGGACCGCGGAAGCGCTCGCCGAACTGCGCACCCGATCCGAACTCCTCGAGCCGTCCGAGAATCCGCAGCTGCGCGATCAACTCGCTCGGCCGGTTCACGACCGGCGTGCCCGTCAGCGCGAGCAGCAGGCCCTCGCGCGGGACCGCGGCCGCCAGCTGCGCAACCGCCTGCGTGCGCTTCGCGTTGGCGTTCTTGCAGTAGTGCGACTCGTCCAGGACGAGCGCCCGCGGCTGCAGCGCTCGCAGCTCCGCGCCGCGAGCAGCGACGATGTCGTAATTGACCACCGTCACGTCCGCGCGCGCCGCCGCCTTGCCGCCGGCGTCCCTGTTTCCGTTGAGCGCCCGCGCAGCTCGTCCGGGAAGCCAGCGCGCGAGCTCGCGCATCCAGTTGAGCTTGAGGCTCGCCGGGCACACGATCACGGCCGGGAAGGCGTCGTCCGCCTCGAGCGCCGCGAGCGCCTCGATCGTCTTGCCGAGGCCCTGCTCGTCCGCGAGGAACGCGCGCCGGCGCTGCAGCAGGTAGGCCACGCCGGCGCGCTGGAACGGCTTCAGCTCGCCGCCGAGCGACGGCACCTCCAGATCGGCGTCGTGAGCGCCCGAGAGATCGACGAGGCCGGCCGCTCGCGCGTGCTGCTCGCGGATCTCCTGCAGGAGCTCCAGCGCGGCGGGAGCCACCCAGACGCCGTGCTCGGCGAGGAAACGGTCGAGCTCCTCCACGCAGAACGGGTCCGCGCGAATCGCCCACAGGCTCTCGCCGCCGCGACCTGCGCGGCGCCGCTGCGGCGCAATCGCACCCGGAAGCGCCGCGAAGCGCGCCACGCAGGCAGCGTCGTGTCCGGGCGCGAGCAGGAAGGCTGCCGGCTCGTGCGCCTGCGAGCTCTCGAGCACGGCCGGCGGAGCAGGCCGGCCCTCGCGAAGCGCGAGGACACAGCGCCGGCTCGCCTCGCTGAACCACCCGTCGAGCGATTCGATCAGCCTCAGCGAGGCCGCGCTCAGCGGCAGCGTCGCGCCGCCCGGCACCGACCGGGCCCGTTCGCGCAGCGCGTGCGGCAGGCGCGTGGACTCCCCGAGCAGTACGAACAGAGGCTCCGCGCGCGAGCCAGCGACCTCGATCGTGCCCCTCCACGCACGGGCGCGGCCGAGCCATGAGCGCACGCGCGGTTCGATCGTCGGCTCTCCGAGCCCCTCGAGCAGTTGCGCGAGCGCATCGGCGTCGTGCTCGAGGGCCCTAACACCGAGCGAGCCGCCCGGCGCGGGGCGCCAGCGCAGCCCGCTCGCCGCGCAGAGCCCGCGCGCGCGTGGGGCGAGGGGCCCCTGCAGGAGGATCCAGTGGGCTCCTTCGCGGTCCCGCCTGAACGACACGTCGAACGGCTGCGGCTGCTCGCCACGGTCAGGCGCGGTGCCGGGCGCGTCCCGGCCGTGCGCGTGGGTGACCGCGCGATCCTCGGCGCGCGGCTGCAGAGCCTGCAGCGCGCGGCGCACGGGTGGGCTGAGGACGAGCCTGCTCCCGCGCCGCTCGAGCTCCCCCACGATCTCCCGGGCACGCTCGTCGAGCGGCAGCAGTCCCCGCCCGATCGCGGGCATCAGGCGCGCGTCGGGGTGTTCCAGCAGCGCCGCCACACAGCCGTCGTCGGCCTCCGCGGCGAAGCTCAGCCACCAGTCCTGATCGGGGCGGGCGAGCTCGAGCAGGCACTCTCGCGCCGCGCGGCGCACGCGCTGTCGGCGAAGCTCGCGGGCTAGCTCATCGCTGACGTCCGGCTTCTCGGGGAGGCCGGCCAGCAGCAGCGTTAGAGCCTCGGCCGTTTCGGGCGCGAGGGGCAGGCACCACGCTCGGCGCTGCGCGTCCCAGTGCCGCCCCGGGATCGCGCGCAGCAGGCGGCGCAGGCGCTCGTCGTAGGGAAAGCTGAGCACGGCCTCGCCGCGCTCCAGCGTGGCCGTGAAGCGGGAGCATGACATCGGGCAGTGCACGATAGGCCGCGCAGGGGATGCGTCGCGTACGGCCGAGGCGGCGAGCGGGGATAATCACGGCGTGGGAGGGATCGAGCGCTGGTGGACCGAGGGCGAGCTCGTCGAGCTGCCACTCGGCGAGGCGCGGCGCGAGGTGTTCGTGCGGCGGATGGGCCGGGGAGCGGTGCTGACGCTGCTGCACGGCTTTCCCAGCTCCTCGCACGACTGGGCGAAGGCCGCACCGGAGCTGGCCGAGCGCTACACGCTGCTGATACCCGACTTCCTCGGCTTCGGCGCCAGCGAGAAGCCCTCCCCTCACGTCTACTCGCTGCACGAGCAGGCGGACCTCGTGGCGGCGCTGTGGGCTCGCGAGGGCGTCGGCTCGACGGCGATCGTGGCCCACGACTACGCCGTCTCGGTCACCCAGGAGCTGCTCGCGCGGCGAGCCGAGGGCGGGCTCGAGGTCGAGCTCGAGCGCGTAACGCTGCTCAACGGAGGGTTATATCCCGACCTGCACCGTCCCCAGCCGACGCAGACGGCGCTGCTGGATCCCGAGCAGGGACCGAAGCTCGGCGCGATGCTCAGCGAGCAGCTGCTCGCTGCCGGGCTGGCGCCCACGTTCGCGGAGGGCTACGACCCGCGCGGCGACGTCGCGGACATGTGGCTCGCGATCAGCCGCGACGAGGGCCACCTGATCTCGCACCTGCTGATTCGCTACATGGTCGACCGCGAACAGCACGGCGATCGCTGGGTGCAAGCGCTGGAGGCGAGCGATGTCCCGCTGGCGTTCATCTGGGGCATGCTCGATCCCGTCTCCGGGGCGCACATGGCCGAGCGGATCCGCGCGCGTCTACCGCGCGCGCCGATGCTCGAGCTCGCCGACGTGGGGCACTGGCCCCCGCTGGAGGCGCCCGACCGCGTCGTCGAGGCGCTGCTCGCCGCCTGAGGAGCGCCTCTAGGGGATCGCGCCGGCAGCCTCGATCACGTGCTTGGAGAACGCGTTGGCCGCCGGCGTGCGATGGCGGCCCGCGCGCCAGACGAGGCCGACCTCCCGCCGCAGAGCGGGCTTCAGTCCTACGGCGACGACGTCGTCGCCGGCGGCCTCGGCGACCGCGCTGGAGACGGCGGATACGCCGAGCCCGCGTGCGACGAGCGCGAGCACGCGCGAGAGCTCGTTCGTCTCGAAGCGGGCGTTGGGCTCGAAGCCCGCGCTACGGGCTGCCATCTCGACCGCGCGGCGCAGCCCCGTGCCCTCGCGCAGGAACACGAACGGCTCCTCGCGCAGCGCCCCGACGCGCACGTGCCCGCGGCCGGCGAGGTGGTGGCTCGCTGCGACCACGAGCACGAGCTCGTCCTCGAACAGCAGGTGCGCGTCGAGCCCGTCCGGGAGGCCCTCCTCGATCGGAACGAAGGCCACATCGAGCTGATCGGCGAGCACGGCGGCGAGCATCGTCGGCGCGACCTCCTCCACGACGCGGATGTCGATCGCCGGGTGACGCTCGTGGAAGGTCGCGAGGGCGACCGCGAGGTCATAGGGCTCGAGCCACTGCATCGCGCCGATCGTCAGGCGCCCGCGCACGAGGCCCCGCAGCTCGGCGAGCTCAGCCAGGCCGGCGTCGAGCTCGCCGAGCGCACGATCGGCGCGCTGAAGCAGCAGTCTGCCGGCCTCCGTGAGCTCGACCGAGCGCGTCGTACGGCTGAGCAGCCGCACGCCTAGCTCGGCCTCCAGCCGGCTCACGTGCTGCGAGACGGCGGGCTGGCCGATGTGCAGCTCTGAGGCGGCTCGCGTGAAGTGGCGGTGGCGCGCGACGGCTGAGAAGGATCGCAGCTGGTGGAGGTCCATCCTCTGGATTGATCATACATAGCGATGGGTGTTATCCCATTTTCGTATTTGGCTTATGTGTGGAGCCCATGCATACTGCCCGTCAGTACCCCGCATCACCCTCCTCCCCAGACATCGGCCCGCCGCTCCCCGGTGGGCCGATGTCATTTCCGGGGCCGCGATAATGGCGCGATGGCCTTCCCGCCGCCGGCGCGCCATCTGCTGCGCGCGAAGGACCTCGCCGACGCGCGCTAGTTCGATCCGCTCGGCGTCGATGACCTCGCTCGGGCGGCGGGGCTCTCGCGGGCCCACCGCCCGCTCACGCCGGCGCGCTCCTACAGCGGGCTGAGCATGACCACGTTCTCGGCGCGTATCGTGGCCACCTCCTCGGCGTTGAGCCCGGCGGCGAACTCGTCGATCTTGCGTCGAGGGCCGGTCACCGTGAACGCGACCTGCGTAGTCATCAGGTGCGGGCGCTCGACGATCTCGCACTGCAGCCCGAGCCGCTCCGCCCACGCCCCCATAGAGGCCTCCACTTCGGCGCGCACGAGCTTGCCCGCGCTGGCGACCATCGTGCGCGTTTCGAGGGCATCGGCGTCACGTTCGGCGTCGATCTCGGCCTGCTGCGCCTCGGCGTCCAACGGCGGATCGACCTGGCGCCACTTGTCGCGGGCGGGATCCCAGTGGCTGACGCTGATGCTCGCGCTCACGCCATCGCTCGCGAGCACCGATTCGATCGCGCTGCGCGCCGTCCTCACGCCATCCTCGCTCGCGGCGTAGGCGAACAGAACGCTGCCGTCGTGCGTGATCGCGACATCGTGCGGAACCGCCTTGCCTATATCCTGCACGACCTGCGGGTCGCGCACGCGGCCGAGGAGATGATCGAGCCGCCCGCGGTGCTCATCGATGTCGAGCTCTACCTTCAGCCGCCAGTCCTCGTCTTCCGGCACGGGCGCTCCGATCAGCTGTGGTCCGCGTTCATGGCAGCTCGACCATACCAGCCGCCCGACGCCTGGATCGGGCTCCGAAGCCCGCGGGCAAGGTAACGTCCGCGGCGAGACCAGCGCCCCGCGAAGAGAGGAGCACGCATGTCCAGCTTTGCTGCCGTAAACCTGCTGGAGGTCGAGGACTCCGTCGGCGAGCGCGCGCCGGGGATCGAGGGGAGGTTCTCCCGCAAGCACCTGGACTCGCGCGACCTCGGCGTGAGCCTGTTCCGCTACGAGCCGAACCTGCGCAGCCCGTTCGCCCACAGCCACCGCGAGCAGGAGGAGGCCTACGTCATCGTCGCGGGCTCCGGCCGCGTGCTGCTCGACGGCGAGCCGCTCGACCTGCGCCAGTGGGACGTCGTGCGCGTGGCGCCCGAGGTCGTGCGCGCATTCGAGGCGGGACCCGACGGGCTCGACATCATCGCCGTCGGGGGACCCAGGCCGGCCGAGGGCGACGGTGAGATGGCAAGCGTGGCCTGGCCCGACGCGGAATGACCCTCGCGGCGCGGCTGGCGTGGCCGCTGGCCGCCGGCGCCGCGCTCGCCTGCGCCGCGGCGGCCTGAGCGCCGCCGGCGCCCGCGCGGGCGCGTAGAAAACCGAACGTCAACGCTCGGCGGATTGCGGAAGCCAGCCGCGCAGCAAAGGCATACGGTCGGGGCTCGATGCGAGAAGTCCCACCCGGACCGCCGAGGCCGGCGTGGGTCGGAGAGGGGAAGTGATGGGCCACCGGCTGACAGCACTGGACGCGACCTTCCTGGAGCTCGAGGAGGCCGATGAGAGCGCCCACATGCACATCGGCGCGATCATGGTCTTCGACGCGTCCGAGCACGGCCATGTTCCCTCGCGCGCGGAGCTCTGCGCCCACCTCGGACGGCGACTGGGGAGACTGCCTCGCTACAGCGAACGGCTCTCGAGGCCACACACGGGCGGCCTGACCTGGCCGGAGTGGCAGCCTGACCCCTGCTTCGCGCTTAGCGAGCACGTGCGCCGCGCCGCGCTTCCGGCCCCAGGCGGTCACGAGGAGCTCGCCGAATGGGCATCCGGCTTCTTCTCGCAGCGTCTCGACCGTCACCGTGCCCTGTGGGACATGGCGATAGTCGAGGGCTTGAGCGATGGGCGCTGGGCGCTGGCGACGAAGACGCATCACTGCATGGTCGACGGCGTCGGATCGGTGGACGTCGGACATCTGATCCTCGACACGGAGCCCGACGCGAGCGCGCTCCGCGGGCCACCGCGGCGCACGCGACGGCGCGCCGCGAAGCCGGCGGTGGAGCCCGCAGACAGCGACGGTGCGCTCGGCGGGGAGGAGCCCGGAGCGCTCGGCAGACTCGCACACGCATGGGGCGGGCTGCTGCCCGTCGATGCCGTCGCGCACGCCGCGCAGATGGGTGCGCACGGGGCGCTACACCCCCGCGAGGCTCTCTTCAACGCGCGCGCCGCCGTGGCGATGATCCTCACCGAGGAGCTCAAAGCCGCGCCGCATACGAGCCTCAACCGTCCGATCGGCACCGAGCGGCGCTTCGACGTGGTGCAGATCCCGCTCGACGACCTGCGTGCGATCCGCGGCGCTCTCGGAGGCACGATCAACGACGTGATTCTCGCCGTCGTCGCCGGAGCGGTGCGCGAGCTGCTCGTCTCGCGCGGCGAGCTGCCGCCGGAGCAGGGGCTGCGGGCAATGGTGCCGATGAATGTTCGCGCCGCAAGCGAGCACCTCGCGCTGGGTAACCGGGTCTCCTCTCTGTTCATTGAGCTGCCGGTCTCCGAGCCCGACGCCGAGCGGCGCTACCGCGAGACGAGCGCCCGCTCGCTCGCCCTGAAGGCGGGTGGACAGCAGGCCGCCGGCACGACGGCCGTGATCGAGTTCGCCGCCCTTGCCCCGCCGATCCTGCACTCGACGATCGCACAGGCGCTCTACGCCAACCGGCTGTTCAACATCACGATCACAAACGTCCCCGGACCGCAGCAGACGCTGTATGCGTTCGGCTCGCCGTTGCGGGAGATCCATCCGCTCGTGCCGCTCGCCGCCGAGCACGCGCTCGGGGTGGCGATCGTCAGCTACGACGGCGATGCTTTTGTGGGCGTGGTCGCCGACCGCGACACGGTGCCGGACATGCCGGTGATGCTCGGCGCCGTTCGCCGCTCGGTGGAGGAGCTGCTGGCCGCCGCGCTCAGCCCCGCAGTCCCGAGCGGACATCGCTGAGCGCCCGCGCGAGGGCCGCGGCGCCACCATGGTGGGCCGGGCTCGAGCCGTCGCAGAGAAGCTCGTTGAGGATCGCCAGGCCCCGCGCATATACGGGATTGCTGCTGTAGAGCAGGGAGGCGAGCGCGTGTAGATCTGAGCTGTTCGCGAGCACGGCCTTGCGGGCGCCGAGCGCCCACCAGCGCCGTTGCGGTCCCTGCGCGCCGGCGACGAGCCTCTCGATGCCCTCCGCTAGCGCCCGGCGAGTGCACGGCGAGCTCAGGATCGCGACTCGCGCGGCGAGCAGGCCGGATCCTGCCGGATCGGCGCCGTCGATCAGAGCTCGGTCGAGCGAGCGGGCGCGAACCCGCGCAAGCAGCCGCGCCCGGCGGCTCGGCTGGAGCAGGCCGGCCTGCGAGGCCGCCGGGCCCGTGCGGGGCCCTCTCCGAGGTCGGTACGCCGTCGCCGTGCTCGTAGCAATCTCCCGCGACACATCCATCAGACACCTCCGTAGCCGTTTAGGGGGTTTCGCTAACCTACCATAGCGCTATGCTGGTGTCAAAGCGATGTCGAAAACCGAGGCCTCCCAGATCCCGAACCGCCTCGACCTGGTGATCGACTACGTCAACACGCTCGACATGGAGGAGGGCACGGACGCTTTGAGCACGGCGCAGGGAGTGTCCGCCTGGCTGTCGGCGCACGGCCTCCTTGCACCCGCCTCAGCGGATGTGAGCGCCGAGGAGCTCGAGCGCGCCGTCGAGCTCAGGGAAGCGCTGCGCTCCCTAATGCACGCAAACAACGGAGCGCAGCTCGATCCCGGCGCGTGGCCGACGCTCGAGCGCACCGCACGCGACGGTGATCTCGCGGTGCATTTCGACGGCGAGGGGAGCGCCCGGCTGTTGCCCGGCGTCGGTGGGGCGCGGGGCGGACTCGCGGGGCTGCTCGCGCCCGTCGCCGCCGCGGTCGGCGACGGGACCTGGCGGCGCGTGAAGGCGTGCCGGGCGCACGACTGCGTGTGGGCCTTCTACGACCGCTCGCGCAACCGGTCCGCCGTCTGGTGCGAGATGGCGGTCTGCGGCAACCGCACGAAGGTCCGCGCCTATCGCGACCGCGCGCCCCGCGGCAGCGGCTGAGCGCGCTCGCAGACGCGCTGCACGCGAACGCGTCGCGACGCCCCCCGCCTGACGACGCCCTGCCGCTCGCTTGCGGTGCTAGCTCGGGTGCGAGGCCGCTACCGGGTCGACGGCGGCGTCGCCGGGGTGCGTCCAGCGTGCGACGAGCGGGCGCAGCGGGCCGGGCGCCCACCAGTTCGCACGCCCGAGCAGCGCCATCAGCGCCGGGACGAGCAGCGCCCGCACGACCGACGCGTCGATGATCACGGCGAGCGCGGCGCCGATCCCGAACTCCTTCAACGAGGCGACGCTGGAGACCGCCAGAGAGCCGACCGCCGCGCAGAACAGCAGCGCAGCCGAGCTGACGACGCGACCGCTTCGCTCGAGTCCGGTCGCGACCGCGACCTCGTCTGGCTCGCCCGCGTCGTGCGCCTCCTTGATGCGCGCGAGCAGGAACACGCCGTAGTCGGTCGACAGGCCGAAGGCGATGATGAAGAGGATGATCATGTTGGTCTGCTCGAGCGAGCCGCTCGCGGTGTAGCCGAGCAGGCTCTGGAGGCGACCGTCCTGGAAGACGAGCACGAGGATCCCGAACGCGCCGCTCAGCGTGAGCAGGTTCATCAGCAGCGACTTGACGGCAAGAGCGACCGAGCCGGTCATCAGGAACAGCACGATCAGGGTCGTGCCGCCGAGGATCGCGAGCGCGAGCGGTATGTGCGAGGCGAGGCTTGCGTGCTCGTCGTACTGCGACGCGGCGACGCCCGCGAACGCGGTCTGGTAGGGAGCTCGCACGGTGTGCAGCTGCCCGATCAGGCGCTGGGAGGCCGCGCTCAGCGGCGGATCAGCCGCGAGCAGGTCGACCCGCCAAAGCCCCGGCGCGATGCGCGTCGGGGCCTGCACGACCGCGACGTCCGGCAGCGCTTGCAGCTCCGCGCGGTAGCGCGCGAGCGCGGCACCGGCGCCATCGGGGGCATGCACGAGCGCGGCGACCGGGTTCGAGGGATCCGCCGCGAACTGCCTCGTAACGGCCGTTTCGACGGTACGCGCGCTCGATCCGCCCGGCAGCACGCGGGCGTCGGTCGCTCCCAGCTGCACGTTCAGGGCCGGCAGGCCGATGCAGAGCAGGGCCGCCGCGCAGGCGACGGCGATCAGCGCCGGGCGGCGCATCACCCAGCTGGCGAGCCGGTACCAGCGCCCGCCTGCGACCGGGCCCTCGGCTCGCGTTCGCGCGCGCTGCAGCCACCGGGGCGAGAGGGCGTTGACGCGTGGACCGAGTAGCGCGAGGATCGCGCCGAGCGGGATCAGGGCGGCCGTGGCGGCGAACACGGTCACGAGCGCGGCCGCGATGCCCATCGAGGAGAGAATCGGCTGCGGAAACACGAGCAGCGAGAGCAGCGCGGCCGACACGATCAAGGAAGAGAACGCGACCGTGCGCCCGGCAGTATGCATCGTGCGCCCGAGGGCCTCGGCGCAGTGCCCGCGGCAGGCGAGCTCCTCGCGGTAGCGATAGACGACGAACAGCGAGTAGTCGATCGCTAGGCCCAGGCCGAGGCCGGTGACGAGATTGAGCGAGTAGATCGACAGCGAGGTGACCTGGGCGAGCGCCCGCATGATCAGCAGGCTGCCGGCCACGGCGATCGCACCGACGATCAGCGGCAGCGCGGCGGCGACCAGGCCGCGGAAGGCGACGAGCGATAGCAGCAGCAGGATCGAGAAGGCGATCAGCTCCACCTTCGGCAGCTGGGCCGAGATCGTGTCTTCGAGCTGGCTGAACGTGAGCTGGTCGCCGCCCACCGTGACCCCCGGGACCCCGCGCAGATCCCGGGAGATCCGTTGCGCTGCGGTCGTGGACGCGTGTTCGGAAGCGTTAGCCGCGAAGAAGCCGAGCAGCAGGCTCGAGTGCCCGTCGCGCGAGATCAGCGCGCCCGGGCGTGGGGCGTCGAGCATGCTCACGACCTTCGCGATCGCTCGCTGGGAGCGCATCTCGGCGCCGACGCGCCGCACGAGCGCCCGACCGTCCGGCGCCCGCACAGATCCGTCGGCGTGCACCAGAACCACGACCCCGGGCTGCGGCGAGACGCCGCCCACGGCGACGAGCTCGCGCGCAGCGATCGCGCTTGGCGCCTCGTCGTCGGAGGTGCCGCCACTGCTCAACGAGCCCACCACGCCGGCGCCGACGACGCCTGCGATGACCGTGAGCACCGCGGTCACGACCAGCACGAGCTTGGCGCGTCGATGTATCAGTTCGGCGAATTGGTGCACGTCAGCGGGCCCGCCCGACCGCTCCGCCGCGGGTGCGACAGGAAACCGCCGACGCGATCACGAGGCATATCGGCCGAAGGCCGAGCGGACTGAAGGCCGAATGCGTCCGGGCAGAGCCTAGCGGCTCGCTTGCCGATCCCCCCATGCGGCCGATCGCCCGCTAGCGCGCCGACCGTGCGTCGCGGCCATCGCCGCGCGCCGCCATCCGACAGGTCGTCACGACCATTGCCGTGACGACCAGCCAGACGAGAGGGATGAGGACAATCAGGAGGGATGTCAGGAGGCTGAGCATCCCGGCCAGCTTGACCGCTGCAGCTGAAGCCCTGCTTGCCGATTGCTCAAGGCGGGCTAAGTGTTTGGCGAGCGGCCCGATTCAGCAGCGGCACTCGCGCCGCGATAGTTGACATCTCGCCACCCCTTGACTTGGATGGATGGGTGCCGTGCACGGCCCCGACCCCGGGACAGCGCAGGCGCCCCGAGCCAGGCCTAGCCGGTCGACATGAGTGAGGCCGCCAGCCGCAGCGAAGCCGTCTCGAGCAGGCTGGCGGGCACGAGCGATCCCCAGCAGATCCTCGCCGGTGAGGGAGTCCCGAGCGCCGCCGAGCTGATCGACGACGTCGCGGCGGCGCTCGCTGGCCTCCATCGCATGGACACCCGCACCGGGCTGGTGCCATCGATCGACGGGCCGCTGCAGCGGCGCTGCGGGAGGCCTATGAGCGCCTCGGTGAGCCGCATCCGACGTTCGAGCTGGCGTTTCGCGCGCTGGCGGGCGGACCGCCGCCGTCCGCGCGCGCTCGTCCACGGCGACTTCCGGATGGGAAACCTGATGGTCGGCGGCGCGGGACTCACGGGCGTCCCGCGCGCGTAAGCCGGACCTGCAGCCGGCACCATCGACTCAGCTGGTTCGGCCGCTGCGGCGATGGGAGGGACTGCCGGCTGCTGGTCCGGACCCACGGCGGCCTGCCCCTTGGCCACCGCCGGAGGAGGGGCCGGCAGGATCGCGTCGCTGTGTTGATCGGGCCGCCAGGAACTGCCCGATCAACCCCCCACTGACGGCGCGCCCTGCGGCCCACATCTCGATTGAGGGCGTGTTGCCCATGGCCTGACTGTGGCGCAATCGCCGCCGCCGAACAATCCAACACTGGACGTGCTCGCGTCCAGAACTCGCACCGCCCGGCGGCGCTATTCCCAGGACAGCCCGTTGCCTCCGGGTAGTTCGGCGACGAAGATCCCCTTCGCGGCCGCGGAGCCCGGTTCGGCGGCTTCGAAGCGCGCACAGCCCGCGCCCTGGAGGCTGTACGCCATGTCGGCGAAATCGGCGTGCATCGGCCATGCGACCTTGTTTGCGTCCCTCACCGATTCGGCGTGCTGGCAGGCGACCGTGAACGGCTTGAACTTGAACTGCTGGTAGCCAGCCTGCTCGATGCGCGGTTCCCCCGGCGCTGACCGCTGAACTGATGCGCTGAGCTGGGAGCGGTGCCGGCCATCAGGGCGGCGAGGGCGATCGCGACTGCGGCAGCTGTTCGCGGCGCTCCGCTTATGATCGACCCCGCTCGACCGGCGCCACCTGTGCCTCCTAGGCTCGCTCCCAGAGGCTACTCGCTTCGTAGTGCTTGCGTTCGCCACCGATGCTCTCGATCTGCGCCAGCACGACGACGTAGCGTTCGTGGAGCGCCCCGTAGCCGGCCATCGCGTCGACCATCTCGTCGGACCACTCGGGCTTGTGCAGGCGGTTGGGGTGCCATTGGCCTTTGTGGCCGTATGGGTCGCCGTGCTCGAAGCCCGGCAGCTGCAGGCCATGTTGGGAGAAGACCGACGCGACGTCGCCGAGGACGCCGTTGAGCCGCCCCTCCACGAGCTCGGGCACCGACTTGTCGCCTCCCGCACGCGTGGCTCGGCCGGCGTAGAAGGGGCCTTTGGTCCCCGGCGGGCGAAAGGCGCCGTCGTCGGGATCGACCTGGGGCTTGAGATGCGGCCAGTCCTCGGCGCGGTCGTCGACGAGACGTCGCTGAATATGCGGGCGCGCCTCAGCGATCAGCCGCGCGACGTCGTCCTTCACGGCCCTGCGATCGGAGTCCGCGAGCGCTATGACCGCGTCGGGCTCCTCGTCGACGGCCTCGGCGATCGAGCGCTCCCAGAAGTCGGCCGCCCAGCGTGCGGTCGCGTCGAGCCAGACCGCCAGTGCCTCGGCCATCTGCGACTTGAGCGCCTCCGCCTCCTGCAGCGCCTGTGCGAGCTCGGCGTCGAAGTCCCTACTCACCGGCCCTTCCTGCGCCGCCAGCCCGGGCATAAGGCCCGCCTGCCGGCTGGATCGCCACCGTAATGCCACGGACCCCAGCCTAGGACCGCCTCGACGACGGTGGTTATCGCGGTGTTACCGCGCCTCGCAGAGTTTCGCTGGCGCTCACCGTGCGCCAGCGCTAGTGTCTCTTCACATGAGGCTCGACGACACGCTGAGCCGAGATGTGATTCACGGCAGCGATGAGAGCCGCGTCGAGGGTCCGCCGCGGAGGGTGCTCGTCCTCTTCGAGCCCTGCCGGAGCGGCAGGGCGGCGCTGCGCGAGGCGGCCGAAGTTGCCAACGCGGGAAGCGAGCTGACCGTTGCCACGCTCGCGCCGCAGGCGCGGGTGAGGCGTTGCTGCCGCGCGGGCGGAGACGGCTTGTACAACATCGCGGTGCGCCAGCAAGCCGAGGCCGAGCTGGACGACGCGCGCCGGAGCCTTGGCGCCGTCGCCGGGAAAGCCACGTTCACGGTGCTCGCCGGCTGCCCGCAGCCGCGGCTCCTGCCGTGGGTGCGCGAGCACGCCTTCGACCTGGTCCTGGTTCCGTTCCATCGGCTCACGCTTGGCGGGAGTCCCGTTGCCAGGCGGCTGCGGCGGGCGACGACGGCCGAGGTTCGCCTTGTCAGGTAGCAGGGCGAGCCGGCCCGCGCAAGCGCGCGGGAGCGCTCAGAACAACTGCAGGTAGCGCTCGAGCTCCCACGGCGTGATCTGCGCGGTCGCAGGTGGTGAGCGCGTCGGCGAACGAGAAGCTCTGCTCGAACTGGCCGTTGGCGTCCTCGTGGTCGGTCGCGTAGTTGTCCCAGCCGAGCCCGGTCACGGCCTTGGAACCTCCATCACGAAGTCGAGGGTGGGGCGGCGCGGGCATCGAGGGAAGGTATATCCGCCGGCGCGGGACGGGGCAATGGCAGCAATCTCCCTCTTGTCCGCGGTTTAGCATGTGCATTGCGGACATATGTCGATCGGGACAGAGCTACACGGGCTGCGCGAGGAGAACCGCACCCTTTACGGCGTGATCAAGCTCGTCTCCTCCTCGGTGGAGCTCGGACCGGTGCTTCAGAACTTCCACGTCAGCGCGGGCTGGGGCACGTACGGCGTCAAGGCGGACCCGATCGTCGGCAAGACGCTGGCCGAGCTCGTCGCCAGCGGCCGAACCCCCGAGCTGATCGCGCCGTTCGAGCTCGCGCGCTTCTACGAGGACCGGCTCGTGTCCGAGCTCGCGGCGGCAGCCGTCAGCCCTTGATGGCTTACCTCGGCTCGCATACCGGACGTGGCGCCGACCACACGGCGCGGCTGCTGATCTCCTGCCCCGATGGTCCCGGGATCGTGGCCGCAGTGTCGCGCTTCCTGTTCGGGCACGGAGCCAACATCGTCAGCTCGGATCAGTACTCGACGGACCCCGAGCACGGGAGCTTCTTCATGCGCTGCGCCTTCTACCTTCCGGAGATCGACAACGACCGTGAGTCCTTCGAGGCGGCGCTCGGCGCGCTCCTGGAGCGCTATGGGATGGAGTGGCGGATCGCCTACGCACGCGATCGCCGCCGCGTCGCGCTGATGGCCTCGCGCGAGGATCACTGCCTGCTCGACCTGCTCTGGCGCAATCGCCGCGGCGAGCTGGACATGGACGTCATCTGCGTGATCTCGAACCATGAGAACGTCCGCGACGAGGTCGAGGACATGGGCGTTCCCTTTGTGCACATCCCGGTCACGAAGGAGACCAAGCCGCAGGACGAGGCGCGCGCGTTGGACGTCCTCGGCGGCCGCGCTCAGCTGATCGTGCTCGCCCGCTACATGCAGATCCTCTCGGGCGAGTTCCTGGAGCGCGTCGGCTGCCCGGTGATCAACATCCATCACTCCTTCCTGCCGGCCTTCGCCGGCGCCCAGCCCTACCGGCACGCGTACGAGCGCGGCGTCAAGCTGATCGGCGCCACCGCGCACTACGTTACCGAGGAGCTCGACGAGGGTCCGATCATCGAGCAGGATGTGCAGCGCGTCGGCCACCGCTACACCGTCGAGGACCTCGAGCGCGTGGGGCGCGACCTCGAGCGGATCGTGCTCGCGCGCGCGGTTCGCGACGAGCTCGACGACCGCGTGCTCGTGCATGAAGGTCGCACGATCGTCTTCTAAGCGCCGCGGAGCGCGCCTCCGTGCATCTGATCAGCCGCTGTGTGAATGACCCAGGGCGAGTGTGAAAGCCTTGGCAATCACGTTTGATGTCACCGCCGTGCGCACGCATGGCCTTCCCCCTCCTCGTCCCGAGCGGATCAACCCGATGCCACCCCGCGCGCGGCGCAGCGCCCGGGGGGCGTCTGCCGCCGGTCGCGTAGCCTAGGGCGGCGATGATCGATCTCGAGCAGCGCGAGGGGTCTCCAACGCTGTTGCACGTCAGCCGCGAGCGTGTCAAGGCGGTGGAGCGTGAGGGTGTGAAAAGCTGGTGCACAAGCGCTGAGAAGGCCGGCGCGCAGGCCCAGTGCGGCGCTAGGACAGTGCCGAGATGCCCACCGTCTGAGCTATCTCGTCAATCATGGCAAGTGCGCGCTGATCGTCGACGTCGAACGCGATCGCGGCCTCGTGCGCCAATCCATCGCGCGTAGGCGGCACCTTCTCGATCAGGGAGCGGCGCACGGTGGCAAGCGCGGCCTGGGTCGAGCCTTCTAGCTGATGCAGTCGAAGAATCAGATCGACGAACTGCGGCTGGGCTTCGATCTGAGCTTGATTCGACATTGCGACTCCTTCACTCATTGGTTGATGCAACGCGATCGAGCGGGGCTGCCGATCGGCGTCAACATCTCCATCCCGCTCTCTCGCCTTCACGCACTTTGGCGCGATTTGGAAGCGAGCGACCGGACGAACACCGCAAACTGCGAAGGTTTCCGGACATCGCTCGTGGCGACGATGAGAGGTTCCCCGTAGCGCGAGACGCGCCCTGAGGAGCATGCGATCGTCACCTTCTGGGGACCGCGAGCGCGCGAGCGGCCGACCTCGGCCTCCTCGCACGTCTAGGACGGGCTCTATAGAGCCAAGCCGACACGGGGACTAGCCGTTCTACGTCATACCCCTAAGACCCGAGCTTACTTCTTCTTGGCTGCTCGTTGAGCGCGCCCTGCGGAGTTGGCCGCCACCGCGGCGCGGATGAGTTGCTTGAAGGCAGCTTCGTTGATCTTTTCTCCTTCGCGGAGGTCGATCGCACGCCGCGTGTTTCCTTCCAGGCTGGAATTGAAGAGCTTCTTCGGGTCTTTGATGGAGGCTCCGCGAGAGAAGGTGAGCTTCACGACCTGCTTGTACGACTCCCCGGTGCAGACGATGCCGTCATGGGACCAGACGGGGGTTCCGGGGGATTTTGGCTTCTCCCATTTCCACTCCTCCTGGATGTCGGGGTCGGCATCGTGGATGAGCTGACGGACATGAGCGAGGGTCTCTCCTCTCCAATCTCCAAGTTCTTGAATCCGCTTGGTGATGTTCGCCGAAGCGGCCTCGTCAATCGGACGACTTGTCGGCTTCATGTTCTCTCCGATCCGTCGTTTCGCCAGCCGGCCCTATGCCGGCAGGGGGGAGCATAGCCCGGAGGACGTAGCCCGAAGAGGTAGGGCCCTGTGCGCTATTCCTGATCGTGTTCCTGCCGATCGGCCTGCTCGTGCTGACGCTGCCCTCAGAACCGGGGAGTTCGGGACACGCTCTCGGTGGCCGCATGTCCCGAACCGAGGCGCCAAAGTTCGCCTACGCGGTGACTACAACGAGTCGGGTGAGGTGATCGGCATGGTGCTAGTCAACGTCCGATTCCTCCTCGACCGCGATGGGGCGGTCACCGTCACCGTTCCCCCCGATCACGTCGTCGCGGCGAAGATCAAGCCCGCGCCGCGGACACTCCTACCGGATTCGCCCCCCTTGCCCCGAGCGGTCGCGGGGTGGATCGCGCTCCTCGGAGCCGATGCTTTCGCGGCCTTGGGCCTTGATCTCGAGATAGATCTCCGTTCGATGCACTGGTACGCTCGAGGGAGCTCGGATGCCGAGGCGCACTTTTGCGGGGTCGCTGCACAGAACCGTGACCTCGATGTCGTCGCCGATCATGATACTCTGACTCGTTTTCCGCGTCAGCACAAGCACGCCTCAGCCCCCCGCCCTGATCGGAGTTCGTGCAGCAACACGGACCATACTCTGATCCTGAGCCTGGCGTCGCTTGAGGGCCGGAAGCCCGTATGTTTTAAGCGAGGCGAGAGATGATCAAGACGATCAAGAGTCCTTCGACGTGGATCCTCTCCAGAGCCCGATTTGCTCTTTGGCTGATCGTGCTGCTGCTGTTCGCCGCGCTGCTGCTCGTCCCTGGTGCCGATGCGCTCGGGACGAACAGGTCCGATGTCGCTGCGGCGACGCCGACGGGCGAAACGGCGACAGAAGGGCAGGCTCCGCCGGGGCAATCGACTCCTGCTGCTGAACAAGCCTCGCCCCCGGCCGAAGAAGCTCCTCCTCCGGTCAAAGAAACGTCGCCGCCCGCGGAAGCTCCTCTCCCGGCCGAAGCGGGCCCTCCTGCGGCCGAAGAAGCTCCTCCTCCGGTCAAAGAAGCCTCGCCGCCCGTAAGAGAAGCTGCTCCCCCCGGCAACGAAGGAACGCTCGAACAGCCTTCCGGCAAGGCCCCAGCGGAAGTGAGCGCCGAAGGGCGCGCCAGTGAAGAAGCCGGCAGAAGCCCCCCGGTGCACGCCGCCGCCTCGCCAGCGACGGGTGAAGACGCGCCAGCGCAAATCCTGCCCGGTGTCGCGGTTGCCGAACCGAGCTCCGCAGCACCTGGCGGCCCGCCAGCAATTTCGCCGTCGCCCGAGCAGGGCCAGACGCCCGTCGCGGTGTGGCCAAATACGGTCTCCGTGCCGTGCGCGCAGGTGAGTGGCGAGCTTGCCGGGTTTCTGGCACCCACCGCGGAAGACTGGTTGAACCTCTCGGGCGCTTCGCCGGAGTCGGCCACCCGCCTCGCCGCTGTCGGTGCCTCACCGACGGCGATCACCGGAGGTGCACCTGCCGACAGCGATGGCTCTGGCCCTGGCTCTGCGGTTGGGAGCGGCCCCTCCGCGCCCACCCCCGGACCTGCGCCGGGCGGCTCGAGCGGCGGATCGGCCGCGGGGAGCGGCTCTGGCTCTGCCTCGGCGACATCCTTCGCACTCGTGGGTTTCCTCCTCCAAGCAGCACCGCGCGCGATGATGCCGTTGCGTCTCGCGCAACTGTCGTGGCGCACGTCGTTCTTCGTGCTGATCCCAGAGCAACCGGACTAGCTCCTCCCGTTGCCCTAGTCGGACCGGGATCACATGGTCCCCGCCCGTGGTTGCCAGTTCGGAGATCTGTTGAAAGGAGCTGTGAAGATATGAAGCGTCATCTGACATCGTCGACGACGAGCCAGCCGTCGCGTAATCAGGGCGGTACGGAGCAGGGCGTCATGATTACGGCCCGCGGCGCGGATGCTGACATCAGCGTTTCAGCGCGTGCGCACGCTCGGCCGCAACTGACACTCGCGTCCACGCGAGTCTGGAGGCATACGCTGGTCCTGACAGGCAGATTGGACTATCGCTCGGCTCCTGAGCTGGAGGAGGAGCTCGAGTGCCTATGCGAAGAAGGCGTCACGCACCTGACCCTGGACCTTCGTCAGCTCGACGCGATTGATTCAAGCGGCGCCCTGGTGATCGCGTTCCGGAGTGCCCTGTGCAGGAGGCGAGGGCATGAGTTGACGGTGATTCCAGGGCCGCGCGGGCTGCATCCGGCGTTGGCCCGGGTAGGCGCCACGGACTCGCACATGGCCGGACGGGGCGAGAGCAGCGCGCGTCGCTTCCCAGCCCTGTCTGCGGACAGCTCGTTCCCGATCGTCGTGACCACAATGACCAAAGACCTTTGACTGCAGCAAGATACCCTGCCCGCTCGGTCCGAAGATCCTGCGGGCGTGCTTCTGGCCGAGGGTGTGACAGGTGACCCGTTCGCCGCTGATCCCAAGCAGCAATAACCCGCGCAAACGGGGTGGGTCCTTTACGCCCTCGTTGACGAAGGCCATAATCACCGCTTGCACCAGCTCCACGTTCCCCTGCGACACCGTCTACCCCCTCGACTCGGCGAGCCGTTCGGCGGCAGCACGAGCCTCGTCAATATCCGGATAGGGCGCGACGCGGGAAGCCTTTTCCTCCATCCAAAAGGACCCGCCGATGACGGTCGTTCTGCGGCAAACACCTATCGGGAAGCGCGAGCGCCGGGAGCGTCCTCACGAGCACTGACACGCCGCTCGGGCCAGCACGATGTACTTCCCCGCGGCACCGCGACGCGTTGAACGAGAGTGCCCCATTCCGCCGAAAGCAGGCGTCTCGCTGCTCTACCCCGACGTGCCTGCTGCGGACGAAACGCAGGCGTCCGGCTGTCCGCTGGGCCGGCGAGGAAGGCCTCGTTACTTGCGAGGTCCCTTGGGCGCTAGCGGGGGAAAGAGCTTGCGCTCCTTCGCCGTCATCTCCCGGATAGTGAGCGAGCCTTCTTTCAGCTGCCGCTGAACACCCTCCAATTTGACCACGCGTCTTTCGGCTCTGCGCTCTGCGTCGATACCCATACATCCAGGTTAGCCGGGTGCGCCTGAGCGGCCAAGGGAGCGCTGCGGAGCTCTATCGAGCAGACACTGGGCTCGCGCGTCCCGCAGAGCCGTCAGAGCCCCGTTCCGGCCCTTCGATCACCGCGTTTGGCATTTTGGGAGCGACCTGCTCCCGAGGAGATCGGCAATCCTCCGGGCGTCGGTCGAACGGACCCGCTGACGTCGGCCGGACCCGGCCTATGCAATGCGACGCGCGCTCGGAGAATTCCCTATCCCCACGTCGGAACGCGGTAAACTGTTTGGTGCGCTCAGTGAGTTTTGTGCTCTTCTCGCTTTCGGGGTGACATCTTTGGTCAGAAGAGCAGAGAGGCGGTTGGCAATGGCCACCGCAACAAAGAAGGTCCGTGCTGTTACTCACGTCGCCAGCACTCCGGTAGGTGTCTGCGAGCCGGCGCCCGGTGGCGAAGTGGCCGGCGGGACGCTGATCCCAGCGCTCCAGGAGGTGGACGTTCAGGCCCTTGACGCCGCGACAATCCCGTCAATGACGCTCGCTGACGCCCAGCAGCAGCGAATGCTTGAGCGACTGCGCCGGGCCGGCGATCGGCCGGTCGCTTTTGCCGAGCTGCACGCCAGTGGGATTGATTTCCCGGCCGCCGTTGTGAGCGAGCTCCAGCTGAACGGATACGCGATCGACCGTATCTATGACCACGGGAGGCTGGTCGGCGTGCGCCTGCTCAAGCCAGACCCCCCCGACACACCCTCGACACACCGGCGCCGCCTACGGCTGTGGCGGCGAGGATAACCAGCGGCGCACGACTGACGACGACCGTCGACGACTCGGCCGCGTCCGCCGGAGCGTCTCGCTCACCGGGCGGGTTGGGTAATCGATCGCCCCGATAGACGGGAATTTCGACAGGCGGACCCGGGTTACCGCACCCGCTCCCCCTTTGAGACCGACGCAGCAGGAACAAGGCAGCTGCAGCCCGGTCGAGCAGCCTCCCGACTAGCGCTCCCGCACAGGAAGCAGACGTCATCGGAGGCGCTCAACGCGCTGTCGCATCGGACGAGGACCAGGCGTCTCGATGGGCGCGCCGCAAACTGTTGCTTTCGCCATGGCAAAGCAGTAGTCCGCCGAGACGGCGCTCGGACGACCGCAACTCGTCTGGAGCGCGCGTGACGCTGGGCAGGGCGGAGACGCCCGGATCTCTCGTGAAGCAGCAACGATTGCTGGCGGCTTGGCCGCCCTGGCAGACTCCTCAACATTTGGGCTCCATAGCGCGCTGGTCATTGGTCGCTCGTTGCCCTCCCCGCGGCGTGTGGGAGATAATCGACTGCGTGGCGTCGGGAGACCTGCTGGCCTCGTTCGCGTTGGCGCATCAGCTGGGTTGGCAGTTGCTGCGCCGACACACGCGCAACGACGAGTCCGCCGCGCTGATCGAGCTCGCCGGACTGCTGGATCAGTACGTCGATCACATCTCGGCGGTGGTCACCGAGACATACCTCGTCGCTTCCCCTTCGCGCGGGAGGCGGGAGGATTGGAAGGGCTTGCGTTCTCTCGCCTTGTGTGTACAGCGCCAGGCGATTCCAGAATCCTGATACTTCGCGTGTGGCGTTCGTTCGTGATGCGATCAGGCTGTTGGGGGTGTTGCTGACCGCGGCTTGGTCGGGGCGCCCGGTGCGTCCGCTCGCCGGGGAGGCAGCGCGATCGTTCCCGGGTGACGAACTGGTAGGG
This sequence comes from Solirubrobacteraceae bacterium, assembly GCA_035314465.1. Classification (GTDB taxonomy): domain Bacteria; phylum Actinomycetota; class Thermoleophilia; order Solirubrobacterales; family Solirubrobacteraceae; genus Palsa-744. The sequence continues at coordinate 1,585 of DATFZM010000013.1, read as the reverse complement.
GACGCGAAGGTCGGGTGGACGCACGCCGTCACGGTCCGTGCTCGCCCCGCCGACATCTGGCCTTGGCTTGTGCAGATGGGGTGTCGGCGCGCTGGCTGGTACAGCTACGACGGCCTGGACAACGGTGGCGTGCCGAGCGCAAATCGGATCGTTTCGGAGCTGCAGCGAGTCGAGGCCGGCGACATCTTTCCGCAGACTCCGAAGGCCGACAAGCTATTCGTGGTTAGGACTGTCGAGCCGGACCGGGCGCTTGTGCTTGGCGACGATGCCGGGTCGATGTCGTGGGCGTTCGTCCTGGAGCCGGTCGATGAGACGAGCACTCGCGTGATCACCCGGTCGAGGGGAGCCTATGACCGCCTCGCCCTCGGGTTGATGCTCAAGCTCGTATGGCACCCGATCCATTTCGGGATGCAGCGACGGCAGCTGCTCAACCTCAAGCGATTGGCAGAGTCGACGCCAGGCTGATGCCCGGCGAGAGAGGCGCGACGACGCTGCGGCTGCTGGTGGTTACTACCGGATTCCCAGACGCCAGCAGGCGCGACCACCCTCGCGATCGACACAGTCGGAAAGGACGAGACGCCGCAGCACGCGCGCAACGAGCACCAGCTCCTCGATCAGCGGGAGGAAGCAGAAGCCCGCCTGCGCCGCAGGACTGCCGTCGCTGCTTCGGCACGGGGCAGCTCAGTTGTTGTGGCGCAGGCTGGTCCACATCGTCGACCACGGCCTTCTCGTGGCTGCGCAGAACCACACGGGCACGCCCTGCTCCTGGTTGTTCAAGCCGAGGCCGTCGTCGATGTGCGCCCGCACGGCGCACCCTCTGAAGTCCGCGGCGACGGTTGCTTCCAGTTCTTCGCCGACGAGGATCGCGGCGGTGTCGGAGTTCGGCGGGGGGCCCCACTCGGAGAACCCGTTGTGGCCGCTGTAGGCGTGTGGCAGGCCTCGCGCCGGGCCGGACAGGTCGATCGCCCCCGCCTCGCCATAGTTCTTCGTGAAGATCGCGGTACGCGCACGGGTCGCCGGCGGGAGCGCGTGATAGACGGAGGCGACGGTCGCCACGAAGCGCGGCCAGCCGACCATCTCGCCCTCGGTGGAATCGAGCTTCTCCACGATGCTCCCCCCGAGGTCGTGGACCGGCAGCACGCTCAGGCCGATGAACGCGCTCGCCGCCGCCGTCAGCGCGATGGCCCCCGCCAGCAGCCACCGCCGCGCCGACCCGCCGCGCTCGAGCCAGGCGTCGGCCCGCAGTGACCCGAAGCCGAGCAGCAGCGGGTAGAAGCCGGCGATGTAATAGGCCTTGCCGCTGGTGGCGAGCATGATCACCACGAGCGCCAGGTAAGCGACCGCGAAGCAGCGATACCGCCGCCAGCCCTCCGCGCGCAGGAGGCCGACCAGGCCCGCCAACCACACGGGCACGAGCAGCGGACCCACGAGCGCGAGTTGGAACGGGATGAAGCCGCCGCGGCCCCCCTCTTCACCGCCCTGGGCCTGACTGTGCGCGACCGCCGCCTGGGGCACGCCGTGGGCGAGCTGCCACGCCACGTAGGGGAGGGCGCCCAACAGCGCGAGCGCCGCACCCGCGGCCCCC
>DATFZM010000012.1:0-92939 GCA_035314465.1 Solirubrobacteraceae bacterium | reverse complement strand
GGAGGCGTAGGCGTAGAACTCCTCGACGGCGCGTTCGATGCCGTCGCGCTCGGCGGCCATGCTGCCGGCGTCGAACTGGCGCTGGATCCAGTTCGACCAGTGATGCAGGCGCGGAGCGTCCGCGAGCGGCGCGCCCATCACCTCGGCGATCACGAGCGAGGGGTAGGGCTTGGCGAACGACTCGACGAACTCGCACGCGACCGTCGTGCCGGGGCTGGCGCCGGCCGGCTCGCCCTCGCCCTCGCCGGCGCCGGCCGCGACCGTCTCGTCGAAGAGCCGCTCCAGGAAGCCGCGCATCGCGGGGCGGTAGCGCTCGACGGCGCGCGGGGACAGCGCGGGGTTGACGAGGCTGCGCAGGCGCGAATGGTCGGCGCCGTTGATATGGAGGATGTTGCGCTTCATCTCCTCGAACAGCGGGCCCTCGCTGACGCCGAAGATCTCCGCGATCTTCATCCCCGGGAAGATCGCCGAGCGGGTGCGCAGGAAGAACTCGCCCGCCTCGCGGTCGAGGACCATGTAGCCGTAGGGCGTCTGCGCGAGCCAACCGGTCGCGCGCAGCTGCTCCATCGCAGCGTGGAAGCGCTCGCCGCGCATCGAGGAGTCGGTGTGGTCGAACGCGGGCAGCTCCAGGTCGGCGACGAGCGTCATCGCGGCGAGGCTACCTGGCGAGCTTCTTGCCCGGGTTGAGCAGCCCCTTGGGGTCGAACGCGCGCTTGATCTCCTCGTGCAGCTCGACCGCGCGGGGCGCCCACTGCGAGCGCAGGCGACCGCGCTTGAGCACGCCGACGCCGTGCTCGCCGGCGATCGAGCCGCCGAGCTCGGCGACGAGCGCGTAGAGGTCCTCGCTGACCGCCTCCGCCGCGTCGAGCTCGCGCGCGCTTTCGGGATCGACGAGCACGGTCGCGTGCACGTTGCCCTCGCCTCCGTGTCCCCACGCGCACGAGCGGAGCGCGTGGCGCTCGGAGATCTGCTCAAAGCCTTCGAGTGCCTTCTGCAGGTGCTCGAGCGGGAACACGACGTCGCCGCTGACCTTGGCGCCGCGCGCCGCGGTGACGACCGGGTTGATCGCGTCGCGCCAGCGCCACAGCGCAGCGCTGTCGAGCGGCTCCTGCGCGGCGATCGCCCTGTCGGCCAGCAGCTCGAGCAGCTCCGCGCGCCCGGCCTGCGCCTCCGCATACGACCCATCCATCTCAACAATCAGTGCGAAGCCGGCGCCCTCCGGTATCCCGGCGGCGTCCGCGCCGGCGCTCCCCCCGGCGCCGCATGCCCGTGCGGCGGGGTATGAGCGAGCGGTGATCGCGAGCGTAGGGCCGTCGAGGAAGTCGAGCACGGAGGGGCGCAGGCCGGCGGCGAAGGTCGCGGCGATCGCCTCGCAGCCCTCGCCGCGGTCGCGCAGGAACACGACGCACGCGAGCGCGGCCTCGGGGGCGGGAAGCAGCCGCAGCCTCACGGCGGTGATCACGCCGAGCGTGCCCTCGGAGCCGATCAGCAGGTCCTTGATGTCGTAGCCGGCTACGTCCTTGCGGATCCAGCCGCCGATGGCGACGAGCTCGCCGGGCGCGAGCACGGCCTCAAGGCCCGTGACCCACGCGCCGGTGACGCCGTACTTCAGCGCGTGCGGCCCGCCCGCGTTGGTGGCGACGTTGCCGCCGATCTGCGACTGCTCGGCGCCCCCGGGATCGGGCCCGAAGAGAAGGCCGTTCTCGCGCGCGAGCCGCTGTACGTCGCGCGTCCTCACGCCCGCCTCGGGCAGCATCCGCCACAGGCCCGGCTCGAGCTCGCGCACGCGCCGCAGGCGCTCGAGCGAGAGCACGACGCCGCCGTCGCTCGCCACGGCGCCGCCCACGAGGCCCGTGCCGCCCCCGCGCGGCACGATCGGGACGTCGTGCTCGTAGCACCAGGCCACCACCGCGGCGACCTCCGTCGCGTCGCCGGGCAGCACGACCGCGTCAGCCCGTCCCACCACGCCGCGACGCGCGCTCGCGTCGTAGTTGTAGGGCGAGCCCGGCGAGGGCGTGAGCACGTGCTGGGCGCCAACCAGAGCGCCGAGCCCTGCTTGCAGCGCAGAGGACTGCATCGGGACATTGTCCGCGAACCGCGATCTAGCTGTGCGAGCGCCTCGAGCTGACCAACGCTTGCCACGCTCGACCGCCGTCATTTCTCGGTGGTGAGGCCGGGTCACTGCGCCCAGCTGACACTGCTCCCCGACTGAGCCCCGCCTTCACCGTCGCCACCGCCACGACGCGCGGGGTCCTCATCGTAGGATTACCGTGCATGGCCGTAACACCGAAGCGCACCAACAAGCGGCCCGCGCTGGCGAGCGAGCGCACGCCAGGTGAGGACGCGCAGGAGCGCCGTACGCTCTCGGGCGAGACGGTGCGAGAGCTCTACGGCTCCGAGGACCTGCCTCCGGGCGCGGGCTCGGGCGGTCCCGAGGACTCGATCGGGCGCCCCGGCTCCTACCCGTTCACGCGCGGCATCCACGAGACGATGTACCGCGGGCGGCTGTGGACGATGCGCCAGTTCGCGGGCTACGGCACGAGCGAGGAGACGAACGAGCGCTTCCACTACCTGCTCGAGCACGGCCAGACGGGCCTCTCGACGGCGTTTGACATGCCCTCGCTGATGGGCTACGACTCCGACCACGCGCGCTCGCTGGGAGAGGTGGGCCGCGAGGGCGTTGCGGTGGACACGCTCGAGGACATGATGACGCTGTTCTCCGGCATCGACCTCGGTGAGGTGTCGGTGTCGATGACGATCAACGCGCCCGCGGCGATCATGCTCGCCTTTTACGTCGTCGCGGCCGAGACGGGCGGCGACTCCGAGCGCCCCGGTCCCGCCCATGCCGTCGGCGCCGAGCGCCTCTCGGGGACGATCCAGGCGGACATCCTCAAGGAGTACATCGCGCAAAAGGAGTGGTGCTTCCCGATCGACCCCGCGATGCGCCTGTGTGGCGACATGATCGAGTGGTGCACGCGCACGATGCCCCGCTGGCACCCGATCTCGATCTCCGGCTATCACATCCGCGAGGCCGGCTCGACGGCCCAGCAGGAGCTCGCCTTCACGCTCAAGGACGGCCTCACGTATGTCGAGCAGGCAGTGCAGCGCGGCCTCGACGTCGACGAGTTCGCGCCGCGCCTGTCGTTCTTCTTCAACGCCCAGATCGACTTCTTCGAGGAGATCGCCAAGTACCGCGCCGCGCGTCGCGTATGGGCGCGGGAGATGCGCGAGACCTTCGGCGCGAAGAGCCCGCGCTCGTGGCAGATGCGTTTCCACACGCAGACCGCGGGCGTGAGCCTGACTGCGCAGCAGCCGCTCAACAACATCGTGCGCACCGCGATCGAGGCCCTCGCGGCGGTCCTCGGCGGCACGCAGTCGCTGCACACGAACTCCTATGACGAGGCGCTCGCGCTGCCGACCGAGGAGGCGGTGACGATCGCGCTGCGCACGCAGCAGATGCTCGCCTACGAAACCGGCGTCGCGAACACCGTCGACCCACTCGGCGGCTCGTACTTCGTCGAGGCGCTCACCGACGAGATGGAAGCCCGTGCCTACGACTATTTCAAGAAGATCGACGAGTTGGGCGGGATGGTCGACGCGGTCAAGCGCAACTACCCGCAGCGAGAGATCGCGGACGCCGCGTTTACGCTGCAGCAGGAGATCGACAGCGGCGAGCGGGTCGTCGTGGGCGTCAACCGCTTCGCCGCCGAGGAGGAGGAGCCGATCCCGACACTGCGCGTCGATCCCGCCCTGGAGAGCAAGCAGATCGGCCGCCTGCAGGCCGCCCGCGCGCGCCGCGACGGCGCCGCGGTCGAGCAGGCGCTGAAGATCCTGCGCGAGGACGCCGCCCACCCCGATCGCAACCTGATGGAGCCCCTGATCGCCTGCGCCCGCGCCCACGCCACCGAGGGCGAGATCGTGATCGCGCTGCAGGACGTCTTCGGCGACTACGCCGAGACACCCGTCTTCTAGCTCCGGCGCCGTGCGGCGCCGAAACTCCGCGGGCCCCGTCGTGTCCCCGGATTACAGTTCTCTCACCTCACGCCATCCACAGGTCCAGACCGCTACGCCGTTCCCCGGAGGCCCAATGATCGCCGGCAAGTGCCCCGCCGTCCTGCTCGCGCTTCTGGCCGCGGTCTCGCTCATCGCGGCGGCCTCGGCCTCGGCGGCGAGCGTGACGATCTCCCCCCTGCCGGGAGCGCCGGCGGCGATGCCCGAGACGCAGATCAGCTTCCTCGGGGCCTCCGCGGGCTCGCTGCGCTCGATCTCGGTCGTGGGGTCGCGCAGCGGACGCCATAGCGGCCACCTGCACGGCTACTCGGCGGCCACGGGCGCGAGCTTCCTGCCCCACAGGCCGTTCACGCCGGGCGAGCACGTGATCGTGCGCGCGCTCTGGCGGGTGGGCAGGAGCGCGCGCACGATCGGCACCCACTTCAAGGTCGCGCTCCCGGTCGCTCCGCCGAGCGGCTCGTTTCCGATCGCGCCGGGCACGCCGGCCGACGTGCAGAGCTTCCAGTCCGAGCCGACACTGCACCCGCCCGTAGTCACCGTCCATCAGGCGGCTGGCGCGGCGAGCGCCCCCGGCTACCTGTTCGCGGCGCCGTTCTTCGGACCCGGCCAGTGGGGCCCGATGGTCTTCGACAGCGCCGGCAACCTCGTGTGGTTCCACGCGGTGCCCGCGGGCGATGACGCGGCGGACCTGCGCACACAGGTCTTTGGCGGCAAGAACGACCTCACCTGGTGGCAGGGCAGGACGCTGATCCTCGGCTACGGGATCGGCGAGGACGTGATCGCCGACGCCAACTACAAGACGGTCGCGGTCGTGAAGGGCGGCAACGGCCTGGCCGCGGACGAGCACGAGTTCACGGTGCTGCCCAACGGTGCCGCGCTCGTGACGGCCTACGCGCCGGTGCAGGAATCCCTCTTCTCGGTTGGCGGCGCTGCCGGCGCGGCCGCCGTCGACGGGGCGCTTCAGGAGATCGACGTCCGTACCGGTCTCGTGATGTGGGAGTGGGACAGCCTCGGCCACGTGGCGCTCGAAGACTCTTACTCCAAACCGCCCACGGTGCCGAGCGGCTACTACGACTACTTCCACATCAACGCCGCCCAGGCGCTCAGCGAAGGCAACTTCCTGATCTCGGCGCGCAACACCTGGGGCATCTACAAGCTCGACGGCCACACCGGGCGCATCATCTGGCAGCTCGGCGGCAAACGCAGCACGTTCGCGCTCGGGCCGGGCGTGGCGTTCGCCTACCAGCACAACGCGCTGCTGCTGCCGAACGGCGAGCTGAGCGTGTTCGACGACGAGGGCGCGCCGACGATCAACCCGCCCTCGCGCGGCGAGGTCATCAGGCTCGACCCGAGCACCAAGAAGGCCACGCTCGTGAGCCAGTTCGTACGCACGATCGGACCGGTCTCCACCGGCAGCCAGGGCAACCTGCAGTCGCTGCCCGGAGGGGGCTGGATGGTCGGCTGGGGCGGGCTGCCGAACTTCACCGAATTCAACGCCCAGGGCCAGCTGATCTACGACGCCCAGCTCCCGCGGGGCGAGAACAGCTACCGCGTCTATCGCCTGCCGTGGGCCGGCCAGCCCACCACGGGGCCCGCGATCGCGGCGCACTCGAGCGGCGGCGTCAGCACGGTGTACGCGAGCTGGAACGGCGCCACGACCGTGTCCTCGTGGCAGCTCCTCAGCGGGCCGAGCGCGAGCCAGCTGTCGGTCGTCTCGACGACACTGCGCAGCGGCTTCGAGACGACGATCCCGGCGCCGGCGGCCTCCTTGTACGAGGTGCGCGCGCTGTCGGCCTCGGGTCGCGTGCTCGCGGCCTCGCAGGCGATCAGCGCGAGCCCGTGACCGCGCGCGCGCTCGCCGCCTGCGCGCTCGCAACCACCACGGCTTTGCTCGTTTGCCTGGGCCCTTCAGAGTGGGCCCTCGCCGCGGCCCACGCGGCGGCGGCGTCCGGCCGCGCCGCGCCCCGCCGCGCAGCTCCGCGCCCCGCCGCTCCGCGCTGCGTTCCAGCTCACGTGAACGCCTCCAACGTGCTGCCCGGCACGACGCTCGCCGCCTCGCCGCTGCCGGGCTCCTACGACGCCTCGCCGCGGACCCAGGTCAGCCTCGTCGGCGTCCCGTCCGCCGCGATCGCGTCGGTGAGCGTGCGCGGCTCGCGGACGGGGCGCCACGCGGGCAGGCTCAGCGCCTACTCGCAGGGCGACGGCGCGAGCTTCGTGCCCGCGGCGCCGTTCCACGAAGGCGAGACGGTGACCGTCACGGGCTCCCTGCGCTCCTCCGCGGGCGCGACGCGGTTCGCGTTTCACTTCGTCGTCGCGCACGAGGATCCGATCCCCTTCGTGCGCACCCCGCACGTCCACGGCGATGACCCGAACGAGAAGCAGCACTTCGTGTCCGCTCCGGCGCTGGCGCCGCCGTCGATCGCCGTCACGGACCGCTCCTCGCACACGTCATCAGGGTTGCTGTTCGCCGCGCCCTACGGGGGTCCCGGGGCGAGCGGCCCGATGATCTTCGACGAAACCGGCAGCCTCGTCTGGTTCGACCCGCTCCCGGCCGGCACCGAAGCCGCGAACCTCCAGCCGCAGCGGCTCGAAGGCCAGCCCGTCCTGACGTGGTGGCAGGGCTACATCCCGCCGCAGGGCTTCGGCAAGGGCGAAGACGTGATCGCCAACGACTCCTACCAGGTGATCGACCGCGTGCACGCGGGCAACGGGCTGGCGGCCGACCTGCACGACCTCATCATCACGCCCCAGGACACCGCGCTGCTCACCGTCTTCAACCCGATCGCCTGCAACCTCGCGCGCGTGCACGGCGGCTCTGACGCTGCCGTGACGGACTCGATCTTCCAGGAACTCGACCTGCGCACCGGGCTCGTGCGGCGCGAGTGGCACAGCCTCGACCACGTGCCGCTGAGCGATTCCTACAACCCCGTCGCAGGGGCGAGCGCGGTATGGCCGTTCGACTACTTCCACCTCAACTCGCTCCAGCAGACCCGCGGCGACACGATGTTGCTCTCGGCGCGCAACACGTGGGCGCTGTACGAGCTGAACGCATCGACCGGCCAGGTGATCAAACGCATCGGCGGCCGGCGCTCGGACGTGATGCTGTCCCCCGGCGCCGCGACCGCCTACCAGCACGACGCGACGATGCTGCCGAACGGCACGATCAGCATCTTCGACAACGGCGGCACGCCGAAGGTGCACTCGCAGTCGCGCGGCATCGTCGTCGCGCTCGACGCGAACGGCCGCTCCGAGGCGCTCATCGGCCAGTACGAGCATCCGCAGCCGCTGCTGTCGGGCAGCCAGGGCGACATCCAGCCGCTGGAAAATGGCGATGAGTTCATCGGCTGGGGCTCGGAGCCGTTCTTCTCGGAGTTCAACGCCCAGGGCCAGCTGCTCTTCGACGCGCATATGCACGGCTCCTACGAGTCCTACCGCGGCTACCGCTTCGCCTGGACGGGCGCCCCCGCGGGAGCGCCAGCGATCGCCGCCGCACCGGCGAGCTCGACCGCGCCCGTGACCGTCGATGCGAGCTGGAACGGCGACACCCGCACGACCACCTGGCGCGTGCTCGCCGGCACCTCGCCGGAAGCGCTCGCACCGGTCGCCAGCGCCCCGCGCAGCGGCTTCGAGACCGCCATCGCGACGCCCGGTGCGGCACCATACGTCGCGGTGGAGGCACTCGATTCCAACGGCGCGGTGCTCGGCACCTCGCGCACGATTGCGGGCTGATGAGCTACCGGCCGCTGCCCGCCGGCGCACATGGGCTTCCGCCCTCGGCGGTCGCGCAGGATCAGCGCGAGCGCCTGCGGCGGGCGATGGTCGAGCTGATCGCCGAGGTCGGCTATCCGGCGGTGCGGATCGCCGACCTCGTGCGCCTCTCGCGCGTCTCGCGCCCGACGTTGTACGAGCTGTTCGCCGACAAGGAGGAACTGCTCGCGAGCGCATATCGGGAAATCGCCGCCCACGCCGCCCGCGTCGTCGTCGAGGCCAACTCCCGCGATGCTCCCCCGAGCGAGCGTGTGCGCGAGTCGCTCGCCGCGTTGGCCGCGTGGGCCGCCGCCGAGCCCGATGCCGTCTCGCTGATCTTCCTCGGCGCGTTCGGCGCCGGCCCTCGCGCGCTCGCTCAGCGCGGGCGTGTGCTGGAGCGGATCGAGGCGCAGGTCGCGGCGCTGCGCGGGAGCGAGGACCGTACTCACGGCGCCTCGAGCGGGGGGCCGGAGGACGCGCGCGCGCGCGATGACCTCACGGTGAAGCTGATCGTCGGCGGCGTACGCGAGGTCGCCGCCAGGCGCCTGCGCGGCGGACGCGAGCAGGAGCTCGAGGGGCTCGTCGACGAGCTCGCGGCGTGGGTGAGCTCCTACCCGCCCTCCGCGCCGGCCGCGCTGCTCGCGCCGCGCCGGCTCAACCGGGCGGGGACCTCGCCCCGCCGTGCGGCGCGAGGCGCCGCGGCCGCCTCCACGCGCGCGCGTGGAGGCGGCGGGCGCCTGCCGAGCGGGCGCTCGGACATGCCGCGGCGCGTGATCCGCGACAGCCAGCGCGAACGGATCGTCGACGCGACCGCCGCGATCGTCGCCGAGCGGGGGCTCGACAGCCTCACCGTCCCGGAGATCGCGCGCCGCGCGAACGTCTCGCTCGAGACGTTCTACGCGATCTACCGCTCCAAGCGCGAGGCCCTCCTCGGCGCGCAGAAGGTCGGCCTGCACCAGGCCGTTCGCGTGGCCGCCGAGGCCTTCGACGCGGACATGCCCGACTGGCCGCGCGCGATCGCGGCGGGCCTGCGCGCGATCGTCGACTACCTCGTGGCAGAGCCCGCGCATGCGCACCTGAGCATCGTCGACACGGTCGGCGCGAGCCCCGAGGCGAGCGCGACCCGCGAGCGCGCACTCGGCGCGTTCGCGTCCTACTTCGATCCCGGCTACCGCGGCGACTCGGGCGCGACCGCGCCCTCAGGCGCCCCGGGGGGTGCGCTCGCGCAGGAGGCGGTCGTTGGCGGCGCCTGGCAGGTGCTGCACTACTACGTCGAGACCGGACGCGTCGCCGAGCTGCCGGCCGCTACGCCGCAGCTGATCTACCTCGTGCTGACGCCGTTCCTCGGAGCAGCAGCCGCTGCCCGTGCGGCCCACTCCGGCGCGGCGCCGGTCCCGGCCTAGCCGCGCAGCGCCGCGCCCGGCGCCCCGGCCTCCCGACCACACCCCGAACGCCCGCCAAGCGGACGCGATCCAACACGCCCACCCGACAAACACCGCGCCAGATCAGTCGCGCAGCGCCGCGCCGTGCAGCCCCGTCGCGGGACGCTCGCGCGCCTGCCACCACTCGCCGAGCACGTCGAGGGCGCCGCCGATGATGCCCTCGCGGAAGGAGACCGTGTCGTTCAGGCGCGGCAGGGGCTCGGAGGGAACGTCGACCGCGAGGAACTCGCACAGCGGCTCCCAGCCTTCGCGCGGGTTCCAAACGAGCAGGCGCTCCGCGGGCACGCTGCGCTTCACGGTCTCGTTCCAGCGCTCCATCGCCATGGCGAGACCCTCGTCGGAGTACGTCTCGCCCGCCAGCGCGCCGACCCCCTCGTCCCAGCTCATCCAGCGCATCAGCGTCATGTAGCGGCGCCAGAGCGGGTCCACGGCGGCGCGCGCCTCGCAGACGTGATGGATGACCGAGTCGCCGTGGAAGATCCCCCACACCGTCTCGCGCATGCTGGCGACCCATTCCTCGGCGCCGCGCACGCTCAGCAGCACCTTGGCCTCGGGGTAGTGTTCGAGCAGCTCGGGGTAGAAGCGCGCCGAGGGCCAGTCGACGGTCGAGGCGGCGTCGCCGAATATGCGCTGCCAGTCGGGCCTGCCTTCGGCGACCGCTTCCCACAGCGGCAGGCCGGCCTCGAGGTCGGCGAGCAGGTCGCGCATGTGGTAGCAGCGGCCCTGGCCGAGCTGTTCCAGGGCGAACATCTGGGTCGTCGTCGCGGTGCGCGGCAGCCCGGCGCCAATCACCTTCATGAGGATCTACACACGCTCGGCATCGGCGGTTTCTATCAGGTCGGCGCGGTCAGGCGCGCAGATCGCGCCTGGTGGTCGCTGCCGGTCGCTAGTGTTCTGGCAATGAAGGGCGCCCCATCTCCAGGCGAGAGCGTGGGCACGTCCTCGCGGGGCGCCGGGCGCGGCCCCCGCTCCCCGGGCGCGCAGGCCGCTGCGCGCTCGTCGGCGGCGAGGGGCGCTACGAGGCTTCACCGGCGCACGCTCCACGGCCACCGCGTCGCCTACCGCCAGGCGGGCAGCGGCCCGCTGATCGTGCTGATCCACGGCATCACCTCGGACTCGACCACGTGGAGCCGCGTGATGCCCTACCTGACGCGCCGCTTCACCCTGCTGGCGCCCGACCTGCTGGGGCACGGCGGATCGGCCAAGCCGCGCGGCGACTACTCGCTGGGCGCCTACGCGAGCAGCATCCGCGACCTGATGGCGTCGCTCGGGCACGAGCGCGCGACGTTCGTGGGGCACTCGCTCGGAGGCGGCATCGCGATGCAGGTCGCCTACCAGTTCCCCGAGCTGTGCGAGCGGCTCGTGCTCGTCGACAGCGGCGGGCTCGGTCGCGAGGTCAGCCCGCTGCTGCGCGCCGCCGCGCTGCCCGGCTCCGAATACGTTCTGCCGCTGCTCGCCGCCACGCGCCTTACGCAGGCGGCAGAGCTCGCGGCCGGCGTGCTCGCGCGGCTGGGCCTGCGCCTGGCGACCGACATCAGCGAGATGGCGCGCGGCCATGCGACGCTGTCGGACCCGCAGGCGCGCGCGGCGTTCGTGCATACGCTGCGCGCTGTGATCGAGCCCGGCGGCCAGCGCGTCGGCGCCGCGGACCGCCTCTACCTCGCAAAACACGTCCCGCTGATGACGATCTGGGGAGAGCGCGACACGATCATCCCGGTCTCCCACGGCTACGCCGCGCTCGAGCGCCTGCCCGGTGCGCGCCTGGAGGTGTTCGCCGGCTCGGGGCACTTCCCGCAGCTGGACGAACCCGAGCGCTTCATCGACGTGCTCGACGACTTCATCGACTCGACCGAGCCGGCGAAGCTCGACACCGCCGGCTGGCGCGAGCTGCTGAGCGCCGGCTAGGCCTGCTGCTCGGCGCGCACCTCGAGCACGACCTTGCCGGTCGCGCGGCGCTCGTCGAGCATCGCCAGCGCGTCGGCGGCCTGCTCGAAGGGGAAGCGGGCGCCGACGATCGGCCGCACGAAGCCTTCATCGACCATGCGGTTCACGGCCGCGCCGATCTCGCGGTTGAGCTCGGGCTTGCCCATCACGTATGCGCCCCAGCCTGCGCCCACCACGGAGGTGTTCCGGAGCAGCAGCCGGTTGACCTTGACCTCGGGTATCGCGCCGCCCGTGAACCCGACCACGAGCACGCGCCCGTCCTCGCGCAGCGAGCGCAGGCTGTCGGTGAAGCGGTCGCCGCCGACCGGATCCACGACCACGTCGACACCGCCGCCGGAGCGCTCGAGCAGCTCGTCCTTCCAGACGTCGCTCAGCATCAGCACCTCATCGGCGCCCGCCTCTTCGGCGACGCGCCTCTTCTCCTCGCTGGAGACGAGCGCGAACGTGCGCGCGCCGAGCCCCTTGGCGACCTGCAGCGAGGCCGTGCCGACGCCTCCGGCGGCGCCGTGCACGAGCACGCTCTCCCCGGGCTGGAGCTTCGCCCGCAGCGCGAGCGCGAAGTAGGCGGTGTGGTAGTTGAGGATCAGCGCGGCGCCCTGGGCGAAGTCCAGCTCCGGCGGGAGCGCCACCGCGAAGAACTCGGGCGCCACGGCGACCTCGGCGAAGCCGCCGAGCGCGCAGAACGCGGCAACGCGGTCGCCGGCCTTGACGCCCGCACCGGGAGGCGCGCTGCGCACGATCCCCGCGACCTCGCTGCCGGGGACGAACGGTAACGGCGGTTTCATCTGGTATTCGCCGCGGGTCTGCAGCAGCTCGGGGAAGGACACGCCCGCGACGTGCACGTCGACGAGCACCCCCTCGCCCGGGGTGAGCATGTGCGAGGCCTCCGGCTCGGGGAGCTCGGCGATCTTCAGCGCGGTCTGCGGCCCCGACTCCTCGACGATCTCGATCGCTCTCATCGCGGGGATTATGTCCGAGCGCCGCGGCTCAGCCGCTGCTCGAGGCCTGCCAGAGGTTGACGCCGCCGTCCTGGGCGTAGCGGTCGATCGCCTCGAGCTCGTCGCCGTCGAAATCCAGCCGCTGCAGCGCTGCGACGTTCTGCTCGAGCTGGCGCACGCTGCTGGCGCCGAGCAGCGCCGAGGTCACGCGCGGGTCGCGCAGCACCCACGCGATCGCCATCTGAGCGAGCGACTGCCCGCGCGCCGAGGCGATCTCCCGCAGGCCGCGTACGCGCGCGAGGTTCTCGTCGCTGATCATGTTCTTCGAGAAGTAGTTGCCGCGGCTAACGCGGGAGTCCTCCGGCACTCCCTGCAGGTAGCGGTCGGTCAGCAGGCCCTGCGCGAGCGGCGAGAACACGATCGCGCCGACGCCCTCGCGCTCGAGCACGCCGAGCAGCTCGGCCTCGATCCACCTGTTCAGGAGCGAGTAGGAGGGCTGGTGAATGAGCAGCGGCGTGCCGAGCTCGCGCAGCATCTGAGCGGCTTCCTCGGTTCGGCGGGGTCCGTAGGAGGAGATCCCCGCGTAGCGCGCCTTGCCCGCCCGCACGGCGCTGTCGAGCGCGCCCATCGTCTCCGCGAGGGGCGTCTCGGGGTCGAAGCGGTGCGAGTAGAAGATGTCGACGTGATCGAGCCCCATCCTCAGCAGGCTCTGGTCGAGGCTCGCCAGCAGGTACTTACGCGAGCCCCACTCGCCGTAGGGGCCCGGCCACATGTCGTAGCCGGCCTTCGTCGAGATCACGAGCTCGTCGCGGTAGGGGCGCAGGTCCTCGGCGAGGACCCGCCCGAAGTTGATCTCCGCGCTGCCGTAGGGCGGGCCGTAGTTGTTGGCCAGGTCGAACTGCGTGATGCCGAGGTCGAACGCGCGGCGGAGCATCGCGCGGCTCTCGGCCAGCGGCCGGTCGTCGCCGAAGTTCTGCCACAGCCCCAGGGAGATCGCCGGCAGCTGGATGCCGCTGCGCCCGCAGCGGCGGTAGGGCATCGCCTCGTAACGGTCCGCCTCGGCGAGGTAGCGCGTCGGTCCGAGATCGGCGTTGTAGGTCACTGCGGCTGGGGTGCGTCGTCGTAGCGCGCGACCGTGAAGGCGATCAGCACGGGCACGGTCAGCGCGAACACGACGAGCGAGAGCGTCAGCACGATCAGCGGGCCGCCGCTCGTGTTGTTGCGGAGGAACACGTACTCGATCAGCCCCGCGATGATCGCGTAGGCCAGCAGCGCCCAGCGGGCGACTTCCAGGAACCGACCCCACGCGAACCCCTGGGCGCGCCGCAGCGCGAGCACGCTGCCGATCAGCAGCAGCGCCGAGACCGCCAGCAGCGCGATCGCCGGCCCCAGCGGGACGTGTTCGGGCAGGTGGGCGGACAGGTAAATGACGCCGGCGACGATCAGCGCCAGCGACAGCATCCCGAGCTGCGTCACCGGCGGCAGGCGGCGTTCGTCGCTCATCCGGTCGCCAGGCGGGTCATGATCACGAGCGTCGCCACCTGCATCAGGCCGGTCGCGCCGGCGGTGTAGATGAAGCGCTTCATCAGCCGCTCGACCACCTCGGGGTTCGGCCGCGGCTTCTTCAGCTCGGTCAGCACCGCGATGTTCGCCGGCTCGAGCAGGCCGAGCGCGATCACAGACATCACCCCGACGACGATGAAGCTCGCGACGACCCAGCCGTGCAGCGAGTAGCTCGTGAGGTTGTATCCGAGGTTCGTCGCCAGCTGCCAGCCGGCGGCGAGCGTGACGGCCACGGCCGTCGGCATGATCAGCACCATCTTCGGCATCAGCCGCGTGGTCAGCTCGACGCGCGCCGGGATCGACATCTTCCCGAGGATCGGCCCAATCACGAAGCCGAGGAACAGGTCGACGATCGTCCACGTCGCGCCCGCGACGACGTGCAGGAACATCAGCGGCCACTTGTCGTTGACGGCGATCGCCACGATCAGCGGCACGACGATCGCCGCGACGATCGGCAGCCCCCGGCGGGGGACGATTTCGAAGTCCAGCGGCGCGCCGGGCGCGGGGGCCTCGGGGTCGAGGACTGGCTCGGTCGCGACTGCCATCTGAGCCATGGCGCGAATCTAGCGGGCGGGGCGACGGATTGCACGCACGGCGCGTCGCGATCGCGATCGCGAATCATCCCCGGGCCGGTCGCGGGCGCGCTGCTGCTCCGCCTCCTCGCGCCTTGCCGCAGGCCGGGAATCGGTCAGCGCCCATGTCGCGCCCGCCATCGCGGCGGCGGCGATCAGCACGGCTGGCCATGCGCCGAGCGCAAGCGCGATCAGGTGCGAGGCCACGAACGCGGCGAAGCCGATCGCCAGCAGGCGAGCCGCCGCGCGCGCGCCGTGGCGAGCTCGCCACAGCCAGCCGAGCGCGGCAGCGCCCGCCAGCAGCACGACGCCTCCGAGCGCCCGCGAGCCGCTGGCGGCGACGACGCCGTAGGAGACGATCAGCAGGCCCGCCGCAAGCGGCGCGCTGGGGATGGGCTTTCGCGCCTCAGCCACCGCCCACCTCAGGCTGGTCCTCGGCGGCGCCGTCCACGTCTGCGCCGGCCGCCCCGGCGCGGGCTCCGTGCGGGCGGGGCAGCACGAGCAGCGAGCAGCGGGCATGGCGCTCGAGGTAGGCGGAGGTGCTGCCCAGCACGAGCCGCTTGACGGGGCCATAGCCGCGCGAGCCCACGACGAGCATGTCGAGTTCGCCGCTGAAGGCCGCGAGCTCCTCGCCCGGGATGCCGTACGCGGCGCTGCCGCGGGCGCCCTCGATCGACTCCATCCGCTTGCCGGCTTCCGCGAGCATGAGGTCGATCGTCTCGCCGTAGGCGGCCGGCGCAAGCCCGGTGAACGCCGAGGCCGGCACGCTGACGACCTGCAGCGCGCGCACCTCGGAGCGGTTCGGGGCGGCGAGCTCCCGCGCGGCGGCGAGCGCGGCCTCGCTCTCCGGCGATCCGTTGTAGGCGACGCCGATGCGGGCGAGCGGCAGGGGGTGTTCGTCGTAGCCGCGCGCCGCGATCGCAACCGCGCAGGGGGCGCCGTTGAGCGCGGCGCGGGTGTCGTCGCCGAGCATCGCGCGCCCGAGCACCCCGCGCGCGGAGGAGCCCACGACGAGCAGGTCCGCGTGGCGCTGCTCGGCCAGCTCGTGCAGGCCGGCTCCCGGCGAGGACGCTTCGATGCTCTCGAGCGCCACCGACACCCCGGCCGTCGATCGCTCGTGCTCGAGCAGCTCGAGGGCGCCCTCGCGCTCGAGCCCCGCGCCGCGGCCGCCCGCCGCTCGCATGGGGTGCCAGCGTCCGGCTCGCACGTGGACGAGCGTCAGCTCCGCGGCGGAGCCGGCCAGACGCGAGGCCAGCGCGATCGCGTCGCGCCCGCCGGGTGTGCCGTCGACTCCTATGAGGATGTTGCTGAACATCGGCTCTCCTTGGTTTCGACGGACGCTTCGCCGGATGCTATGACGATCGCGGCAATTGCGCATAGGACGCAGCGGCTCGGGGCGCGTAGCATTGTGCGGATGGCGGAGGAACGCACGCCCGAACAAGACGGCTCGAACGGCCAGCGACGCGACACGCATCCTCCGATGCCGCGCGACAAGCGCGGCTGGCAGGTCGCCCCGGCGCCCGACGGGCGCGGCATGCCCGAGCAGCAGCCGACCGGTCCGCCGGCGCACCGGCGCAGCAGCTTCTGGTGGTTCGTGCTCGCGCTGATCGCGCTCAATTGGGTGCTGCTGTTCGCCTTCCAGCCGGCGAAGGAACCGCGCGTGACCGTGCCGTTCAGCCCCTACTTCCTCGAAAAAGTGAAAGCCGGAGAGGTCAGCTCGATCTCCTCGAAGGGCGACACGGTCGAAGGCAACTTCAAGAGCGAGCAGCACTACCCGAACGAAAAGGCGACGCCGACGAAGCTGTTCGCGACCGAGGTACCGACGTTCTGGAACGGCAGCCAGCTATCTGCGCTGCTGCAGGAAAAGGGCGTGCAGATCAACGCCAAGTCGACGAGCACGAGCACCTCGCTGCTGGCCGAGCTGCTGCTCGGCTTCGGGCCCACACTGCTGCTCGTCGGGCTGTTCGTGCTGATCGCCCGCCGCGCATCCGCCGGCGGCGGGATGGGAGCGCTGGGCAACTTCGGCCGCTCGCAGGCGCGTCGCGTCGACCCGGAGAAGATCCGCGTCACGTTCGACGACGTCGCGGGGATCGACGAGGCCAAGGCCGAGCTCACGGAGATCGTCGACTTCCTGCGAAATCCCGAGCGCTACGGACGCCTCGGCGGGCGCATGCCCCACGGCGTGCTTCTCTCCGGCGCCCCGGGCACCGGCAAGACGCTGCTCGCGCGCGCGGTCGCGGGCGAGGCGCACGCGGCCTTCTTCTCGATCTCCGCCTCGGAGTTCATCGAGGCGATCGTCGGCGTCGGCGCCTCGCGTGTTCGCGACCTGTTCGCGAAGGCCAAGGAGGCCGCCCCGTCGATCATCTTCATCGACGAGCTGGACGCGATCGGGCGCTCGCGCCAGGGCTCGGTGTCGGTCACCGGCGCCAACGACGAGCGCGAGCAGACCCTCGACCAGATCCTCACAGAGATCGACGGGTTCGAACCGGCGGAGGCCGTGATCGTGCTCGCGGCCACCAACCGTCCCGACGTGCTGGACCCGGCGCTGCTGCGGCCGGGCCGCTTCGACCGCCGCGTGACCGTGCAGGCACCCGACCGCGATGGCCGCGCGGCGATCCTGAGGGTGCACACGCGCAAAATCCCGCTCGCCGAGGACGTCGACCTCGATGAGCTCGCCGCGAGCACTCCCGGGATGGTCGGCGCGGACCTCGCCAACCTCGCCAACGAGGCGGCGCTGCTGGCGGCACGGCGCGAACACGCCAAAGTGCAGATGCGCGACTTCACCGACTCGCTTGAGAAGATCATGCTCGGCTCTCCGCGCGGCATCCTGCTCAGGCCCGCCGATCGCGAACGTACCGCCTACCACGAGTCCGGTCATGCGCTCGTGGGCATGCTCACGCCCGAGGCCGACCCCGTGCGCAAGATCTCGATCATCCCGCGCGGGATGGCACTCGGGGTCACGCTGTCCACGCCCGACTCCGATCGCGTCTCCTACTCGCTCGCGGAGCTGAAGGCGAAGATCGAGGTCGCACTCGGCGGGCGCGTAGCCGAAGAGGTGATCTACGGGACCTATGGCACGGGAGCGGAGTCCGATATCCAGCAGCTGACCCAGATCGCCCGCCAGATGGTCGGCCGCTGGGGCATGAGCGAGGCGATCGGCCCGATCGCGGTGCTCGGCGAAGAGGGCCAGGGCATGCTGTTGCCGGGCATCAGCGAAAGCTCACCTGACACGCACAGGCTCGTCGACGAAGAGGTCAAACGGCTCGTCGACGGCGCGCACCAGGACGTCACGCGGATGCTCGAAGCCCACCGCGAGCAGCTCGAGAGCCTCGCGAAAGCGCTGCTCGCGGCCGAGACGCTCGACGCTCCCGAGGCCTACGCGGCGGCGGGCGTCGCGAACCCTCCGCGCGAGGAGCCCGCGCCGGCGATCGTCTGAGGCTAGGCGCGCACGAGGCGCTCGTCGGCCCCGAGGCCGAACCCGGGCAGGTCGAAGCGCTCGGCCAGCAGCGCGGGCACCTCTGAGCGCTGCAGCGGCGTGACTGTGGAGGCCTGTGGCGTTCGTTGCCGCAGCTCGAGCCCGCTCCAGTCGCTCAGCGCCAGGCGCGTGCCGTCCGCGTCCTGGGAGGCGATGATCAATCCGGTTACGAACGGCGATCGCGGATGGGTGCAGACGAACCAGCTCGCGGTCTCCACGTCGACCGCGTAGACCGGTTCCGGGACGAACCCGTACAGGTCTGCCCAGGTGCCGTCCTCCAAGCACTGCAGCACGAGCTCGGCGCCGTCCTGCACGACCCGATAGCGCCAGTGCGCGATCTCGTGCTCCTCTCCGGGACCCCAGGGGAGCGGTTCCAGCGGGCTGCCGAGACCGAAGCCGACGTCGGCGTGCCAGCTCTCGCCGTCGAGCTCGGCGCGCAGCACGAGGTGGCTGCGGGGGCGGATCGCCGGGCCGCCTCCGTAGCGCACGCGCGCGAGGTACATCTCGACCTCCGCGCCGAGCGCCTCCAGGGCGGACTTCAGCAGCATGTTCTGCTCGAAGCAGTAGCCGCCGCGCCGTTCTGCGACGAGCTTGCGCTCGAGGTCCTCCGGGGCGAGCGAGACGGGCAGCCCGCGGTGGGGGTCGAGGTTCTCGAACGGGATCGCGAGGCCGTGCGCGCGGTGCACCTCGGCGATCGTCGGTCGCCCGCTCAGGCCGACCCGCTGCAGGTACGCCTCGAGGTCGAACGCCGGGCGGCTCTCCTCGCCCACGCCGGCTCCGTCGTGGCTCACCTCAGCGCCGTCCTCGCTCACCTCAGCGCCGTCGTCGCTCATCTCAGCGCCTTCGTCGCTCACGTCAGCGCCCTCCGCCGCTCACGCCGGCTCTGCGGGGCACTCGGCGAGCAGTGGCGAGAAAGCACGCCCAAGCGCCTCGGCGATCGTCTCTCCATCGGGCGTGTGCTCGGCGTCGATCAGCCAGGCGAGCATCAGGCCGTCGACGATAGCGAGCACGAGCACCGCCAGCGCCCGCGCGTCCTCGTCGGCGAGCCCTCCGCGGTCGCCGAGCTCCAGCGCCTGCACCCGCTCGGCGATGCGCCGCACGGCGGCGCGTCGATGAGCCGCGACGCGCGGCTGGAAGTCCTCGGAGTGCAGCGCCCGCACGTGCGCCTCCATCACGGACACGAGCAGCGGACGCACGTCCTCGAAGGACGCCAGCGTCGTCGCCAGCGCCGCCGCGAGCTCCTGCAGCGGTGGCAGCTCCGCGTCGTAGCGCTGGCCGTCGAGGTGCTCGGCGAAGCGTCTGATCGCGCGCCCCAGCGCCTCGTCCATGAGCGCGTCCTTGGAGCCGAAGTGGTACGGGATCGACGCCAGGCTCGCGCCGGCGGCGGCGGCGATGTCGCGCGTGGTCGTAGCTGCGACGCCGCGCGTCTGGATGCACGCGATCGTGCCCTCCAGGATCTGCTCGCGATTGCTTGGTGGCACGGCGCAAGTCTAGCGTCGCTACTGAACGTACGAACGTACTAGTCCTCTGGTAGGCTGCGGCGGTTCGGATGTTCACGGGCTTGGGTCAACTCCAGCCGGGGGTTGGTGCGCAAGGAGTCCGCGGCTGCGACGCGCGGCCGCGGCGGCGCACGACGCGCGCGTTCGCGGCCGCAGTCGCGGCGGTCGCGATCGCGTGTGTGTGGCTCGGCGCGAGCACCGCGGCCGGGGCTGCGAGCGTGAGCGTGCTCGACCCGGGCGGCGCCGGGGTATCCGCCTACGGCGGCTGGGCGGCGTGGAAGCACGAGGAAGGGAGCGCCACGCGCCTGGAGCTCCGCTCGCCTAGCGGTGCCGTCATGGCGGCGCCGATACCGCCGAGCACGGCGAGCTTCGAAGTCCAGCTCGGCCCCGTCAGCGGCGGCGTGGCCGCCGTGTACGTCCGCTGCAGCGAACCGAAGAAGTCGCTCGGCTGCAAGATCTACGAGCTCGCCCCGCTCGGAAGCAGCTCGGCAAGCGAGCGCCTGCTCGCGATACCCGGCGGCGGCTCGGACATCGAGCCCGCGATCTGGAAGAGCCGGCTCGCGTTTGTGCGCCCCAACGCCGGCAGCGCCAAGCGGCCCGATGAGATCTATACGTGGACGAGCGGCGGCGGCGCCGTGCGGGCCGTCCAACTGCCCGAATCGCGCGGCGGGCGCGAACCGGAAGGAGGCGGCACCTGGCCGAAGGGCCTCACGGGCGCGATCACCGGCCTCACGATCGGTCCCTCCCAACTCGCGTATGTGACGAACAACCTCACCGGGTCCTTCGGCGAGACGACGCTCTGGTATGAGCCGATCGGCGGCCATCCGGAGCTGATCGACCAGGAGACGAGCGGGGCGGGCAACGTCTGCTCGCCCGAGTTCCTCTCGCCGCTGATCTCGGCCGGCTGGCTGTACGCCTACCTGCACGCGTGCGACCCCTCCGCGAACCCGGGCCTGGACCGGCTCACGCGCTACAAGCACGGCGAAGCCCAGCGCGCGAAATACACGTTCATCCACGCCGGCGATGACATGCTCAGCTCGGTCGTGATCGACGGCGCCGGCGTCGACTGGGACAACGAAGGCGTCAAGCGGCTCTCGAGCGTCTCCTGGCGTAAGATCCCGCTGCCGGTGGCGCAGACGTTCTGCACGCGCTCCGATCCCTTCTGCTAGGCGCGCTGGGCGGGTAACTCATCGGTGGGGGAGTTCTCATCCCCCGATTAGCCCGCTCTTAAGCCAACAGCCGAAGATCACCGCATCGTGTCCCCCAGTCTCACATCATCGCGATGAGCGCCACCACTCCCACGCCGGGGTACCCATCGCGATTGACGGCCACGGCTCCTACCGACCGCCGGCGTCGCCACCTGCTTCGCGTCGACATCGGCTTGGGGCTGCTGGCAGCGGTCGTAGCCGTACTGGTAGCACCGGGCCTTGCGATAGTCCTCCTGGCTGCGCTGCTTACCCTCTGCTTCTGCCTGGTCTCGACCTTGATCGGCCGGCGTGGGGTGAGAAGGAGATGACTCTGATGAGACCTTGCGAATCCTGGCATCGCCGCGACCCGATTCGACGCACTATCCCGCGCAGGGCTCGCGTCAGCACGATCTCCGCGATCGTCGCCGCGCTGGCGCTGTCGCTCGCGGGGGGCGCGCTGGCGGCCAGCACGTCAGCGAGACCGCCAACAAAGAGCGAGCGCGCTGCGATCTTGAAGGCCTTCGCCGCCAACGACGCCAACTCGTCCTCGGTGCGCGGTGTCTACGTGTCGCGCTCAAACGCGAACCTTGCCGTCGTCTGCGAACGCACGCCCGAAGCCGGCTCGCGGGCCTACGTGTTCGGGCGCAGCCACGGCTCGTGGCGTTACCTCGTAAGCGGCGCTCCCGGCGGCGCCGGCAACTCCGCCGATCGGCGACTCGAGCGCGCCTGTCCCTGACGGCGCGCGGAGCTCGCAGTGGCGACTTTCCCGTCACGTCGCAGGAAGCCCACCGGCGGATCCGGTTCCCGGGTGACCCGCCGCGAGCTGTTTGCGCCTTTCACCATCGCTGAAGCGAGGCGGCGGCGTGGACGCGCCACGCTGGTGATCGCGGCTGTGGTCGCTGCGGCGTGCGCGCTGTACAGCGCCAGCGTCGGACTACCTGACACTTCACCCGCACGATCGGCCACGCCGACGACGCGCAGGGCGCGCGCGAGCGCGCGCACTCCCGCGCGCACTGCCGCGCGTGCTGGCGCGATCCCCGGCACGCTCCAGGTGGCAACACACACGCCGAGGGCCGGGTGGACGGTGGTGGCACGCGTCGGCGGCGTGCCCGCCACCTGGCTCGCGCGGCGCGCTGGTGTGACACTGATGCGCGTCGATCAGCGCCTCGTGCATCTCGTGCTGCACGCCGGGTCGAGCGACGGCGGCACCGCAGGCTGGACCTACGGCGATCGGATCACCGCTGGAGAGGCTCCGCTGCTGATCGCGGCGGTCAACGGCGGTTTCAAGCTCACCTACACGAACGTCGGCTTCGTGTCCCGCGGCCACGTCGCCGCGCCGCTCAAGGCCGGGCTTGCGTCTCTCGTCACCTATTCGGATGGAAGCACGAACATCGGCTCCTGGCACGCGGGAGTGCCGAGCGCGCGCACGCCCGTCTTCTCCGTGTTACAGAACCAGCACCTGCTCGTCGACCACGGCCTAGCTGCGGCAAACGTCTCCAGCTGTGTGATCGAATGCTGGGGCGGCACGATCGGCCTGCAAACGGAAGTCGCGCGATCGGCGCTCGGGATCACTGCGAGCGGCCAGCTCGTGTGGGCAGCGGGTGAGCACCTCTCCCCGAGCGCCCTCGCCTCCGCGCTGATCGGCGCCGGCGCCGTGCGCGCGATCGAGCTCGACATCAACCCGTGGTGGGTCGCCGGCTACCTCTACCCGCACCGGCCAAGCGTTACCTCGCACGTGCGTCTGGTGCCCGGTCAACGAGGGGTCGCGGGTGCGTTCTTCAAACCCTACACTCGCGACTTTCTCACGTTCGTGGCGAACTGATCGCAGCGCCGCAGTGCGTGCGCGACTTCCGTCAGGGCTCGGCAACGAGTGCCGAGGTTCGGGCGACATCACCCAGCGCGGCCAATCGACCGGTGGTATCAGGTGACTGCTCGAGGTACCCGTCTAGGAACGCGCTCGTCACCTGCTCGACGGTTGAGAGCTGGGGCTGCTGACTGGTGTACGGCGCGAGATGTCCGGCTCCCTGCAGACGGAGCAGGAACTTGGGCCGGCGGGCCTGTTTGAAGTAAGCGTACGTGTAGCGCGGTTCGTTGAAGTTGTCCGCTGTGCCCTGCACGGCGAGCAGCGGCGGGCTGCCCTGGGGGAAGGAGTAACCGCCGATGCCCGACATCTCGGCACCCGAGAGGATCACGGCGGCGCGCACGCGCGGATCGTGGTAGCGGCGGCTGTAGGCCACGGCGAGCGCCGTCTCGGCGCCATCTGAATGTCCTGCGACCGCGATCTCTGCCGGGTTGATCAGGCCCGCCAGGGGCCCGGTCCCTGACTGGTTCAGCGCGAGCATGCTGGAGATGACGAAGCTCATATCGGTTGGCTGGTTGATCACGTCGGCTTCGTCGGGGCCGCCGGGAGAGTCGGCGCTAGCGAGGGGGAAGAGCGGCGCGGCGACCACGAACCCCGCCTGCGCCCAGCTGCGCAGCAGGCGCGTGTACGTCTGCGGCGTGACCGCGAGGCCGTGACCGAAGACGACGAGCGGATAGGGCCCGCCCGCGAGCGTCGCAGGCGCGTCCAGAACGTCCATGCTTCCGGGTATCCCGAACGCTGGATAGCGAACGTAGGTGACGAGGGTCCGCGGCTCGGGCTTGCCGCCCTCGGGCCTGATCGTGCGACTGTCATCGACGAACCGCAGCACCCGCAGTCCCACGGCGACCTGTGGCGATGAGCCACCGCTCTCCTGCTGGACGACGGCGCGCGCCCTCGGCCCGTGCGCGGTGAGGGCGTGCCTGAGCCCGGGCGCGGCGGCTGCGAGCGCGACGCTTACGGCAAGCACGGTGAGAGCAAGCGCGAGCAGGCCGGCCGCGGGTACCCCCGGGCGCCGCGCCGCGTATCTCAGGGCGCGCACCGGCACGTACCGCATCAGCACGTACCCGAGTAGAGCGATTCGCCGCGGCCCGAGGCCGGTTCATCGACCTCGCCGTTGTCGGCGGAGCGCAGGATGGCGCCGAGGTGAACGACGTACCAGACGCCCCGCCAGGAGATCATGGAGGCGATCCCGAACGAACGGCTCGCGCCGTGCTCGCGGTAGACCACACGCGCGTTGGGCAGCTCGTAGTAGCCGATGCTGTTGTAACAGACCCCTGGCTCGATCCAGTGGCCGTAGCTCGAGGGAACGTCGACCGCGATCAGCCGGGCATGCGCGGCATCGCCTCCGAGCAGCTCGTGCGCGGCCGCGATGTCCAGGGCGTAGTCGTGAACGAGACGTTCGCCCCAATCGCTGCCGGCGCCCGCGATCGCCTTCAGCTGGACGTAGGCGCTGCGGGGAAAGAACGCAGGCAGCGCACGGCTCGGCTTGTCGTGCACGATGCCCTGCCACAGGTAGGCCATCAGCGATTTGAAGCGGGGACTGGTTCCCGACGGATAGGCGTGAGTCTGCGGCAGCGTGCCGGGCGGGACTTCCCGGCGCGCCGCAGCGGCCGCGAGGGGCCTCGCCGGGCGGCCCGAAGAGACGTCCTGGCCTGTGCTCGCCTGCACGGCCACGGCGCGCGCGGAGGTCCCGGTTGAAGTGGAGGTCGCGGCAGGAGCGGTGGTCGTCGCGTCCGCGGGGGTCGCGTGCGGGTGGACATCCGAAGACCCGCCGCCGGCGCCGAGCGCCACGGCCAGCGCCACGGCGCACAACGCAGCAAGCGCGAGGACCCCGTTGCGAAATCGATGCCGGGCGGTCATCGTTCGAGGAGGAAATCTACTCGAGTCCGCACCTCGCTCGGCGACGTTCCCGGCGAGCGGCTCGCGAGACGCTCGCGCGAGGCGATGAGAGCGTTCTCACGTCGGCTTAAGCTGGTGCGTAAGCGAGCGGAGGTCAATCTAGTAATGAGCACTGGCGGCGGCGTCCATATCGGCGCACGGCTCGCAATGGTGGCGGTCTCAGGCGTGCTGCTGGTCGCGGTCGGCGCGTACCTCGGCCTGCGTGGCGGCGGCTCCGAACCGCACGCCACGAGAACGGTGACCGTCTCCGTCCGCGCGCCGGGCGCGGGTCGCCTGGCGCGAGTCTCCTCGGCAACCCCCGCCCGCGTGGTGCCGCCGCTGGTCGTGAACGCGCCGGTGCACGCCACGAGGGGCTGGACGACGGTGGCAGAGGTCCGGGGCCAGCCGGCCGCGTGGATTGCACAGCGCGCCGGCGTGACGCTGCTGCGCTTTGACCAGAGCCTCGTCCACGTCACGCTGCACGCCGGCTCGAGCGACGGCGGCACCGCCGGCTGGATCTACGGGGACTCCATCACGCCGCGCGAGATCCACCATGTGATCGCAGCGTTCAACGGCGGCTTCAAGCTGACCTACTCGGAGGTGGGCTTCGCGTCCGGCGGACACGTGGCCGCCCCGCTGCAGGGCGGCCTCGCGTCGATCGTGACCTACACCGATGGGACGACGAACGTCGGGGCCTGGGGCAACGGCCTGCCGAGCGCGCAGAAGACGGTCTTCTCGGTGCTGCAGAACCAGCACCTGCTCGTCGATCATGGCGTTCCCGCGGGCAGCGTCTCGAGCTGCATCCTCGCCTGCTGGGGAGCGACGGTCGGCAGCGCCACGACCGTCGCTCGCTCGGCGCTTGGAATAACCGCCAGCGGCCAGCTCGTGTGGGCCGCCGGCGAGCAGCTCCTGCCTTCCGAACTGGCCTCGGCCCTGGTCGCCGCCGGTGCCGTGCGAGCGATCGAGCTCGACATCAACCCGGACTGGGTGGCGGGCTATCTCTACGTCCATCACCGCGGCGGGCCGAGTGGCGTCCCGGTCGTGCCGGGCCAACTCGGCATCGCGGGCAAGCTGCTCGAACCGTACAGCCGCGACTTCCTCGCGATCGTCGCGAACTAGCGCTGAGCCGTCGACGCGCTAACGGGTCCTCGCGCGCGCTCGCCGTCGGCCGGACGCTCACGGGTCGGCGACGAGCGTTGCCGCTTCGGGGACGTTGCCCGCGGCGAGCAGCCGCGCGCGTGCGCGGGGCGTGTGCTTGAGGTAGGCGTCGAGGAACGCGATGCTCGTGCGCTCGACGATGCCGAGCTGCGGCTGCTGGGTGGAGTAGGGGGGCAGGTGTTCGGCGCCGAGCAGGCTCAGGAGATACTTCGGCCTGCTTGCGGCTTCGAAGAAGACGTTCGTCGCGCTCGGAAGGTTGATCGTGTCGGCCGTGCCCTGCGTGGCCAGCAGTGGCGGACCGCCGGCAGGGAAGGCGAAGCCTTCGGTGCCCGGTATCTCCGCCCCGGAGAGGATCACCGCCGCGCCGACCCGCGAGTCGCGAAAACGGACGTCGTAGGCGACGGCGAGCGCCGTGTCGCCACCGTCGGAGTGTCCGCTCACGGCGATCTGCGCGGGACTGATCAGCCCGTGGAGCGTGCTCGCGCTCGCTGCGTTCGCCGCGAGCATCTGGGAGATCACGAAGCTCATGTCCGCGGGCTGGTTGGTCAGGTCTGACTCGTCCGGTCCGCCGGGAGCGTCGGCGTTCTCGAGGGGAAACAGTGGCGCGGCCACAACGTAGCCCGCGCGCGCCCACGCCTGCAGCAGGTGCGCATACAAACCCGGCGTAACGGCAAAGCCATGCCCGAAGATCACGAGCGGGAAAGGACCATCGGCGGTGGCCGCAGGCGCGTTGGCCACGTCGGTGTCGCCGACCGCGCCGAGCGCCGGATAGCGCACGAACGTGACCAGCGTCCGCGGCTCCGAGGTTCCGTCGGCGAGTGTGATCGTGCGACTGGTATCGACGAGACGCAGCACGCGCAGGCCGACGGCAAACGACGATGGCCGCTGCGCGGATTCGGCCGGCGGGGCGGGAGCGCGACTGGAGGACGTCGGCTGCTGGCGCGAGCGGGTGGCGCTCACCGGCGTCGCGTGCCCTCGAGACGGCCCGCCGCCAGCCTGCGCGACGATCACGGCGACCGCGGCCGCCACGATCGCGAGCGCACCCGAAGCGAGCAGCCGTTTGCGGCGAAGCGACCGTCGGCGTTGCGTGAGTTCCCTCTCACGCTGTCGGCGATCGTCGCTGCCCGAGCGAGTAGCGAATGCCAAGTCGCTGTTCACTCGCAGCGCGCCTCGGGGTGGATAGGCATGAAACCTCGCTGGCCGGCGTTAAAGCATTCTCACCGGCAACTTAGGGAAACCGATGGCTCAGTCTAGTTAATTACAGCGTTATCCAACCGTCGAGCCGACAGAGCGCGCGCGCCGTGCTTGAAGCCGCCTGGCCTGGTCTGGTGCTGATGGTCGGCACGGCTCCACCCGGCCGGCGGTCGTACCCCGGCGGCTCCGGCTGGCTGCGCAAGGACTGGGACGATCACGTCGACGATCTCGAGTTGATGGCGAACAGCCCCGGGTTTCTGGCGCTGCGCGAGCTAATCATCAAAACCGCCCGCCTCGGGCGTCGCGACCGCGTTCTCGACATTGGGGCCGGAACAGGCCTGCTCGCGTTGGCGGCCGCCCCGCTGGTTGCGAGCGTAAGCGCGGTCGACCTCTCTCCCGCGATGTGTCGTCATCTCGCTGAGAAGTTTCACACGCTTGGCCTCAACAACGCCGAGGTGATGGTGAGTGCAGCGACACACCTCCCGCTGCCCGACAGCAGCATCGACGTGGCCGTGTCCAACTACTGCTTCCATCACCTCACCGATGTCGAGAAGAGGCGCGCTCTTTCGGAGATCAGGCGCGTGTTGCGCCCCGGAGGCCGGCTCGTGTTCGGCGACATGATGTTCCGCCTCGGGATCGTGGACAGCCGCGACCGGGCCGTGATCGGCCTGCTCATCCGGCGGGTTCTCCGGCACGGGCCCGCCGGGGTGCTGCGGCTGCTGAAGAGCGCCGCGCGCATCCTCACGTTCCGCTGGGAGCATCCGGCGAGCGCCGGGTGGTGGCACGAAGCGCTCCTTGACGCGGGGTTCGTCGACGTCGAGGTACGAGCGCTCGAGCACGAGGGCGGCGTTGCACACGCCCGCAAGCGAGAGCAGCCTGGTTCCGCGCAGGCGACACGCGGATTTCGAGGCCCGGCTCAGGCGACCCGCGGAGATGGAGGCCCGGCTCAGGCGACCCGCGGAGATGGAGGCCCGGCTCATCCGGGTCCTCCATCTCGGGGCCGCGACGGGCACGCTACGCGCCCGTGAGGACCGTCACCGCGCGAGCGTCGATCGCGCGCCAGGCGATCGGGGGTGGGCGCGCTTTCTAGAGACGCTGCGCCGCCTGAAGCGGCGTGCCTAGCGGCGACGGCGTGCGGTTATTTCACGCGAGCGGAGCAGCCCTGGCCTTTCAGCACTTTGTTGGCTTCGGCCTTCCGCGCCTTGCTCGCGTGCGGGTTTCGTTTCACGAACGCCGCCTCCCACGTTTTGCACTGAGTCGTGGTCCAGTGTTTCGAAGTCGCAGCTATCGCTGGCGCACCGAAGCTGCCAACGCTGACGGCCGTTGCGAGCGCTACTGCCATGAGACGCTTTGCCGGAACCATTAGAGACCTCCTAGTAATTGGCGACGTACTGCTATGGCCAACTGTGAAGGCAAGACTTAACTCCAAGCTCACTGTTCAAGTAGAGTTCACCCATCTTGCACCTGCTCGCGGTGCTTGCGGGCTGTTTGCGCGAGGCGGCGATCGTAGGTCAGCAGTTCGGCTTGGAGCTCGCGAGCAGTGGCGAGGACGATCGCGTCCGGTAGACGCAGCCGCTCGTGACGAGCGCGGAGTTCGGAGGCGCGCTCAGCGACAGTGGCGCTGAGTGGCGTAACCGTGATGCCCATCGCTGCGATCGCTTCACGCGCCTCGCGTACGCGCCCAGCACGTGCGAACGCGACGAGCGCCTCGCTGTAGGCGCTCGCGGGAACCAAGAGCTCTTGCCCTGCTCGATCTGCAGCTTCCACATCATCGATCGAGCCTGCGTGGTGGCTATCTGCGATGTCCAGGAGCCCAATCAGGACACTGGCGTCGAGGATCAGCGCTCCCACTCGTCGCGGAGCCGATCGAGTTCGTCGTCTTTGTAGATTCCGGCCGCAATCCCGGCATGACGGCGTACACGCGAACCACGCGTCGCTAGGACAATCTCACCATCGCCGAGCGGACGCACCGTAATCTCATCGCCAGCACGCACACCGGCCGCGCGCATCACCTCAACCGGCAGCGTGACCTGATTCTTGGAGGACACCTTTGCCACATCCTTTACTTTAGCACACAAATAGTAAAGGACATCCGCGCGGCCGCCGACAAGCGGGGCGACGGGACTAGAAGCGGGAGCGACGGGACTCGAACCCGCGACCTCTGCCGTGACAGGGCAGCGCTCTAACCGGCTGAGCTACGCCCCCGCGTGGGCGCGGAAGCCTGCAAGCAGCCTTCGCGCCTGCCAAGTATGGCAGGGCGCGCATCGCGCCCCGATCGCAGGGCTACTTCTCGCCTCGCCGCGCGGCTCACCGCCGTCCGCGGCGGCTCGCCAGCGCCGCGTCCACACCGATTGGCCGGCCGGCCAATCCTTCCTCTACTCTGTCGTTCGTGGCGCTCGTCGGACCCCCACCGATGCTTAACAGGAGCCCGCTTTGGTTTCTGCTCGACGATCTCCGCGACGAGCGCGCCGCGAACGTCCCGTTCCCGCCCGGGGAAACCTGCTTCTCGCTCGCTCGCACGAGGCGCTTCGCCGAGGACCCGCTGCCGATCCTGCTCGACTGCTACGCGCGCTTCGGCCCGATCTTCACCGTGCGGCTGTTCCACGGCAACGTCGTGTTCATGCTCGGACCGGAGGCGAACCACTACATCACGGTCTCGCACGCCTCGAACTTCGTCTGGCGCGAGGGCCACTTCCGCGACCTGATCGGCCTGATGGGCGATGGCCTCTTGACGATCGACGGCGACTTCCACCGCCGCTCGCGGCTGATCATGCTGCCGGCGTTCCACCGCGACCACATCGCCGCCTCGGTCGACGTGATCGTCGCGGAGACCGAGCGGGCACTCGAGCGCTTCGAGCCAGGGGCGAGCCTCGACCTGTACGCGTGGGCGCGCAAGCTCGCGCTGCGCGTAGCGATGCGCGCCCTGTTCGGGCTCGACCCCGACGGCAGCGCCGCGCGGGAGATCGATGCGGCGGGGCTGTTCGAGGAGGCGCTCGCGTTCTATGCGAGCGAGTACATCCTGCGCATCCTGCGCGGCCCGCGCTCTCCCTGGGCGCGGCTGCAGGCGGCCTCGCGCAAGCTCGACATCCTGATCTACAGCGAGATCAAGAGCCGGCGTGAGACCGGGGAGCGGGGCATGGACATTCTCAGCCTGCTGCTCGACGCCGAGGACGAGGACGGAAACCGCCTCAGCGACGTGCAGATCCGCGACGAGGTGATGACGCTGCTGTTCGCCGGCCACGACACGACCACCTCGACGGTGTCGTTCATGTTCTACGAGCTCGCGCGCCACCCCGAGATCGCGGCGCGCCTGGCCGCCGAGCAGGACGAGCGCTGCGGCGGCGGGCAGCCGAGCGCCGAGCAGCTGCTCTCGGGCGAGCTGCCAGAGCTCGAGATGGTGCTCGACGAGACGTTGCGCAAGTACCCGCCGGCGTGGGTCGGGCCGCGCCGGGCGCTGGAGGGGTTCGAGTTCGGCGGCCACACGGTCCCTGCGCGCGCGTTCGTGAACTACTGCTCGTGGGCCTCGCACCACCTCCCCGACGTGTTCGAGGACCCCGAGGCCTTCCGCCCCGAGCGCTTCACGCCGGAGGCGCGCGCCGCGATGCCAAAGGGCGCCTACGTGCCGTTCGGCGGCGGCTCGCGCACGTGCATCGGGATGCGCTTCGGCCAGCTCGAGGTGCGCACGATCGCCTCGCTGATCCTCGCGCGCTGCACGCTCTCGCTCCCCGAGGACTTCGAGCTGACGATCCGCCAGATGCCGACGATCAGCCCTAGGGAGGGCCTGCCTACGATCGTCGGAGGGCGCGTCTCGCAGACTGTGCGGAGCCTGCCCGCCGCCGCCTGAGGGGCCTCCGCGGCAGGCTCTCAGCGCAGCAGCGCGCTCATGCTCAGCCTGTAGCTCGGCGGCTGCGTGCCGAGCGCACGCGCTCCGATCGCCGTGACGTCGATGCGGGGGTCGGAGAACACGGTCAGGTGGAGCGAGTGGACGGGCGCAGCGACCGGGTGGGCGACGAGGCTGCCGCCGCTCGCTTCGGCGAGCACGTCGAGCCCGGCCGTCAGGCCGAACAGGCTGCCTCTCACGCGCACGGCCACGCGCCCGCCTTCGCTTGCGAGCAGTGAGACCCCGACCCCCGGCGGCAGCGCTGCAGCGACATCGGCGGCGCTCGTCGTCGCCGCGCCGCTGAGCGCGTGTCCGCGCTTGGCGAGGACGGCGTCGGTGAGGCGCAGCGGACCCTCCTTCAGCGCGGCGACCGTGGCGTCCACACGGTCGCTTCCGCTCGCTTTCGCGAGCAGGCTCGCGCTCTGGGCAGGGGTGAGGGCGAGCGAGCGCGCATTCACGGTGACCGATTCGGCGCTCCCCCACAGCAGCTCGATCGCTGGCCAGGCGCTCACGCTCACGCTCTGCACGCTGCCGTAGGGGCTGAGCTTGTCGGTGATCCTTTGCGCGGCGATCGAGGGCAGGAAGAGCTGGGCGAGGACCAGGAGCAGGACGAGCGCGAGGAGGGCGTAGCCGGCGATCCGCACCGCCCTGCGACTGCGCCAGCGCTCCATCTCGACAAGCTTCGCAGGCGCTGCGGCGCGCAGCTCTCGCGCTAGCCTAGAGGCGACCCGGGCGCGTAGCTCAGTTGGTCAGAGCACCTCGCTTACACCGAGGGGGTCGCCCGTTCGAGTCGGGCCGCGCCCATCCGCTCGACGAAACCCTGATCCCGCCGAGACAGCCGCCATGCCAGACGATTCCCCCATCCGTATCGCCGTGATCGGGTCCGGTCCCGCTGGCTTCTACGCGGCCGGGCACCTGCTCAAGGACTCCAGCGAACGGATCGAGGTCGACATGATCGAGCGCCTGCCGACGCCGTGGGGGCTCGTGCGCTCGGGCGTCGCGCCCGACCACCCGAAGATCAAGTCGGTCACGCGCGTCTACGAGAAGACCGCCGCCCACCCCCGCTTTCGCTACTTCGGCAACGTCACGTTCGGCGAGCACGTCTCCCGCGCGGAGCTGCTCGAGCACTACCACGCGATCGTCTACGCGACGGGCTCCCCGTCTGACCGGCCGCTCGGGATCGAGGGCGAGGACCTGCCCGGTTCGCACGCCGCGACGGAGTTCGTCGGCTGGTACAACGGCCACCCCGACCACACCGACCTCGAGGTCGACCTGCTCACGGCAGAGCGCGCCGTAGTGGTGGGCAACGGCAACGTCGCGCTCGACGTCGCGCGCATGCTCGTGCTCGCCCCCGACGAGCTTGCGCCCACCGATACGGCCGACCACGCGCTGGAGGTGCTCGCGGAGAGCCGCGTGCAGGAGGTCGTCGTGCTCGGCCGCCGCGGGCCCGCGCAGGCAGCGTTCACGAACCCCGAGCTGCTCGAGCTCGGTGAGCTCTCCGACGCGGACGTGATCGTCGATCCCGAGGAGCTCGAACGGGCGCTCGCGGTCGAGGACGCCGCGGCCGCCGAAGACATCACGTCGCGGCGCAACGTGGAGATCCTGCGCGGCTACGCCGAGCGCGAGCCGGCCGGCCACCGCAAGCGCATCGTCCTGCGCTTCCTGCTCTCGCCCGTCGCGCTGCGCGCGAACGAGGCCGGGCACGTGAGCGAGATCGAGCTCGTGCGCAACGACCTCGTCGCGGCCGACGGCGGCGCGCTGCGCGCGCGTGCGACGGACGAGCGCGAGACGATCGCGGCCGGGCTCGTGTTTCGCGCGATCGGCTACCGCGGGCTGCCGCTGCCGGAAGTGGCCTTCGACGAGAAGGCCGCCGTGATCGCAAACGCTGGCGGCCGGGTGATCGATCTCGAAAGCAACGCGCCGCTCGCCGGCGAGTACGTCGTCGGCTGGATCAAGCGCGGGCCCTCGGGCGTGATCGGCACGAACAAGAAGGATGCGCAGGAGACCGTCGATGCGATGCTCGCCGACCTGCTGGCCGACGGCGAGGGCGGCCATACGCCAGCCGAACCGGACGCCGAGGCCGTCGAGGCGCTGCTCTACGCCAAGCAGCCCGAGCTCGTGACCTACGAGGGCTGGGAGGCGATCGACCGCCACGAGCGAGCGCTCGGGGAGGCCGCCGGCCGCCCTCGCGTGAAGCTCACGCGCATCGAGGAGATGCTCCGGATCGCCGCCGCCGAAACACCCGGGCGCGAGCAGCCCGTCGACGCGTAGGCATCTGCCACACTGTCGGGCCGCAAGCCCCGTTAGCTCATCTGGTAGAGCGCCGGACTTTTAATCCGGTGGGGCGGGTTCGAGTCCCGCACGGGGCATGCTGAAGTGGCTGCAAATCGGGGGAGTTTTTCGGTTCGCGCTGCTGATCGTCGACGAGGTCTCGGCGCTTGCCTCGGCCGTCGTGTCGGCGTCCACATGACGTATCAAGGCACGATCGAGATCGGCCGCAAACACAGCGAGGGTAGGGCGCCTCCCGGGCAGGGCACCATCTTCTGACCGTGCGACCCGCCCCGGTGTAGACTCCCCCCGATCTCGGGTCAGACCCGGTCGCTCGCCGCTCCCCCGCGCGGAGGGCCGATGCCCGGATGAGATCAGTCCCTGCGCCCGACGCGGCTGACCACGGATCTGAACCCCCACTTCCAGGAGAGGGGAGACCAAGATGTCATCCATCCGCAGCCTCCGACCCCGGCGGCAGGGCAGCTCGGCGACAGCTCGCCGTACCGCCACCGCGGTCGCGCTCGCCGTCCTCGCCCTCGGCGCGAGCGCCGCCAGCGCCTCGGCGGGCAAGAACGTGAACATCGTCCGCCAGAGCGGACCCCCGGCCGGGGAAGTCCCCAAGGGCACCCACTACTTCACCACCATTCAGGCGGCGGTGAATGCCTCCTCGAAGGGCGACTACGTCCTGATCGAACCGGGCGTCTACGACGAATCGGTGAGAGTGGAAAGCGCCCAGTCGGGGATCTGGATCCGGGGTATGAACCGCAACACGGTGATCCTCGACGGCCGGCACGAAGTCGCCAACGGGATCGAAATCCGGAAGGCCAACAACGTCTGGGTGGAAAACCTCACCGTCCGCAACTTCGAATTCGGCGCCGCGTGCCCCGACGAAGAATGCGGGAACGGCATCTGGTGGACGGGCGGCAAAGGCTCCGGCAAGATCGGGGCCTACGGCTGGTACGGGAACTACCTCACCGCCTACGACACCGGCCTCCAGGGCGGGTACGGGATCTTCGCGCAGAACGAGGAAGGCGGGGAGTTCGAAAACATCTACGCCTCCGGCTTCGCCGACTCCGGCTTCTACATCGGCGCCTGCCGCGAATGCGCCGCGCGTGTCAACAAAGCGGTAATGGAAGACAACGCCCTAGGCTACTCAGGCTCGAACTCGAGCGGGAACCTGGTGATCGAAAACTCGACCTTCGCCCACAACCTGGTCGGGATCGCCCCGAACTCCGAAAACCCCGGCGACGCGCCGCCTCCGCTCGACGGGGCGTGCGACTCGTTCAAGAACACCTCGCCCACGCCGACGTTCAGCTCGACCAAGATCAAACGCTGCGAGGTCCTGCGCAACAACCGGGTCGAACAGAACAGCAACCTCACCGTGCCGGTGAACGGATCGACCGGGATCGCGCCGTGGGGAGTCGGGATCGAGCTCCCAGGCGACTACGCCGTCCTGACGGAGAAAAACGTTGTCACCGGCAACCCCAATGACGGGGTGCTTGGCTTCGAATACCCGAACCCGTTCCCGATCGAACCGAACACGATCGACTTCCAGGTCTCGGGCAACCGGATCAGCGAAAACCAGTTCGCCAACAACGGGTACAACCCCAGTCCCGAACTGAGCGGCCTCCCGTTCCTCGGCGATCTAGCCTTGCTGAGCGGATACGCCGAACTGTTCGGCGGGCCGAAGGCGGAATCCGTGAACAACTGCGTCAGCGGGAACGTGTTCGCGGACGCCACGTTCCCGACGAACATCGAAGGCACCTGGGGATGCCAGAACAAGACGACGCCGAACCCCGGCGGCGCCGAAGCCGCGGCGATCTACCTGCTGACGCTCAAAGCGGAAGCCGAATTCATCAGGTCGATCAGCCCGCCAGTCGGTCAGCCGGCGCCTCCCCCGCAGGAGACGATGCCGAACCCGTGCGAAGGCGTGCCGAAGAACCCGCTGTGCCCGAAAGGCAACATCAAATAGCCGACGGGACCTCGTGAACACGTGGCGCCGCCGCCGGGTCCACCGGCGGCGGCGCCTAGTCCGGCGCCAGGACCGTCCCGGCTCACGCCCCGGGCCTCGGCGGCGCGTCTCGAAGGCTGACGCCGCGAAGCGGCTTGCCCTCGCCTTCGCCGAACCGCTCGAGGGATCCTGCGAGCGTCAGGAGCTCGGCGGCGCTCTGCAGCGGCCGGAGGTCAGCGGTTCGATCCCCGTTAGGTCCATGCGGGAGGCACCTGCAAGGGCCGGACTCTTGAAGACAAGGCCGCACCGATTGGTCACGGCCGGGGTACCCCCTTGCAGGCAAGAGGCCATCGGTTCGATCCCGAGCCAAGCCCAGCGGACCGCGGTAGATCTCGACCGGACCCGGTTTGCCGCCGAAGCCGCGGCGATACTGCCGCGCGTGCTGTGGGTTGCCGAGCCTTTCACGAGGGAGGCCGAACGGCTGCTGCGCGCTCCAGGCCACTTCCAGTGGTCGACCGTCACGCTGCTCGCGCTCGTCGTCTACGTGTACTCGGTCGAGGTCGAGCGCCGCAACTGGAGCGCGATCCTGGCCGGCGTGGCCTTCTGGCTGATGGACTGGTTCAACGAGCTCCTCAATGCACTCGTGCTCCACTTCAACGGCCAGGCGGCTCTGTGGACGGTCACCGGAAGCAGCAGCTTCGTGATCCTCATCGGGCTAACGATCGAGATCTCGCTGTTCTTCGCGATCAATGGCGTCGTCTACGTCAAGCTGCTCCCCCCCGACCGTCGCACTCGCATCATTGGGATCCCCAACCGCTGGGCGATTGCCCTGGCTCTGTCGCTTGTGTCCGTCGGCGTCGAGCTGCTGCTGCACGAGCTTGGCGTCTTCCACTGGCACTACTGGTGGTGGAACGCGGCGAGCTTCCCAGTGATCGTCGTGTTCGGCTACCTCACCTTCTACATCGTCGCCTCAGTCGTCTATGACGCCCCGAGCCGTTCGCGCCAGCTCGCGATCGTGAGCGGCCTGGCGCTCCTCGATCTCGTCGGCGGACTGCTATTCGGGCCAGCGCTCGGCTGGATCTGAACCGCGCGATCGCGTCTCACTCGCGTCGCGCAGCGGACGGCGTCCGCCCCGGTAGTGCTGCTCCGGCGTGCATCCCGGCGAAGCGAACGTCTTGTCCACGGCCCTACGCATAGGCGGCGCCCGAGATGGCTCGGCTCCGCGCGGATGCTCGCCGGGTAGCCAAAAAGGGGGCCCGCCGACCGCGCGTTCATCGTCAGGAGACCGTCAGTGCTCATGACGGGCTCCAGGAGTTCGTAGAGGGATCCTCGCCAATACCCATGGGCGCGCGGTTCGAGGGCGATCAGCCGAAACCCGACCGGCTCTCGACCGCCGCGGCCCGCATAGCACGCGTACGCACAGAAGTGCAGGACATGCGACCAGTGCGCTCCCAGTAGCCGCCGCATCGGTGGCGAACCGGCTGGCTGCTGTCCTTCCGGCTGAGACCAGTCTCACCGACTCTTTCCCGCGGCCTTAGGAGCAGATGCGACGCTGCCGCCATGGTCCCTCTCCTCCCTACGGATTTCTCGAAAGGACTAATCATGGCCCGCATCCGGGTACAGAGCGACAACCGCCGCATCGCGCACGAGGTTCACAACGCGAGGAATACCGAGGTCACTGCTCACGAGCAACCTGGGCGGCTGCTCGATCGGCGCGAGCGCACTATCCAGAACGCCGACCACGACCAGAGCCGACAGCCGCGGCTGCCCGAGCGCCTGCTCGTGATCGTTCCTGCACGTAGTTACCTCGATCTCAGCGGGTAGGACACGGTGACGAGGTCAGGCCCACGCGGTGAGCCTCCCACGCGAGCACGATGACCGCCCTGCAATCGCTGGATCGCTGGGCGGAGCGGGCGATTTGCAAGCAGGAGGTCACCGGTTCGATCCCGGCTGGCTCCATTGCGCCAGAGGTAGTCGATCGTGTTCCAACCAGTTCCGCTGGCGCACACGACCGCCGCGTTGGAGGTCAGGGTCGCTGGTGTTGGTGGCGAGCAGGAGCGCACGAGCCATGGCGTGCACCTCCTTTTGGGCGAGGAGGGGGTCTCCTGCCGCTTCGCGCCACAGCCCTGCTTACGTGCTAGCGCAGGTGCGTTGACGCCGCGCGGCGCGACGCTGGCGTCAGCTCGGACCCGGCGGCCTACCGCACGCGCTGCGAGCGCGCCGCTCCTCAGCCTCGGCGGCGCGAAGACGTGCCTCAGCCCCCTCGCAGGCTCGCTCGAGCTCTCGCATACGTGCCAAGCCGGTCGGCCGTTGCCCATAGGCTCTGGCCTTGTACAAGTCGTAACGCTGACGCGCGTGCTGAGCCTGTGCCCGCATATCGTCCAGACGCCTGGTGAACATGAGGTTTAGCGCTCTGGGGCGCGGTGGCCGGGCTCTCGCCGCGGTGACGGGTCAACGGCGGGCGAGCCGGCGTCCGCTCTCCGTGTCAGGTGGGGTGTAGTTGAGCTCGAAGTGGTGGTAGAGCGCCGACTCGTCGGCCTGGGAGAGCTCCTCGCCGTGCTGCTCGATGTTCGGCGCGGACTCGACCTGCGCCTTGGTAACCGCTACCTGCAGGTCATCGGGACCCACCGTGATCCCGCCCAGCGGCACGAAAGTCAGGTGGCGGCCGATGAAGCCCTCCTTGACAGTGGCGAACTGCGGCTGATCGTTCTCGACGTCGACGTAGACGTCCTGCAGCTTGCCGATCTTCTCGCCGTCACGATCGATCAGCATCTTGCCGTGCCACTCGGCGACGTTGTAATGGTCAGCCTGCTGGTCCTCGGTCACCGTCGAAGCCTCCTCGTCCTTCCTCATCGTCTGCCAGCCATATCTTAGAAGCAGGCTCCACGACGCGCCAGCAGGCGAAGACAGTACGAGCAAGTCGGCCAAGACCGATCCCAACGGCTATCGGGCAAGTCGCTCGCGGTGCGCTCGCAAGGAAAGGCAGGACGCGCCTCGATGGCGGCCGGAGGGCTCCTTCCGACCGCGAGTAGGTCAGTCGGGTCATGGTCGCGCGAACCTCCCTTGCGCCGAAACGAGGCATCTCTCGATGCAGTCCGGGTAGGCGCGGCGCTCCCCCGAGCCTGGTTCGTTTTCCGAGAAGGTCGCACCTGTGTTCTCAGTCGAGCGTTGTCAGCCGGCGAGCCGGTATTGTCCGCGCGACACCCTCACGAAGCGCGGCGCCGCGCCCGCGACATTCGACGCGAGACAGGCCTTCACCGACGTCCAACGAACAGGCCTCCCCATCAGCGCCTCGACCGCTCGGTGCACGTCGCGCGCGTGCATCGGGGCCGCGTGCATCTCGAGCACGCTGACGACCGCGGCAACAACCCGGTCGTGGCGCTGATGCGCTGCTCCGATCGCGCCGGCGGCACGATTGGCCTCAACGCGCAGCGGCCTTTTCGAATCGCGGCCCTCGGCCACCGTGGCGGCCCAAGCGAGCACGGCGCTCAGGGGTCGCGAGGGGTTGGAATGGTGTCCGGTTAGGTCCATTTCTGAGAGACCGAAGTCGCCTCATTCCAACCGCCCGATGTCGCTGGGCGGCTTTCGCTTCCGGCGGTATGCAGGCGGGCAGCCTCAGGCCGAAAGGACACCTGGTCTTCGTCCGCAGCGGCAGTCTGACGGGGGCCACCGGACGCGCTCGCTCGCTCTGCGAGCATTAGTCTCGTCTTCGATCAGCGCTGTTCAGGGTCCTGCGAGCTCGTTCAGCGCGTTGAGCGACGGAGCGAAGTAGTAGGCGCCTGTCACTGGGCGCGAGAAGTCGG
Organism: Solirubrobacteraceae bacterium; assembly: GCA_035314465.1. Classification (GTDB taxonomy): domain Bacteria; phylum Actinomycetota; class Thermoleophilia; order Solirubrobacterales; family Solirubrobacteraceae; genus Palsa-744. Next base: position 54,568 of record DATFZM010000012.1, on the reverse strand, counting down.
TGAGGTGATCGCGCACTCCGTCGGCGGCCGTTCCAAACATGCGCGCCAGCATCCGGTCGTAGCGTGAACGCTCGGCACTGAAGGCGACGAAATACAGCCCATGCTCCTCAGCGGTCCCATACGGAACGCTGCGGCGGAAGATCTCGAGCTCCTCGCCGGCTTCGGTGATCTCGACGCGTGCGATGTGGGCCGTGGGAGGCTTCTCTGCGTCGGACAGCTCCACGCTGTCTGCCTTCGTCCGCCCAAACACGCGCTGCTGCTCGGTGACCGGGAGCCGATTGAACGCCACGAGGTCATGCACCCAGCGCATTGTCAGCACGTGACTGCCGCCCTCTCCGGCGTGACCGGGAGGGACCAGCGCGACGTCAGCGGCGCGGCGGACCTGCGGGTTCGCTGTGCCGTCGATAAAGCCCGTGATGTCCCGGCCGCCCAGGTAGGTGAACGCCTGTTGCTCGGTGGCCACATCCGCCGCATCGGCGACCGCGAGCACGGCAGCGTGTGCGCTCTGCCATGTCACGTCTGGCTCGGCGCCGCTGATCCACAGCCAGGCGTCGTGTTGAGTCGCTGGCGCGCGCCGTCCGTCCTTTCCATTGATCGGCTGGAACGGGCTCAAGTCGTCTGGGGCCATCGACGGGGCCACGCCACGCCAGGTGTCAGTTCCGAAGGCGACGACGATATTCACGCCTCCAGCCGAGACGTCAGGTGTCCGCAGCAGCCGGAACGCCGCCACGGCGCCGCTAGGGGTGACACCCGGCTTCAGGTCGAACTCGAGGAAATGGTGGGCATGCGTGCCTTGGGCAAAGATGCCGAACTGAGGCAGCGTGAACCGCCGTGGCGCCATTGAGCCTTTGGATTGGTCGCCGTCGGAGGTCCTGGTGGCGTGATCGGCTGCGCGCATTCCACACCTCGGCGCTGGGGGGTCGCCCTAGCGTGCCGAAGGGACGACCTTACTAGGAGCCGGACGCTGACGACTACCTGCGCCGCGCAGTACTGGCGGCCGACTTGGCATCCACCGGCGACCGCAGAGCGAGAATGCTTCTTCGGCAGCAAAGCAAGCGTGCGTCCGAGCGGGGCTCTGGCTATCGCATGGGACGAGCAGGGAGCATGGTGCCTGATCGCCGCCTTACAGCTCCAGCGGGGGCCGATAATAGGTGAGCCGACGGCTGGGCGGCTGTTAGGTCTTGGACCCTCACCCTGGTCCCGTCGGCCGACCGAGCACGGGGCTTCTGTGGATGGTGAGCCCGAGCTGAACAGCGTTCAGGGAAGCAATTCAAATGCTGTGCGGTGCCGCGGGGTGATAGCCGCGAAGTGGCGGCGATCGAGGGTCACAATCGCGGGCGCGTCGAGGCGCTCTGCCAAGGCGACGACGGAGGCGTCGGTTCCGCCGAGCGGGAAGTCAGCGTACTTTCCTACGAGTGCAGTCATGCGCGTGAAGTCTGCCTCGCTCGGGCCCTCGACGTCGAGTTCGCCGACGCCGCGGAGGAATCTTGCCTCTGCCGCGGCGCCAAGCCGCCGCCCAACGAAGTAGGTGGCCTCGGCTACCACAAGCGCCGGGACGACCAAGCGCAGGTCTGGTCGCGATAGAGCAGCGATGCAGGCGGAATGATCCTCGTCGTCGGAGTCGGCCGCCGCGTACAGCGGTCCGGCATCAACGACGGCCAGGCTCGTCACTCCACTCCTGCTCGAGCAGCCGCTCCATGTCACGGGCGGTGCTGCGGTGGCCACTACGTCCCAGACCGGCGAACGTGAGCTCGCGAGGCCCGCTCCCCGAGAGCCCTAGATGCTGTTCCAGAGCCGTCCGCGCAACCTCCGAACCCGAAACGTGGCGCTTTCGTGCCTCGCGTTCGAGGGCCTGGGCAAGATCGTCGGGAAGCGATATGGTGGTGCGTCTCATACGCGCATACTAGCATCATCCGTCCCGGTCCGGTTGGTTACGGGAGTACACCTCTGGGCCAACCCGGACCTGGCCTCGGCGAGGGTCGGCCGGCACTGCATTGCAGGAAAGCGCTCGCCGCTGAAAGGCAGGGCGTCGTAGGTGCAAACGCGCCTCCCGGGCGAGCCGACCACGGCCAAGCCCGCTAGTAAGGGTGAGCGGTGCGTAGAGCTCACTGGATGCTGCATTGACGGCGAAGTGCCGAGCCAGTCTCGAACGAGCGGCGGGCAGGCGGCTCGAACGATTGCCGAGCCGAACGTCCGCGCTATTGCGCGAGCACGCCCGCCGGTGTTAGGTTGCTTGCGTGCTCGGAGTCCCGCTGCTGCGGCTGACGACCGTTCGATTGTTGGCGGGATCCCTCCCGGCATTGGCAGCACTGGTCGCCATGCTGGCTCTCGCCTCGCCGGCGATGGCGGCGGAAGAAACGATCAAGATCGATTTCGACAATCTCCCTTCGCTCACGCGGGTGACCAACCAGTACGAAGCGGAAGGTGCGATCTTCGGGAGCCCCTCCGATTATGGCTTCGCGATCGGGGAACCAGCGAACGGGGTGGCCGAAGCCCCGGCGTTCTGCGGCCCTCCCTGGACGCGGGAAGATGCCTTCACCAGCTCCCTCCCCAACGAGGCGACGATCAGCTGCGGAGGTGGGGAGTTCCCTGAGGCCGGGACGTTCGGCGTGCTCACCAACTACGCCAGGAAGGTCACCGCCAAAGTGGGGGATGCCGGCGCGAACGGAGAAAACGTGTTCAGGCTCGACGCGTACAACGTCGAAAAAGAACTGATCGGCCATGCCGAAGCGACGTCGTACTCACAGGGCATCAACGCGACCATCAGCTTCGAAGCGGGAGGCTTTGAAATCGCGTACTTCGCGATCTGGCGCACGCGTCCCATCGCCGATGAAGGCTTCTTCACGGGTATCGACGACGTCGAACTCGTCACGAGCAGCGAACTGGCCCCGGCGATCAGCGTCGCGTCGACTCTCGGCGGGCGCATCGCGCAGGGCACACAGATGCACGGGCACGTGTCGATCGTGCGCCACAACCACTCCCAGGGGTCGGTCGAACTGTCGGCCAACGGCCTCCCGAACGGAGTGACCGCGAACTTCGAACCGGACACCCTCACCGGTACTGAAACGAAAAGCGAAGTCACACTCACAGCCGACAGCGGCGCGCCGATCGAGGAACTCACCGGGGCGATAGTCGCCACCCCGCTCGACATCAAAGCCGGCAAAGTCGCCGCGTCCGTTCCCGTCACGCTCTCCGTGGTCGCTCCCTTCAGCGTCTACGTGGGCCTCGCCTCGAGCATCCCCGCGTCCACCAACATCACCGTCCCACCATGCTCGACGGCAGCGGTCGGCGTGCGCACGACGACAGAACCGGGCTTCACCGAACCGGTGACCCTCGCCCTCTCGACGGAAGGCGCGACACCCGACGTAAGCTCGTTGTCACTGGAAAAATACCTGCTCGAACCGGGTGACTTCGGAGCCGGAGTCAATCAGCAGGTCCTTCACCTGGCGCGCAACGGCGCCAGTGCTCCGAGCGGCTCGTTCCGCGTCTACGTAGCGGGTCGTAGCGGCGTGTTCGCCGAGCCGGCGGCGACCGTCAATGTCACACGCGGCCCGCCGACCGTCAGCTCGGTCAACCCGAACGCTGGCCACACGCCCCAGGGGCTGCAACCCGGCACGCCGGTGACGATCAGCGGAAGCGGCTTCTGTCCCGGCTCCACCGTTCAGTTCGGCAACAGCAGCGCGATCGCGACACCGACCTCCGTGAACTCGAATGGAACGCAGCTCACGGTCAACGTCCCCACGCTCGCAACGACCGGCCCGGTGAGTGTGATCAGCGGCGGGGTCGCGGGCGCAAGCGCCAGCCCGATGACGATCGACAGCTACCGCAACGTCAACGGCTATCAGTTCCACAACTACCTCCCGAGCATCGATTTCGAACAGCTCACCGACGCGTTCGGCGAAAGCCAGACCTACGACACCATCGACCTCTGCTGGCCGTTCGGATGCAACGTCAGCTTCCGTGACCCCTTCGCGATGATCCTGAACGCGATCGCAAACGCAAGCCTGGACAGCGGGGCCTGCTTCGGGATGTCGCTCAGCAGCCAGCGCTTCCTCGAAGGCGACCGTGCGCTGAGCGAATTCCCCCCCGGAGGCGCGTCAAACATCTTCGGCCTCGATAGCCACGGCGCGCCGTCCGCACAGCTGACGAACTTCATCAACGCGATGCACGTCTCCCAGCTCAGCACCGAGTTCCTGAGCCACTGGCTCGGCGCCTCGACGTCGCAAGGGACCGCCGGCGGGGTGAGCATGTCGCAGTCGGTCTACGCCGAGATCCGGAGTTCGTTCGAACGCGGCGAACACCCGCTGGTGGCGCTGCAGAACGGCGGCGAAGGGCACGTCGTGATCGCGTATGACCTCGAAGGCGCCCCCGGCAACTACTACATCGACGTCTACGACTCGAACCTACCGTTCGGCGAAGGCGGCGACGAGACGTCCGACGGCAAACACCACGACGAAAACTGGGAACGCAGCCGCATCCACGTCGGCTCCGACGGCGAATGGTCGCTGCCGAGCACTGGGATCAGCGGCGGCGTCACGGGCCTTGTCGTCACCGCCCCGCGCGAACTGCCCACGCATCCGACGATGCCCACCGGCCTCGGCCTGCTGAAGGCCATCGGCGGTGGCCTGTTCGGCAGCGCCGGACCCGGCGATACCGCCGGCAGCGCCTCCGCGCCCGCGCCCGCGAGCAATGTCACTCAGCTCACCGACGCCGCCGGCCACACGCTGTATCAACCGGACGGCAGGCTCAACTACAACCCGGCGACACGACTGCAGGCGGCTCCGTTCGCGCCACTCGTCGGCTCAAGCGGACACAGTGCGACGACCAAGACGGGGGCCGCGCAGATGATCGTACTACCCCCAGACACCGGCATCCTGCACGCCACGGTGACCGGGACCGGAGCGGGCCCGGATACTCACACCCTGATCGGACACGATTTCGCCGGCCAGATCGATACCACGTCGGCCAACGGTGCAAAGGACACACTCACGCTCGTGCCCGGCGCCGGCGAGATCGGCTTTGCCACGCAGCTCGCCCGCAAGCCGCTCACCCTCATGCTCGTGGGCGCCCTGTCCAAGGAACGCCGCACCGCGCAGATCTCGACGATGAGCTTCCGCGGCCCGGGAGATATGCTGGCGTTCACCGGGTCCCAGAACGGACTCACGTTCACCCACCACGGCACCGCGACGACGTTCAGCCTCACGCTCTCGGGGCTGGGTCCGAGGAGCGCGCCTACAGTCTTCCAGAGCGGCCCGCTGCATATCGGGGCAAACGAGAGCGCACGGATAGGGGCGATCCGCTGGAGCTCGCTCGGCAGCTCGACGGTTCGCATGACGATCGGCGGGCGCTCGATCGTCGTCGCCAATCACGCGCGGTCGGCGCATCTGGCCTCGATCAGGACGCTCACCGCCAAGAGAGGCCGGCGCGGCACCGTTTCGCTGACGATCGCCACCGGCCGGCGCCACCTGCCAACCGGCGCGCGGCTCGCTTTCGTATGGACGGTTCGCAGCGCCGGACGCCTGGTGAGCACGCACGCGCAGGTCGCGGCAGCGAACGCGCGCTCGGCGAGCTACACGTTCAAGCCGAAGGGCAGAGGCCACTTCACCCTCACCGCCGTCGTCGTCGTCGTGACGATCAGCGGCGTCACACAGAGCTCCTCCGAGGCCACGCGCAAGCTCACTTTCACGGTCTGACTCGCGACAGACCCGACCCGGCGTGCTGCGTGGCTAGCGGCTGGCCACTCCCATGTCGACCCCGATGAGCTCAGGCGCGCCGGGTCACGATCCCGTCGGACCCCTGGAGTCCCACGATGCCGATAGCGTGCGCTCATGGACCAGCCGGTGGTAAGGACCTCGAGCGGTGCGGTACGCGGGCGCGCCTACCGCACCGGTGTCCTGTTCGGCGGCATCCCGTACGCTTCGCCGCCGGTCGGGGAGCTTCGCTTTCGACGACCGGCGCCGCCCCCAGCGTGGGAGGGCGTACGTGATGCGAGCGAGCTGGGTCCGGCTCTGCCCCAGCCGGTGCGGACAGTGCCGGGGTTGAACAGCGAGACGCTGCTCGGGGGCTGGGATGGGGGCGATCCCGAGCTCACGCTGAACGTGTGGACGCCCGACCCGGGAGCACGCGGGCTGCCCGTCCTAGTCTGGCTGCATGGTGGGGCGTTCGTGGCGGGATCGCCCCGCCAGCCGATCTACAACGGTTCCGCTTGGACGCGGGACGGGGTCGTGCTGGTGACGGTCGCCTACCGGCTCGGGATCGAAGGCTTCGTCCATTTCGCTGGCGGCGACAGCAACGTGGCGCTTCACGACCAACTTGCCGCTTTGGCGTGGGTGCAGAGCGAGATCGAGTCATTCGGCGGCGATCCTGCACGGGTGTGTGTGTCCGGCCAGTCGGCGGGCGCGATGTCGATCGGGTGGCTACTTGGCTCCCCGAGATCGCGCGGGCTGTTCGCTCGCGCGATCAGCATGAGCGGCGGTCTAGACCTCACCTACTCGCCCGAGCAGGGTGAGCGGGTGGCCTCGCACGTGGCCTCGCGCCTGAATGTGGAGCCCACCGCTGCGGCGATGCGCGCGCTGCCCGTGGCGCGCGTGGTGAAGGAGCAGGGCCTGATCACACCGGACCAGCTCGAACTGAACACGGAGGTGGATCGCGACCCCACTGGGGGGATGCTGTGGATCGTGCCGGTCCGCGACGGCGACGTGGTGGCGAACGATCCGCTCCAGGCGTTCGCTGACGGCGTCACTGTGGACCTGCTCGCGGGCGACACGAGCGAGGAGGGCCTGCTGTACTTGGCCGGCGTGCCCGGCTTCGACGAGATGCCCGAGCAGGCCGCGTACGCGTTCGCCGCTCGTCTCGCGCCCGATCCGGACGCCATGCTCGCCGCCTACCGCGGGGAGCAGCCCGATGCCACCCCCGGCGAGCTCGCAGCGCGCGTCATCACCGACGTGGCGTTCCACGGGCCGACGACGCGGCTTCTGGAAAGCCATGCCGCGGGCGGCGATGCGAACACGTATGCATACCGGTTCAGCTGGCGCTCAGGGGCTCTCGGTGGGCGCCTCGGTGCAGCGCACGCGGTGGATCTGCCGTTCGTATTCGACGCACTCGACACACCTGGCGCCGCCGGCACCGACGACGCCTTGCTCGGCGTCGAGGGCGGGCCTCAGGAGCTCGCCACAAGGATGCACGCCTCATGGGTGCGGTTCGTTGTCGGCGGGGATCCCGGCTGGCCCGCATACGGCCACGTCGAGACCTTCTAGTCGCCTCCGTCCCACGTGCAGTGCGACGACGACACGGCTTCATGCTGGTCGTTGTGTGTCACTTCGGGAGTCACATCTCGTACCGAGCGCTTCACCGCGGATTAGGGGGCGCTGATCACCGGGGCCGCCCGTGCCGCCCGTGCCGCCGGCTGGGTCCAGCGCGCCGCGGCGAGCTCCGTGAAGTCAGGCAACGCGCGAAGCCGCTGCTTGGGCCGGCGCACCAGCTCGGGGACGCCGGGCGGCAGTTCCGCGAGTCGCTCGCCCAGGGCGCTCTCGTGCAGATGCTCGCTCATGGTCTCGACCGCCGTCTCGATCACGTCGTGGCGCCGGCCACGGCTCATGAGGTTCGTGCCCATCACGTCGAGATCGTGCACCGTGGGTTGGATCAGGAGCACCTCGGTTCCCCGCTCTCGCAGTCGCCTGGCCTCGCTGCCAAGCCGTTTGCCCGAGTTCTGCCTCACCGAGAAGGCGACTCGCTCGCCCAGCGTACGCGGGGAGCTGGCGTGCAGCGAGGACATCGGGTTCAGCGCGATCACCAGATCCAGGCCCTCCTCCGCCAGGATGTCGAGATTGGACGCCGAGCGCAGTCCGCCGTCGACGTAGCGACGGCCCTCGATCTCGACCGCGCGGTAGAAGCCCGGTATCGCGCAGGAGGCGGCCACCGCATCGGGGAGGGGCGCCGGCGGTGACCCGTCGCTCCCGAAGGCCACCCGCTCTCCGGTCTGGTAGTCGACGGCCACCGCCCAATAGTTCGGGTGCGGAGCCCATGACCCGACACAGACTCGCCTCACGGTGTCCTTGAGAGGCTCGGTGGAGATCGGGCCAAGAGGCAGCCAGCCGGAGAGCACGGCAGCCGGCGAGTAGCGGTAAGGACGAGCCAGCGAGGACAACGCGAGGCGCCAAGAGCCCGGGCCGAGCGCCGGCGTACCGCGCTCGAGCTTGAAGCTCGCTCCTGCCGAGCGGTTGGCACTCGAAGCCGGTTGACCGCGGGGGTCGGTTCGGCCGAGGAACTGCTCGCCCGAGGAATGAGCCACCATGAACCAGGGCGGCACTCCGCACGCCAGGAGCGCGCCCACCATCGCGCCCGCCGATGTCCCGACGACGTGCTGAGCACTTCCCGGATCCCAGCCCGTCTCTGTCGCTATCGCGTGCAACGCGCCCGTCAGCCACGCCCCGCCCAGCACGCCTCCGGCACCCAACACCAAACCAACTCTGGGACCCTCCGGCTCAGCCATGGCTCGGCGAGACGCTACCGCGGCGGCGAGGCTGTGGCTATCCGGGAAATGTCGCCTAGTCCCGCCACGCTCTCAGGGTTGGAGGGCCATCCCCGGAGCACGAGGACGACAAACTACCGATGCGCCGCCCCTCCCGAGCGGGTATGCCTGGGCGATGGCGTGGGGAATGGCAGAGCCATGACAAGCTGGGCTTCTGCGTCTACGTTGGCGCGTGTCAGAGAAGATCCGCTCCCGCCGGCGCTGAGCGAGCGCAGCCCCGACTACATCAGGCTCTCGCTCCCGCTCCTCTGGCCACTGATCGCCGCGTGGTTTCGTCCCGACATCCGCGGCCTCGACCAGATCCCCGCCCGGGGCCCCGTCCTTCTGGTTGGCAACCACTCCGGTGGCAACGTCGTCCCGGACACGATCGCGTTCACTCTCGGCTTCTACCGCCGGTTCGGGGTCGAGCGGCCGTTCTTCCAGCTGGCCCACCACCTCGTGATGGTGGCGCCACCGCTCTATCTGCTGCGCAAGTACGGGACCATCGAGGCGAGCTTTGGAAGCGCCCGTGCCGCCTTGGACCGTGGCGCCGCCGTGCTCGTCTATCCCGGCGGGGACTGGGAGACGCACAGGCCGTCCTGGCACGGTCACAGGATCGAGTTCGCAGGGCGAGAGGGATTCGTGCGCCTGGCGCTCGACGCAGGCGTGCCGATCGTCCCGGTGGTCTCGATCGGAGGGCAGGAGACCGCGTTGTTCCTCACGCGAGGCGAGCGCGTTGCGCGGGCGCTCACGATCGACCGGCGGCTGCGCCTGAAGGTCCTTCCCATTTCCCTGGCGCTTCCCTGGGGCCTCGACATCGGGGACTTCCTCGGCCATATCGCCCTGCCGGCGAAGATCACGATCCAGGTGCTCGAGCCGATCCGCCTGCACGAGCGGTTCGGCACCAACCCGGACGTCGACGAGGTCTACGAGACGATCACGGCGCTCATGCAGCGAACCCTCGATGACCTGGCCTCCGAGCGTCGCTGGCCTGTGATCGGGTAGCGATGGGCGGGTGGGCGGCGCCTCCACGACGCCTGCTGCGCGAGCGGCGAAGACGTGCGACGACGTCGAGAGCGTCAAGCAGTCTCAGGCGTTAGCGCTCGACCGTCTCGACGAAAACACCGCGGGCGCCATCAAGACACCGCGGGCGCCATCAAGACGGTGCTCGACCGCATCGACGCTCTCGGCGCGAGGCTTCCGGGGCCGGCCGCGGAAGGCTCGCCCTACGCGGTCTCCTTCCCGACGGCCTGCTTGATCGCGTCGATCGCGGCCTGCTCGGCCTCGCTCACGGACCCCGCCTCGCCACGATGCTCGGAGTGCGCGTGGGCCACCCTTTCCGCGAGGCTCACCACGAAGCCGCTGTATTCGTCGAGCTCCTGCGGTTGCGCCTTGCTTTCGAGCAGCGCGACGGCTTCCCGTATGTGACCCAGCGCGTGATCTTTGAGCTCCTCCGGCGAGTGGTAGCGCGTGTGGTCGGTCTTGGGCTTGCTGGCGACGATCTCGTCCAGCAGCTCGCTTTGACCATGGTGCTGGCGCGCCTCCGCGTACGCCTTCGCCATCGAGTACGTCTCGCGGAACGTGCCGCCGTGTTCTGCGGTGATGACGATCATGCCGGCACTCGTCGGCGCCTCCCGCACCAGCTCCCACTCCTGCGGCGTGAAGTCGGCCTGTGTCGTCATGCCGTCTCCTTCTCCGCCTCTTCGAGTTCCTTCTTGAGCTCGGCGGCGTCGGCGTCGATTTCCTTCTCGATGTGCTTTTCGGCCCGCGTGAGCGCCTTGTCGAGCTCCTCCTCGACGCGCGACTCGCCGATCACGATCAGCGCGGCCTCGCCCTCTTCGAGCAGCTCTCCGAGCTCCTTCGTATCGCGGCGGGACATGCCCTTTTTCAGGTGCGCGCCCACGCCGCCGACGAGGCCGCCGACGGCCGCCGCGCCGAGCACCGACGGCGGGAACAGGATCCCGACGACCGCCCCGACGGCGATCCCGCCCCAGGCTCCGTGCTGGGTGGGCTTCTCGTGCTTCTCGACGTGGACCTTGCCCTCGCCGTCCTTGCGGATCAGCGCGACGTCGTAGGTGCCCACGAGGTTGAGCGCGTGGAGGTCGAGCAGGGCGTCGTAGTCAGCGACGGCGTCCGCGTAGGTGCCGTAGGTCGCTGCATAAAGAAACACGGGGCGGTCGCTCATGTCGTCTCCTCTCGTCAGATGCTGGACGGGTCTTGAAGGCTCCCACCAGGATTCCGCGCCGTGCAGCCGCCGGCGTCATCCATACCGGGTGAGGCTCCCCGTCCTGCCCCCGCAAGCGCTGCTTTAGACTCGACGGAGTGGCCAAGAACAGCCTTCGCTCGCGCCGAGAAAGCCTCGTCGGCGGGATTGCGACGGTTGTGCGCGCGATCCGCGACGACGACCCGCGGCTCACCGAAGAAATCATCCGCCTGAGCCGCTCGCGGAAGATCTTCGCACCGCTCGCGTTCTGCGTGGGCGCCCTGGTGCTGCTGTTCGAGGGGCTCCGGCTGCTGCTCTCGAACTGGCGCCTCGTGCTGATTCAGATGCTGCCGGCGCTGTGGGTGTGGGCGGCGATGCTCGACCTGAAGGTGCACGTGCTGCGCGGCAAGTCCTTCCACATGATCCGCGGGCCGATATTGATCCCGATCGGCCTCGTGATCGTGGCTATAACGATCGTGGGCGTGTTCTTCAACGCCTGGTTCGCGTACGCGATCACCGGACCCAAGCCACCCGCGATCCGTGCCTCGCGCAGACTGGCCTGGCAGCGGCGGGGCACCGTGGCGATCTACGGCGCGATCATCGGCGCGGCGCTTGCGATCGCCACGCTCGTCGCCCCCCGCTGGGGCAAACCGTGGTTCACGCTCACGCTCGGCTCGGTCGTCGCGGTGATGATGATCTCCTACGTCGCCGTGCCCTCGCGCCTGATCGGCGTCAAGCCGGCGGCCTCCAAACGCGACAAACTCACCGCGTCGGCCCTCTCCGGCGCAGTCTCGGCGACGGTCTGCACCCCGCCCTACCTGCTCGGCCGACTCGGGATCCTGATGCTCGGCTCGAAAGCCCTCCTTGTACCGGGCATCCTTCTGCTGCTCATCGGCGTTGCGCTCCAGGCCGGCGCCACGGGGGCCGTGCGGGCGGTCAAGCTCGGCGCCTCCCTCTCCACGGGCGCGAAGCCCGGCGCCGACCCCGAGCCGGGCGCCGAGGAGCCGCTGACGCAGGCCGGAACCGCGCCTTGAGCCCGACGTCCTTCGATCACCTGGAGCCGCGCGAGTGGCGGCGGCTGGCCCTGCGCTCGGTCTTGCGCATCGTCGCCACGACCGCGGGGCTGATCGCGATCACGCCGTGATTCCGGTCGCGGGGCAGGGGCGAGCGGGCGATCGCAGGTAGGCGACGCAGCCGGAAGGCGATTAACCCGTTCTAGATGATGTGGGGTGGCCGCGCACGGACTACGTTGGTTGGAGTTGCGAGTCGTGGCGGACAGGAATTAGGAGTGCCGCCGTCGAATAGCAGCACGAGGGGATGATGTTCTCATGACGCCCGATAACCGGCCGGACACGCTCGACCTGTGGTGGATGGTGCCGCTGCTCGGCATCGTCACGTTCGGCGTTGGCCTGTTCTTCGTGATCTCGCCGCACGAAACGCTGAAGGTGTTCACGGTGATCCTGGGCATCCTGCTGCTCATCGACGGCGTCGTGCTGATCATTGGAGCGATCGCCGGTGCCACGCAAAGCCGCGGCACGCTCGCGATCGTGGGCATCCTCAGCGTGATCGCGGGCCTCGTGCTCGTGAAGCACCCCTTCAACTCGCTTATCGTGCTTGCGCTGATCGTGGGGATCTGGCTCGTGATCGCCGGCATCGTGCGGTTCGTGTCGGTGTTTTCGATGGTCGGCACCCGTTGGCCCACGGTCCTCGGCGCGCTCATCGACCTGGCTGCAGGCATCGTGATCCTCTCCTGGCCCCAGCTCGGCCTGACCACGTTTGCCGTAATCGTCGGCATCGTGATGATGCTCCGCGGCCTGCTGCTGATCTACGCCGGCTGGGTGCTTCACAAAGCGCACCGCGGGCTCGACGCAGCGTTCGCCTGAGCGCGCTCGGCGCCGGCCCCGACCTCAGACCGCCTGCGCGAGGGGCGCGCTGCGGTCAGACCACGGCCGCGTCTGCTCGAGCTGGGCGGCGAGCGAGATCAGCTGCGCCTCCTGCCAGGGCCCGGCGACGAGCTGCACGCCGATCGGCAGCCCGTCCTCGCTCCAGTGCAGCGGTAGGCTGATCGCGGGCAGCCCGGTGACGTTTCCGAAGGCGGTGAAGGAGACGCTCGCGACGACCTCGGGCACGGCCGCATCGGGCGTCGCGTGCTGCGCCTCCAAGAGCGAGCCCGCGATCGGCGGCGCGATCGCCGAGGTGGGCGTGAGCAGGACGTCGAAGTCGCGGCCCCAGCGCGCAACCTCGCGGCGGCTGAGCAGCTCCAGCGCGCGCGCGCCGAGCGCGTATTCGTAGGCGCCGAGCTCGCTGCTGGCGCGTCGCTGGTGGGCGATGTGGGGCTCGACGAGCGACCAGTCCATGCCGTCGTAGTCGGCTAAGCCGCACTGCGTGAGCGCGATGAAGGGAGTGATCATCTCCTCGGAGATCGTCGGCACCTCGACGTCCTCGACGGTATGGCCAAGCTCGGCGAGGAGCTCGGCGGTGTCGCGCGCGGCGGCGACACAGGACTCGTCGGTGGGGATCCCGAGCGGAGCCTTTGCCATCAGGCCGATGCGCAGCGGCGCGGGCGTCTGCGAGAGCTCCTGCGAGAACGGCATCGAGGGAACGGGCGCGTTGTACCAGGCGAGCGGATCGGGGCCGGAGATCATGTCGAGCACGGCGGCCGAGTCTGCGACGGTGCGGCAGACGACCCCCTCGACGACCGCGCCGAGCCAGCTCTGGGCCAGGCGCGGCACGCGTCCGCGGCTCGGCTTCAGGCCGACGAGGCCGCAGTAGGAGGCGGGGATGCGGATCGAGCCGCCGCCGTCGTTGGCGTGCGCGATCGGGAACATCCCGCCCGCGACCGACGCGGCGGCGCCGCCGCTTGAGCCGCCGGGCGAGCGTTCGAGATCCCAGGGGTTGCGCGTGATCCCGTAGCGGCTGTTCTCGGCGACGGTGATCACGCCGAACGCGGGCGTGTTCGTGCGCGCGCACAGCACGAAGCCCGCGTCGACGAGCGCGTCGACGACGAGCTCGCTCTCGGCGCTCGGGCCCTCGGGCGCGCCGTGGGAGCCGAACGTGACGGGCCAGCCTGCAACCGGCGTGAGGTCCTTGATCGGGATCGGCACGCCGAGGAAGGGCGCCTGCTCGACGGGCTCGCCGGCCTGCAGGCGGCGGTCGGCCTCGGCCGCGGCTTCGCGCGCGCCACCGTCGTTGCGCCAGATGACCGCGTTCAGCCGGGGGTTGCGCTCGTCGACGGCTGCGAGGCAGGCGTCGAGCAGCTCGACGGATGAAAGCTCTCTGCGGCGCAGCGCCGCAGCGAGCTCCAGGGCGGAGGAGGCGGGTCCGGGCGGGGTCATGCGGCGACCCTACCAGTGTTATTCAGCGCGGCTGAACTCGGCAATCGCGATCATCAGCATCACGAGGCCGAGCAGCGCGATCACCGCGGCCTCGAGAGCCGTCGGGACGTGCCAGCCAAACCACGTCACGCCCGGGTCGAGCGCGTGCCGCGCCGCCGGGTTGACGTTCAGGTCCGAGAAGATCGCGCGGCGCATCGGCTCGACGGCGTAGGTCAGCGGGTCCAGGCGATTGAGGACCGCGAGCCACGTCGGCAGCGCCGCGACCGAGAACAGCGCGCCGGAGACGAAGTACATCGGCATGATCGCCATCTGCATCAGGGCCATGAACGACTGCATCTGCTTGACGCGAGCGGCGAACATCACGCCGAAGGCGGTGATCGAGAACGCGAGCAGCAGCGACAGCCCGATCAGCTCGAGGATCAGGCCGAGGTTGTACGGGATCCCCACCAGCGGCGAGATCGCAATCACGATCAGGCCCTGAAAGGACGCCACGGTGGCGCCGCCGAGGCACTTGCCGAGCACGATCGAGCTCCGCCGCACCGGCGCGACCATCATCTCGCGCAGGAAGCCGAACTCGCGATCCCAAACGATCGAGGCGGCGGAGAACATCGCCGTAAACATCACCGCCAGGCAGAGCACGCCGGGGTAGATGAAGGTTTTGAAGTTCACGCCGTGGGTGCCGGCCTTGGCGAGCGTCGAGATGCCCGTGCCGAGCACGAACAGGAACAGGAACGGCTGGATCAGCGAGGTGAGGATGCGCAGGCGGTCGCGGCTGAAGCGGATCAGCTCGCGCTTCCATACCACCCTGATCGCGCGCAGCTCGCTGCGCGCGCTGCGCGCCGGCACCCGCACGCGCGCGAGCTCGTGGGGCTGACCTGGTGCGCGGGGCGGCGCGGGCGCGGGCGCGGTCGTGGTCGTGGTCTTGGTCGCCATCAGCGACTCATCATCCTCGCAACGTTGCGCATCTGGTCGCTGTTGGAGGACTCGGCGTCGCGGATCGTCGTGCCGGTGTAGGACATGAAGACGTCATCGAGCGAAGGGCGCGAGACGTTGACCGAGCGGATCGGCTGGCCGAGCTCGGCGAACAGCCGCGGCACGAACTGCTCGCCCTCGGGCACTCCGAACATGACCGCGCCCTCGACGACCGTCGCCTCGATCCCGAAGCGCGCGTGCAGGGCCGCGATCGCGGCCTCGTCGTCGTCGGTGTGGATCTGCACGCGGTCCTTGCCGACGCTCGCCTTCAGCGCCTCGGGGCTGTCGAGCACGATGATCGAGCCCTGGTCCATGATCGCGATCCGCTCGCAGAACTCGGCCTCGTCCATGTAGTGGGTCGTGAGGAAGATCGTGATCTCCTCGCGCGTCTTCAGCTCGCGTATGTAACTCCAGATCGACCGGCGCGTCTGCGGGTCCAAGCCGACCGTGGGCTCGTCCAGGAACAGCACCCGCGGGGAGTGCAGCAGGCCGCGCGCGATCTCCAGGCGCCGCTTCATGCCGCCCGAGAACGTGTTCACGAGGCTTCCGCGGCGCTCCCACAGGCCGATCATTTCGAGCACCTGCCGCATCCGCTCGCGCACCGCCTCGCGCGGCACGCCGTAGAGCTCCGCGTGCAGGCGCAGGTTCTCCTCGGCGGTCAGGTAGCCGTCGAGGGTCGTGTCCTGGAAGACGAGGCCGATGTGCCGGCGCACTTCATCGCGTTCGCTGACCACGTCGTGCCCGGCCACGAGCGCCGAGCCGCCGGTGGGGCGCACGAGCGTGCAGAGCATGCCGATCGTCGTCGACTTGCCCGCTCCGTTGGGGCCGAGGAAGCCGAACGTCTCGCCCGCGGGGACCTCGAAGGAGATGCCCCGCACCGCCTCGACCTCGTCATAGCGCTTGACGAGGCCTTTCACTGAGACGGCTGCGGGGCTAGTGCTCTCGATGGCGGGTTCGCTCACGCCTCGTCCACGTTACCGCCCGTCGCGGGACCTCCCTCGCCCTCGCCGTCGCCCTCGCCGTCGGCGAGGATGCGGTACAGCTCGCGGCGCGTCTGGTCGAGCACCTCGCGTGCCTTGGCCACCTGACTCTCGCTGCCGGTGCGCATCACCTGAACGAACGCCGATGCGACCTCGCGCATCAGCCGGCCGAGCTCGTGAGCTCCGCTGCTGAGGTCGCTGCTCATCTCCTCCCACGGCGCCGGCCGGTCCTCGCCGCGCTCCTGTACGAGGGCGCGGCCCTCGTCGGTGATCGCAAACAGCTTGCGCCCGTCGACCTCCTGGGTGCTGATCAGGCCCTCGTCCTCGAGCTGCTGGAGAGCCGGGTAGACCGAGCCGGGGCTCGGGCGCCAGACGCCGCCGCTGCGCTCCTCGACCTCCTGCATGATCTGGTAGCCGTTGCGCGGCTCCTCGGCGAGCAGCAACAGCGCGGCGGTGCGAATGTCGCCGCGGCGCGCCTTGCGTCCGCGGCCGCGCGGGCCTCCCGGTCCGCCAGGGCCGCCGAACGGGAATCCGCCCCACTCCCCGCGCCCTCCGGGCGCAAAGCCGCGGTAGCGGTGTGCCCCGTGGCGTCCATGCCGCCCGCGGGGCCCTACATCTGATGGGTAAGAACATCCAAACATATCTATTTCCTATCTTGAGCTATCAAAGTACGCTCACGATATATCGTTATGTCCAGGATGTCAAGTCCCCGGCGAAATCCCGAGTCCCAACGTCGTCGGTCAAGTCCCGCCTCCCCTCATCGCCCGCGGTTGCTCGCCAGCCCGCGACTGTCGAGCCGGACGCGCGGGAAAGCTCACGCCGCTCGAGGGCTAGTGGCGGAAGTGGCGCCGGTCGGTGGCAACCATCGCCATGCCCGCGGCGTCGGCCGCGGCGACGACCGGCTCGTCGCGGATCGAGCCGCCGGGCTGGATCACGGCGCTGACACCAGCCTGCGCGGCCAGCTCGACGCCGTCGGGGAAGGGGAAGAAGGCGTCCGAGGCCATCACCGCCCCGCCGAGCAGCTCGGGCTGGGCCTCGCGAGCCTTCTCGACCGCGATCCGCACGGCGTCCACGCGGCTCATCTGGCCCGCGCCGATCCCCACCGTCGCGCGGTCGGTCGCGAGCACGACCGCGTTCGAGCGCACGTGCCGGCAGACGCGCCAGGCGAAGAGCATGTCCTGCCACTCGCGCTCGTCGGGCTCGCGCGCGCTGATCACGCGCATCTGCTCGCGCGTCTCGGAGACGACGTCGCGGGTCTGCACGAGCTGGCCGCCGATCACGGCCTTGCTCTCGACCTCGCTGGCCGATCTCCGATCGGTGGGCTCGGGCCAGTCGGCGAGCTCGAGCAGTCGCACGTTCTTGCGCTCCTGCAGCACGGCGAGCGCGTCGGCGTCGTATGCGGGCGCGAGCAGGACCTCGATGAACTGCTCGGCGAGCGCCCGTGCGAAGGCGAGGTCGACTCGGCGGTTGACGGCGATCACGCCGCCGTAGGCGCTCAGCCGATCGCAGGCGAAGGCGCGTTCGTAGGCCTCCCTACCGCCCTCCCCCACCGCGCAGCCACAGGGGTTGTTGTGCTTGACGATCGCGCAGGCGGGCTCATCGAACTCCTCGACGAGCTCCCGCGCCGCGCTGAGGTCGAGCAGGTTGTTGAACGAGAGCTCCTTGCCGTGGCGCTGGGCGACGCCCTGCAGCAGGTGCGAGGGCGAGCCCACGCGCGCGTAGAACGCGGCCTGCTGGTGGGGGTTCTCGCCGTAGCGCAGGTCGCTCACCTTCTCGTAGGCGTCGCGCCAGGAGGGCGGGAACTGCCCCTCGTAGACGTTCAGCGAGAACCACGTCGAGATCGCGGCGTCGTAGCGCGCGGTCGCGGCGAAGGCCTTCGCGGCGAACCGCGAGCGGGTGGAGAGCGAGATGCGCCCGCCGCTCTCGCGCAGCTCGGCGAGCACCCGCTCGTAGTCCTCCGGGTCCACGACGACGGCCGCAAAGGCGCTGTTCTTGGCGGCGGCGCGGATCATCGTCGGGCCGCCGATGTCGATGTTCTCGATCACCTCCTGCTCGGAGGCGTCGCCGCGCGCGACGGTCTGCTCAAACGGGTACAGGTTCACACACACGAGGTCCACGGGCTCGATCCCCTGCTCCTCGGCGGCGCGCAGGTGGCTCTCGTCGTCGCGGCGCGCGAGCAGGCCGGCGTAGAGGCGCGGATGCAGCGTCTTGACGCGTCCGTCCATGATCTCCGGGAAGCCCGTGAAGTCCTCGATCGAGCGCACCGAGACGCCGGCGCGCTGCAGCTCCCGCGCGGTGCCCCCGGTGGACAGGACCTCGACGCCGAGCTCGGCCAGGCCGGCGGCGAAGGCCGCGAGGCCGGTCTTGTCCGAGACCGACAGCAGCGCTCGCCTGATGAGCACCTCTCCCGGGGCCGCGCGCACGAGGCCGGCTTCGTCGGTGGTGATCACGTCGCCCTCGGAGGACATCTGCCTAGAGCCTATCCCGCGTCCCCGCCGATCCGCGTCCCCGCGAGCCGCGCTCTCGCTCCCCGCCCTCCTAGCCCGTGTACGCGTCCGCGTCGGCGACGATCGTGCGGCGGGGGTTCTGCGGATCGATGCTGATCGCGCCGCGGGCGATCAGCGCGACCGCGCGCGGAAGCAGCACGTGCTCGATCGGGCGCAGGGCCGCGAGCACCTCCTCGGGCGAGCGCGCGTCGGGGAGCTCGACGGCGCGCTGCAGGATCACGGGGCCGGAATCGACGCCGGCGTCGACGAAGTGCACGGTGACGCCGAAGACCTTCACGCCGTAGGCGAGCGCCTGCTCGATCGCGCGCACCCCTGGGAAGGCCGGCAGCAGCGAGGGGTGCACGTTGACAACGGCCCCGGGAAAGCTCGCGAGAAAGCCCTCGCCGAGCAGCTCCATGTAGCCGGCGAGCACGACCAGTCGCGCTCCGCGCTCGTGCAGCCACGAGGCGAGCGCCTGATCGCGCGCGTCGCGGTCGCGGTAGTCGGCGCGCGCGAACACCGCGCTCGGGACGCCGCTTGCCTCGGCTCGCCCCAGGGCGGCCGCGTCGGCGCTGTTGGAGGCGACCGCGACGATCTCGGCCGCGTGCCCGTGCACGCTGTCGAGCAGCGCCTGCAGGTTGGTGCCGGCGCCGGAGACGAGCACGGCTGTTGGCAGTCGACCAGGCACCCCGGCGCACGATAGCTGTGACGCAGCTCACAGAGGCCGCCGCGGACCTGCGGAAGACTAGATCCAGGGTGGAGAGTGCCCAACCCGGTCGTCGCGGCGCCGCGCCTCGGCGATTAGCGCTTCAAGACAAGGACACGCCATGCCCGTAGCAATCCTCATCACGATCCTCATAGGCACCGCGCTCGGCTACTCGCTGCAGGCCGGCAGGCGCGGCGGGCTGATCTCTCGCAGGCCCTACAACAACCGCTACAACGACGCGTCGGGGGCACGCGAGGACCACTTCGGCTAGGCCTGACCAGGCCGAGCTCGCCCCGCTCGGGTACCGCCGCTGGCCCGCTCCGCTGGGCTACACGTCCCCTCAGGCACGCGCGAGCGACTCTGCGTCCTGCTCGAGCGCGTACTTGCCGCCCGCGCCGGCGCTGTCGGCGAGCGGGTACTCGCCGGTGAAGCAGGCGTCGCAGTGCGTTGCGCGGCTGGCGCCGACAGCCTCGTATACGCCGGCCAGAGACAGATAATGCAGCGAGTCACAGCCGAGCTCGGCAGCGACCTCCTCGGTGGTGCGCCCGTGGGCGATCATCTCCTCGCGCGTGGACATGTCGATGCCGTAGTGGCAGGGGTGCTTGATCGGCGGCGCGGAGATGCGCATGTGCACCTCGCTGGCGCCGGCGTCGCGGAGCATCTGCACGATCTGGCGGGTCGTGTTGCCGCGTACGATCGAGTCGTCGACGACGACCAGGCGCTTGCCCGCGATCACCTCGGGCAGGGGGTTGAACTTCAGCCGCAGGCCGTGCTTGCGCAGCTCCTGGCCGGGCTGGATGAACGTGCGCGCGACGTAGCGGTTCTTGACGAAGCCGTCGTCCTGGGGCAGGCCCGCCGCGCGCGCGAGGCCCCGCGCCGCCGGGTTGCCCGAGTCCGGCACGGCGATCACGAGGTCGGCCTCGACCGGCGCCTCGTGCCAGAGCAGCTCGCCCATGCGCCCCCGTGCGACCTGCAGGACCCGGTCGTTCATGCGCGAGTCCGGCCGCGCGAAGTAGATGTACTCGAACACGCAGAACGCGTGGCGCTGGCCGGGCAGCACGCTGCGGCTCTCGAGGCCCGCCTCGCTGAGCGTGACCACCTCTCCGGGCTCCACGTCGCGCAGGTACCTCGCGCCGATGATGTCGAACGCGCACGACTCGCTCGCGACGCAGTACTGCAGCGCGCCCGTCTTGCCGTTGTGTGCGGGGTGAGTGGGGTCCGTCTCGGTGGGCGCGTCGAGCACGCCGATCGCGAGCGGGCGCAGGCCGTGGGGATCGCGGAAGGCGACGACGCGATCCTTCGTCATCGCGACGATCGAGAAGGCGCCGCGCAGCCGCGGCAGCACGTCTTCGATCGCGTCCTCGACGTGCTCGGCGGGGTGCGTGGCGATCATCGCGGCGATGATCTCCGAGTCCGACGTGGAGCTGAAGCTGACGCCGCGCTCGAGCAGCTCCCTGTGCAGCTCGAGCGCGTTGATGAGGTTGCCGTTGTGGGCGAGCGCGACCTCGCGCCGCGACCCGTTGGTGCCCTGCGAGCGCTGCACGGGCTGGGAGTTCTCCCACGCGTTGGAGCCCGTCGTGGAGTAGCGCACGTGGCCGATCGCGAGCTCGCCCGCGAGCGTGCGCAGGTCGTTCTCGGTGAATACCTGGCTTACGAGCCCGAGCTCGCGGCGGGTGATGATGTGCCCGCCGCGGTCGGCGGCGGCGATCCCGGCCGACTCCTGCCCGCGGTGCTGGAGCGCGTAGAGGGCGAAGTACGACAGCCGCGACACCTCGTGACCGGGCGCATAAAGTCCAAAAACTCCGCACTCATCGCGCGGTCCCTCACGCATCGTCTTCACAAGCTACCAGCCCGGCGCGGGCGCCCCGGGCCGCGCGGGGCGCCTCGCGGCCCCGGATCTGGCATCGACGGGCGCAAGCTAGGCGAACAGCTCCGCGAGACCCTGGTCGTGAACGGCGGCGAGCTCGGCGACGCTGACGGCGATCGCCGGCTGCTCCTCGTCGTCGAGCGCGACCTCCAGCGCGCTGCCCCCGACGACGCCGATCTGCGCTACCGGCGCCCGCTCGGCGAGCGCCGCCAGGGCCTGCTGCGGGCCGCTGAGAATGAAGCACCCCGAAAGCTCGCCGAAGAGCGTCTGCGCGGGCGAGCCGGCGCTGTCCAGGCGTACGCTCGCGCCCGTGGCACCGGCGATGCAGCACTCGGCGAGCGCGACCGCGAGCCCGCCCTCGGCGAGGTCGTGGGCGCTCGAAAGCGTGCCCGCGCGCACGGCCTCGCGGACCGCGGCGAGCGTCGCCAGGATCCCGTCGAGGTCGAGCTCGGGCAGCCCGTCGCGCAGCGGCTGGCCGAGCAGCTTCGAGAGCTCGCCCGCGTCCAGCGAGGGTATGAACGCGCCCACGAGCGCGATCGCCTCGCCATCCGCGGCGAAGCCGAGGCCGGCGGCGCGGGCGGCGTCGGGCAGGCGCCCGACCATGCCGATCACGGGCGTGGGGTAGATCGGGCCCGCGGGCCCCTCGTTGTAGAGCGAGACGTTGCCGCCGACGATCGGCGCGGCGAGCGCCCTGCAGCCGTCGCCGAGGCCGCGCACGCATTCGACGAGCTGCCATGCGACGTGCTCCTTCTCGGGGTTGCCGAAGTTGAGGTTGTTCGTCGCGCCGAGCGGCTCGGCGCCGACGCAGGCGAGGTTCGCGGCGCACTCGAGCACGGCGGCGAGCGTGCCGCGGTAGGGGTCGGCAGCGATCCGCCGGCCGTTTCCGTCGATGCTCGCCGCGAGCGCGCCGCCGTCGGGCAGCTCGAGCACGGACGCGTCTGCGCTGCCGGGCCGGCGCACGGTGCGCGACTGCACGATCGAGTCGTACTGCTCGAACAGCGCCCGGCGCGAGGCGAGGTTGGGGCTCCCGAGAAGCGCCAGCAGCGCCTGCTGCGCCGGGGCCTGCGCCGAGAGCGTGGCGGGCGGCGGCGGGTAGAGGCTCGCGCCGCCGCGCTCGGGGCGGCGCGGGTGCAGGTCATACAGCGGGCAGTCGTCGACAAGCGCCCGCACGGGCATGTCGCCGACCGTTACGCCGTCGCTGAGCACGCGCACGCGCCCGCTGTCGGTGACGGCTCCGATCGCCGCGCCCGAGACCTCCCACTTCTCGCACACGTCCAGCACGGCCGCCACGTCGGCCGGGGCGACGACGCACAGCATGCGCTCCTGGGACTCGCTGACCATGATCTCCCATGGAGCCATGTCGGGCTCGCGTAGGGGCACGCGGGCGACGTCGAGGTCGATGCCGACACCTCCCTTGGAGGCCATCTCCGAGGCCGAGGAGGTGAGGCCGGCGGCGCCGAGGTCCTGCAGCGAGACGAGCAGCCCGGACCGCAGCAGCTCCAGCGAGCACTCGAGCAGCTTCTTCTCCTCGAAGGGATCGCCGACCTGCACCGTCGGGCGCTTCTCGGCGGCGTCCTCGCCGTCGTGGTCGAGCTCGGCGGAGGCGAGCACGGAGGCACCGCCGATGCCGTCGCGCCCGGTGGAGGCGCCGAACAGGACCACCGCGTTGCCCGGCCCGACGGCGGCGCTCGTGACGAGCTCCTCGCGCCGGGCGAGGCCGAGCGCCATCGCGTTGACGAGGCAGTTCTGCTCGTAGGGCGCCTCGAAGTAGACCTCCCCGCCGACCGTTGGCACGCCGATCGAGTTGCCGTAGTGGCCGATGCCCGAGACGGCCCCGTCGAGCAGGTAGCGCGAGCGAGCGCCGGCCGCGCCCGGGGCATGGGGGTCGCCGAAGCGCAGCGAGTCGAGCACCGCGATCGGCCGCGCGCCGATCGCGAAGATGTCGCGCAGGATCCCGCCGACGCCGGTGGCGGCGCCTTGGAATGGCTCGACGGCGCTGGGGTGGTTGTGCGACTCGACCTTGAACGCGCACACGAGGCCGCGGCCGACGTCGACGGCGCCGGCGTTCTCGCCCGGGCCCATGACGACGTGGTCGCCCTCCGTGGGCAGCGTTCGCAGGAGCTTCTTGGAGTGCTTGTAGGCACAGTGCTCGCTCCACAGCAGCGAGTACATGGCGAGCTCGACCTGGTTGGGCGCCGCGCCCTGGTGCTCGCACACGAGCTCGTACTCGGCGCGCGTGAGCCCGAGCGCGAGCGCGTCCTCGAGCGTCGGCAGCGTGGCGCTGTCAGGCACGCGCGCCCTCGGCGGCGAGCGCCATCGAGCTGAAGATGCAGAGGCCGTCGGCGGAGCCGCCGGTGAGCTGCTCGACCGCGTGCTCGGGGTGCGGCATCAGCCCGAACACGTTGCCGGCGGCGTTGCACACGCCGGCGATGTCGTTGCGCGAGCCGTTGAAGTTGTGGCCCGGGGCGTAGCGGAGCACGACCTGGTCGTGGCGCTCGAGCGCAGCGAGCGTGTCGGCGTCGGCGTAGTAGCGGCCCCACGCGTGCTTGGCCGGGATCGACAGGCGCGCGCGCTCGGCGCAGGCGATCGTGAACGGCGTACGCGCGTTGACGAGCTCGAGCTCGACCTGGCGGCAGGTGAAGCGGAGGTTGGCGTTGGGCAGCAGCGCACCGGGCAGCAGGCGTGCCTCGCACAGCACCTGGAAGCCGTTGCAGATGCCGAGCACGAGGCCGCCGGCGGCGGCGAACTCGATCACCGACTCCATCGCCGGCGAAAAGCGCGCGATCGCGCCGGCGCGCAGGTAGTCGCCGTAGGAGAAGCCGCCCGGCACGATCACTGCGTCGGCGCCGCGGAGGTCGCGCTCGCGGTGCCAGACGAGCTCGGCGTCGCCGACGCGGCGGGCGGCCGTGAGCGCGTCGACCTCGTCGCAGGAGCCGGGGAACTGCAGGACGGCGAACTTCATTCGAGGATGATCTCGTAGTCCTCGACGAGCGGGTTGGCGAGCAGCCGCTCGCACATCGGCTGCAGCTGTGAGGGGTCCTGCACGTCGAGCTCGACGAGCCTGCCGACGTGCACGTTCTCGACGCCCGCGAAGCCGAGCGCGGGCAGGGCGCGCTCGACCGCCACCCCCTGGGGGTCGAGGATGCCCGCCTTCGGGCGGATCAGCACGCGCGCCCTCACGTCTCGGGCGCGCTGCGCTGCAGCCAGGCCGAGAAGCGCTCGCCGGTGATGCGCTCGTAGGCCTCGACGTAGCGCGCGCGCGTTCCCTGCACGACGTCCTCGGGTATCGCCGGCGCGGGCGGCGTGCGGTCCCAGCCGCTCGCGCTCGCCCAGTCCCGCACGTACTGCTTGTCGAAGCTCGGCTGGGGGCTTCCGGGCTCGTAGCCGTCTGCGGGCCAGTAGCGCGAGGAGTCGGGCGTGAGCACCTCATCGCCAACCACCAGTCCATCCCGGGCGGCGGAGCCGCCCTCATCAATACCGAACTCGAACTTCGTGTCGGCGAGTATCACGCCGTTGGCGAGCGCGTGCTCGGCCGCGAACGAGTACAGCTCGACGGCCACGTCGGCGACGCGGCGCATCAGCGCGCTGTCGCCGACGAGCTCGGCGGCGCGCTCGAGGTCGATCGCCTCGTCGTGCCCGACCTCGGCCTTCGTGCTCGGCGTGAAGATCGGCTCGGGCAGCCGCTCGGACTCGCGCAGGCCGGCGGGCAGCTCGATGCCCGAGACGCGGCCGGTGGCCTGGTAGTCCTTCCAGCCGGAGCCGGTGATGTAACCGCGTACGACGCACTCCACGGGAAGCATGCGCAGGCGCCGCACGACGAGCGCGCGGCCGCGCTCGGAGTCGGGCACGCCCTCGCGGAAGGAGACGAGGTGGTTGGCGACGATGTGGGCGGTCTTCTGAAACCAGAACACGGACAGCCCGGTGAGCACCTTGCCCTTGTCGGGGATCGGCGTGGGGTGGACGACGTCGTAGGTCGAGATGCGGTCGCTCGCGACCATCAACAGCTCGCCGGCGCCGTCGCCTTCCCCCTCGCCGGAGGACGGCATCTCGTACATCTCGCGGACCTTCCCGCTGGCGAGGAGGGGCAGGTCGGCGAGGCTGCTCACGTGGCGCGATGCTACCAGTCGCTCAGACGCCCGCCGGGGCGCCCGAGGCGATCTCCTGCAGGCGCGCGAGGATCTCTGGCTCGTAGCGGACGAAGTGCGAGTAGTCGAAGATCTCCTCCAGGTCAAGGCCCTGCGCGCGCTCGTCCGCGGCGAGCAGATCGCGCAGCTCTAGACCCTCGTCGAAGGCTCGCTGGGCGAGCTCCTGGACGAGCCTGTATGCGTTCTCGCGGGAGGATCCCGCCTCGACGAGCGCGAGCAGAACGCGCTGAGAGAAGAGCGCGCCGTGGGTGAGCTCGAGGTTCGCGCGCATCCGCTCGGCGTCGATCGTCATGCCGCGCACGAGCGCGATCGCCCGGTGCTGGAGGTAGTCGAGCAGGATCGTCGAGTCGGGCAGGATGATGCGCTCCACAGACGAGTGCGAGATGTCGCGCTCGTGCCACAGCGCGACGTCCTCGAGCGCCGCCTGGGCGTTTCCGCGCAGCACCCGCGCGAGACCGGCGATCTGCTCGCTCTTGATCGGGTTGCGCTTGTGCGGCATCGCCGAGGAGCCCTTCTGGCCGGCGCGGAAGGGCTCCTGCAGCTCGCGCACCTCGGTGCGCTGCAGGTGGCGCACCTCGACCGCGAGGCGCTCGAGCCCGGTGCCGGCGAGTCCGATCGCACAGAGCAGCTCGGCGTGGCGGTCGCGCGGGATGACCTGCGTGGAGACGGACTCGCGGCGCAGGTGCAGGCGCGAGAGCACGCGCTCCTCGTAGGCGGGGCTGGTCGCGGAGTAGGTCCCGACGGCGCCGGAGAGGGCGCCGACGGCGACCTGGTCGAACGCGCGCTGCAGGCGCTCGGCGTTGCGGTGGGCCTCGAACGCGAAGCCGGCGAGCTTGACCGCGAACGTGGTCGGCTCGGCGTGGACGCCGTGCGTGCGCCCCGCGGTCAGCGTGCCCGCCTGCTCGAGCGCGCGTGTGGCGAGCGCGTCCACGAGCGCGCGCGCGCCGGGGAGGATCTGCTCGCCGGCGGCGCGCAGCTGCAGCGCGAGCGCGGTGTCGAGCACGTCCGAGGAGGTCAGGCCGAAGTGGATCCAGCGGCCGGCCTCGCCGGCGGAGGCGGCGAGCACGTCGACGAACGCCGCGACGTCGTGCTCGGTCAGCAGCTCGCGCTCCTGCACGGCCGCGACGGTGTACGTGGCGCCGCGAATCGCCTCGATCTCCTGCGCGCTCGGTCCCTGCGCGCCGAGCAGCTCCGGCAGCTCCTCGGCGGCCGCCAGCTCCACCGCCCGCCAGGCATCCATGCGCGCCTCCTCGCTCCACAGGCTGCCGAGCTCGGGACGGGTATAGCGGGCGATCACTCTTTTCTATTATCGCCGCCCTGAGGCGGCGAGGGGTGCACGGCGGGCGGCGGCACGGCGCCCACCCCGTGCTGCGCCGCGTCGCTCAGCACGAGAGGATCTGGGCGGCGAGGATGGCTGCGTTGCGGGCGTTGTCGAGCCCCACGCAGCCGACGGGCACGCCGGGGGGCATCTGCACGATCGAGAGGATCGCGTCGAGGCCGCCGGCCGCCGACAGGCGGCCCGAGAGGGGCACGCCGATCACGGGCAGGTCGGTGTGGGCGGCGACCGCGCCGGGCAGCGCTGCGGAGATGCCGGCGCCGGCGATGATCACGCGCAGGCCGCGCATGCGCGCGTTCTTGGCGTACTCGGCCACGAGGTCGGGTTCGCGGTGCGCGGACATCACGCGCATCTCGTGCAGGATGCCGCGCTCTTCGAGCTCCCGGGCGGCCTTTTCCATCGCCTCCATGTCGCTCTTGGAGCCCATCACGATGCCCACGCGCGGGCTGTCGACGTCGATCTCCTCGAGCTCGGCCTGGACCTCCTCCTCGTCGATCGGCTCGGGCACGAGCGATATCCCCGGCGCGCCCTGCGGGCGGCCCTCCTGCCCCGAGGGCCCGAACGACCCGCGGTCACCCCGCGGGTCGGCGCCCTCGCGGTCGACCCCGTGCGCTATGAGCTCTTCCATCCTGTTGTCCCTGGCTAGGTTGCGGCGTGCGCGCGCAGGTTACAGCGAGGCGATGAAGTCATCGATCGGGATCGCCGCGAGCGTCTCGTAGCGGCCGGTGCCGCGCGAGCCGAGCTCGAGCGAGACGCGTGCCATCGTGCCCTCGTCGGGCGCCTCGATCACGGAGATGAAGTCGACGTGCCCGAGCGTCGCCCATTGCGCCTTTACGGTCGCGCCGAGCTGCTTCACCTCGTTGTTGACCTCGAGTATGCGCTGCGGGTTGTTCTTGACCGTCTGCACGCCCTCGGGCGTGAGGGTCGAGAGCATGATGTAGGTGGGCATTTGGCTCCCTCCGTCGGTTGGCGGGTAGCGGTAGCGCCGGCGGCGCGCGCGTGCTCCGTTCTACCCGATCTGGCCTGTGAGCGGCGTGCCTGAGCTTCGACCCAGAAGTGAAGTTCGCGAGCGCCCCCGATCACCGCCCCGGGGGCCCGGGGCTACGCCGCCGCGGTTGCCTGCTGGTCGGTGCCGGCCGGCGCGTCCTCCTCGGCGTCCGGCGCGGCCTTCTCCAGCGCGAGCTCGCCGTCGCGCGCCGTCACCAGGACCTCGTCGCCGGGCCGGATCTCGCCTTCGAGCAGCGCGAGCGCCAGGCGGTCGGTGAGCTGCTTCTGGATCACGCGCCGCAGCGGCCGGGCGCCGTAGGCGGGGTCGTAGCCGAGGTTGCCGAGCAGCGTGCGCGCGTCGTCGGTGAGCGTGACGGCGATGCCGCGCTCGGCGACGCGGGCGATCACGCGCGCGACCTGCAGGTCGACGATCTCCGAGATCTGCTCGCGGGTGAGGGAATCGAAGCGGACGATGTCATCCAGGCGGTTGATGAACTCGGGCTTGAGGTGCTCGAGCAGCGCGCTGCGGATCTCGCTGTCGCTCGCGCCGGCGGGAACCGGGATGTTCGACGTCATGATCAGGACGGTGTTCTTGAAGTCCACGGTGCGCCCCTGGCCGTCGGTCAGGCGGCCGTCGTCCATCACCTGTAGGAGCGTGTTGAAGACGTCGGCGTGGGCCTTCTCGATCTCGTCGAGCAGCACGACCGAGTAGGGCCGCCGGCGAACGGCCTCCGTCAGCTGGCCGCCCTCTTCATAGCCGACGTATCCGGGGGGCGCGCCGACGAGCCGCGAGACGGAGTGTTTCTCCATGTACTCGGACATGTCGATCCGGATCATCGCGTCCTGGGAGTCGAACATGAACTCGGCCAGGGCGCGGGCGAGCTCGGTCTTGCCGACACCGGTCGGGCCGAGGAACAGGAACGAGCCGATCGGGCGGTCGGGATCCTGCAGGCCGGCGCGCGAACGGCGCAGGGCGCTGGCCACGGCCTCGATCGCCTCGTCCTGGCCGACGACGCGTTCGTGCAGCCGATCCTCCATGTGGATCAGCTTCTCGGTCTCGCCCTCGAGCAGGCGGCTGACGGGTATGCCCGTCCAGCGTGAGACAACCTCTCCCACGTCGTCGGCGTCGACCTCCTCCTTGAGGAAGAGGGGCTGGGAGCCATCGCCGGCCTCCCGTTCGGCCGCCTCGTGCTCGGCGATCTGCTTTTCCAGCTCGGGGATCACGCCGTAGCGCAGCTCGGCGGCGCGCTGCAGGTCGGCCTCGCGCTCTGCCCGTTCGGCCTCCAGGCGCGCCTGCTCGAGGCGCTCTTTGAGGTCGGAGACCTCGTCGATCGCCTGCTTCTCGGTCTGCCACTGGGCCTTCATCGCCGCCGAGCGCTCGCGCAGCTCGGCGAGCTCCCGCTGCAGCGCCTCCCTGCGCTCGGCCGACGCGGCGTCGGTCTCCTTCTCCAGCGAGGTCAGCTCGATCTCCAGCTGCATCACGCGCCGGTCGACCTCGTCGATCTCCGTGGGCACGGAGTCGATCTCGATGCGCAGCCGCGAGGCGGCCTCGTCGACGAGGTCGATCGCCTTGTCGGGCAGGAAGCGGTCGGCGATGTAGCGGTCCGACAGAGTCGCGGCCGCGATCACGGCGTTATCCTGGATGCGCACTTTGTGGTGGTCTTCGTAGCGGCCCTTCAGGCCGCGCAGGATCGCGATCGTGTCGCTGACCGACGGCTCGCCGACCATCACCGGCTGGAAGCGCCGCTCCAGGGCGGCGTCCTTCTCGATGTGCTTGCGGTACTCGTCTAGCGTCGTCGCGCCCACGCAGCGCAGTTCGCCGCGCGCGAGCATCGGCTTGAGCAGGTTGGCGGCGTCAACGGCGCCTTCGGCGGCGCCCGCGCCCACGATCGTGTGCAGCTCGTCGAGGAACAGGATCACGTTGCCCTGGGCTTCGGAAACCTCATTGAGGACGGCCTTCAGCCGGTCCTCGAACTCGCCCCGGTACTTCGCGCCGGCGATCAGCGCGCCGATGTCCAGCGCGATCACGCGCCGTTCGCGCAGCGACTCGGGCACGTCGCCGGAGACGATCCGCTGGGCCAAGCCCTCGACGATCGCGGTCTTGCCGACGCCCGGCTCGCCGATCAGCACCGGGTTGTTCTTCGTGCGGCGCGAGAGCACCTGGATGACGCGGCGGATCTCCTCGTCGCGCCCGATCACCGGGTCGAGCTTGCCCTGCTCGGCGGCCGCCGTCAGGTCGGTGCCGAAACGCTCGAGCGCCTCGAGCTTCTCCTCCGGCGCCTGGTCGGTGACGCGGTGCGAGCCGCGGACCTCCGACAGCGCGCTCACCAGGCGCTCGGGCG
Organism: Solirubrobacteraceae bacterium; assembly: GCA_035314465.1. Classification (GTDB taxonomy): domain Bacteria; phylum Actinomycetota; class Thermoleophilia; order Solirubrobacterales; family Solirubrobacteraceae; genus Palsa-744. The sequence continues at coordinate 24,700 of DATFZM010000012.1, read as the reverse complement.
TCGCGCCAACGCGGCGCAGCTCATCGGCAGCACGGCTGCGCTCGGACGCGAGCGCGAGCAGCAGGTGCTCGGTCGAGACGTACTGGTCGGAGAGCTTGCCCGCCTGCGTCTCCGCCGCACGCAGCACCGTCAACAGCTCGGTGCCGGGCTGGGCGACGGCGTCGGCGGGCGAGGCCTCGCCGGCGACGGGGAGTTCGCCGAGCGCGCGCGAGACGCCCGTACGCAGCGCGTCGACCTCGACGCCGAGCTTGCCGAGCACGGGCAGCACGACGCCGCCGGGGCTGTCGGCGCTGGGCGTGTCCGCGCCCTGGGGGCCGGGGGCGAGCAGCACCGAGAGCAGGTGAATCGGGGTGACCTGCGGGTTGCGGCGCTCCTGCGCGAGCCTGCCGGCGGCGGCGAGGGCCTCCTGCGACTTGATCGTAAAGCGGTCTGCCTGCATCTTCCTCTAGTTCCTCGGTCGCGGTTTGCGGGCGAAAGGCGATCGTGCGTCGGCGGCACGGACGAGCTCGACACCGCCCCGGTAGGGGATCGCGAGCTCGGCGCGGAAGGAGCGGCGCACGCGCTCGATCTCCTCGGCGAGGCGCACCTGCGCCTGCAGCGCCTGCAGCTCGATCTCCTCGATGCGGCTCTGCATCTGCTCGATCTCAGCCTCGAGGCTCAACACGCGCTCGACGCCGGCGAGGTTGAGGCCGAGGTCGGCGGTCATCTCCTGGATGCGCCGCAGGCGCTCGACGTCCTCCTGCGAGTAGAGACGCGTGCCCTTGGGCGAGCGCTTGGGCTCGATCAGCCCGCGGGCCTCGTACATGCGTAGCGTCTGCGGGTGCATGTTCGCGAGCTCCGCCGCGACCGAGATCATGAATACGCCGCGGTCGGTCTCGACCTTGACGCGGTGGGTCGTTCGCGCCGCGGGCCGCCCGTTGCCGGGCTCCAGGGCGTCCTCGCGCCGGAGAGCGCTCATCGGCCCTCACCGTCCGCGCCGTCGCTGGGTCGAGCTGCGCCGGTGGCGCTCGCGCCCTCGCCGCCGGCGCCGTTGGAGAAGAGGCCCTTGCGCGGGTCGCCTCCCATCGTCGCCGACAGCGCGTCGATCGCCTCTTCCTGCTCGGCGCTGAGCTTCTCGGGGACCTCGATCACGAAGCGGTAGTGGATGTCGCCTTTCTCCAGCGTGCCGCCCTTCTTGGAGCTTCCCAGCTTCGGCGGGCCCTCGCCGCGCAGGCGCTGAACCGTCCCGTGCGCGGTGCCCGGGCGCACGCGCAGCGTCTTCGTGCCAGACAGCGTCGGCACCTTTATGTCGGCGCCGCGCAGCGCCTCGGGAATCGTCAGCGGCACCTCGACCTCGAGGTTGTCGCCCTTGCGCGTGAACAGCGGCGAGGGCGAGACGTGCGTGACGAGGTAGAGGTCGCCCGATGGGCCGCCGTTGCGCCCGGCCTCGCCCTTGCCGGCGATGCGGATGCGGCTGCCGTCGCGAACGCCCGCGGGGATGTTTACGCGCAGGCGCTTGACGGTCCGCACCGCGCCCGAGCCATGGCAGGTCGGGCAGGGATCCTCGATCACGGTGCCGGCCCCGCCGCATAGCGAGCACGGCTGCGAGATCGAGAACATGCCCTGGCCCTGCGTCTCGATGCCGCGGCCCTCGCAGCGCGGGCACACCGTGGGGGCCGTGCCCGGCTTGGCGCCGGTGCCGCGGCAGGTCGAGCAGGTCGCGTGCATCGGCACCTGCAGCGGGATCTGGGCGCCCGAGATCGCCTGGTCGAAGCTGATCGAGACCTGCGCCTCGAGGTCGGCGCCGCGTTCGGCGCGGGCTTTGGTGCGCACGCGGCGCCCGCTCGTCGAGCCGCCGAAGAGGTTCGAGAGGATGTCGCCCATCGAGGCGCCGTCGAAGTCGAAGTTGCCGAAGCCGCCGAAGCCGCCGTCGGGCCCGGCGCCGGTCGCGAAGGGGCCGCTGCCGCTGTCGTACTGCTTCTTCTTCTCCGGATCGCCGAGCACGTCGTGGGCCTGCGAGATCTCCTTGAAGCGCGCCTCGGCGTTCTTGTCGTCGGGGTTGCGGTCGGGGTGGTACTGGCGCGCGAGTTTGCGATAGGCCTTCTTGATCTCCTCCGGCGTCGCCTTCTTGTCGACGCCGAGCGTCTTGTAGTAGTCGGGACGGCTCGCCATCGGGCCTCCTAGGCCGCCACGACGACGCGCGCGGGGCGGATTATCTGCGCTCCCAACCGGTAGCCGGGCTGGTAGACCTCGAGCACCGAGCCGCTGGCGCAGGCCGGCGAGGGCGAGGGCGCGGTCGCGACGGCCTCGTGCAGCGAGGGGTCGAACGGCTCGCCGACGGGGCAGTAGGACTCGATTCCGGTGCGCGCGAGCGCGGCGGCGAGCTCGGAGCGGACGAGTCGTACGCCCTCGAGCAGCGGGTCGTCGGTGGCGGCCGCCTCGATCGCGCGATCGAGGTTGTCGAGCGCGGGCAGCAGCTCCTTGGCGAGGCTCACGACGCCGCGCTCGGCGGCGCTGGCGGCCTCGCGCGCGACGCGCTTGCGGTAGTTCTCGAAGTCGGCCTGCGTGCGCTGCGCCAGCGCCAGGTACTCATCGCGCTGCGCGGCCGTCTTCACGAGCGCGTCGAGGTCGCCCTCGACCTCGGCCGCCCCCTGCGCCTCGATCACCTCGGCAGCGTCGCCGTCGATGGGCGGCGAGGAGCCGTCCCTCGCCGCCTCGTAGGGCGAGCGCTCGGTCGCCAGCGCGCCATCCCCCGGCGCCTGCGCGCCGGGGGTGGGCTGAGCGTGCTGCTCGGAGTGATGCTGAGGGGTGTCTCTGTCGCTCATCCGGGCTAGGCCTTCGGCTCGTCGACGACCTCTGCATCGACGACGTCCTCCTCATCGGAGGACGAGGTCCCGCCCGCCCCGGCGCCGTCGGCCGCGGCGCCGTTGCCGGCGGCCGCGGCCTGCTCCTGGGCGCGCTGGTACATCGCCTCGGAGACCGCGTGGAACGCGCTCTGAAGCTCCTGCGCCCGGGCGTTGATCGCGTCGGCGTCCTCGGACTCGAGCACGTCGCGGGCGTCCTTAATCGCCTGCTCGATGCGCGCCTTGGACTCGGCGTCGACCTGGTCGCCGAGATCGGCGAGCTGGCGCTCGGCCTGGTAGGCGGCGTTCTCGGCGTTGTTGCGCGCCTCCGCGAGCTCACGCGCGCGGCGGTCGTCCTCGGCGTGCGACTCGGCGTCGGAGACCATGTTCTTGATTTCCTCGTCCGAGAGGCCCGAGCCGGCCTTGATCTCGATCTTCTGCTCCTTGCTCGTGCCGAGGTCCTTCGCGGACACGTTCAGGATTCCGTTCGCGTCGATGTCGAACGCGACCTCGATCTGCGGGATGCCCCGCGGCGCCGGCGGTATGCCGGTGAGCTGGAACTTCCCGAGCGACTTGTTGTACTGGGCCATCTCGCGCTCGCCCTGGAGGACGTGGATCTCCACCGAGGGCTGGTTGTCCTCGGCCGTCGAGAAGACCTCGCCCTTGCGGGTCGGGATCGTGGTGTTCCGCTCGATCAGCTTCGTCATCACGCCGCCCTTGGTCTCGATGCCGAGCGTCAGCGGCGTGACGTCGAGCAGCAGCACGTCCTTGACGTCGCCGGCTAGCACGCCCGCCTGGATCGCCGCGCCTACGGCCACGACCTCGTCGGGGTTGACGCCGCGGTGGGGCTCCTTGCCCGTCAGCTCTTTGACCTTCTCCTGCACGGCGGGCATGCGCGTCATGCCGCCGACGAGCACGACGTGGTCGATCTCCTTGACGCCCTTGCCTTTGGCGTCCTCGATCGCCTGGCGCACCGGCGCCACGACGCGGTCGAGCAGACCCGAGGTGAGCTCGGAGAGCTTGGCGCGGGTGAGGCGCATGTCGAGGTGCTTCGGTCCCGACGCGTCGGCCGTGATGAACGGCAGGTTGATCTGCGTCTCCTGCGTCGTAGAGAGCTCGATCTTCGCCTTCTCCGCAGCCTCATAGAGCCGCTGCAGCGCCATCGGGTCGGAGGCCAGGTCGATGCCCTGGGACTTCTTGAACTCCGCCACCAACCAGTCGACGATCGCCTTGTCGAAGTTGTCGCCGCCGAGGTGGTTGTCACCCGCAGTCGACTTGACCTCGAAGACGCCATCGCCGATCTCGAGCACGGACACGTCGAACGTGCCGCCGCCGAGGTCGAAGACGAGGATCGTCTGGTCGGACTCCTTGTCGAGCCCGTACGCCAGCGAGGCGGCGGTGGGCTCGTTGATGATGCGCTTGACGTCGAGGCCGGCGATCTTGCCGGCGTCCTTCGTCGCCTGACGCTGGTCGTCGTTGAAGTACGCGGGGACCGTGATCACGGCCGAGTCGACCGCCTCGCCGAGGTAGGCTTCGGCGTCGGACTTGAGCTTCTGCAGGATCATCGCCGAGATCTCGGGCGGGGAGTACTGCTCGCCGGCGGCTTCCACGCGGGCGTCGCCGTTGGGGCCCGAGACGACCTTGTAGGGGACGATCGCCTCCTCCTCGCGCACCTCGGCCTCCTTGCGGCCCATGAAGCGCTTGATCGAGAAGATCGTGTTCTGCGGGTTGGTAACCGCCTGACGCTTTGCAACCGTGCCGACGAGGCGCTCGCCAGAGGCCGTGAAGGCGACGACGGAGGGGGTCGTGCGCCCGCCCTCGGCATTCTCGATCACGGTCGGCTCGCCACCCTCAAGCACGGCCATGCACGAGTTCGTCGTACCCAGGTCGATACCTATGGTCTTGGCCATTGAGTTTGCTCCTTGAGATGGTAAATGACTAAAATCTGAGTCACATTGTGGCAGATTTCCTGAGGCATTTTAAGGCGGCCAGGGGTCCTGGCTCGGCCGCGTCCAACGATCGCGGCGCTGGCGCGCCGCGCCAGGGGACACACGCCGCTCTGCGACCCTCGGGTCGGGGTTTCGCGCCGTAGCCCGTGCGCGGGACGGTGTGCTCCCTTTGAGTGACACGCCTCGAGCGCAATGTCAATATCGCCGCGGTCGTGATCCCATTCATGGGAGTGATCGCGGCGGGCGTCGTGCTGTGGCGTGACGTCCGAGGGCGCGCGCGCGAAGCTGAGGAGCGGTACCGTCTCTGCATGAACATGCCGCAGGTGGAGCCGGTCAAGCCCCGGCTGCGCGGTGTCTTTCACGAGTACGGCTTCTTCGTCTCGCTCGTCTGCGGGGTGGCGCTGATCATGGCCGCCTCAGACGGCCGCGCGCGAGTTGCGGCCGTGATCTATGCGGCCGCGGTCTCGGCCCTGCTGGGCACGAGCGCGCTCTACCACCGCGTCACCTGGCGACCGAGCGCGCGTCGCTGGATGCGACGGCTCGACCACTCGATGATCTTCGTGCTGATCGCCGGCACCTACACGCCGGTGGCGCTGCTCGCGCTCAAGGGCTCCCTGGCCAGCACGATCCTGATCGTGCTGTGGGCCGGCGCGCTCGGCGGGGTCGTCTTCAAGCTGCTCTGGATCGATGCGCCGAAGTGGCTGTTCGCCGCCGTCTACGTCGCGCTCGGCCTCGTCACCGCGGCCGTGATGGGCGAACTGCCGGCCTCGATCGGCTGGCTCGGCGTGGCCGGGCTCGCGACCGGCGGGCTGCTCTACGTCGTCGGCGCGGTCATCTACGCCAGCGGCCGCCCGAACCCCTGGCCGAAGGTCTTCGGCTACCACGAGATCTTCCACGTGCTCGTGCTCGCCGCGGCCGCGCTGCACTACGCGGTGATCGCCTTCGCGGTGCTGCCGCGCGGCTGAGGCGCGGCGAACAGCGCGCGGCTCGGGCACATCCGCGCGAGCGCGCAGCGCTCGCAGGCGGGGCGGCGCGCGTGGCAGGTGCGGCGACCGTGCCGCAGCAGGTTGACGTGCAGCTCGAGCTCGCCGCCGGGCGGCGTGAGCGCGAGCATCTGGTCGTGCAGCTCGGTGAAGGGCGCGCCCGGGCGCAGCAGCCGCAGGCGGCTCGCCACACGCGAGACGTGCGTGTCGACGGGCACTTCGCGGCGCCCGTATGCGAACAGCAGCACGCACGCCGCCGTCTTGCGCCCGACGCCGGGAAGCGCCAGCAGGTACTCGCGCGCCTGCCCGAGCGGCGCGGCGGCGAGCCAGTTCAGCGAGAGCTCGTGTGGGGGGTCCAGCGGCTGCTCGGTGATCGCGCGCAGGATCGCCTGGATGCGCGCGGACTTGACCTTCGAGATACCGCCCGGGCGGATCGCCTCCTCGACCTGCGCCAGCGGCGCGTCGCGCACCTGCTCCCAGCGCGGCAGCCGCTCGCGCAGGCGCAGGAACGCCACGTCGCGGTTGCGGTCGTTCGTGGACTGCGAGAGCACCGTCAGCACGAGCTCGGCGATCGGGTGCCCGTGGGGCGCCATGCGCGGGATCCCGTAGACCTCGCGCAGGCGCGAGCGCACGCGCCCCACCCGCGCGCGCGAGGGAGGACGCCACGGCGCTGCTCGCTGGGGGGACATCGCCCCACCGTACCCTGCGCGCGCGCCGCGGCTATATCCTCGCCGCGTGCCAGACGTCAGCGATCGCCACGGCGAGATCGACGGCCTGCCCGTCTTCTGGCGCAGCGCCGAGACGCCCGGTGGCGTGGCGCCCGCGCTGTACCTGCACGGCGTGCCCACGAGCTCCGACGACTGGCTGCCCTTCCTCGCGCTCAGCGGCGGGATCGCCCCCGATCTGCCGGGCTTCGGCCGCTCGGGCAAGCCGGGCTCACGGCGCTACACGATCGACGAGTACGACCGCTTCATCGAGCGCTTCCTCGACGAGCTCGGGGTCGAGCGGGTAAGGATGCTCGTGCACGATTGGGGCGCGGTCGGGCTCGCGTTCGCACAGCGCCTGCCGGAGCGCGTGGAGCGGGTGGCGGTCGTCAACGCCGTGCCGTTCCTGCCCGGCTACCGCTGGCACCGGACCGCGCGCATCTGGCGCACGCCGCTGCTGGGCGAGCTGGCGATGGGCACGACCAACCGCTTCACGCTGAAGCTCCTCTCGCGCGAGGGCAACGCGAAGCCGGGCCCGCTCCCCGATGAGTTCCTGGCGAGCGTGCTCGACCACTTCGACCAGGGCACCCAGCGCGCGATCCTGCGCCTGTATCGCAGCTCGCCGCCCGAGGTGCTCGCGGGCGCCGGGCTGGATCTGGGGCGCGTGCGCGTGCCGGCTCTGGTCGCCTGGGGCGTGCGCGACCCGTATATCCCCCCGCGCTTCGCCGCCGAGTACGCCGCCGCGCTCGGCGGCGCCAAGCTGCTCGAGCTGGACGACGCCGGGCACTGGCCGTGGCTCGACCGTCCCGACCTCGTTGCCGGGCTGACGGACTTCATGAGCGCCGAGTGAGCGACGCCGCGCTGGCACCCGCTGCGTCCGCCACGCGCTCGCGCATTTCGCCGGCGCGGGCGCCCGCGTGGACGCTCACCGCGGCGCTCGGCCTCGTCTACCTGATCGCGTCTCCGCCGAGTCCCGACCTCGCAGCGGCGAGCTATCGCAGCTACCTGTTCTCCACCGAAGGCTTCTCGCTGTGGGACAGCGGTTGGTATGGCGGGCATCATCTGCCGGCCTACTCGCTGCTTGCGCCCGCTCTCGGCGCCGCCATCGGCCCGCAGCTGCTCGCCACCGTCTCGATGATCGTCGCGGCGGCGCTCTTCGCCACGCTGATCGAGGGCCGCTTTCCTGCTCGCGCGACCCGCATCGGCGGGCTGTGGTTCGCGTTCGGCGCGGCCGTGAGCCTGCTCTCCTGCCGCGTGCCGTTCGACCTCGGCCTGGCGCTCGGCCTCGGCGCGCTGCTAGCCGCCCAGCGGCGGGCACGCGTCGCGGCGGTCACGCTGAGCGTGCTCGCCTCGATCGCAAGCCCGGTCGCGGGAGCGTTTCTCGCGCTCGCGCTGATCGCGTGGGCGCTTGCCGGTCCGCACCGCCGATGGCCGACCATGCTCGCACTGGTCGCGCTCGCGCCGATCGGCCTGCTGGCGCTCGTGTTCCCCGAAGGCGGCACCCAGCCGTTCGCGGCCTCGTCCTTCTATCCCGCGCTTGCGGGTGTGATCGTCGTCGGCGCACTGCTGCCGCCCGAGCAGCGCGAGCTGCGTATCGGCTTCGCGCTGTACGCGATCGCGCTGACTGCCTCCTACGCGATTCCGACCGCCGTCGGCGGTAATGCGGACCGCCTCGGCGCGCTGGCGGCCGGCCCCATCGCCGCCTGCGCGCTGGCCTGCGCGCGCCCCGTCGGGTGGACGCCGGGGAGTGCCGGTCCGGCCGTGGATCTGCTGCGCCGCCGCGCCCTGATCGCGCTGTCGCCGCTGCTGCTCTACTGGCAGGTCAACGCACCCGTCGCAGACTTCGCGAGCGCGGTCAACGAACCCGCCGTCGAGGCGTCCTACTACGCCCCGCTCGTGCGCGAGCTGCACTCGCTTGGCGTCGGCTACGGCGCCCGGCCGGCGCGCGTGGAGGTGGTGCCGAGCACCGATCATTGGGAGGCGCGATGGGTAGCGCCCCACGTGATGATCGCGCGCGGCTGGGAGCGCCAGCTCGACGTCCAGCGCAACTCGCTCTTCTACGAAGACGACGAATCGCTCAGCGCAGCCTCCTACCGTGCGTGGCTGCTGGAACAGGCGATCTCATACGTGGCGCTGCCGGACTCGCCGCTCGACTACTCCGCGCGGGCCGAGGGGAGCCTGCTGCGGGGCGAAGGCAAACCCGGCAACGGCGCCGCGCCCGCTTATCTGCGCGAGGTCTGGCGCTCGGCGCACTGGAGGCTGTTCGAGGTGCTCGGAGCGCGACCGCTGGCCCAGCCGCCGGCGCTGCTCACGAGCGCCGGACGCAACTCGTTCACGTTGCGCGCGCCGGGCCCGGGAAGCTTCCAGGTGCGCATCCGCTTCACCCCCTACTGGGCGCTGAGCACGGGCCGCGGCTGCGTGCAGGAAGGCGCCGGCTCCTGGACGCAGCTGCGCGCGCGCAGCGCCACGACGATGCATGTCGTGATCCGCTTCTCGCCGGCTCGCGTGTTCGATCACGGTCCCCGCTGCCGTTGAGCATCGTCTAGGCTTCCGACGATGGTCGCACGCGTCCGCTCCATCCAGGCTCGGCTGCTACCGCGCGGCTGGCTGGATGCGACGCGTCAGGTGCTGTTGTTCGCGCTCGCCTACCTCGCCTACCGGCTCGCGCGCGGGTGGGCCGAGGGCGACGCCTCCGCGGCGTTCGCGCACGCGCGCGACCTGATCTCGCTGGAGCGCGGGCTGCACGTGTTCATCGAGCCGTCGATCCAGGCTTGGGCCTCGGGCAGCCACCTCGTGATCGTGCTCGCGAGCTGGCTGTACGTCAACGCCCAGGGGCCGATCACGATCGCCGCGCTGCTGTTCCTCTACCTGCGCCACAACAGCAGCTTCTACTTCGTGCGCAACATGTTCATGCTCGCGATGGCGATCGCGCTGGTCGCCTACGTCGTGTTCCCCACCGCGCCGCCGCGCTTCATGCCCGAGTGGGGCTTCATCGACACGGTCTCGGACTTCACGCCGGTGAACGTGACCCACACGAGCGCGTCGATGAGCGCGCTCTTCAACCCCTACGCCGCCGTGCCCTCGATGCACGTCGCCTTCGCGCTCATGATCGGCTGGCCGCTGGCGCGCCTGGTGCGCTCGCCGATCGCCGCCGTCCTCTGGATCCTGTACCCCTTCCTGATGACGTTCGTGATCGTCGTCACCGCCAACCACTTCATCGTCGACGCGCTGCTGGGCGCGATCACGGCTGGCGTGTCGGCTTACGTCGCGGTCTGGCTCGCGCGAGCGCGCCCCGCCGCGTGGCGCTTCTCGACCGTCCCCGCCGCCAGCGTGACGGCGAGCGGCTAGGGCGCGGAGCCGCGCGCGCATGGCACCCAGGCAGCGAGCCGCGACACGGCGAGCGCGGCGCAGCTCCCATCGCGCCGCACGCGCGAGGGTGCGCGCGCCGATCGGCTCCGGTCAGCGCCGCGAGCTGGTCCGCAACCGCCTGATCGAGTCGCGCCTGACGCCCAACACGATCTCGCTCACCGGCCTGGTCCTGAACCTCGTGGCAGCGGTGCTCGTGTGGGAACAGCTCTTCTTCCTCGGCGGGATCGCGTTCATCGTGGGCTCGATCATGGACACGCTCGACGGCCGCTACTCGCGCATGTCGGGCAAGGGCACGCCCTTCGGCGCGTTCCTCGATTCGACGCTGGACCGCATCGAGGAGGGCATCGTGCTGACCGCCGTAGCCGGCTACTTCGCGCTGCGCAGCGACCGCGTCGGGGCCGCAGCCGTGGTCGTGGCCGTGCTCGCCTCGCTGATGGTCAGCTATACCCGCGCCCGCGCCGAGGCGCTCGGCGTGGAGTGCAAGGTGGGGATCGCGACGCGACCTGTGCGCGTCGTGATCCTGGCGATCGGCCTCGTGTTCGCGAAGGGCGCGGGGCTGGGCGACTTCGAACTGCTGGAGCCGGCGGTCTACGTGCTCGCAGCGCTGAGCGTGATCACCGTCGCGCAGCGCATCTGGCACGTGCGCAAGGCGCTGACGGTGTGACCTTGTGCGGGTGGCGGAGTAGTCTCTGCCGACGGGGCGGGGACCGAGTCCTCCATTGCACCGTCCCCCCTGAGAAGCAGGCGCCCTCACGGCATCCTCCCCCGGGTGCCGGCGCCCCTCACAAAGGAAGACGTTGATGAAGGAGCACAACAACGGCCGCGCCTCAAGCAACGGCGCCGCCTCGAGCAAGACCGGCGAGACGACCGGCGGCGCGGCGAGCACGAACGGCGCGGCGCGCTACCAGCACGAAAAGGTTCGCGTCGCGATCATCGGCGTGGGCAACTGCGCCTCGGCGTTCGTGCAGGGCGTGCACTACTACCGCGACGCCGACGCGGCCGAGCGCGTGCCGGGGCTCATGCACGTCGACCTCGGCGGCTACCACGTGCGCGACATCGAGTTCACCGCCGCCTTCGACATCGACGCGGCGAAGGTCGGCAAGGACCTCGGCGAGGCGATCTGGGCCGGCGAAAACAACACGATCAAGTTCGCCCGTGGAACGCGCGCGGTTCCCAAAAGGCTGGGCGTGCGGGTGCACCGCGGCATGACCCACGACGGGCTCGGCAAGTACCTCAAGGAGAAGATCAAGAAGGCGCCCGGGGAGACCGCCGACATCGTCAAGATCCTCAAGGACACGCGCACCGACGTGGTCGTCTCCTACCTGCCGGTGGGCTCCGAGCAGGCGACGAAGTGGTACGTGGAGCAGGTGCTCGAGGCCGGCTGCGGGTTCGTCAACTGCATCCCCGTGTTCATCGCCCGCGAGGACTACTGGGATCGCCGCTTCAAAGCCGCACGCCTGCCGATCGTCGGCGACGACATCAAGTCGCAGGTCGGCGCGACGATCGTGCACCGCACGCTCGCACGCCTGTTCGCCGAGCGCGGCGTGGAGATCGAGCGCACCTCGCAGCTGAACGTGGGCGGCAACATGGACTTCTACAACATGCTCGAGCGCGAGCGTTTGGAGTCGAAGAAGATCTCCAAGACGAACGCGGTCACCTCGATCATGGACCACGAGCTGCCGGCCAGCGACATCCACGTCGGCCCCTCGGACTACGTCCCCTGGCTCACCGACCGCAAGTGGGCGCACATCCGCGTCGAGGGCCAGGCCTTCGGCGACGTGCCCCTGAACCTCGAGCTCAAGCTGGAGGTGTGGGACTCGCCCAACTCGGCGGGTATCGTGATCGATGCCGCACGCTGCTGCAAGCTCGCGCTCAACCACGGCGTCGGCGGCCAGCTCGACGGACCGTCCTCCTACCTGATGAAGTCGCCCCACGAGCAGCGCCCCGACGAGCAGGCGCGCCGCGACACCGAGGCGTTCATCGCGCGCTACGGGGGCCAGCCGAGCAGCCGCCCGCACCCACCGGGGCACACGCAGGCCAAGCGCAAAGGCGGCGCCGCTAAACGCAAACGCGCGGCGGCGGCCGCCTCAGCAGCCCCGCGGACGAAATAGTGCGCACGGAGGCGCCCGGGCGACGATAATCGCGTCGATGGCCCCTACGTTCTCGATCGCCCACGTCTCCCCCTATCCGTGGGAGGCCGAGGACAACGAGGTCAACGCGCACGTCGCCGAGATCTCCGCGGCGCTCTCCGCGCGCGGGCACCGCGTGCTCGTGCTGGCCCCCTCGCGCTCGCAGGAGCGGGTGCGCGACTCGCGGCGAGCGCTGCGCGCCGCGCGCACGCAACCGCACGAGCTGCTCGCCGGCAGCGACTCGGGCACGCCGCGCGTGATCGCGGTCGGCGAGGTGCTCGACGTGGTGGGCGCCGCCAGGCGGCGCCCACCAGCGCTGCCGATCGACGTCGCGCGCACCGTCGAGGAACTGCTCGGCATGCTCGAGCTCGACTTCGTCCACGTGCACGAACCGTTCGCCCCGAGCACCTCCGGCGCGGCGCTGCGCCACTCGCGCGCGCTGAACGTCGGCTCGTTCCACTCCTCCAGCGAGCGCCTGCTCTCGACGCTGCTCGCGCGGCGCTACGTAGAGGGCTTCTTCGGGCGGCTCGACGCGCGCACCGCGAGCACGCCCGAGACGGCCGCGCTGATGGCGCGCTACTTCCCCGGCGACTACCGGCTGCTGCCCGCTCGCGCCCCGGGGGGTGATGGCCCGCAGTCGGCCGACGGGCTCGAGGCGATCTACCGCGAGCTCGCGCTGCGCCGGCACGAGCACGTCAGCGACCCGGCGATCGCCGAGCGCCTGGAGCGGCGGTCGCTGATCGACATCGACCTGCACATGCACACCGACCATTCCAACGACTGCGCGACCCCGGTCGAGGTGCTGTTGGCGACCGCTCGCGAGCAGGGCCTCGGGGCGATCGCGGTGACCGACCACAACGAGATCTCCGGTGCCCTGGAGGCGCGCGCACAGTCAGCGCAGGCCGGCGTGAAGGTGATCGTCGGCGAGGAGATCAAGACCGCCGGCGAAGGCGAGGTGATCGGCCTCTTCATCGAGGAGAAGATCCCGCGCGGGCTGAGCCTGCAGCAGACGATCGCCGAGATCCGCAGCCAGGGCGGGCTCGTCTACGTGCCGCACCCGTTCGACAGGATGCACGCGGTGCCCGACTACGAGCATCTGCTCCCGGTCATCGACGAGGTCGACGCGCTCGAGATCTTCAACCCGCGCGTGGCGATCGGGGCGTTCAACGACGAGGCCGAGCGCTTCGCCGCCAAGTACCGCATCACCGCCGGCGCCGGCTCGGACTCGCACGTCGCGCAGGGCCTCGGATCGGTGCGCGTGCGCCTGCGCGACTTCGACGGGCCGGCGGAGTTCCTGCAGTCGCTGCGCGGCGCCGAGATTCACACCCGCCCCTCCTCGCTGCTGTATGTGCAGGCGCTGAAGTTCCTGCAGACGCGGGCGACGCCGCGCTCGGCCCGCCAGGCCAGCAAGGCGCGGCGCGTGCGCAGGGCGCGGCGGGCCTCCGGGAGCGCTCGGCATCGATAGGCGCGCGCAACTACTGATGCACGGTCAAGGACAAGGCGGGGCGCCGTCTAATCCCTCGGGGTCGATGCCCGTGACAGACGACCAGATTCGCGAGAAGTACCTCGAGCGCGCGATCCGCGAGCTGAATACGCTCACGCGCGATCTGCAGGCCTGCCCGCACTGCCCGCGCGGCAACCTCATGCCGGTGCTCGGCTCCGGGCATCCCCAGGCCGACGTGATGCTGCTCAAGTACGCGCCGCTGCCGTCGGAGATCGAGGAGGGCGTGGCCTTCTACGGGCGCGCGGGCAGCGCGCTGATGAAGTCGCTCAAGCGCCTGCAGATCGATCCCCTGGCCGTCTACGGCACGCTCTGCGCGAAGTGCCCGCTGAGCGACGCCGCGCTCGCCGACTTCGCCTGCATCTCGCGCGTCGTCGCCGAGATCGCGATAGTGCAGCCGCGGATCATCGTCGTGATGGGTGCCGACGCGCTGGCGGCGCTCGGCGAGATGGACGTACCGCTGGCGCGGCCGCTGGCGCCGACGCTCGGCGAGGTGCAGCAGCTCACGCCGACGATCGAGGCGCTGTATGTGCCGAACATCGACGACTCGCTCGACGAGCAGGACGCCAAGCGCGAGTTCTGGGAGGCGTTCCGCGCGCTCGGCGACTGGTACGCGGCCCAGCCGCCCTACTAGCCGCCCTACTGACACCGCGCCGCTAGGGCGTGATCACGATCTTGCCGAACTTGCCGCCGGCGGCGAAGCGGTCGTAGGCCGCGGCGACCTGCTCGAGCGGCAGCGTTTCGGCCACGACTACCCGCAGCGCGCAGCGCTCGAACAGCGGCAGCACCTCGTGTTCCAGGCGCCGCGCGGAGAGCGCTTTCTCCTCCGCTGCGCGCGCGCGCAGCGTCGAGCCGAAGATCCGCGCTCGCTTTCCCATCAGTGCGACCAGGTTCAGCTCGGTCTTGGCGCCGCCCCCCACGCCGATCACGGTGATCCTGCCGCGCGTCGCGAGCGCCTGCACGTTCTCGGGCATGTTCGGTGCGCCGATCAGCTCCAGGATCACGTCGAAGGGCCCCTGCTCGGCGAAGCCCTCGACCGTGATCGCCTCGGCGCCGAGCTCGGCGACGGCGGGGCGCAGGGCCTCGTTGCGAACCGTCGCTGTGACCCGCGCGCCGACCGCGCGTGCGAGCTGGATCGCGGCGGTGCCGACCCCGCCGGCGCCGCCGTGCACGAGCAGATGCTCTGAGCTGAGCAGCTGCGCCTGCGCGAACAGCGCGTCGTGGGCGGTCATGAACACCTCTGGCAGACCCCCGGCGGCGGGCCACTCCAGGCCGAGGGGCACGGGCATCAGCTGGCGCTCGCCGACGAGCGCAAGCTCCGCCTGCGCGCCGCCGCCGACGATCGCCATCACGCGCTCTCCGGGCGCGAAGCGTTCAACCCCCGCGCCGAGCGCGGCGACCTCGCCCGCGAGCTCCATCCCCGGGATGTCCTGCGGCGAGCCTGGAGGCGCCGGGTAGAGCCCCCGGCGCTGCATCATGTCGGCGCCGTTTAGCCCGGCGGCGCGGACGCGCACGAGCACCTCGCCCTTGCCGGGCTCGGGGTCCGGGTGCTGCTCGACGAGGACCTCGCCGTCACGGATCGTCGCCGCGCGCATCGGCGCAAGCCTATCCCGCTGCGCTGGCGGGCGAGGACGCGGACCCGTCGGAGCCCTCGCGCCGCGGCGCGTCCTCGCGCTCCAGCAGCGCGACGCACTCGATGTGGTGCGTCTGGGGAAACATGTCGACGGGCTGCACGCGCCGCAGCGAGTAGCCGGCCTCGACGAGTTCGGCGGCGTTGGGCGCGAGCGTGGTGGGGTTGCAGGAGACGTAGACGATGCGCCTGGGGGCCGCTTCCACGATGCGGTGTACGACCTTCTTCGAGAGCCCCGCGCGCGGCGGATCGACGACGAGCACGTCGGGCCTGCCCGATCGCTGCAGCAGCTCGCGCATCGCCAGGCGCGTGTCGCCCGCGAAGAAGTGGGCGTTCGTGATCTCGTTGCGCGCCGCGCTGGCGATCGCGTCGGCGACGGCCTCCGCGACGAGCTCGATCCCCCACACCTCGCCCGCCCGCGGGGCGAGCGTGAGCGCGATCGTGCCGATGCCGCTGTAGAGGTCGTAGACGCGCTCCCAGCCCTGCAGGCCCGCGTACTCGGCGACGACCCCGTAGAGCACCTCGGCCATCTCGGTGTTGGTCTGGAAGAACGCCTCGGAGGAGATCCGCAGGTCCAGCTGTCCGCTTGCCTGCGCCGATCTGGGTGTGCCCGTGAGGGTGAGTCGCTCCGGAAGCTGTGGCTCGCCCCAGACGAGTTCCGTCTCCCCGCCCGCGGTCGTCTCGGCAAGGCTGCGCGAGCGGGTCCAGAGCACGCCCGAGAGCGTCTCCCCGAGCTCGGCGGCGAGCGTCGCGGCGAGCCCGTCGGCGTCCAGCTCGCCCTCCGTTGATACGAGGCGCACCTGCAGGCGCTCGCTGCGCCGGCCCTCACGCACCACGAGGTTGCGCAGCCGCGCGCGGCCGTCGGGCGACGGCCCCGGGACGTGCTCGCTCGCCTGTCCTTCCGTAGGGAGGGCTCGCGCCCCACGGCGCGTGCGCTGGGGGGCGCGCGCCGCGCCGGGTGCGCGCCCGGTTCTGCCCGTCGGGGTGCGCTCCCACGCCGCGAGGCCCTGCTCGCGGCACCAGCGCAGCGCGATCTCACGCGCCCGGTTGCCGCGCTCGGAGGCCAGCAGGCAGTCGTCCATCGCCGCCACCCGGTTGCCCCCGGCGGAGACGTGGAAGCCGCACACGAGCTCCTGGTCGTCGTGCCCGCCGCCGAAGGAGTACTCGAGCTTGTTGCGATAGCGCCAACGTTCGAGCGCGGGGATCGTCTCCGCCAGCTCGAAGCCCGAGAGCCCGCCGAGGCGCGTGAGCGCCTCCTGCACCTGTGCGCGCTTGATCTCGAGCTGGCTCTCGTAGGGGATCACCTGCCAGGGAACGCCCGGGTGGTCGGCCACAGGCGCGATCCGCTGCGGGCTCGGGCTGAGCACCTCGATCGTGCGCGCATGGGCGTAGCTGCGCTTGCGCTTGTGCACGACCGCGCGCACGCGATCGCCCGGGATCGCGCCGGCCGCGAACACCACATAGCCGCCTTCGCCTGCGTGCCCCGAGGGCAGCCGCGCGACGCCCTCTCCGCCGAACGCAAGCGACTCGATCTCCAGCTCGAGCACGTCGCCGAGCTGCGGGCGCGGCGCGCTCTGAACGACCTCGCTCACGGGGCCACCAGCAGCTCGAGCAGCGCCTTCTGCGCGTGTCGCCGGTTCTCCGCCTGGTCCCAGATGCGCTGGCGCCCGCCGTAGAGCAGCTCCGCGGTGATCTCCTCGCCGGGATGCGCGGGCAGGTCGTGCATCGCGAACGCCCCCGGCGCGGCCTCGTCGAGCAGCGCGTCATCGAGGCGATAGCCCGCAAGGGCCCGCCGGCGCTCCTCGGCGCTCTCCTCATCGCCCATGCTCACCCACACGTCCGTGTAGAGGGCGCAGGCGCCCGCGACCGCCCTGTGCGGGTCCTCGTAGAGCGTCACGCTGCCCGAGGAGCCGGCCGGCAGCGCCAGCGCATCCTCCAGCGAGTAGCCCGCGGGCGAGGCCACGGCCACGTCCATCCCCGCGAGCGCTCCGAGCATCGCCAGCGAGCGGGCGACGTTGTTGCCGTCCCCCACGTAGGCGAGCCGCAGACCGGCGAGCGAGCCGTAGGCCTCGCGCAGCGTGAGCAGATCAGCAAGCGCCTGGCAGGGGTGATGAGAAGCCGTGAGCATGTTGATCACGGGCACCGAGCTGTACTGCGCGAGCTCCTGCACGACGGCGTCGGGGCCCGTGCGCAGGCCGATCGCGGCGACGTGCCGGGAGAGCACGAGCGCGGTGTCGCGCAGCGCCTCGCCACGCGCGAGCTGTAGCTCATCGGAGCGCAGTACGACCGCGTGGCCGGCAAGCTCGTAGACGCCGACCTCGAACGAGACCCGCGTGCGCGTGGAGGGCTTCTCGAAGATCAGCGCCACGCTGCGCCCGGCCAGCGCTCGCGAGGAGGCGGGCTCGCGCTTGAGTGCCAGCGCGCGGTCGAGCAGCGCGTCGAGCTCGGCCGCGCTCAGCTCGGCCCCGGTGAGGAAGTGGCGCGCTGTCATTGGAGCGGCCAGTGTAGGCGGCGAACGCGGCCCAGGGTTGTGAGAAGGTCTGGCTGAGCAACAGTGAGAAAGGACCCATCGATGAGAACAGGCATCGCCGCCGTGTTGGGCTGCGCAGCGGTCGTGTTCGCCGCGGGCTGCGGCTCCTCGTCGGGATCGAGCAGCTCGAGCTCGACCGGGCCGAGCCAGGTCGTCTCAGGTGCCGGTGCCACGTCGCCGGCGTCGAGCGAAGGCATCAAAGTGGCGACCACGCCGAAATACGGCACGCCGTCGAGCTCCGCCTCGGTGCAGAGCGGCGTCGTCCAGGTCGCCTACCGCAACATCGCGATCAGCCCCGACACGCTGCGCGTGAAGGTCGGCTCGACGATCAAGTGGACGAACTACGACTCGGTCGAACACAACGTAACCAGCGAGGGCGGCCCACAGGCGTTCGCCTCCAAGGACTTCGGCGAAGGCGGCACGTTTGAGATCAAGGCGACCAAGCCCGGCGTGATCCACTACCAGTGCACGATCCACCCCGCCTCGATGAACGGCACGATCGAAGTCGTCAAGTGAGCTCGGGCAGGCCCTCGTTGGGCGTGGAGGCCCGCGCGTACAGGCGCCGCGGGATCCGGCCGGCGCCGCGCGCGAGCCTGCCGGCCGCAACCGCGGCGCGCATCGCGCGCGCCATCGCAACGGGGTCGGCAGCGCGGGCGATCGCCGAGGCAGCGAGCACGGCGTCGCAGCCGAGCTCCATCGCGAGCGCCGCATCGGAGGCCGTGCCGATGCCCGCGTCGAGAACGACCGGCACCTCGACGGCCTCGCGTACGAGCGCGATGTTGTAAGGGTTGCGAATCCCCATGCCGCTGCCGATCGGCGAGCCGAGCGGCATCACGGCCGCGCAGCCGACGTCGACGAGCCGCCGCGCGAGCACCGGGTCGTCGGTCGTGTAGGGGAGCACGACGAAGCCATCGTCGACCAGCTCCTCGGCGGCGCGCAGCAGCTCGGGAGCGTCGGGCAGCAGCGTGTCCTCGTCGCCGATCACCTCGAGCTTGATCAGGTCGGTCTCGAAGGCCTCGCGCGCGAGCCGCGCGGTGAGCACGGCGTCCCTGGCGGTGTGGCATCCGGCGGTGTTCGGAAGCAGCGCGACGCCTGCAGCCGCGAGCGTCGCCACGAGCGAACCCGCGCCGCTGTTCTGTGGGCCGCTGCCCACGCGCCGCAGGGCGACGGTCACGAGCTCGGTCCCGCTGGCCTCGATCGCGTGCGCCATCAGCTCGAGCGAGGGGAACCCGCCCGTGCCGAGCAGCAGGCGCGAGCCCAGCGTCAGCCCCCCGATCTGCAGCGCGTCGCGCCCGACGCCAGCCGCGTCGCGCTCGGCGGCCGCGTCGCGCCCGGGAGCAGCGGCGTCGTCCTCGAGGATCGTTGCGGGCACGTCGGCCATCGCGTCGCTCATCCTCCCTGCATCGCGGTGAGTACCTCGACGTGCGAGCCCTCGGCCAGCGCGAAGGCCTCCCAGGTGGAGCGCGGGACGACCTCGCCGTCGACGGCGACGGCCACACCGCGCGCGTCGGGCTTGACACCTACCCGTGCCAGCGCCGCCGCGACGGTCGCGCCGGCGTGCACGTCCGTGCGCTCCCCGTTGAGCACGATCACCGCGCCGCCCCCGCCGTCGAGCTGACGTGCGCGTCCGACTCCTGGGAGGGGGCAAAGCGCGCGGCAGAGCAGACCTGCAGCAGCGCGCCGTGCGCGCCGGCGATGCGGGGCCGGTTGACGATGTGCCGCTCCTCGTCCTCGAGCGGGCGGCCGTGCAGCGCCTCCGCCTCGCCGGTGCCGGCCAGCACGCCCGCGATCAGCTCTGCCGTGAGCGGCGCGAGCAGGACGCCGTTGCGGTGATGGCCGCTCGCCCACACGAGGCCATCGAGCGCCCCGCGTCCGATCACGGGCGCGTTGTCTGGTGTTCCGGGGCGCAGCCCGACCGAGAGCTCCTCGATCTCGAGCTGGGCCACGCCCGGCAGGAGCTCGTAGGCGTCGCGCAGCAGCTCATAGACGCCGCCGGCTGTGGCTGCGAGCTCGAAGCCGCGCTCCTCGACGGTCGCGCCGAGCACGTAGCGGCCATCGCCGCGGGGAACCAGGTAGCCGCCCTGGAAGCGCAGCACCCGTTCGAGCAAGCCCGGCCCGGACGGGTCGCGCAGGCGCAGGATCTGGCCCTTGACCGGGCGCACGGGGATCCGCGCGCCGGCGTGCAGGCCGCCGATCGACTCCGTCCACGCACCAGCCGCGAGCACGACCTGCCCGGCGCCGACACGCTCGCCGTCCTCGAGCAGCAGCCCCGTGGCGCGCGAGCCGGACTCGTCGAGCTCGACCCCGGCGACCTTCGCGCCCTCGCGCACACGCACGCCCTCCCGCTCGCACGCGCCGCGCAGCGCGCGCAGCACCAGGCGGGGATCGACGGCGTGGTCGTCGGGCACCTCGAGCGCGAGGCGCACGGTCGGGGCGAGCGCGGGCTCCCGTTCGCGCGCCTCGCTGCCCCGCAGCCTCGTGACGGAGAGCCCGAGCGAGCGCCGCAGGTCGAGCTGGCGCTCGAGCTCGCGCGCCTCGTCGCCGTCGCGCGCCGCCAGCAGCGTGCCCGTGCGGCGCAGGCCCACGTCGACGCCCGAGGCGTCGCGCAGACCCTCTGCGAACGCGGGCCACATCGCGGCCGAGCGCAGCCCGAGCTTCAACAGCCGCCGGCCGGCGCCGCCGTACTCCACCTCGGAGACCGGCGCGAGCATGCCGGCGGCCACGCGCGATGCGCCCGCGCCGACCGACTCGCGCTCGAGCACGGCGACCGACATGCCGCGGCGACGAGCGGCCCAGGCGAGCGACATGCCGATGATGCCGCCTCCGGCGACGGCCACATCGACGTGAACGCTTCGGCTCATGCGATTGATGCTACCCGCGCCTGCGAGACTGCAGCCGATGGCGGGCGAGGATCCCATACCTTCACGGGCACACCCTCGCGGGCGCACCCTGAAGGGCACCCCCTGGCGGGCGCAGCCTGAAGGGCACACCGTGACGGGCGCAGGCAAGCGGGCAAGCGGGCAAGCGGGCTCGCGACGCGCGCGGCTTGCCGCGGCGCGCCTGTACCTCGTGCTCGGGGCCGCCCCCGCCCACCACGAGTTGCCCGACCTGCTGCGCGCGGCGGCGGCCGGGGGCGTGGACGTGGTGCAGCTGCGCGAGAAGAGCCTGCCCGACGACGAGCTCGCAGCCGTCGCGCACGCTTCGCGGATCCTCTGCGAGCAGCTGGGCCTGCTGTTCATCGTCAACGACCGCCCGCCCGTGGCGGCGGAGATCGGCGCCGACGGCGTCCACGTGGGCCAGGACGACATGCCGGTCGGAGAAGTGCGCGAGCTCCTCGGCGATGACATGCTCGTCGGCCTCTCCACGCACACGCCCTCGCAGATCGACGCGTCCGACCCCTCGCTGGTCGACTACATCGGCGTCGGCCCGGTGCACGCGACGCCGACCAAGCCGGGGCGCCCGGCGGTGGGTGTCGAGCTCGTGCGCTACGCGGCAGCGCACGCACCGGTGCCGTTCTTCGCGATCGGCGGGCTTGACGCGGCGAACGTCGGCGAGGTGCTCGACGCCGGCGCCGAGCGCGTATGCGTGCTGCGCGCGATCACCGACGCCGACGATCCCGAGCGCGCCGCGCGCGAGCTCGCGCGGGCCCTCGAGGCCAGCGGCGAGGAGCGCTCCGGCCGCAGCGCGGGCCTCGCCGGCAACGACGGGACGAGCCTGTGAGCATGGCGCGTCCTCCCGGGGGAAGGTCAGGCGGGTCGGGCGAGCGCGACCGCCTCGCGCGGGCGGCGCTCGCGCCGCTGGGGCCGCAGGAGCGCCCCGCGGCGTTGAACGTGGCGATCGCGGTGGCCGTCGTGCTGGCGATCGCAGTCCTGATCGGCGCGCTAACCGTGCACAATCTCAACAAGCACGGTGGCTCGCTGCCCGGCGCGGCGCTCCTGGCGGCGCTGCTGCTAGCGATGGCCGCGGGCATGTACAGGCGCCGCTACTGGGCGGTGCTCTCCTTCGAGGCGCTGCTCGCGTTTCAGATCATCGTCACCTCGCTCGCGCTCGTCGTCGCCTCGACGGTCCGCGCCGCGTTGATCTGCGTCGTCGCTGTCGGTCTCGGAGGGTGGCTGTTCTGGAAGCTGATACGCGTGATGGGACGGATCCAGGCAGGTGAGCGCGACGGCACCCCCGGGCGCGCACCCTGACGGGCGCACCCTGACGGCCGCAGGCAAGCGAGCAACAGCCGCTTCGATAGGCTCAGCCCGCAATGGCAGAGAGTTCCTACGACTGCGTAGTGATCGGCTCCGGGCCGGGCGGCTACGTGGCGGCGATCCGGGCGGCGCAGCTCGGCATGAGGACCGCGGTGATCGAGCGCGACAAGGTCGGCGGGCGCTGCCTGAACTACGCCTGCATCCCCGCGAAGGCGCTCCTGCGCTCGGCCGACCTGCTCACTGAGATCGAGGAGGCGGATGACTTCGGCATCCACGTGGAGGGCGTGCGGATCGACTACGCGGCGGTGCAGGCGCGTCGCGAGAAGGTCGTCAACACGCTCACGTCGGGAGTGGCGGGGCTGTTTAAGAAAAACAGCATCGATCTGATCGAGGGCGACGCGACCCTCACGGCGGAGGGCGACGTGCGGGTGGGCGAGGAGACGATCGCGGCACGCAGCGTGATCCTCGCGACCGGCTCGGTGCCGCGGCCGATACCCGGCGTGCAGTTCGGCGGTCGCGTGATCGGCACCGAGGAGGCGTGGGCGCTGCCCGAGGTGCCGCAACGCCTCGCGGTCGTCGGAGCGGGGGCCTCCGGAGCGGAGATCGCCTCGGGCTTTGCGAGGCTCGGCAGCGAGGTGCTGCTGCTGGAGGCGCTCGAGCGCGTGCTGCCGACCGAGGACGCGGACATCTCGCGGATCGTCGAGCGGGGGCTCAAGCGCCAGGGCATCGGCGTGCACACCGATACGCTCGTCGCCGACCTCGTCGGAAGCGATAGCAGCGTGGGCTTCTCGCACGGCGAGAAGGACGCCGATGTGGATTATCTCGTGATCGCGGCCGGGCGCGGCGCCGACGTCGAGGGACTAGGCCTCGCAGAGGCCGGCGTGGCGCTGGACGAGCGCGGCCTCGTGCAGGTCGACGGCGCGCTGCGGACCTCGCGCGCGGGGATCTACGCGATCGGCGATCTCGTGCCCGGACCGGCGCTCGCGCACAAGGCCTCCGACGAGGGCATCATCGCGGCCGAGGACATCGCCGGGCTGCCCACGCACCCGCTCTCCTACCCGGACATACCGCGGGCGACGTTCTGCATGCCGAACGTCGGCTCCTTCGGTCTCACCGAGGCGCAGGCGCGCGAGCAGGGCTACGACGTCGTCGTCGGCAAGGTGCCCTACGGCGCGGTCGGCGGCGGCACCGTCTACGGCGACCGCAGCGGGATGGTGAAGCTCGTCGGCGAGCGTGCCTACGGCGAGCTGCTCGGCGGCCACATCGTCGGCTCGCGCGCGACCGAGCTGATCCAGGAGCTCGTGAACGTGCGCATGCTCGAGGGGGGCTTCCCGGAGGTCGCGCGGATCGTTCACGGTCACCCGACGCTGTCCGAGGCGGTCATGGAGGCCGGACGCGCCGCGGACGGCTGGCTGATCCACGGCTGAGGACAGGCCGCGGGCGTCGGTTATATGTCGAGTGCCGTAACTGCCTTCTACTTCGATCTCGCCAGCCCGTTCGCCTACCTCGCATGCGAGCGCGCTCTGCACGTGCTCGCTCGCCCGCGCCCTTCCGGGTGTGCCCCGGCGGGTCGGGGCGCCTCCGTGCCGGTGCCCTGGCAGCCGGTGCTCGCTTGTGCCCTTCAGGGTGCTTGTGCCCTTCAGGGTGCCTCTGCCCTTCAGGGTGCCTCTGCCCTTCAGGGTGCGCGCGAGCTCCCCGGCGGCGAGGCGCTCGCGTCGTCTCCGAGCGCGCGGGAGGCGGATGCGTTGCGCGAGGACGTCGAGCGACGCGCCTGCGAGCTCGGGCTGCCGGCGCTGCGCTGGCCCGAGCCGTTCCCGTTCGACAGCTCGCTCGCGATGCGCGTCGCGATCTACGCCAAGTCGATCGGACGAGGGGTGCCGTTCGCGCAGGCCGCCTTCCGCCAGGCATTCGCGGGCGGGCACTCGCTGGAGGATCCCGACTACGTGTTGATCGCAGCGGCGGCCTGCGAGATGCACCCGATGGCCGTGCTGCGCGCCGCAGAGACGAGATCCGTCGCGCAGGAGCTCGCGCGGGCGACGGGCGCTGCAGCCGCCGCGGGCGTGCGGGAGGTGCCGGCGGTGCTCGCCTGTGTACGCCCCGACGGGGACGGCGACGGGAGGAGGGTCTTCTGCGGCGAGCGCGAGCTCGACCGGGCCGGCGAGTACCTGCGCGCGATGACGGCGGCTGGATGAGGGCACGCGACGCCTATCGCCTGAAAGTCACCCGCGGCGGGATGGCGCCGGCGCTGCTCGCGCATCCGACGCGCGTCGATCACGTGGAGGTGGTCGAGATCGAGAGCGGCGAAGTAGTGCTGTTCTGGGATCAGGCGCCGCTGGAGGCGGCGCGCCTGGCGCGAGCGCTGCGCGGCGATCTGATGCGGCTCGACGCCGAGGAGTTCGTGGCACGCTGGAGTACCGTGGAGGGCTGATGGCCTCGCTTCCCGCACCGGAGTCAGCGCGCGAGTGGCTATCGACGATGACGCTCATCCGCCGCTTCGAGGAGCGCGCAGGCGAGATGTACGCGCGGGCGCGCGTGGGCGGCTTCCTGCATCTGTCGATCGGCGAGGAGGCCACGATCGTGGGCAGCGCGCGGGCGCTGCGAGACGAGGACTACCTGATCTCGACGTATCGCTCGCACGGGCACGCGCTCGTCCGCGGCACGCCGCCCGAGCGTGTGATGGCGGAGCTGTTCGGCCGCGTCGACGGCCTCTGCCACGGGCGCGGCGGCTCGATGCACATGTTCGACCTGCAGCGACGCTTCATGGGCGGCTACGGGATCGTGGGCGGCAACCTGCCGATCGCGGCCGGGATGGCGCTCTCGAGCGACTACCTCGGGAGCGAGGAGGTGACGCTGTGCACGTTCGGCGACGGCGCCTCCAACCAGGGCA
>DATFZM010000011.1:0-41120 GCA_035314465.1 Solirubrobacteraceae bacterium | reverse complement strand
TGGTTCTCGGGACATCGACGCCGAGGACGTCGAGGACCGTCGGCACTAGATCGATCGCGTGGTGGTACTGGTGGCGGATCTCGCCCCTGGCCTTGATCCCCTTGGGCCAGGAGATCATGCACGGATCGCAGCTGCCGCCGTTGAACTCGTAGCGCTTCCACATCTTGAACGGCGTGTTGAACGCCATTGCCCAGCCGTTGGGGTAGTGGTTGTAGGTCTTCGGCCCGCCGAGCTCCTCGAGCATCGCGAGGTTCTCCTGCATCGAGTCCGGGATGCCGTTGAACATCTTGTTCTCGTTCACCGATCCGTTCGGTCCGCCCTCGCCGCTGGCGCCGTTGTCGGAGACGAGGATGATCATCGTGCTCTCGAGCATCTCGCTCTCCTCCAGGAACTCGAGCAGCCGGCCGATCTGATGATCGGTGTGGGCGAGGAAGCCGGCGTAGACCTCGGCCATGCGGGCGAACAGCCGCTTCTCCTCTCCTGACAGGCTCTCCCAGGGGCGTGTCACGTCCATCATCGGGAACGGCAGATCCTCGGGCCCCGTCCTCGTCTGCGGGGTGCCGATCGGGTTGAGCGGAGGCAACTCGGTGTCCGTCGGGACGATGCCGAGCTCCTTCTGGCGAGCGAGCGTCTGGTCACGCATCGCCTCATAGCCCATGTCGAAGCGCCCCTTGTACTTCTCGATCCACTCCGTCGGCACCTGGTGCGGCGCGTGGCAGGCGCCCGGAGCGTAGTAGAGCAGGAAGGGCTTTTCCGGTGCCACCGCCTGGGCGTCCTTGATGAACTCGAGCGCTCTGTCGGTGATGTCGGCGGTGAAGTGGTAGCCCTCCGCCGGCGAGCGCGGCTGATCGACGGGATGGTTGTCGTAGACGAGATCCGGGTACCACTGGTTGGTCTCGGCGCCGAGGAAGCCGTAAAAGCGCTCGAAGCCGCGCCCGGTCGGCCAGTTTCGCCGTGGCGAGGCAAGGTTCATCTCGTCGGTCGGGCACAGATGCCACTTGCCGACCATGTAGGTGTTCCAGCCGAGCTCGCCGAGGATCTCAGGCAGCATCCCATTCTCCGGCGGGATCGTGCCGCTGGCGTTGGGGAATCCGATCGCGGCCTCGGTGATACAGGCCATGCTGTTGCGCGTATGGTTGCGGCCGGTCAACAGGCAGGAACGGGTGGGCGAGCAGAGCGCCGTCGTATGCCATTGCGCGTAGCGAATGCCCTGCGCCGCGATGCGGTCGATGTTCGGCGTCTCGACGGGGCCGCCGTAGCAACCGAGCGCCGAGTACCCGACATCGTCGAGGACGATGTAGACGACACTCGGGGCGCCGTCGGGGGCCTTCTGAGCCTCAAACGGCACCCAGTCGGGCTCCGAGTCCCGGATGTCCACATTGATCGTCCCCTGGAACGGTGCGCTCACAGCAGTGCCTCCCTCTGTTGGCCTGGACGCGGATCTTTGCACGGCATACGCGGCCGCGCGCGGCGGTCCGCTTCCCCTGCGCGTGAGGGTGTCTTTCAGTCCGAGGCGGCTGCTCTTATCGGCAACCGAGAGAGTTCGCGACGGCGCTGCTCACGCCCGCGAGGGACGGCCCTGGACACACCGAGGGAAGGATGGGCCTATGAAGGACCCGCGCGACGCGCCGGCTTGGACTGGTTCTACGATCCCGGCGGGATGACACGCGGGGACATGATCCATATCCCGACTGGCCGCTATCGGATGGGCTCGGCTGACTTCTACCCAGAAGAGGCGCCCGTGCGGGAGGTAGAAGTCCATGCCTTCGCGATCGACCGCGGACCGGTCACGGTTGCGCAGTTCGCCCGCTTCATCGCGGCGACCGGATACCGCACCCTCGCCGAGCGCCCGCCCGATCCCGCCAGCTACCCCGACGCCGACCCCGCGCTCCTGCTTGAGGGGTCGGTCGTCTTTCATCCCACGCCCGGCCCGGTGCCGCTGAACGACCCGAGCCGCTGGTGGGCCTACATACCCGGTGCCAACTGGCGACATCCCTGGGGACCGGACAGCGACAACTCCGGGCGAGACGATCATCCCGTGACCCATGTCGCCTTCGAGGACGCCCAGGCCTACGCGGAATGGGCCGGCAAGCAGCTGCCAAGCGAGGCTGAGTGGGAGTACGCGGCGCGTGGAGGACTCGATGGTGCGATCTTCGCTTGGGGCAACGATCAGCGACCGAGCGGCGATCTGATGGCGAACTTCTGGCAGGGCGAGTTCCCCTGGCACAACACCGGTGCGAAGGGATGGCGCGGGACCTCGCCGGTGGGCCTATTCCCCGCCAACGGATTCGGGCTCTACGACGTCACGGGAAATGTCTGGGAGTGGACTGCCGACTACTACTCGGCCCGCGGCCCGGGGTCCGAGGCGACCCCAAGTGCCTGCTGCAAGCCGCCGCTGAACCCGCGCACCGAGAACTCGGATGCGAGCTATGACCTTGGGCGTCCCGGCGCGAGCATTCCCCGCCGTGTCATCAAGGGCGGCTCGCACCTCTGCGCGCCAAGCTACTGCCTTCGCTACCGACCCGCCGCCCGCCAGCCCGAGGCGATCGACACCTCGACCAGCCACATCGGCTTCCGCTGCATCATCAGCGGAGACAGCTAGGCAACCGTTACTGTCGAACGTCGTCCAACGCGGCAGCGTGAGGTGTCTGTCGGGAGACGCCCGCTTTGGTGGATACGCGATAGCAAGGCGCTGTCGTGAGAACTGGTGGATGGTCCGTGCCGCACGCCACACTAGGCGCGATACTGCATCGCTGTCGTCAGCGAACCTGGATCTCGTGCGATCGATCCGCGGTGCGGCTTGACGCGCCCTCCGGAGGCGGGAGGCTCGCGCCATGGTTCTCCGCCGAAGCTGTGACGATGTGGCCCGGGATCCTCGCGGGCTGCTGCCCTCGGTTCTAAGGCGCGCTGTGATCGTCGGGCGAAGGGGGTCGCGCTGAACGTTCGCACCCGACGGGTGATAGTCGGCAAACCGCGCGCGAGGCTTTAGTCAACCCCGTAGTCGTCGAGGAGCCGCCAGACCGGGTCAAGCTGACAGCGGTTTCTGCCGATTTGACACATGCATAGCGGCGAGAAACCACCATCGCCTTTTGAAGCCATTCAAAGGGAAGCGGGAGCGCAGGAGACTATGACGAGTCTTGAGTGCCAAGCTAACGACCCGCGCCGGTGGGTGCAGGCCGCGTTCTTTGAGCAGGTGAGTCCCAAGACGATCTACGAGATCCCGGAGTCGCAGGGCGGCTGTCAGCCCGACCGGGAGGCCGATGATGTCTGACCTGCTGCGAATGCTGGCGCGCGCACTGGCCGATGCAGGATGCCCTGCCCTGGAGGAAGGCATCGAGGAGCACGGTCTGCCGGTGTCGATGGAGGACGAGGCCGAGCGCCTCGCTGCGGAGATACGCGCTCTGCCCGAGCCTCAGGCGGACGAGTAGTGAGGTTGCGCAGCGCTCGGTGGCTCGGGCGTTCTTAGGACGCCCAGGCCAGCATCACGGCATTGATGGGTGTGCCGAGCGCCGGCGAGCTCAAGTCTTGCCACGGGGGGCTACTCGCATGCGAGCCGACACCCGCGCCATCGGTCCACCATCTCACGATGCGGGCGCGCGGCGACGCTCCCTGCGGGAAAGGAGTAGCGTCGGGGCAGGTCTTCGCGCTGAGGTCGATTCGGAAGGACGGGTTCTCCGGCGCGCGCGGGACCCGCCCCGAGCCGCGCAAGCCGCGGAGCCTTTTGGAGCACTTCACAAAGCCAAGAATGAGGAGCTCATCATGAGCGACAAGCCCGTTTTTATATACGCCGCGACATATGCCGACGCCGTCGGCGCCGAAGCGGACTACGACACCCTCCTTGAACTGCATGAGGCCAAGCTCGTGGGCACCTACGACGTCGCCTTGGTCACCAAGGACGCCAACGGCAAGGTCCATGTCGAGAAGCACGAGAAGCCGACACAGCACGGCGCCTGGGGAGGCATCGCCGTCGGAGCGGCGGTCGGAGTTCTGGCCGCGCCGGCGGTCGTGCCGGCGGCGCTCGTGGGCGGCGTCATCGGCGGCCTCGGCGGACACTTCAAAAAGGGCATCTCTAGGAGCGACGCCAAGGAACTCGGCGACATGATCGACGCGGGCCAGGCAACGCTGCTCGTGATCGGCGAGTCGCGCCTTGAAGAACAGCTCGACAAGGTGCTCACGCGCGCGGAAAAGACGATCGAGAAGGAAATCGACGTCGACCGCAAGGAGTTCAAGAAGGAACTCGACGAGGCGGAGAAGGAGCACGCCACGGCCTAGCTGGACGACTCCGGCTGCGGCCGTGCGATCGGCCGCAGCCGCCAGGCGCGCTATCGCTTTGCGCGAGCAAGCAGCACTCTCGCGAGGGCCGCGAGAGACGACCGCTGCGGACGACGAGCACCCGTCCGGGCACCAACACCGCAGACTGCCGCTCCGCCACGGGGAAGGAGCAGTTCCGGGAGCGCCGGACGAGACGATTGGTGCTCGTCCGATCCGGGCGTCAGCGCAGCCCTTTCTCGGACGCTCGCTCGCGTCTGGGACCAGCAGTCTCGGGACGTCACTCGGCGGGCGGCGCGCACAGCTACCCGTCGCGGCCAGACTCGCCGGGAGCCGATGTTTAGAACCCCGAATCGCTTCCAGACGAGCGCAAACGCCGTTGGCGTGGAGTCTGTGTCGGACCGGTGAGCCCTCAGTCTCGGTAGAACTCGATCGCGCCGGTCCGTTCGAGGTCATCGAGCAGAATCGCCTCGACGTCGAGCAGCAGCTCGATCTCGTTGCTGACGACGACTCCGCCGCCAGGGAGCTCGTCCTGCCAGGAGACGCCGAAGTCGTGACGGTTGATCGTGGCCCTTGCCTCGAAGCCGATGCGGCGCAGCTCGCCCTTGTTCTCGTCTCCCACCCAGAATGGCGTCTTCCATTCCCCGAGGGAGACGATGTCGAGCGGAACCGCTCGCGTCACGCCTCGGATCGTCAGCGCGACCTCACCTTTGAACGTCGTGGCGCCCGTGCGCTCGGTGAAGCGACCGGCGAACGTGATCTTCGGATGGTTCTCGACATCGAAGAAGTCGGCGCTACGCAGATGCTCATCGCGTTCAGGCTGGCCCGTCCAGACCCCGGCCGCGTCGATCTCGCCCTCGAACGTCGCGTCAACGCACTGGTCCCAGTTGAGC
This sequence comes from Solirubrobacteraceae bacterium, assembly GCA_035314465.1. Taxonomy (GTDB): domain Bacteria; phylum Actinomycetota; class Thermoleophilia; order Solirubrobacterales; family Solirubrobacteraceae; genus Palsa-744. The sequence goes on along the minus strand of DATFZM010000011.1, from coordinate 35,958 downwards.
TCGAGCCGTCCGTGGATGTCCTTGAACAGGCCGCGCACCCAGCTGACCATCATGTGCCGGGCGCGAAACTCGGCCTCTGTGTGCCCCGGCTCGAAGATCCAAGTTGCCATTCAGGTGCTCCCTTCGCCTTCTGGCAGTGTGTCGCTTACGGCCGGAGCGGTTCACCCACCGCTTTGCCCGCTGGCCCTCTTGCCTTCGACAGCTTCGAGGATCGTGGTGAGACCCCCTTGGGTTTTGAGGTTCAGCGCGTCGAGAACCGCCTCGGTATCCGTGAACTCCTTTTCAGCGCGTTCGTCTGAAGCCGACGATTGGACACGCTGACCGACCAAAATGATCGACAAGAGAACGAGTTGCAGGAACGTCTGTGCGATCCATGAGACGATCAGGATCAGTCCCGGCTTGGTAAGGAAGTTCGGCACATCGCTCTTGGTCAGGACTCCCGCTTGGATGAGGATCGCTGGCAGGCTGACGAACGCGATCAGGGCGAAGAGATAGGCGCACGCCATAGTACCCACTCCCCGTGTGATCAGTACGGCGAACTTCGCGTTGAAGCCTTCGACATCGCGCATGGCCTGTCTGATCTCCGAAGGGGAGAACGTGACCACCTTGGGGAATTGCTGGCGGGCCTTGACGACTGGTTGGGGCATAGCCTCCTCATTTCGTCCCTACCGTTAGGAGTCCTGCCCTCAGTGCTCACGTGGTTCGCCGGGCGCGCGCTCGCGCGCCTTTTCCCGCTGCTTTCCGCAGCAGCGCGAGCGTGCGGAGAAGCTGACCCTCCGCTACCGCACTGGACGAAAACCAGCAGTCTCGCCCCAGGGGTGGCTCACGCCTGCCTCCGCGGCGAAGCAAGCATCTCGCGCGCCGATTCAGTACGGGTTCGGAGGAGGGGGGACGCCGTAGCGTCCGCGAGCTACCCGCACGAATCTGGGCGCCGGGCCCTCGAGGTTGCCTTGACGGACGCCCACCGCACTGGTTCGCCCGGGAGAGGTAGGCGCCCACACTCCAACCCTCCCGGTGGGGCAACCAAGACCGTCATTGCGGGGGAAGTCTCCGGCGGTGCTCCTTTCATAGGCCTCCTGGCGGTCCGCGAAGGCCGAGCAGCTGGATGATCGCGAAGCCGAGGATGAGTGTGCCCACGACGATCAACGCGCAGCGCGCTTGGCGCAGAGGGAAGTGACCGCTGATCCCGACCAGGAACAGCGCTGTGGCCAGGAATACGGTGTCGCGTTCGGCGACGTCTTACGCTGCTGCGGCCGTTTGGGTTGCGGAAGCCGTTTCTGGCGGGGGAGCCGATTCTTTCGAGGAACCGGGCTGCTCGGCAGGGATCCGGCGGCTGAAGAGCAGTCCGATCAGCGCAAAGATGGCAAGTATCGACAGTGCCTCGCGCAGCCCGTCCAGGCGCGCTTTCGCGTTCTCTTCGACGATCGCGTCTGTGGCCCCGGATGGCACATGAGCATTGTCGAGCGCCTCCGTCAATTGCTTGTCGGAGATGAAGGGGACGCCACCGGCGAGCTGGGTCGTGGCCTGCGATTTGACCGACGCGGGAACGGCGGAGTTCTGCTGCACCCCCGTCAGAAACGAGCTGCTCAGCGCGGCGATCACGATCGCGCCGGTCAACGCTGTGCCCATGGAGATGCCGAGGTTCGTGATCGTGTTCTGCAGCCCGCCCACCACGCCGCTCTGCTCATCGGGAACGGACGAGACGGTGACGGCTCCGAGCTGGGAGGACAAGGCCCCGATTCCGAGGCCGGCGAGCAGCATCGGCCAGGTCGTTATCTGCGGTCCCGCGCCTTCCTGGAGCAGGGCGACCATGATCACAAGGCCGGCGAACAGCGCAACGAAACCGAGTTGGACCACCCGGCGCGGCGATGCTTTGGGGAAGAGCTTGGGGATGCCGGCCGCTGCGAGGATGAGGGCGATCGATAGCGGCAGGAACCTCACCCCTGTCTGGATCGCGGAGAGCCCGAGTGCGACGGAGAGGAACAGTGGCACTGCGAATGCCACCCCGCCTTGCACGAAGAACTGGAAGAAGAACGAGTTCAGGCCGCCGCGCAACGCGTGGACCTGGAGGATCTTGGGGTCAAGGAGCGGTTCGCCGCCACGGGCGAGCACCCGATCCTCCCACTCGATGAACAGATAGAGGACCAGGCCGCCGGCGAGCATCAGCCAGATCACCGGCGAGAGCCCGATCCATTCGGGGGCCCCCGGTTTGGGCTTGACGAAACCCCACACGCCTGAGCGCAGGATCCCGAAGACGATCAGCGCGAGGCCGCTCGCTGACAGCGCCGTCCCCACGAGGTCGAGGTGCACCGTCTTCTCACGCGGCCCCTCGGGAATGCGGCGAGCGAGGAGGAGGATCGCCAGCACGATCACGACCTCGCCCGCGAACACCCAGCGCCATGAGAGGTAGGTGGTGAACAGGCCGCCGACGATCGGGCCGACCCCGATCGCGATCGCGGTCGCCGCGGCGATCAGCCCGTAGGCGCGCGGCCGTTCGTCGCGCCCGTAGTTCACCGCCACCAGCGCGACGATCGACGGCAGGATCAGCACGGCCCCGATGCCCTCGAGGAACGACCAGCCAACCAGCAGAACCCCGAGGCTGGTCGAGATGGCCGTGATGAAGGAGCCGCAACCGTAGATCACGCACCCGATCGAGAAGGCGCGCTTACGGCCGATGATCTGGCCGACCTTCCCACCGGTGATCATGAACGCGGCCATCACCAGCGTGTAGAGCGTGATCGCCGTCTGGATCCCCGTCACGGTTGTGCCGACGTCCTTCGCGACCGTCGCGATCGACACGTTCATCACAGAACTGTCGAGCATCATCAGGAACTGCCCCGCGCACAGCGTCAGCAGAACACCGCCAGCCGCTGCCGCGGTTGCCTTGCTCGACACCGACCTCACTGCCCCTTGCGCTCAGATACCGCCGGCTAGCTCGCCGCGTACTCCTTCTCGGCCTTCTCGAGTTCCTTCTGGAACTCCTTGGCGTCGACGTCGATTTCCTTCTCTACCGTCTTTTCGGCGCGGGCGAGCAGCTTGTCGAGCTGTTCTTCAACGCGTGACTCGCCGATCACGAGCAGCGTTGCCTGGCCCGCGTCGATCAGGTCGCCGAGTTCCTTGGCGTCGTCTTTTGAGATGCCCTTTTTGAAGTGTCCGCCGAGGCCGCCGATGACACCGCCCACGAGCGCCGCCGGCACGACCGCCGGCGCGGCCAGAACTCCGACCGCTGCTCCGACGGCGATGCCTCCCCAGGCGCCGTGCTGTGTCGGCTTCTCGTGCTTCTCGACATGGACCTTGCCGTCGGCGTCCTTGGTGACCAACGCAACGTCATAGGTGCCCACGAGCTTCGCCGCATGCAGTTCGAGAAGCGCGTCGTAGTCCGCCTCGGCACCAGCACGGTCAGGGTAGGTAGCGGCGTAGATGAAAACCGGCCTGTCGCTCATCTGATCTCCTGTTCAGGGTTTGGATTGTTCTGAGGGTCCGCCCGCGGGCGGACCCTCACGCCCGTCCGCGCGCCCGGGCAATGATTGCTCTCCTGCATGCTCCCTGCATCTGCCCAAGTCCGCGCAGGCGTCAGGACCTTGCCCCGGCGACGGGAACCTCGACTGCAGCGGACCAGCCAGTGTCCAGCGCGTGTCCTCGGCTGCGACGACCTGCTGGCCCCGGACTCCGCCGCCCGGAGTCTATGTGGGGCCTCGCTGCGAGAAGACCACTCGCTGCCATGCTAGGAGCATTTGAGGGATTCGTATGCCTGCTTGTAGCTCGCCGCAAGCCCGGCGACCGCGGTCTTGGCTGCAGGCTCGGATTGCTTGAGCACGGCTTCGATGCTCCCTGAGGATTTTGCTGTAGAGGCCACGGTCTTCGCGAGCGCTGCGAGCTCGGCCTGAAGCTCCTTCTGCGCGCTTTCCACTGGAGCCTTGCTCGCCGCGGGCAGATTTGCGGTGGATTCTTTGATCTTGGCGGCTTCCTTTTGCATCACCGCGGCGGCGTCTTTGATTTCTTCCGGTGCCTTGGAGGAGATCGACAGGCTGGACAGTTTGGCGAGCTGAGCCCGAATTTCCTTGGTGGAGGAGCACACCTGCGCTGTCGCCTTTTCTTCAGACGATTCGCCACACGCGGCCAGCCACATCGGGACAAGCAGAATCGCCGCCACTACGACTGCCGGACTCCTACAGGTCTTGAACACAGCAACTCCCCCTTAGCCTGATCTGGACACCGGCAGGCTACACGTTGTCAGCCCACGCCGTCTTGCAAATCGCCGTCTGCTCGGAACGTGCGTTGGTTCTGGCAGGCGCGGCAGCATCGGGGGGCGCTAGCGTCTGGCTCTCCGGTTCTGCCGCCGGCGCACGCCACAGACGGACACGGGGCTGAGCGGTCGGCCGATCGGGTCGATGAACAGTGAGCACGGTCCGGAGCTGTCGGGGACCTTCCCCTCGAGGACGGTGGCGCTGTATGTGAGATCTGCGCCGTCCAGGCATGGGTTAGTCAGCGTCACGACGACGTCCTCGGGCATTTGCTCCCTCCTCGAGGAACGAGAGGACGGCATTCGGCGGATCGTCGAGGAAGCTGTTCTCGCCGTCTGCCCAGCCCTCTACGAACTGGGCGGCCATGAGGTGTCCGACGATGCGCTCGGGCCGGTCGGAGAACATCAGCGTGGCGGGCGCGAGATCGTGCAGCGTAAACTCGACGTCGCGGCTCGTGACGCCGCGCGCTGCCGTGTATGTTGGCATCGTGGATTGGGGGGTTGCCACTGTCGGACTGGCGCTGCTGCTGGTCGCGGCGGTGTCGCGGCGGCTGTCGGGCACGCCGGTCACGCCGGCGATGGTGGTGGTCGCCATCGGCGTTCTCGCGGGCCCCCTGGTGTTCGACGGCCTCACTGTGGGGCCGACGAGTTCAACGGTGCGAAAGCTGGCCGAAGCCACCCTCGCCGTGGTGCTGTTCTCAGATTCCTCGCGCATCGATCTCAGGGGCCTAAGGCGGGAAGCCTCCCTGCCGGTGCGCCTGCTCGGCATCGGTCTTCCGCTGACGATCGCGCTGGGCGCGCTGGCCGCGCTCGCCCTGTTCGGATCGTTCTCACTGAGCGAGGCATTGATCCTCGGCGTGATCCTCGCGCCGACGGACGCGGGGCTCGGCAGCGCCGTCGTGACCGACCCGAGCCTTCCGCAACGTGTGCGGCAGTCGCTCAACGTCGAGAGCGGACTGAACGACGGGATCTGCGTCCCGATCCTGTTGATCGTTCTGGCGACCTCCTCCGAAGCCGGTGGCGCTGTCCATCCGGCGCAGGTGATCGGCGAAGAGATCGGCTACGGGCTCGCCGGCGGCATCATCGCGGGGGTGATCGGCGCCGCAATCGTTAACACCGCCGGCGCCAGAGGCCAGATCGCCGATGAGTGGCGGCAGATCGTCCCCGTGGCCGCGGCGATACTCGCCTACGGGATCGCGGAGGCTCTCGGCGGGTCGGGCTTCATCGCAGCCTTCACGGCAGGCGCACTGTTCGGCCTGATCGCCCGCCAGAACTCGGCCGGAACGATGCGGTTCACCGAAGAGACCGGGGCGCTGCTCGACAGCGTCACGTTCCTGATCTTCGGTGCCATCCTGCTCGGCCCCGCGCTCGAGCACGTGAGCTGGCAGATCGCGCTCTATGCCGTGCTGAGCCTGACGATCGTTCGCATGCTGCCCGTGGCCCTCTCCCTGCTGGGCACAAAGGCGCGGGCGCCGACCGTGGCGTTCATCGGCTGGTTCGGTCCACGCGGGCTCGCGTCGATCGTCTTTGTGGTGATCGTCGAGGACACACACCAGGCTCACAGCGGAACGATCCTCACGGCCTGCTATTTCACCGTGGGCCTCTCGGTCCTCGTCCACGGCCTTTCGGCGGCGCCGCTCGTGAATCGCTACGCAGCCTGGTATCGAGCCGCCGCGGACGAGCGGCCAGCTGCGATGGAGAGTGAGCCGGCGCATGAGCATCGGGCGCGAGGTTCCGCCGCGCTGCAGGGCAGCTAATCCGCTTATGGGCCCGGGACAGTTTCAGCCGCTGTAGATCAGCTCGGTAGCTGCCTCTCATCGGCGGGAACGATGGGCACGGAACGGGTGTCAGCAGCTGTTCGAGCGCTGTGCCCGGCGGATGAATGGCGAGGTCCAGTACCAGCAGCGTCGCGGCGATCGAGAACACGCCATCGCTGAAGCTTCCATGCGCGAGGTGCCAAGCGATCGGCGCGCGCGCGGCCTGTCTTCACCGGAGGGCACGCGGCAATCTTTCCAGTTCCGCGAGTCGATGACCGGGAGGCGCAGGTCGCAGCCCGAGCGAAACAACCGACCACCGTCCGTAGTAATGCCAGATAGCGATCCAAGGCGCACAGCGTCCTCAGAGAAAGAATCTTGCTGCTCGTCGACGGCGTGGTGGCGACCGTCGCTTCGGTCTTGCGCCGGGGTGAAGGCCGCGGCATGCTCGCTCTGCTGGGGGTACTCAGCGCCATCGCCGGTCTGGTGCTGATGAAGAAACCGTTCGACACGCTCGGTCGCCGGTCGCCGGTCGACTCGCGCTCGCTTGCGGGGCGTTGCGTCAGTCCTTGCGTGGGCGGGCGGCCTCAGGCGGACGTTGGCGCCCGCCTGGGACGCGTCGGCGGTGGCGCGTCGATCGAGTGTGGACTCTGAGGAGGAGGGACGCCGTAGCGTCCGTGAGCTACCCGCACGAATCTGGGGGCCGGGCCGTGAGATTGCCGGCGAGCGTCGCCTTGACGGACGCCCACCGCACCGGTTCGCCCACGAGCGTCTCGACCTGCGCGTGCACTTCGCGAGCCTGCATGGGCTCGCCTTCCTCGCTTAGCACCCGCGTGATGGCCTTGATGAGCCGACCTTGTCGTGGATGCGCGGCGCCGACTGCTTCTTCTGGAACTACGGGACCGCAAGTCCGACCGTATTCGGTGGCCTCGAGACGCGTTTCGGCACCACAGGACGCGCGGTCGAGCAAAGTCTCCAGGGGTGCTCGAGGGTTGGAGTGGTGTCCACTAAGGTCCATTTGCCGTTCGCTCAGGCGCGGCGTCTACTTCAGACCTCGGCGGCGGCGTTGGCCTTTATCAGGCGTCCGCACAGCATCCGTGAGATGTTGAGCAGCAGCTTGGCCGCCAGAGTCGGTTCCTCGGACATCAGCTTGTGCAGCGTCCCATCGGAGAGCGACAAGATCCTCACGCCGGGCGTGGCCGCGTAGACGTCGGATTGGCGGGGCAGCTCGAGCAGGAACGCCATCTCCCCGAAGACGTCTCCCGGCCCGAGGACGTTCACCAACCGACCATGGTGGCGAACCTCGAGGTTCCCCTCGAGGACCAGGAACAGGTTGTGCGAGGAGCCACCCTCCTTGAGCACTCGATCCCCGGGGGCGCACTCGATGATGTTGCTGCGAGAGATGCACTCCCTGGTCTCCGATGGGTCCAGGCCGGCGAAGGCATGGAGATCCTCCTGGTCGAGGCGCTCGAGCGCGGCCTCCACGTGAGCCCAGTACTCCCCGGGGGCCATCAGGGAGGCGGAGGAGACGGAGTCACTCTCGGCCAGGGCAGCTCTGATCGAGGGCGGCAGGCAGGGACGGCCATTCCTGTCCAGGCTGCCTATCGCCGCGGCCAGGGCGTTCGTGTCCCCGTCAAGAAACACCAGCGGGATGAGATAGCCCGCCTCCTCGCTGTTGACGTTGCGCTCGGCGTAGGTTCGGCCTCCCGCCGAGAGGTTCATGGACAACAGATGCGGCTCGCAGTTGCCGAAGACGAGTCGAACGCCGCCGGCTTCGATGTCCTCGAGCGCGAGATCGCGCAGCTTCGATCTGACCGTCGAGCCCCGGAGGTGCGGCGCGAGCATCAGCCGCTCGCCGATGGCCATCAGCCGGGCCGGAACCTCGGACAGGAACGGGCCAAGACTGTACTGGTCGATCTGGCGAGGCGAGAAGCGGTCGGCCCCGAGGGTCAGCCGCGATGTTCCCACCACCTGCCCGTCCTCACGAGCGCCGTAAAGAATGCTGTGGGCGTCCTCGGGCTCGACCAGCCGACGACCCTGGTGATCGGCGATTCGCCGGTAGCGGCCCATCTCCTCGACGTATACGGCGTAGCGAAACCGGAACAGCTCTTCGCGGTCCTGTTCTGACTGCGCCCGGAAAACCTCGACAGTCATCGGCCACCCCTCAGCTCGGCCTTCAGCATGTTTGAGGCTTCGACCGCCGTAGGCCAGGGCGATCTGCCATCGCCCTGGAGCAGATCAGATCGGACATCAATACGGCGCTCAAGTCGGTTTCAGTGGGGCTCATCGGCCCATCATCCGCCCTTCCGCGCATCGGTGCAGCGGCGTCGGATGTTGGACGAGCCACCCCGACCCGCCTTTGGGGTCGCGCCCTGGTCGCAATGGGCGAGCCGCGCCGACCACGTTGTCTGAAGCAGCTGCCGAGTCGACCCAACCAGGTGCGAGGCAGAACAGAGGTTGGTGTGTCCGCTGTGCTGGTCCAGGTCGCGATGCGTCGGTGCGACGTAACTAATCGGGCCCATCGGCCATCCCTCTAGGAGACGCTGCGGACCCTAGGGCACGCTGCCGACCCTAGGAGACGCTGCGGACGGCTATGAGATGCCTGTGGGACTCGCGAATGATGCCGACCGGACCACGCGCTGTTAAAGGGTGCGAGCGCTAGGTCCGATTCACTGTTCGTGACTCGGCGGCCCATCGCACCTACCGCAACCTGGCTTTGTCCCACAGAGCCCGACAGAGCACGGCTGCAGGACATGACGCGGCGGCTTCTGCCAGCGGGCGTCGCGATCACGATCCTTTGTCTCCCGATCTCCGTTCTGCTCGCGCTTCGAGTGGGCATCGTCCCCCTCGTTCCGTACGTGGTCGCCGGGACGGTCGTCGTGTTGATGGGCACGCTCTTCTCCTCTAAGGCAAGAGCGGAGTACTGGCTGTTCGCAGGTGACTTCGTGACCCTGTTCGCCATCGCCGCTGTGGTGGCGCTGACGGGGGGCAGCGAGAGCCCCGTACTCGGCTTTCTCGCCTTCGCGCTCGTGGCAGGAGCGGGGCGGCACACGCCGCGAGCGCTCGTGCTGTTCGCCGTTCTGACCGTCGTCGCCGCGGCGCTGGCTTGCGCGCTTGCGACCAATCGCGGCGTCGACTACACCGACCTCCGCTTCGCCGGGGGCCTGACCACGATCGTCGGGCTCGCCATACTCGTGTTCACGCTCACCGGTGCCGAGCGCGAGTACCGAGAGCAGTCTCTCGTTGACCCCCTGACGGGTGTGCTCAACCGCCTAGCGCTGACGCGCCGGTTGGAGGAGCTACGAGCCCAAGCCGCCGTCGGGGAGGGCCGGCTCTGCGTGATCGCTGGGGACGTCGACCACTTCAAGGAGATCAACGACACGCATGGCCACGATGCCGGCGACGCGGTGCTGCGCGAGATCGCATCTGCCCTGCGCACCAATCTGCGGGCGTTCCCGCTCCTCTACAGGACCGGGGGAGAGGAGTTCGTGGCGGTGCTTCCGGGCCTGAGCCGTGGTGAGGGCGAGCAGATTGCGCAGCGACTACGCGGGGTGATCGAACGAACCTGCCCCAACGACATTCGCGTCACGATGTCATTTGGCGTTGCATCGTCGGCGGGTCTGGGCTTGGACCCCGACGCCGTTCTGACCGTCGCCGACCGCTGCCTCTACCAGGCGAAGGAGGGCGGGCGCAACCGGGTCGTGACGCACGCCGAAACAGACGCTGTAGCGTGGGGCGACGCAGAACAGCGAAGCCGGTTGGAGCTCCCGCTCTATTCTGGCGAGGTCTGGGCCTAGCGGGTCGCCGCGCCCGGCGTCCGGCGGACGGCTCCGCCGGCACGGCGGCCGGGCCCTCCGATCGGGCCGCCCTGATGAACGGCAAACGAGGAGACGATGCAGAATGAGCACCGAGCCAGCCGGCAGCGCGGATGTGTCCAGCATCGAGCAGACCCGCTGGCGGATCGACCCGTCACGCTCCCGCGTGGAATTCCAAGTCAAGACCTACTGGGGGCTCATGACCGTCAAGGGTCACTTTGAGCGCTACACGGGCACCCTCGACCTAACCGCGAACCCAGCGGTCGAGCTGATAATCGAGTCCGGCAGTCTCGACACGAAGAACAAGATGCGCGACAAGCATCTTCGCTCAGCGGATTTCTTCGATGTGGAGCAGCACCCGAACGTCCGGTTCGTGTCCGACAGCGCCACGCTCGCCGACGAGCGACTCAAGGTACGCGGGCGGCTCCATGCTCGCGGCGAGAGCATGCCGCTCGAACTGGAGGCAAAGCTGCGGCGCGTCGGCGATGAGCTCGAGCTGGAGGCCGCAACCGAGGACGACTATCACCAGCTCGGCATGACCTGGAACCGGATGGGCATGCTTCGGACCCCAGGCAAGCTGATCGTCGAGGGCCGTCTCGTCGAGGACACGTGAACGCTGCCGACCGGAACGCTGAACGCGAATTTGAACTCTGCTCCTACGTCGTCACGTACGCGACCAGGAACGGCGCCGGCGAAGTTCGCCCGGGCGCCCTCAGCGCGGCCTACCTCAACCCGCCGCCGGGCTGGTCGCGGTCGGAATCGATCTCGCAGGCGGTCAGGTAGGTCCGAGGGCGTGACCGAGATCGTCGAGATCAAGGATCGCGGGCACGCGCTCACGATCGACAGCGATTGGCGAGAGGTCGCCGACACGCCGCTCGGCTTCATCGAGCGGCTCGTCTGATCGATTGGGCGCGCCGACGTTGCTTCAGTTCAAGTCGCGCCAGCTGCTGCATTTCGTGACCGTTGCCGAAGAGGGTCAGATCACCCGCGCCGCGGAGATGCTCTACATCGCTCAGCCCGCACTGTCGCAGTCCATCGCGCAGCTGGAGCGCGAGCTGGGGTTCAAGCTGCTGGACCGCCACTCCCGCGGCGTCACGCTGACACCCGATGGAGCTCGGTTCTACGAGAAGGCGCGCATAGCCGTGACCGCCGCCGCCGACCTCACCGAGACCGCCGCGTCGCTGGCGAGGGCCCAGAAGGGCATGATCGAGTGGGGGTTCGTGGTTGCGCCGCCGGCGCTTCACAGCCCCGGCCCGCTGCGCGCGTTCGCAGAGGCGCGTCCCGACATCGACATCCGCTTTCGAGAGCTGCCGTTTCCGTTCTCACCGACGCGGTCCTGGCTTGCGGAGGTGGACATTGCCGTCTGCCACGCCCCGCCCGCCGATCCGGACGTGTGGACGCTGCCCCTCTACCGCGAGCCGCGCGTCGTCGTCCTAGCAGGGCGTCATCGCCTGGCAGAGCGCCCGGAGCTGACGGTCGCCGAGGTCCTCGATGAGACCTTCATTGGCCTGCACTCCTCGGTCGACCCGGTCTGGGCGGGCTTCTGGAGCCTCGATGATCACCGCGGCGAAGCGCCGCAACGCGTCAGCGTCGACCGCGCAGCCAACGGCCAGGAGATCCTCGCGGCGCTGGCGCTGCGGGACGCGATCACAACGGCACCGGCCTCGGTCGTAGGCGTGGTCACCAGCTCGCTGACCGGCATCGTGACAATCCCCCTGCGTGACGCGCAGCTCGCGGACGTCGTGCTCGCCGGACGCAGGGACCGTGAGAGCCCACGTGTGGAGGCTCTGCTCGCGTTCCTGCGAGCCCGCCTCGACTCCGACCGGGGCGGCGGTTCGGCCCCTGCGCCCGACCGTGCTTTGCAGCATGCTCAGAACGACGGGAGCGAACCTCGGGCGACGTGAGGGTCAGCCGGCGAGACGCGTAGGAGCTGCCGCGGTATAGGCAAACCGTATGTCGGGACTGCAAAGTCCTATTCGACTTGCAGGCCCAGGTCGAGCAGAGTGGGAGGATCGTGCTGCTGATAGTGCTGTTATCTGTGTGGCTGGCCGTGACGACGATGTGCGTTGCGTTGTGTCGGGCCGCGGCGGGGGGTGAGGAGGCATCGGCCCTCGGGCCGTTTCGCTCCAGTGGGGCCGCGCTGGATGCCTGCGACTTCGACTGGGAACTTCGCGGCGGCAGCGCGAACCGCTTGGGCGCGTACACGGCAACCGCTGCGCGCTGCCCAGGACCGCGCGGAGGTTCACCCTCTCCTCTTAGCGCGTCTGAAGCAACGCGGGGGCACCTGGCCCTCGGGTGCCCCCGCGTGCGTCATCGGAACACCTGTTCATCGCGGAACACGTGTTCCTCGGCGCACCTGGCCGTGAAAACGATCGGGCCGGATTCCTTGAAAACGATCGGGCCGGATGTGTAGCTGTCGCCGAGTTCTCGGCGCGGTGCCTCGCTGGGGCTAGAGTTCGAAGGGGGCCTCCTTGGAGGAGGCTCCTGTGGGATGGGACCGCCCCGGGTCGCTCTGATGAGGAGGCGGCCCACGCAGAGCGCAGGGGCCCAGAGCACCGGGACGGTCCCGCTCTATGTCGCGCCCCAAACCCCCCCTGGGCGCTTGTGGGGTCGTGACTTCGCTCTCGGGGCCCGCGGCTCTCGAGCCTGTCGCCTGCGCTCGCCGTGTCCCCGTCTAGCGCGTCTTCAACCTCCTCGTCTACCCTCCCGCATCGAGGCGTGCCTGTCTGTGCGATCAGTCACGCCGTCTCGGCGAAGTCGCTCGCCGACGCGAGCGCCCCGTGCGCTTTGGGGTGGGGGCCCTATACGGACGACTCCGGGCAGCCGGGTGTGGGAGGATCGACGTACGCAAACTCCTCGATCGGAGATCGGCGACGAGATCCCGGGCCCGCAGCCCCGCGAGGGCCGTGGAGTGGGTGTGGACGTGTTCGCGCTGACACGAAGCGCCTATTCAGCCCTGGGCAGCGGGCACTTCGACGCGCTGCTGGACATGTTCGGCCCCGCAGCCGTGTGGGACATGTCGCGTTGGGGGCTGGGAGTCCACGCGGGCCTCGCGGCGATAGCTCGCTTCCTCGAGGACTGGTTCGGCGCTCTCGAGCACTACGAGCTACCCGTGGAGGAGATGCGCGACCTCGACGAGGACACCGTGTTCGCGATCTCGGAGCTCGTCAGCCGCGGAGTCGGGGGAGGGGGTCTGCTGCGAATACGCTCCGCCTGGGTGTTCGAGTGGGCTGGCGTCCACATCGTGCGCGTGACCGGCTATCCAGACATCGACGAGGGTCGTGCCGCCGCCGGCGCGCTCGTCGCCTCGAGGGCGCAGGCGCCGTGAGGGCGCTGTTCATCGCTTCACGCCCACGTCGGTCCCCTCCGTGTAGCGGATCGCAGCTCCCGCGATCGGCGTCACGAGGAACTGCTCGCGCTCCCCGCGATCCCAGGCCTCGCGCAGCCCGGGGACACCAAGCTCGAAGTCGGGCCGCACATCGCGCAGAACCTCGCGCAGGTCGCGATGGAGCTCGTCCATCGTCGGCCGGCCCCAGTACCAGTAGCCGTTGTAGACGCTGTAGATCCTCAGCTGCGGAGCCAGCACGAACGTGTGGGGGATCATCGGGTCGTGGATCGGGTCCGTGAACTCGACGATCTCCAGAGCATCACGCACCGTTCGCTGCGGGTCGGCGAGGAACGGAAACTCAGCGCCGACGCTGTCGCGGAACTCGTTGATCTCGAGCTGGCCCTCTGGTGAGATCACGACGAGGCGCGTGTAGCCGACCCTGAAGTCGACGTAGGCGTCCACTAGATGGCTCAGGAACCTGTGCTCCTTGGGGTCGAAGCTGCCGCGCGCGAGGTGCAGGACCATCGGATTCGATCCCTGCAGCTGCGAGAGGGCGTGCTCGATGCCGTCTTGGTCTGCGAGATGAAAGTCGGGGAACTGGGCACCCGCTCGGATACCTGAACGCATCTCGGCCTCCTGATCGATGTATTCCAATAGGCGCTGCGCGCTTCCGTCACTCGAACCGGTCCCAGGGCCACGGGTTGGCGGCTCCGTAGCGCTCGATCACAGGTCCCACCGGTGGCGCGACGCGGCCGAGGATGCCCGCCTCGACGCGCAGCAGCTGCGCCGGGAAGACGCGCGCGAACGGATCGTCGCGGAGCAGCTCGCGAGCCCGGGGCCCGCGCGCGACGGTGATCGCGCCCTCGAGGTGCGAGTCGTCGCGCAGCAGCGTCGAGACGCCGTTGGCGGGAGGTCTGCCAAGCACCTCGCGGCGGGCCTGCTGGACGGCCAGGTCGTCGAATGGCAGGCGCACGCCCGCGCTCGCGAGCACGAGCGAGATCCAGGCCCCGGCCCCGTCGGGGTCGATGATGCGCTCGTCGCAGCGCAGCGCGCTTCGCACGGGCTTTGCGCGCTCGCGCCAGCACGCGAGCACGCCGCCGGGCGCGCCCTCGGCGCTGTACAGATGGGCGATCGCGAACGCGCGCTCCGGCTCGCTGTCGAGGACTGCCAACCAGCATCGGCTCACGGCGTGGGGGCGTCCCAGTCGCCGCGTACGCGCATCGTCACCTCGCGCAGGTCGCGTAGGAGCTCGTGCTCGGTTGGCCGGCCCCAGAACCAGTAGCCGTTGTAGGCCGCGTGCACCGTGAGATCGGGCTGCAGGACGAACACGGCCGGCACATATGGGTCGTTGAGCGTGTCCGTCGTTTCGCGCAGGCGGAGCTGCTCCTGGACGCGCCGGGCCTCGTCGGAGAGGAAGGTCCAGCGAGCGCCGAGCCCGGCGCGGAAGGCGGCGATCACGGCCGGCGAATCGACGCTCACCGAAACGAAGCGCGAGTAGGCCACCTCGGCCTCGGCCTGAAGGCGCACGAGGCGCCGGAAGAACACCTGCTCCTTCGGGCACCACCAGCCGCGATAGAACTGCAGCACGGTGGGATCGCCGCCGACGAGCTCTGACAGCGAGCGCGTGTTTCCGGCGTGGTCGACCAGCTCGAAGTTCGGGAAGCGCTCACCGCCGATGGGTGCCATCGCCTAGCCTGCCACACCGCGCTGAGGCATGACAACGACAACAATCGTGAGCGAAACTCGCTGGGCCATTCGTGAGCCAAGAGCGTACGCGCAGTTGCGCTGAGAGGAGCGAAGATGAGCATCGATGCACCACAAGGGGGTTCCGAGGAGAAGCCCAGTGCGGGCGAGTATCGGGCGATCGCCGAGTACGGGCTGCTCGCGGACTGCAACTCCGCCGCGCTCGTCGCGCGCGACGGCTCGATCGACTGGCTGTGCTTGCCACGCTACGACAGCCCGGCCGTGTTCGCGCGCATCCTCGATCCCCGCGCCGGCCACTGGTCGATCACGCCCACGGCTCCGTTCCGCTCGGAGCGTCGCTACGTGTCGGGCACGCTCGTGGTGGAGTCGACTTTCACGACCGAGACAGGAAGCGTGCGTCTGACCGACGCGCTGCTGTTCTCGCCGGGCCAGCGCCGCCACGACCTCGGGCTCGATGCACCCCACGAGCTCGTGCGTCTCGTGGAGTGCCTGCGGGGCAGCATAGAGCTCGTGATGGAGCTCGCCCCGCGGCCCGAGTACGGTCTCGTGAGCCCGCTGTTCAGGCAGGCCGACGGCGGCGGGCGGACGTTCGGCGGGCCGAACCAGATCGCCGTGCGCGCCGGGGTGCCGGTCGATGTCGAGGGGGCGACGATGCGCGCACGCTTCAGCGCGGGCGCGGGTGCGGGTATCGGCTTCTCGCTGCGCTGGGCCGCGATCGAGAGTGCGGCGCCCGAGCCCTCGGCGTCGGAGACCGTCCGCGCGCGCATCGACGACACGGTCGAGGCGTGGCGCTCGTGGGAGGCCGAGCACGACATCTACGAGGGTCCGCACCGAGAGCTCGTGCGCGTCAGCTCGCGCGTGCTGAAGGGACTCACCTACCGGCCGACGGGCGCGATCGTGGCGGCGCCGACGACGTCACTTCCCGAGACCGTCGGTGGAGAGCGCAACTGGGACTACCGCTACGCCTGGATCAGGGACTCCAGCCTCACCCTCGAGGCGCTCTACATCGGCGCCTGCTCGGACGAGGCCGAGAACTTTCTCTCCTTCATGACGAGCTCGGCGGGCGGCAGCGCGATGGAGGGCTCGTTGCAGATCATGTACGGGATCGGCGGCGAGCACGACCTCTCGGAGCGAGAGCTGCCCCACCTGCGCGGCTGGCGCGACTCCTCGCCGGTGCGGGTTGGAAACGGCGCCTGGGGGCAGACCCAGCTCGACGTCTACGGCGAGCTGCTGAACTCGCTGCACCTCTACGGCGATCGCATCGGCGAGTTCCATCCCGAGATCAAGCGCTTCGTGGCCGATCTCGCCGACACGGCTGCAGGGCGCTGGCAGGAGCGGGACGCCGGGATGTGGGAGATGCGAGGCGAGCCGCGTCATCACCTGTCGTCGAAGGTGCTGTGCTGGACGGCGCTCGACCGCGCGGTCAGGCTCGCGGATCGGCTTGGAGAGTACGCCAAGGTCGAGCAGTGGACCGCCGAGCGCGAGCGCGTTCGCGAGGCGATCCTGACGCGCGGCTGGAGCGAGAAGCGCCAGGCCTATGCGCAGTCCTTCGACTCCGACGAGCTCGACGCCGCTCAGCTTCTGATGCCGCTCGTCGGCTTCCTGCCGGGTAGTGATGAGCGCATGCGCTCGACGATCGACGCGATCGCCGATCAGCTCACCGAGAGCGGCCTCGTGCTTCGCTATCGCAACCAGGCCGGGCTCAACGCCGACGGCCTCACGGGCGAGGAGGGAACGTTCGTGATCTGCTCCTTCTGGCTCGTATCCGCGCTGGCGAAAGCGGGCGAGGTGGACCGCGCCGAAGCGCTCTTCGACCAGCTCGTCGGCTATGCCAACGACCTCGGCCTGCTCGCCGAGGAGATCGACACGACCACCAGCGAGCAGCTCGGCAACTTTCCGCAGGCGTTCAGCCACGTCGGGCTCATCACCTCGGCCTGGGAGATCGATATGGCGCGCGGTGACAGCAGCGCGATCGAGGCGGGAATGGACACGATGGAGGACTCCGGCTAGCGAGCTCGGGCCACAACGTCAGCGACCGGAGCGCCCGGCGCTTCAGCTCCAGGAGGTCCGAGTGGCGTCGCCGGAGCGCAAGGAGGCCCCGGGCAAGCGATAGCGGAGAGCGAGAGCGAAGGACCTCCGTGCCTTCGCTCTCGCTTCTCGACACGACGTGGCGGGTCGTGTCGGGGGTCCCCTCTCGCTACCCCCACGACGGCAAACCCACGGCGACCGCCAGGGTTCCGCACCAGGACGCTCGATAGCGCAGCGGTGGTATGCGCGGACCGTGCCGCGCATCGAGCCGCGGCGGTCGGTGCGCCAGGCGCTCGCAAGCGTGGCGCGCGGCCCATCAGCGTGCCCTTGGCGAGCTCGCGTGGTTCGCCTTCCTCACACGAGCGCGATCGGGGAAGTCCAAGCGCCGCTCGCGCCGCGCAGCTTCGGGTGGCTGAGGATCAGGGCGAACTCGCGTACGCGCGCGCCGGCCAGCTCGGCGGTGCGGAGGTTCTCGACGATGAAGACACCGTGGTTGACGTTCAGATGCTGGGGAACGTTAAACGGCGCGTTCGGATCCTCGGCAGGCACGGGGCCGTAGCTCCAGGTGTCGCAGCCGGTGAGCGCCACGCCGCGCTGTGCCATCCACTCGGCCAGCTCCAGTCCCGGCCCGGGCTCGCCCGCGAGATACTCGTCGGGGTCCTCCCAGCGCGCGCCCCAGCCGGTGTGGAAGAGGACGGCATCGCCCGGCTCCGGCTCGCTGCCGTCGAGCGCGTGCAGCACGTCTGCGATCGTGATCACATCGCCAGCCTGCAGCCGGCCCACTCGGCGTGCGGCCAGCACGTCGACCAGCCAGCCGCGCGTGACGATCTGCGGGATCGTCTCGGCGCCGAGACGGTTCACGCCCCAGGTCTCGGCGAGGTCGGCGACGGTCCAGCCGTTGTAGCCACCCAGTTGACGTTGCAGTCGCCCACCCCCGTGGAGAGCGTCTGATCGCTTGCAGCGCTGCTGCCCATCGCGTTGACGTGGTGGGCCGTCGTGACGAGGGTCTGCCGGAAGTAGCGCCCGGGAAATGTGGGCACGTTCTCGTCGAGCACGTGGCCGAGGTCATAGAGCCTCCCCTCCCGCACCAGTGAGAGCGCCTGCATGCGCTTGGCGCTCGTCACGTGGTTGAGCATCCCGATCTGGTCCTCCGGGCCGAACGGCGAGCAGCGTTCGCGCGCGCCATGCGCCGCCTCGCCACCGGGGTCGTTGTCGCGGTTGGCGCTCACTCGGAGGCCACCCGGGGGAGTGACCCGTCATAGCGCGCGATGGCTGCTTCGAAGGCTGCCGCCTCAGCGGCTCGCGGTTGCCCGAGAGGCGTGTCGTCGTCTCGCACGCGGAGAGCCTGGCGCGCCGGAGTGGCCTTCCCGGCAAGCGCTAGGCCACCGGGCGCACCCGCAGCGCGGGTGCCTGACGCGACATTGGGGGCGTGCCCGTCGTGCCCGGTGGCCGACCATCCAAGATACAAAGGTAGGGCCGTTGAACCTTTCGGTTCACCAGTGGAGGCCGTGCGCGTGTGGCGAGTGCGGGCCCACGCCCCGGCCTGACGTAGGGTCTGAGCGTGATCGGACCCCTCACGGCAACAGGCTCGCGCGCGGGCCCGCGGCGCCGGTGAGCTTCCCGCGTTGAGCGACCCGGCCTCAAAGCAGGCGCCAGCCGACGTCTCCCACGGAGTCGTCTCGCACCCGCCGCGCGGCCGCTTCCAGGTGCTGCGACCGCGGAGGGCGGCGGGCAAGCATGCCGAGGAGGGTCACGAGCTCGGCGTGCTCGGCGGCCTCGCGGCCCTCAGCCTCGACGCGCTCTCGAGCGTCGCCTACGGACCCGAAGCGATGATCCTCGTGCTCGTCGCGGGCGGGGTCGGTGCGCTGCGCTTCACCGTCCCCCTGATCCTGGTGATCACGGCGATGCTCGCGCTGCTCGTCGTCTCCTACACGCAGGTGATCGAGGCGTATCCGGAGGGCGGGGGAGCGTATGCGGTCGCGAAGGCCAACCTCGGCCGGTTCGCGAGCCTGCTGGCGGCAGCGGCGGTTGTCGTCGACTACGTGCTGACCGTCGCCGTGAGCCTCGCGGCCGGCGCGGCCAGCCTCGGCAGCGTGTTCCCGTCGCTCGCCCACCATCTGCTGCTCGTCTCGCTCATCGGCCTTGTGGTCCTCACGGTTGTGAACCTGTTCGGGCTCGCCGAGTCCGCGAGGCTGCTGATGCTGCCGACCGTGATCTTCGTGCTCAGCATTTTCGCCATGATCATCCTCGGCGCGCTGCATCCCCACCCGGTTGCTCGCGTCGGCACCTACCTCGGCCCGATCAGGCCGACGACCGCTGTGGGGGTGGCGCTGATCCTGAAGGCCTTCGCCGCGGGCTGCTCGGCGGTCACCGGCGTAGAGGCGATCTCCAACGGCGTGCCCGCGTTCAGGCATCCTGCGGTCAGGACCGCACAGCGCACCGAGATCGCGCTCGGGGCGCTGCTCGGCTTGATGCTCGTCGGGCTTGGCGTTCTCATCCGCTCACACAATGTCGTCCCGAGGGGCGGGGTAACGATCCTCGCCCAGGTGAGCGCCGGGGCCTTCGGAACCGGCTGGGTCTTCTACGTCTCCAACCTCGCGGTCGCGCTTGTGCTCGCATTCGCCGCGAACACGAGCTTCGGGGGGCTGCCCGTGCTCATGAGCCTGCTCGCGCGCGACAACAGGCTCCCGCACCTCTTCTACCTGCGCGCCGAGAGGCCGGTCTACAGATACGGGATCGTCGCGCTTGCGCTCGCCGCGATGCTGCTGCTGATCGCGGTCGACGGCCAGACCGAGCGGTTGATCCCGCTGTTCACGATCGGTGTGTTCGTGGGCTTCACGATCAGCCAGATCGGACTCGTGCGCCACTGGTCCACCGAGCGCCCGCCGCACTGGCGCTTACGCGTGGCGATCAACGGGACCGGCGCGGTGATGACGGCGATCGCCGTCGTGGTGTTCCTCACCACGAAGTTCCTCGCCGGCGCGTGGGTCGTCGTGCTCACGATCCCGCTCCTGATCCTCCTGTTCGAGCGCACCGAGAGCTACTACGCGCAGATCGCGCGGGAGCTGAAGCTCGGTAGGACGCCGCCGCCGCCGTGCAAGCGCGAAAGCGTCGTCGTGATCCCGACCACCACCGTGAGCCTTCTCACCGAGCGCGCGATCAGCGCCGGCCTCTCGCTCGGCGACACGGTGGTCGCGGTCGCCGTCGCGCGCGACGAGGAAGAGTGCGACCAGATCAAGCGCAATTGGGACACCTGGCGATCGGGCGTGGCGATAGAGGTCCTGATCGACCCCCGTCGCTCACTGGTACGGACGGTGCTGCGCTACATCGAGTCGATCGAGCGAGAGGACCTCACGATCACGGTGCTGATCCCGCAGATCATGCCGCGCAAGCGCCGCCACGAGATCCTGCACAACCAGCGGGGTCGGCTGCTCGAGAGCGTGCTCAAGCAGGAGACCGACGTGGTCGTCGCGACGCTGCCGTTTCACACCCACGATTGAGGCGCCTGCTCGCGGGCGGTCGCCTCGGCGAGGCGCTTGATCGTCGTGAGGCGCTCGTCCCAGCGGGCGGCGACGGCGACCATCGAGCGCGCCGCTTCGTCGAGCCGCTCGGGTCTCACCGCGTACTGCACCTCTCGCCCCCTGCGCGTTCTCTCGACGAGTCCTGCGCGATCGAGGACGACGAGATGCTTGGCGACCGCCTGCCGCGTCACGGGCAGCTCGCCGGCGAGCACGGTCGCGGTCGCCTCGCGGCGTGCCAAGAGCACGTCGAGCAGCCGGCGGCGGGTGGGGTCGGCGACCGCCGCCCACTGCTCGTCGGCGTGGATCTGATCGGCGCTCATAGTCACACCGAGGCGCGCACCTGCGCCGCGTAATCGACCAGCTCGTCGAGGTGATCGGCCCACCCGCTGACGTGGCTTTCGGCGTTGCTCGCGTTCGCCTCATCCGAGCCCTCCAGCCCTGCGAAGCCGCTCTCCACGACGCACAGGCGGGTGCCTTCGCCCGCCGCGCTGAGCCGGAACTCGACGAGCGTCGAGTTCTCCTCGCGGATCTCGACCACCGCGTCGCGTGCCCGGGTGGGGCTCATCCAGCGAAACGCGAGCAGGTGCGGCGGCTCGATCCGCTCGACCCTGCCTCGCGCGGCCCCGTAGTCCTCCCAGGCGATCGTCAGCTCGCCGTCGGGCCGCGCGTCGATTGCGGCGGAGTCGCTCAGCCATCTGGCGACGTGCTCCGGTTCGCTCACGATCGACCAGACGATCTCGACTGGCGCGTTAATGAGCACCTCGCGTTCGATGCGGTCGGGAACCAAGTAGCTCCTCCTCCTTCTCTCACATGCAACCGATAGTTGCGCGTAGCCTAGCACAGACGCAACCAGCGGTTGCGGGTTGCGCTCGCCAGGCCGCGCGGGACTGCGGGGCGCGCTCGCCAGGCCGCGCGGGGCGCGCTCGCCGCAGGTCGAGGTCGACATCTTCGGCGAGTGGGTCGGGCCTGCGCAGCGTGCGGATGCGTGAGATCGGCGGCTATAGGGTTGGCGGATGTCCAGCGGTCGGGCCAACCGGCTTCACCTCGCCGTTGCGATCCTCGGCGCGCTCGCCGTCTCGGGATGCGCTTCGAGCAGCGCGCAGCCCGGGGCCGACGTTTTCTACAGGGAACACGCCGGCGAAGCCGCGCGCGCCGCGGCCGCGACCAGGACGGTGCAGGCAGCCGTCTCGCGTCTCTCGAGACCGCCGACCCAGACCCAGCTCGAACAGCTCTCCCTCGACGCGAGAAGGGGCCGCCGCGACGTCGTTCCGGCGAGCGAGTGGAGCGTCACCGAAAACGGCGAAGAAGAAGACGTCAGCCAGGCGGAGCTCGAACTGAACGAAGGAGCCACCGCGTTCCTGATGGCGATGGCCGCGCTGAGGGCGTACGCCCGTGCGCCGCGCCAGTCCGAGCTTGCCGTCTACGAGGATCAGCTCGCCCACGGGCGCGAACGGTGGGACCAGGGCATCCGCCAGCTCTGGTATCTGGCCCACCAGCCCAACCCGCCGACGGTCTAACCGCCCGGCGCGGCGCCCTACGCAGGCTGCTGGGCCCGCAGGCCGGGCCCGGCGCGAGAAACCCAGCTCAGTAGTTGGAGCGGACGATCGTGCGGTGCTGCCCGGAGGTTCGGCGCGGGCGCGTGGGGGAGCCTTCGCGGCAGCGCGATCTCAACAGCGCACAGCCGAGCAAAGGAGCCACGCATGAACGCGGTCGTCGTATACGAGTCGATGTACGGCAACTCCCGCGCGGTCGCCGAGGCGGTCGCCGATGCGCTGGGCGCCGAGGCCGTGGCCGTGCACGACGCCGGCGATCGGCCTGGCAACGTCGACCTGCTCGTCGTCGGCGGGCCCACTCACGTGCACGGCCTCTCGACCGTGCGCAGCCGCCAGATGGCGGTATCCGCGGCCGACGAGGACGGCGCCGCCATGGTTGAGCCGCACGCCGCGGGGCTAGGTCTGCGCGAATGGCTCCGAGACCTCGAGCACAGCGATGGCGCCGCGGCCGCCACGTTCGACACGCGCCTGGACAGAGCGCCGTGGATGACCGGGGTCGCCTCGCGCGGCATCGCCCGCCGGCTGCGCCGGCGCGGGTACGAGGTGCTCGCGTCAGAGAGCTTCCTGGTCGACGATTCCGAGGGTCCGCTCGAGGAGGGCGAGCTCGAGCGCGCTAGCGCCTGGGGCGCGGAGCTCGCGCGGCTGCACGAAGGTCAGGCCCGCAAGACCGCCGAGGCCCGCTCGTGAGTGAGCGCGGCGCAGCGATCGCGGGCCTTTCGCCGTCGAGCGCGCCGCCGCAGGCGCAAAGCACCGTCCGGCCGAGCGGAGGGTTGGGCGCGTGAGCCATCCCGTGGAGCTCACGGTCGACTATCCCGAACGTGACCTCGACCGGCTCTCCAGCGCGCTGCGCCTCTTCTGGGTGATCCCGATCGCGGTCGTCCTCGGGACGATCGGCGGCTACAGCGCGCGCTGGGGCACCTCGTCCGCCGGTGCCGGCACCGTCGCCATCGGCGGCACCGGGCTGCTGTTCCTGCCGCCGCTGCTGCTGATCGTCTTCCGGCAGCGATATCCACGCTGGTGGTTCGACTGGAACCTTCAGCTACTGCGCTTCGCCAACCGCGTTGGGGTGTACCTCGCCCTCATGGACGATCGCTACCCCTCGACCGAGGACGAGCAGGCCGTGCATCTCGAGTTCGCCTTCCCGGACGCGCGCGCGGGCTTGAACCGCTGGCTCCCGCTCGTGAAGTGGTTCCTCGCGATACCCCACTACGTGGTCCTGTTCGTCCTCTACGTGGGCGCGATCCTCGGCGTGGTCGGCGCTTGGTTTGCGATCCTCGCCTCGGGCCGCTATCCGCGCAGCATCTTCGAGTACGTGGAAGGCGTGATCCGCTGGCACAACCGGGTGATCGGATACGCGTTCATCCTCGTCACGGACGAGTACCCGCCGTTCAGCATGCGTCCGTGAGGGCTACTCGCCGACGATCTCGTCGACGAGCTGCTGCATGAGCGCGCCCATCCGCTGCTGCACCTCGACTCGATCGGCGAGGTGGTATTCGCCGGCGAGCTCGGTCGGAGGGCGATAGCCGAGCATCGTCTGGCCGTCCGCGTCCCACACGAGCAGCCGCAGCGGCAGCTCATAGCCGATCGAGCGATCGCGTTGCATCAGGAGCGTGCCGACGCGCGGGTCCCCGAAGACGAGCAGCTTCTCGTCTCCGAGCTCGAGCCCCGCGTCCTTGGCGCCGGCGCCGTGGTCGATCCGCGCGAACAGCTCGATGTCGCGACGCTCCAGCGCGGCGAGGGCCCGCTGGACAGTCTCCTGCACGCTGCGAGGGCTCTTTGCGGTCGTCATCGACATCGCGCTCGAGCGAGTCTTGCAAAGTCCGGACCCGCCCGGGCGGATGTACCCTGGCGCACACGATGCGATCGAACCGATCCATTCCGCATGCCACCGTCGTCCCCGTCCTGATCTATCCCGACGTGCGCGCTGCGGTCGAGTGGCTCAGCGCCGCGTTCGGGTTCCGCGAGCGGCTGCGCATCGGTGAGCGCCACCGCTCGCAGCTCAGCGTCGCCGACGCCGCGGTGATCGTGGGCGAAGCGCGCAACGAGCGCAGGCAGCCGCGCGCCGGCGAGGTCACGCACAGCGTGCTGGTGCGAGTGGACGACGCGCGTGCGCATTGCGAGCATGCCCGCCAGCAGGGCGCGCGCGTCGTGATGGAGCCGACCGACTTCCCCTACGGCGAGCGCCAGTACACCGCGGAGGATCTCGCCGGCCACCAATGGACGTTCTCGCAGACGCTGGGCGACGTGGCGCCAGAGGAGTGGGGTGGCACGCTGCTCGAGGCGGGATCTGACAGCGACCGAGAGCGGTGAGGCCTCCTGCCCCGATGCAGCCATTCACCCATCGTGGAATGAGCTGGCGGGGCGATCGCCCACGATGCGACTCGCGCCGATTCGACTCGGGTCGAGGCGCGCACGAGGATCCTGGACTGCTGTCCAAGATCGCCCGGAGCCGAGCGTGGCAAGATTCGCGCCACTGGCGCGTCGGGGGTGGGCGATGGCGCCTTCGAGGACTTCGGGGCAGCGAGGAGACGCCATGGCACGTGTGATCGTTTCTTACGACGGGACCCGCAACGACCGCGACGCGCTTGCGCTGGGGCGGCTGTTCGCGAAGGCCGGGGCTCAGGTCTCGCTTGCCTATGTGCGCCACGCCGCCGAGCCCGATTCCCGACGCGAGCAAGAGGCCCAGGCACAGGCCGAGCACCTGCTCGCCGTCGGCGCCGACGAGTTCGATGGGTCCCACGTCGGCCAGTACGTGATCGTCAACCGCTCGACCGCAGAGGGGCTGGCTGAGCTCGCGACCGAGCTGGGCGCCGAGGTGATCGCGTTCGGGTCCAGCTACCGCTCGCCGCCGGGGCACGTCGAGGTGCCGCACACCGCCGAGCAGCTGCTCGATCTCGGCGTGAGCTGCTCGCTCGCGCTCGCGCCTGCGGGCCTGCGACGCGAGCCGGTCGAGCAGAGCATCGGCACGGTTGCGCTCTACGACGAGCACGACGACGAGGCGGCGCAGGCGACCGCGAAGAGCCTCGCGCACGCGCTCGGCGCCGTGCTCACCTCCGAGGAGGCCGACCTGTTGGTGATCGCCTCGCGGGCCGACACCCCCGTCGGGCACTTGCGCGTGGGCGCGGACGAGCGCGAGCAGATCGAGCGCGCCGTCGGCCCGGTGCTCGCGCTCGTCCGCGGCGCGGAGCTCACGTTCGGCTGAGCGCCACAGGGACCCCCTCCTCAGCAGACTCGCCGCGGCTAGGTCCGCCTCGGGTCCCGCGAGTCGATCGCGCTCGTAGCGGTGGAAAGCCGATCCCGAGATCGTGGTTTCCCCCAATGCGGTCCGGCACGCCCCAGCGTAGCTTCACGAGGCAGATAACCGGCAAGCAGGCATTCGCCCGAAGCCCAACACATAGGAGATTCGAGATGACTGATAAAGGGTCCTCCGCGATGGTGGTGGGCACGCGCGTCAAGGAGATCGCAGCGTTTCTCGAGGGAGCAGGCGTGTCATATGAGGTGATCGAGCACCGGCCGGTTTCGAGCGCGAGCGCCGAAGCCGACGAGCTGGGCTGGTCGCGCGAGCAGACGGCCAAGACGATCGTGCTGCACGACGGTGACGCGTACGTGATCGTTGCAATCTCGGCCGCCGACAGGCTCGACCTCCACAAGCTGCGCGAGCTGTTGGGTGCAAGTCGCCACTTGCGACTGGCCAGCGAGGAGGAGATAGCGCGGGACTTCCCGACCTTGGAAGCGGGCGCGGTGCCGCCGTTCGGGCCGATGGTGCCCTCGGCCGAGGTTTTCGATCGGGCGCTCGCCGTGCAGGCGAGGATCGTTTGCCCGGCCGGCGATCATCGCCACTCGGTTACAGTCGCTCCCGCGGCGGTGATCCGCATCACGTCCGCGCACGTCGCGGACATACGCGAGGAGTAGGTCGGCGAGGGGTAGCGGGCGACGGCCGGCTCGACGCGGGCCCGCGGGACAGCCTCGATCCGCTCGCCGGCGGGCCCCGAGCGGACACTGGCCGGCGCCCCTAGTCGGGGCGCTCTCCGCGGCGGTCCTCTCGGAGACTGCGAGGCCGTCGGCGTCCGTAGTTTGCTGCCCGGATTCACGGAAGATCCCCGATGTGCGGCGCGCAGTCTCGCGCTTTGCTTGATACGCGCGCAGCGGAATCGACGTCTGGACGAGGCGATCACCGACAGCAGAGGCCTCAATGCACGCGTCCTCCCACATCACACGCAATCCTCTCCCCGCGCGTGGTGCGGGGGGCGCGTAGCACGATGAGCAGGAAGCCCGGGAAGCCCGACCGGCATCCGGCTGACGACCGGCATCCGGCTGACGCGGTCACGATGCTCGAGGATCCTCCCGCGCTCGAGCCCGCAGAAGGTGCCTTCAGGGATCGTCGCGATGCCGGGCGCAGGCTCGCGGCCAAGCTCGAGCCGCTGCAAGGTGAGCAGCCCGTCGTCGTGGGCATCCCGCGTGGCGGCGTGCCCGTCGCCGCCGAGGTGGCGCGCGCCCTGCACGCGCCGCTCGACGTCGTGCTCGTGCGGAAGGTCGGCGCGCCGATGAACCCCGAGTACGCGATCGGGGCCGTCGCCGAGGGCGGCGTGCACGTGCTCAGCCTCGACGCGGTTCACGCACTCGAGCTCTCGGACGCCGACGTGCGGGCTCTGATCGAGCGCGCGGAGAGCGAGCTCTCGCAGCGCAGCCGCGACTATCGGGGATCAGGAGCGGCCACCCCGCTCGCCGGCCGAACCACGATTCTCGTCGACGACGGTCTGGCGACCGGCCGCACGGCCCAGGCCGCGATTCGCTCGTTGCGCCGGCGCGGCGCGGAGCGCGTGATCCTCGCGGTGCCCGTAGCGGCCCCCGAGTCGGTTCGCGCCCTGCGCAGCGAGGCCGATGAGATCGTGTGCGTGGAGATGCCCCGGGATCTGTGGGCCGTCGGCCTCTGGTACCGCGACTTTCGACCGACTTCCGACGAGGAGGTCGTGAGAGCGCTCGAGCAGGCCGCGCGCGGCGGTGCGGCGCAGGCGCCGCAGGCTGCATCGGTCGCCTCCGCGATGCACTTCGACGTCGGGCTCGGAGCTCCCCTGCGGGGCGATCTCGTCGTACCTCCGAACGCTCGAAGCGTCGTCGCGTTCGCGCACGGCAGCGGCTCGAGCCGCCTGAGCCCGCGCAACCGCGCCGTCGCGCGCGCGCTCAACGACGCCGGCCACGCGACGCTGCTGTTCGACCTGCTCACGCCGCAGGAGGAGGCCGAGCGCGAGAAGGTCTTCGACATTCGGCTTCTCGCCTCGCGGCTGGTGGCGGTCAGCGGATGGCTCGCGGCGCAGGAGCGCTGCGCCGGTCTGCCGCTCGCGTACTTCGGCGCCAGCACGGGAGCCGCTGCCGCCCTCACCGCGGCCGGCGAGCTCGGCGATCGGGTCAGAGCGGTGATCTCGCGCGGCGGGCGGACGGATCTGGCGATCGGGCTCGGCGCGGTGCGCGCCGCGACGCTGTTGATCGCCGGTGGCTTGGATCATCTCGTGCTCGAGCTCAACCGCGAGACGCAGCGGAGCATGCGTTGCGAGTGCGAGCTCGCGGTGGTCGACGGCGCCGGACACCTCTTCGAGGAGCCGGGTGCGCTCGAGCAGGTGGCGAGGCTCGCGATCCAGTGGCTGGATCTGCACGCCGGCGCTAGCTGACGTGAGCCTCGCCCGCGTCCGCGGGCGGCTCTGGAGGAACGATCCGAGTCGTGGGGCAAACTGGGCTGGGCTCTCAACACGTCCTCGAGCGGGTTAGCCTTGCGCGCGGGACGCCGTGACCTAGATTCTGGCTGTGCGCACATACCGATCAGCTGCGACGCTGCTCCGCCCGGCCATGGTGCTGGGAGTCCTCGCCGTGGCCGGTTGCGGCGGATCCTCGGGGCCCTCGACGCGCAGCTCGACGCCTGCTCCGACCTCCAGCAGCAGCTCTGGAGCGACGGCGCCGCCGGCCGCCGCCGCGTCGGGGAGGGTGATCGGGACCGGGATCGTGACCGGCTCCGTCGCGGGGATCACCGCCACGATGCGGGCCGGCACGCATAGCCCCAAGGTCGAACAGGGGTGGCCGATACACGTGACGGTGACGGCGAACGGTCGCCCGGCTCATGCGAGCATCGGCTATGAGTACCTCTACGCCGGGGCCGTCGTCGCGCACCGCTCGCATTACGTCTTCGTGGGGCACTTCTCCGACGTCCTCATGTGGCCCTCCACGGCGGTCGGCTATCCGCTCACGTTCCGCGCCGTGGTCACCTCCGGCGGGGTCAGCATCGACCTGGACTATCCCGTTCAGGTGCGCCAGTGAGCAAGCCCGCCGGTGTCGAGGTGCTGGTCGAGGGCGTCAGCAAGAGCTTCGGGCGGATCGCGGCCCTGCGGGACGTGTCGCTGCACGTCGCGCCGGGTGAGGCGGTCGCGGTGAGCGGACGTTCGGGCTCTGGCAAGAGCACCCTGATGGCGCTGATCGGGGGGCTCGAGCAGCCCGACAGGGGCCGCGTGCTGCTCGACCGGTTGCCCCTGTGGACGGGGCGCAACCCGGCGCGGGCGCGTCGTGAGGTGGTGGGGTTCGTCTTCCAGAGCCATCTCCTGCTTCCCGCGCTGACCGCGAGAGCAAACGTCGAAGTCGCCCTCATCGGTGCGGGCGTGCATCGCGGGGCCCGCCGCCGCCGCGCGCTCGAGCTGCTCGAGGCCGTCGGCCTCTCCGATCGCGCCGAGCACCGTCCCGCGGAGCTCTCCGGCGGTGAGCGCCAGCGCGTCGCCGTCGCGCGAGCGCTGGCCAACGAGCCGCGCCTGCTGCTCGCCGATGAGCCGACCGGCGCGCTCGACAGCACGACCTCCGAACGAGTCCTCGATCTGCTCTTCGGTCTTCGCGAGCAGCTCGGGATGACGCTGCTGCTCGTCACCTACGACCACGCCGTGGGCGTGCGCGCCGATCGCTCGGTCACGCTCATCGACGGTCACATCGACTCCGCCACCGAGTCGCTCGTCGGCTGAGCGGGGCGGGCCCATGTACGCGATCATCTCCACCAACCTGTTTCGGCGCCCGGCGCGGACCGTGTTCACGGCGTCGGGGATCGCTGTTGGGATCGCGATGATCGTCGCGCTGCTGTCGTTCACGCGCGGGCTGCAGCAGACCGCGGCCGGATTCGTCCACCTCGGCGGCTCAGGCCTCGGCGTCTTCCAGGCCAACGTGTCCGAACCGACCGCCTCGCTGCTGCCCGAAGCGCTCGTCGGCCGCCTCGCCGCGCGCCCCGAGGTCGCCCGTGCCACGCCCCTTCTGTTGGTCGTCGAAGCCGTCAAGGGAGCTGATGCGGCGATCGTCTTCGGCGCACAGCCGAACGGGTTCTTCTCGCAGAGCCTCGTCGTGGTCTCCGGTCACCGCCCCGGCTCGGCGCAGGAAATCCTCGTCGGCGACCGCCTCGCGGCGCAGTTGCGTCGGCGCCCCGGCGGGCAGCTCGTCGTCCACGGACGCCCCTATCGAATCGCGGGCGTATACCACTCGGGCATCCTCTTCGAGGACTCCGGTGCGGTGCTCGGCCTCGCCGCCGCCCAACAGCTCACCGGCCGCACGGGGGAGGAGACGGACGTCGTCGTCCAGCTCGCGCCGCGCGTGCGGGCGGGCGCGGCCGCGCGGGCGATCGAGAACGCGTTCCCCGGCACCCAGGTGATCAGCGATCCCGAACAGGCCCTGCGCGTTGGCGCCAACGGCACGCTCATCTCCAAGGCGATCCTCGTGATCGTGGTGATAGCGCTGCTGCTCGGTGCGCTCAGCGTCGTCAACACGATGGCGATGTCGATCATCGAACGTCAGAGCGAGCTCGGCCTGCTCAGCACGATCGGATGGGCGCCGTCCCGTGTCGCTGCTCTGATCCTCGGCGAAGGAGTCGCCGTGAGCGTTCTCGGGGCGTGCGCGGGCCTGCTGATCGGCGTGATCGGCGGGGGCCTGCTCGTCAAAGCGCTGGGCGTGAGCGCGTACGTGTCACCCTCGATCACCGCGTGGGGGCTCGGGCGCGGGCTGCTCGTCGGCGTCGCGATCGGCGTACTCGGAGGGATCTACCCGGCCTGGCGCGTGGCGCGTATGCGCCCGCTGAGGGCGCTTTCGGGCACCTAGGAGCTCAGCCGGCGCTGGGGACCGCGGAGCGCTTCTGCTCCTCGATCCACGCGAAGATCGCGCGCGAGTGCGTCAGCACCGTCCCGTCGGCGAGCTTCAACGCGGGCACCTTCGTGTCGCCGGTCGCCTCGCGCAGCTCCTCGCGCGAGCCTTTGCGCAGGAACGGGATAGGGCTGCCATGAACGGCGACCACCTTCTCGTAGTCGATGTTCGCCGCCCGCAGCGCCTCCTGCACGCGACGACAGGGATGCATCCGCGGTCCGCCTTCGTCGCCATGGCAAACGAACAGGGTGGGGGGCTCGGGCATGCTCGTCCTCCCGGTCGTGGATTCCAGGGCAGCCTATCCCCCCGCGCTGCGCTCGGCCGGCGCTGCGCGGCTATGCGGCGAGTCCGGGCGCGGCCTCGTAGATCGTGCGCTCCTCGAAGCTGAAGCCCTCTTCGAGCGCGCGCCGCACGGGGCACGTCGCCGCGACCCGCTCCAGGCGCTTGCGCTGCTCCACCGACAGCGAGGCGGGTAGGTGCAGCTCGACCACGAGCCGGCGCGGGGAGCCGTCGGTGTCGTAGCTCACGTCCGCGCTCGCCTGCCCGATCTCCCAACCGCGATTCTGCGCGTAGGAGGCCACCATCGTCGCCACGCACGCGGCCAACGTCGCGGCGAGCAGCTCATGCGGAGCCGGTCCACGGTCGCCGCCGCCCAAGCGCTCGGGCTCGTCGGTGGTGATCGTGTGGCGCCCGTTGACGAGCACCTCGTGCTCGAGGCCCTTGCCGACACGGCGGGCTGTTGCGGTCATGGCCATCGTCGTTCTCCTTGTCTCTCTCACGATTGATCGTCGCGCTCGCCAGCGCCGATCGCCTCCGCCTCAACTACGCGAGCTCCATCCGGGGCGGCCACTCATACAATTACAGTAGCATACAACGATATAGTTGTGTTATGCTCGCGGCGATGATCTCCGTGACCGTTCCCCACCTGCTCCTGGCCCAGGCGGCGAGCTCGTGAGCGTCGCGAGCGCTGCCCCGAGCCGTCGCCTCGTCGCCGAGGCTCCGTCTGCAGCGCGGACGAGGGTCGGCCCGATCGGTCGCCTCGGCCGCTATACCGCAACTCACTTCAAAACCGTGCTGTGCGTGTGGCTGGCGGTAGCCGTCGCGCTGGGGTTCTTCGCCCCCAAAGTCGAGACCGCGCTCTCGGGCGCCGGCTGGGAAGCGAGCGGGTCGCAGTCGGCGCAGGCGCGCAAGCTGGTCGAAGCGGACTTCGCCGGCCTTGGCAGCTACGGGTTGGTAACCGTCGTCTACTCGCCCACGGAACTCGCCTCCGGGCCGGCCTTCAAGGCGGTCACAGCGCGCGTGGAGCGCTTGCTTCGCTCCAACGCCGCGGTGCGCACCGTCGTGGCTCCCGTCTCCGGGGTGTCGATCTCGCCGGACGGCCATACGGCGATCGTTGAGGCCGGCGCGGCGAAGAGCCCGAACGAGATGGTGGCTGCGGCCGGCAAGCTCGAGGGACCGCTGTACCGCCTCTCGTCCGGGACCGTGGTCGTCAACCTCACGGGCGCGGCGGGCATGTGGTCCGACTTCAACGCTGCCAACCGATCGGCGATGCTGAGGTCCGAGGTCATCTCGTGGCCGGTGACGCTCGCGATCATGCTGCTCGCCTTCGGCTCGCTCGTCGCGGCGGGGCTCCCGCTGATGCTGACGATGGTCGGTCTCCTGTGCGCCGCGGGCCTGCTCTACCTCGGCACGCTGCTCACGCCGATCTCGATCTGGGCGATGAACTTCGCGCTCATGTTCGCCCTCGCGCTCGGCATCGACTATGCGCTGTTCGTCGTCTACCGCTTCCGCGGCGCGATGGTCGGCGAGCGCCTCGACCCGGAGGAGGCCGTAGCGGTCACGATGGACACCGCCGGCAAGGCGGTCCTGTTCAGCGGTGTCACAGTGCTGATCTCGCTGACGGCGGTGATGCTCGTGCCGAGCCCGGCGTTCCGCAGCATGAGCCTGGGGATCATGCTTGCGGTGATCTTCGTGCTGGCGGCGACGCTGACGCTGCTGCCCGCCGTGCTGGGCCGGATCGGCCCGAACGTCGACAGGCTTGCCCTTCCGTGGGCGCGCTCCGGCGAGCACCGCTCCCCGCGCTTTGCGGCCTGGGGCGAGCGGCTGTGGCGCCACCCCGCCCTCTATGGGATCCCGGCACTGATCGTGCTGCTGGTACTGGCCTTTCCCGTCACCGAGCTGAAGACCTCTATGCCGTCGATCAAGGTGGTGCCGCCCGGCGACTCCTCGCGCGTCGGCTACCAGCAGGTGCAGGCCGCCATCGGGGAGGGATCCAACGGTCCGCTGCAGATCATCGCGCCGGCCGCCGACACGGCCGAGGTGGTCCGCCTCGCCGACGCCGACCCCGGCGTGGCGCGGGTCATGCCGCCACAACGTGGCGCCGGGGGACTCGACCTCATCACCGCGATCCCCCGCCAGGACCCCTCGAACCCGGCCGTCGGTGAAACGGTCGAGCGCCTGCGCGGCGAGCTTCCGGCCGGCACGCTCCTCGGCGGCGCGGTCGCAGAAAACCACGACCTGCAACGGCTTCTCTCGCAGAAGACCTGGCTCGTGATCGGCGTCGTGATCGCGCTCGGGTTCCTGCTGCTCCTGTTCGCGCTGCAGGCTCCGCTTGTCGCGGCCGCCGGCGTGCTCACGAACCTGCTGGCGACCGGCGCCGCCTTCGGAGTCGCGAAGTGGATCTTCCAGGACGGCGACCTGCACGCGCTGCTCGGCTTCCAGCCGCAGGGCTTCCTCGACGCGTGGGGGCCGGTGTTCTTCTTCGCGATGATCTTCGCGATCTCGATGGACTACACCGTCTTCCTGCTCTCGAGCGCGAAGGAGCACTGGGACCGCAGCCACGATCCCCACGAGGCGATGGTCGGCGGCGTCGCACACTCAGGCCGCGTGATCTTCGCCGCGGCCGCGGTGATGGTCGCCGTGTTCTTCACGTTCGCGCTCTCCGGCCCGCTGCCGCCGAAGGAGATGGGCGTCATCCTTGGCACGGCCGTGCTGCTCGACGCGGCGTTGATCCGGCTGCTGCTGCTTCCGGTGCTGCTACGCGTCATGGGCCGCCGGGCCTGGTACCTGCCGCGATGGGCGAGGCGGATCCTGCCCGAGGTCCGTTTCGGGCACTCCTGAGAGCCTCTGGGCCCCCTCTCTGCCTTCGGCGATCCCGACGCCGAGCGGTCAGCTTCCTTTCATGTTCGGGCGCGAGCATCCGGGCATCGTCTGTTGCTCGTCGACGACGCGCCCTGGCCGGGCTCTATCCGGCGGTGCGCGCCACGCGCGTGGCGCCGACCGTGGCGCCGCGCAGCATCTGATTGTCGCGCCCATGCGGTTCGCGCGCGGTTAGCCGAGCGCGCTCGCGCCGGCTGCGCCCCCGTTCCCGCAGCCGGCCGCGAGGCCCCCTCGACGGCGCCGCGACGCGGCGCCGCTCGTTTTAGGCGCGCCGGGTTTCGATCCCCAGGGCGCGTCGCAGCGGCTCGCGCATCAGCAGCCGATAGGCCACGTCGCCGGCCGCGAGCGCCGTGATCAGCGCCGCGCCCTGCCAGTGAGCCGCAACGTCCCTGCGCGCACGGCGGAGCACTCGCCGCCGGTCTGCCCTCGATGCTTCCATGCTCGTCCCTCCTTGAACGCTGACGCGTCGTCCGTGACTGCTTGCACGCTGCTCACTTTGACAACGCTCTCCGAGCGTAGGCGGGTGAGCGCACGCCGTCAACGCGTGCAAGACCGGTCGCGCAGGGCCCGCGCACCCCGAAGGGCTCACGCTGACGCGTGTATGCAAGCAGGCGCGCCCTCCCTTCGGAAGGACACCCTGGCGGGTGCGCCCTGAAGGGCGCGCCCTGAAGGGCACAAGCAGGCAAGCAGGCGCGCAGGCAAGCGAGCGGCGACTCAGCGAAACGCCCGGCGCACGACGCTCGCGCCGCGTCCGCGTCGCTGGGATGCGGGGACGCATCTCATCACCCGCGATCGTCTCAGGCCGCCATCAGCGGCGCGCCCCAGACAAGCTTGAAGAATCGGTCGTGGCGGCCGCTGGTGCGCTCGCGCGCCCATGCGGCCACGACGACCTTTGCCGGTATCTCGGCCTCGCACGAGCATCCGTGCGAAAGATAGCCCGAGGAGACGCACCTCAGCGCCCGCTCGTCGGCCCGCTGCGGCGTGTACCGCGGCGGGCCGGCAACCAGTTTCTCGAGCGCGGATGCGGAGATGAGCCGCTGCTGTCCGATTGGCGACGGATCAGCGCCGGCCGGCGCCCCAACGTACGCACGGCCGCTGAACTCCGCGGCCCGCTCTCCGCTCCCCCTGCCCGCCCCGGGCAGTTCGTCTTCCCTATTCGGGCAATCCATGTCGTCCCTTTCGGGCAGCGATCGCGCGGGGCCAAGCTTCAGGCCCGAGATCTGGACGCTCGTATGAACTTCAGCCGCTCACGCTGTAGCGCGCCTTCACGAGCCGCTCCTTGGCCTTCGGGGGGCGCACGTAGCGACGACGCTGGCGCGCCGGCAGCTTGATCTTCTCGACGTCGCGCACGCGCTCGTAGGGCACCCGCGAGAGCAGGTCGCTGATCAGGTTCAGGCGCGCCGTGCGCTTGTCGTCGGCCTCGACGACGAACCACGGGCTCGCGTCGGTGTCGGTGTAGGCAAACATCCTGTCCTTGGCTTCGGCGTAGTCGACCCAGCGCGCGCGTGCCTGCAGGTCCGTGACGGAGAACTTCCAGCGCTTGCGGGGGTTGGAGAGCCGATTCTGAAAGCGCCGCTCTTGCTCTTCGTCGCTGACTGAGAGCCAGTACTTCAGCAGCATGACCCCGTCGTTATGCAGCGCCTGCTCGAACTGCGGGCAGAAGCGCAGGAACTCTTCGTACTGCTCATCGGTGCAATAGCCCATCACCCGCTCGACGCCGGCGCGGTTGTACCAGCTGCGGTCGAACAGCACGATTTCGCCGCCCGCGGGCAGATGCGCGACGTAGCGCTGGAAGAACCACTGCGAGCGTTCGCGCTCGCCCGGGGTGGGAACCGCGACGACCCTGCACGTGCGCGGGTTTAGATACATCGTGATGCGCCTGATCACGCCGTCCTTGCCGGCCGTATCGCGGCCCTCGAAGAGGACGACGAGGCGCTCTCCCCGCGCCACGATCCACTCCTGCATGTAGACCAGCTCGGTCTGCAGACGCACGAGCTCCTTCTCGTACTGCTTGTGGCTGAGGGTGATCGTGGCCACCGCGCGCGCAATCATGCCACGCCACCGCCGGCGGCTAGGCTGCCACGGTGCCCAACATCGGCGAGCCGAGCTTCGACGAAGCGCGCGAGCAGCCCGGCTTTCGCGCGCGACGCGCGCGCATCGGCCGCCAGGCCGGCAGCGAGCGGCTCGGCATCAGCCTGTGGGAGGTGCTGCCCGGCGAAGCGGCCTACCCGTACCACTACCACCTCACCGACGAGGAGCTCGTGATCGTGCTCGACGGCGTGCTCAGGCTGCGTACGCCCGAGGGCTGGCGCGAGCTCGCCCGCGGTGAGGTCGTCTCGTTCCCGCGTGGCGAGCGCGGGGGACACCAGCTCGTCAACCGCAGCGCCGAGACCGTGCGCTTCATCGCGCTCAGCACGCAGGGGGATCCGGACGTGGTCATCTACCCGGACTCGGGCAAGCTCGGCGCGTTCGAGCGCCTGTCGCGGGGCGGGGGGCTGCAGAGCATGTTCCGCATCGCCGATCTCGTCGACTACTACGACGGCGAGCTGCCCCCGCGGGAGGGCTAGGTGTAGTTCCCAAAGACGTTGGTCAGCCGTGACGCGGGCGGTTGGTGGCTGAGGGAGCCGTGTGGTCGCCTGAAGTTGTAGCGCTCGAGATAGAGCGGGAGCGCCGCGGCTCGCTCGAGTGAGCTGCCGTAGATC
>DATFZM010000010.1:0-85796 GCA_035314465.1 Solirubrobacteraceae bacterium | reverse complement strand
GAATTCTTCTTCTCCGTTGATGTTGAAGTACGGCGCTTCCAGCGAGCGGTTGATCGTGAAGATGCCGCCGACCGCTTCCCAGTTCCAGGTGCCCTGGCCATGGTTGCTCTTGGGCTCGCTGAGCGGGCCTGGGCAACCGATTGGCCCGTTGGGGTGGTTGCACGACATCGCTGCCAACAGACCGGTGTTCGTGGCTTCGGTCGTGAACGGCGTGTTGTCGGCCGCCAGCGTCGTGTCGGCGATGGGGCGCGCGTGGGTGAGCGCGCCGACAATGGCATTTGTGACGAAACGACCCTGCTCTTCGACCTCGGAGTAGTGAGGTGTGTTGCCGATGGTCTCCTGCCTGCCGAGCGTGCCGACCGCTACCACAGCGCTACCGCCGAGCACCTGGGCGAGGCGATTGCGGACCCAACCGGGGTAGTCGGCACTCCACTGGTTGTTGCCGGCCACAGTCGGATCGTATTCGTCGGCGTGCACCGGCACGTCGGCGTACGTGGCGATCGTCGCACCGGTGCCGGGCTGACGCGCCCACAGGATCGGGAGCTGATCGTCGACCGAGAACCCGGCCGTCTGATCGGTTCCCTGAAGCTGCGAGACCAGCCCGTGGATCGTGCCCGTCGCCGACCAGAGTTCCGCTTCGTGCGTGTGGGACGCAGCGTTGAGGACGGCATGGACCGCCGCTTCCTTGACGTGGTGCAGGTATCCCGGGTACGTGTGGCCCCAGAGACCCATGAGCGTCGGGGCGGCGTGGTCGTGCGTGGTGGAAAGAACGATGTTGGACGCGGTAACTTCGTAGCCTCGAGCAGCAAGGGCAGCGGCCGCGTCCGCACGCGCGTCGTCGCCTCCGTCGCCCATGTTCGGTGACTGGTATTCGGCAAACCAGCCCTGAGAGTCGACGCTCACGAAGACGACGGCCTGCTTGCCATGGCCGACGAAGAACGCCCGCACCTGCAGCGGATCGTGAACTCCGCCCGTGACGATGTAGTCCGACCCGTAGCCACCATCGGCCATCGGTTTGTTGGGTGAGATGTTCACGACCGAGGTCCCGACCTGGAAAAGTCCGGCATCAGACTGAGACCCCGCTGCCCGCGGGGTGGGGGTGCCGGGGTTCGAGGCTCCCGACGCGGCGGATGCCCAGGACGGACCTGCTGCCGCCAAGAACAGCGCTGCCGAGGCAGCGGCGACCGCGGCGGTCTTGGTTTTACGAGACAACTGTTTCTCCCTCCTCAGATGACGCGACGAAACGCACGCGTGAACCGCGCGCGTAGTTCAACGCTCGACACCGTACCCGTGGGCAGACGCTGCGCCGCCGCTAGGGCGCGATCCCGACCGAAAGATCACCCGTTTGTACGACGCACCACCGCTAGCCGAGCGGTCCCGCGCCGCTGGGTTCCCCATGAATGCGAGCGCCGCTTATGCGGCAGAGAAGGGCTCTACGAATGAGGTACCGGTGCCGGCGTTGGGGGCGAGGCCACGATATGGCGGTCTGCGAGCGCGATGGCCACCAGATGCGCTCGGGTCCTAGCACCCAGCTTTGCCATGCTGTTCCTGACGTGGGTGCGCACAGTCGCCTCCGAAATGCATAGCTTCTCGGCTATCTCGGGGCTGGTCAGACCGAGCGCGACCAAGGAGACAACTTCGCGCTCGCGGCGAGTCAGCTCGCCGGCCTGCCCAACAGGCGCGAACTCATGTGCTCGCTTTTGTCTGATGATCACGACGACGGCAACTCGTCGCCCGTCCACGACGGCGGTTCGGGCGGCATACTGCAGCCGGACATGCGAGCCGTCTGCGCGCGTGAAGACGCGTACGCCGGATAAGTCGCGCTTAGCCCAGAGCTGGCGCCACTCGTCATCCAGCGTTGAGTGCTCCGCCGGCGTCAGCAGATAGCCGAGTTGTGATTGGTCAAACTCATCGCGCGACACGCCGAAGAACTCGCACGTCGCCGCATTCACGGCGAGATGGGAGCCTCGCTTATCGAACACCGCGATCGGGTTCGTCGAGCGCTCCACGACACCCCAAAAGAGCCGCTCCCAACCGGCCGGCTTTGAATACGACCCCGACACTGGGAGAGCATCGCACAGATCTGGGCCGTCCGCCGACCACGCGGGAGGAGTAAGCAACGAGGAGATCATCAACCCCCCACGGAGGTTTCTCAGTCACGCCAGAGGAGGTCGAACACACGATCTCGTTCGACGCCGACTGGAACGGTGATGGCGAGTACCGGGGCGCAAGCTCGACGCCCGTGCGCCTCACCGCCGTGCCCAAGAGCCGGAGAACCGGCCTCAGGGATCGCTGACCAGCGCCTCCGCGAGCCGATCTCGGAGCGCGTCGGCGATCGCGGCCAGCGGGCGGACGGCTAGGCCGAGCCGATCGAGCGCCGGTGGCGCGGCGCCCCACGTCAGACGCCCTCGCTCGGTGACCAGCGGAACATGCGCGCAGCAAACAGCAGGGCGCCGATGCCCCAGGCCCCGAGCACGAGCAGGTCGGTGCCGGCGATCGCGGCTCCGTGCGATGCGATGAACGGCTCGCGCAGTGCTTTGGCGAGGTGGTAGATCGGGAAGACCTCGGCGATGTCGCGCAGGAAAGTCGGTATCTGTGTATTGGGCACGAATACGCCGGAGATGAAGTACAGCGGCAGCACGCTCAGGTTGGTGACCGGCGCGGCCGCGTCGGTCGCTCGGATCTGCGTGGAGACCGCGAACGCGAGGCAGGCGAACGCCGTGGCGCCGACCACGATTGCAAGCAGCAGCGCGACCATCGCTGAGGGAATCGCCACGCCGTAGGCGACGTCGCCGATCAGCAGCATCAGCGCCGACATCACGAGCGCCACCACGACGCCCACGCCCGCGCGGCTGGAGATCACGACACGCGCCGGCAGCGGAGTCCCACGCAGCCGCTTGAGCTCGCCCCTCTCGCGTTGCGTGACGACGGACACCGTCAGGTTGACATACGTCGCGGAGATGATGCCCATCGTCATGATCCCCGGCACGTAGAAGGTGGTCAGCTTGATCGTCTTGCCTTCGACGACCGTCGTCCCCTTGAAGATCGCCGCGAAGATCACGAGAAACACGATCGGCAGCAGCACAGTGAAGTAGCGCGACTGGGGGTTGCGCCAGAACCGCAGCAGGTCGATGCGGAACTGGTGCGCGAACAGCGCCGCGCCCGTCACGCCCGCCCCACCGCCAGATGCTCGGCTGGGCTCATTGGTCCTCCGTGAGCTTGAGGTAGACGTCCTCAAGCGACGGCCGGGCCACCGTCAGGTCGCCGAGGTCATCGCGACGCGCCAGCGCCCAGCCGGTGAGCGCATACAGCATGCGCGCCGGCTCGGCCGCTGCGATGTGCACGCGCCCGTCGCGCAACTCCGCGATCGCCACCAGCTGGTCGGGGAGCTCGGCGATGCCTGTGCCGGCCGGCAGGGTGAACGAAACGTCGCTGAGGGCGCGGTCGCGGCCGCCGAGCGTCTGCGGCGTGCCCTCCGCGACGATCCTGCCCGCGGCGATCACCGCGACGCGGTCCGCGAGCGCCTGCGCCTCGTCCATGTAGTGCGTCGTCAAGAAGATCGTCTTGCCTAGGCTCCGTAGGTTCGCGATCACCTCCCACGCGTGGTGGCGCGCCGACGGGTCGAAGCCGGTGGTGGGCTCGTCGAGGAACACGAGCTCTGGATCGCCGATCAGAGCAAGCCCGACGTCGAGCCGCCGCAGCTGGCCGCCCGAGAGCTGGGTGGTGCGCGCGTCCTCCTGGCCGGCGAGGCCCACGAGGTCGATCGTTTCCGCGACGCCGCGGGGGTGCGGGTAGTAGCCCGCATACGCCTCCACCAGCTCGTGCACGGTCAGCTCGGGGGGCATCGTGCACGATTGCAACACCAGCCCGATGCGCGATCGCCAGTCGTGGTTCGCGTCGACGGGATCGAGCCCGAGCACGCTCACCTCGCCACCGCTGCGCGGGCGGTAGCCCTCGAGGATCTCGACGGTGGTGGTCTTGCCCGCGCCGTTCGGCCCCAGGAAGGCGAACACCTCTCCGCGACTCACCTGCAGGTCGATCCCACGTACCACCTCGCGCTCGTCGTATGACTTGCACAGGCCGCGCACGTCGATCACCGGCGCATCGGCACTGCCCTGGGGATGCACGGACGCATTAGCAGGCATCGGGGCTCCTATTCGCCGCTCGCTCGCTCATTCGACAAGCGCTCTCGCGCCGACGGCCTACTCGCTCGGCGATGCCCCGAGCGCTTCCGACCAGTGCTCGGGGTTGGCGGCGAGCGGCTGCTTGCCGCGCGAGACGCCTCCGCTGATCGTGACATGGGTCCCGCCCGGCTCGCCAGCTTCGGGCGGGTCGAAGCTCACCGTCATCCGCTCACGGTCGAGATGGCGCCAGAGATTGACAAGGAAGGGGAACCCCACCGGCGGTCGGTAGTCGAGCTGGCCCTCCCCGCGCTTCTTCAGACGAAGGCCCACGGAGCGCGCGGGCTTCTTGAGCGCGGCTGCTGCGCGATCTTGGGCCTCCGGGGGAGCCTCGCGCATCGAGAGAGTGACGCTGAACGGCTTGGCCATGTGTCGATCCCTTCGTGTCGATCGCTGTGCGGCGACGACACCCATCCGCGTGGAGGATCTCGATGCGCTTCGGCCGATCGCCGCCAAGGCGTGGACGAAAGATACCCTACTGTCACTTTCGCGTGAAAGTAGTCGTCTCACCAGACAGCTCGATCGCTCCTCCAGCGGACGAGTACAAGCACGGGGGCCCACAGCCCCGAGGCTGCTGCATCGCGTCGTCAAAGTAGTCGTCTTCCGGTCGTCAGCACCGGTCCCCCAGGTCGTCCACACCAGTAGCGAGCGAACGCCACGCGGCCGCTGGGACGCTCGCATTTGTCGCGATGCGACACTGTCGGGGAGAGCGATCAGGCGCTTGTGCCGGGCACAGGATGTGCCGGGGCTGAGCCGCCTGGGGCTCCCAGCGGTCGCGGCGAGCCAGTGCGAATCGTTCCCCACCAGATCGTCGCCAGGAGCGTGGCACCTACGATCGCCAGCCCGATCGAGGTGATCACGTAGCCAGGTCCATGCCGTGCAGTGTCCACGAACACGTACACGACCGAGCCGATAAACCCGATCGATGTCCCAGTGATGATCGCCCGCCCGATGAAGCCGTGGTGGCGGGAGGCGACGAGCCGCTCGACCACCACCATCACGAGCGCCAGGGTGGGCAGCAGGAACAGCCCGAGGTCTTGGTGAAGCCACGTGAACACGGCGTCATTGGCAGCCCCCTTGGCGTGGGGGTCGCCGGCGCCGAAGTGGGTCTCGTTGAGCTCAATCGTGTAGCCGGCGATGGCGACGGTGGCGAAGCTGAGTACCCATGACGACACCGCCGCCGCGCGCACGGGCCAGCGAGTGAGCGAAGCCAGCTTGCCGACCACCAACGATCCCACAACGAGAAGTCCGGCGAACATCACGAACACGCCGGTGATCACGTCGTCGCTGGCGATCCCGTTCGTACCGCCGTGGGACTTGAACCAGGCCGGCGGCGCCCAGGTGCTGAAGCCCGCGCGCACGTACACGTAGCTCATTGCGACCACGCCGATCGGGACCATGATCAGCCCAGCCTGCGCGACCCGACGTGGGCCCTTGCTGAGGCTCCCGTAGCCGAACTGGCGCGCGAGGAGCGTCACGATCAGCGCCATCGACGCGACTGCGATCTGGTGCGAGTGCGACCCGATCAGCGCGGTGGACCAGTCACTCGCCTTGGTGTAGCCGATCGATTTGGCGAACGAACGCAGGGCCCCCGGCGTGAGCCCGAACTCCAGCAGCCAGCCAGCGAGATGTCCCATCACCGCGGCCACGAGCAACGAGGCAGTGGCAACCGTCGCGCCCAGGAACGGCAGCGTACGAGACACGGGCGCGCGGCGCCGGTGCTCGAGCACGAACCCGACCAGCAAGCTCAACAGGATCTCATCGAGCGCGAAGAAGCCGACGATCTGGATCCACATCGGCACCTCGTAGCCAGGTACAGCCTTGTCGAAGATGCCCCCGATCGCGACCGGGATCGTCGCGGCAAGCGCCCCGAGCGCGATCCACACCCGCACGTGTTTCGACTGAAGCTCGAACACCTGGCAGGCCACCAGTGCGCCGAGCGCGACCATACCGATCAGCAGGCCGTGAAGGAACATCACGTGCCAGTAGTTCGGGCTCGCGGTCGCGCTCGGCTCGCTCTGGAACGGATTGGAGATGAACGCGCTGATCACCCCGAACAGGAGCATCCAACCCAATACGAAGAAGACGATCCGACGGTTAGTCAGCCACGGGAAACGAGCCAGAACCACCTCGTCCGCGCGACCATCCGAGTTGCCGAGCTGCGCTTGGCTTTGCTGTTGTGGGATGCCGCTAATCAGGGCCCGAGTCTCCTTTGGCAGTCGGGTTTCGATCCCGGGTGAATCGATACAGGAAGAACGGGCGTGGGCACACCTCCCAACCGCCCAGAGACGCTGCCACGGTAATGCCGTGACGCGTCCGCGTTCAACCGCAGAAAGCCACAAACATGCGTGGGGGAAATCACGGAGGTCCTCCGCTCAGTTTGCCGGCGCTGAGCCTAGGCTCACCGAGCCCGTGAGCGTGCACCTCGACTCGAAACGAAGCCGTCTCTTCGAGTCGGCCTGATCCGCATGCGTCGACCGTAAGCCGGTCGAAGGTGACAGCGCGCCCGGCGAGACGCCTGGAGCTCGTCCAGAGCGCAAGCGTGGTCTCGGGGCTGGTTGGCTCTCGCAACGCTCGGCGAGCAGGCGTGTCGCCGACGTGGTAGGGGCAGGAACAGCGGCGCGTCGAATCGCTCTTGGATCTCCGCGGCGGCGGCTGAGCCGCCACCCGTGAGCTGCCGCGTCCGGCGTGACGCGCGTCGAGCCGCTCGGGCGGGCACTGTGGATTACCACGGAGATGGTTTGCCCGTTGCTGCCGATGGCAGCGATGGGCGGGCAGCGTAGGCTGCTTGGCGGCGATGTCCGACCAGCTGACCGCATTGGATGCAACGTTCCTTGAGCTCGAGCAGATGGACGAGGGCGCGACCATGCACATCGGTGGCGTGCTGGTATTCGATCCGCTGCCAGATGGAACCGTCCCAGCACTCGAGGCAGTGTGCACGGACATCGCCTCGCGCCTGACCTTGCTTCCACGCTTCTCACAGAGGCTCTCCTCGCAGCGAACGGGCGGGCTGACTTGGCCACGTTGGGTGGACGATCCCCGGTTCGATATCCGCAACCACGTGCATCATGCGGCGCTGCCCGCGCCTGGCGGCGACGCCGAGCTGTGCGAATGGGCGGCGGACTTCTTTTCACACCGCCTCGATCGCACGCGCCCGCTGTGGGAGATGGTGCTGGTCGAGGGGCTTGAGCACGGTCACTGGGCGCTGGCAACGAAGACTCACCACTCCCTTGTCGACGGTGTTGGGTCAGTCGACGTAATGCACCTGCTCTTCGACGGCGAGCCGACCGCACCCCCCACCGCTGCCTCCTCGGCGGTGGATGAGACGCACTCGCACTGGCCAGAGCTCGTCCCACATCCGCCGGACGCGGTTGCGGAACTGGCGA
Source organism: Solirubrobacteraceae bacterium (assembly GCA_035314465.1). GTDB lineage: Bacteria > Actinomycetota > Thermoleophilia > Solirubrobacterales > Solirubrobacteraceae > Palsa-744. Next base: position 78,229 of record DATFZM010000010.1, on the reverse strand, counting down.
GGACGGGCACCCGCGCGGCGGTGGCCGGCATGCGCGCGGCGCTGCACCCTCGCGAGACACTCGAGAAGTCGCGCTCCCTGGCCGAGCTGTTCCTGCGCGACGAGGTGATCGCAGCACCCTGCACCAGCCTCAATGTTCCGATCGGGGCCACGCGCAGGTTTGAGATCGTGCGCGCCTCGCTGCCAGAGATCAAGGCGATTGCGCACGAGCTCGGGGGCTCAGTCAACGACATCGTGCTCGCGGCCTGCACGACCGGTCTGCGCCGGCTGTTGCTCTCGCGTCGTGAGCCGCCTCCGTCCGACGGTCTGCGCGCGATGGTCCCGATGAACGTCCGCGGCGCCTCGGAGCAGCTCGCGCTCGGCAACCGCATCAGCTCGCTGTTCGTGGAGCTCCCGGTCGCCGAGCCCGACGCATCCGCGCGCCTGCGCAAGATCGTCGAGCGCACGCGCAAGCTGAAGTCGTCGAACGCCGCGCTCGGCGCTGACACGATAATCGAGCTCACTGCGCTCGCCCCGCCGCTGCTGCACGCGCTGATCGCGCGCTCGCTGTACGCCACGCGCCTGTTCAACGTGACGATCACCAACGTACCGGGGCCCCAGATCCCGCTGTACGCGTTCGGTGCCGCGCTGCGCGAGGACCACCCGCTGGTTCCGCTCGCAGCAGGACACGCGGTCGGCATCGCAATCATCTCCTACAACGGCGGCGTCGTGCTCGGCCTCAGCGCGGACCGTGACTCCACGCCCGACCTGCACGTCCTCGCGGAGGGAGTGGAGGAAGGCTTCGCCGAGCTACGCGCACTGATCTCGTCAAAGGCGCCGAGGCACCCGGCGAAAGCCAAGCCCACAAAGTCCAGCCCCTCACGCACTCTGGCCGCGACGACGACGTCGACCGCCCGAGCCAACGCGAGATGATCTCGGGTCCAGTGTGGAGATACTCGTGGTGACGGTAATGCGGGTCGATTCACGCGCTCTCCCGTCCCGACGGTGATCAGGTGCCGATGAGCAGCGTGTCCGCACCCGTTTCGATCGATCGCACACTCGATTTGTTGAATTCGGCGCCCGCCCGTCTGCAGCTGCAGGACGGCTATCTCGATCTGCTCGGCGACGAGGACCCAACCGGCCCACACCCGGGCCAGCGTTGGATGGACAGCGACGCGCTGCCCCTGATCTATGAGCGGCTGTGGCGCCCGCTCGGTGGACGCCTGCTGATGGGCGCGGCGGGGCCTGGCATGCGTGGCGAGCACCGTATCGCGCTCGAGATGCTCGCCCTCGCGGGTGGCGAGCAGGTGCTGGACGTGGCCTGCGGCCCGGGCAACTTCACACGCAGCTTCGCCCGCGCCGCGGGTGACGGCTTGGTCATCGGCCTTGACGCGTCGAGGACGATGCTGGCACGCGCCGTGCAGGAAACTGACGCCGACAATGTCGCCTACCTGCGGGGGGACGCCTGCGCGTTGCCCTTCCGAGACGCCAGCTTCGACGCCGTCTGCTGCTTCGCTGCACTCTACCTGATCGAGCGCCCTATGCGAGCCATCGATGAAATCGCGCGCGTGCTGGCGCCGGGCGGTCGGGTCGCGCTGCTTTCGAGCTGCAACCGGGGTCCCGTGCCCGCCGCCATTACCAGCCCGTTCGTCAAGAGCGTCACCGGCGTGCGCATGTTCGCGCGCGATGAGCTCACGCGCGCACTGAGAGCCCGCGGCCTCACCGACGTCCGGCAGCGCGTGTCCGGCCTGGCGCAGTTCGTGGCCGCGCGCAAGCCCGCGCCATGACCCGCTAACCGCGTCGGACGGAACCCTTTAGCGCCAAGGATTCGCCTGGCAATCGGCTTGCTAGAGCCCACGGGCGGCCTTCACGGGTTCCGCGCCCGGAGCTGGCGGCGGTGTGCGGACATGAGACAAGCCGGTAGCTAACCGCACGCCGGTCGAGTGTGGAAAACGTCAAGAGCGTGTTGCGCAAGACCGGCGACTCGGAGGGCTGGAACGCGTTGATGGAGGCCGACCGTCTGGACCTGTCGTTCGAGGACATGGTCTTGAACGCCGACGAGCCGGCTCGACGACTCTTCACGGATGAGGATCGGAGGCTCGCCGCGCAGATCCTTAGGTTGCGTCCTGGTCGAGCTCGCCGGCCGCGTCCAGTCCGATCGCCGGGAGCCGCCCGGCACGTGCGCACCGAGCGGCTGACTGGTGTCGATCGGCTGTCTAGGCATCAGCCCCGGTCCTCCCCGGCGGAACATGGTTTCCGCCGGACCCAAACTGGACCTGCCCGATCGCCTCGTGCTTTGAGCGCTTCTCGCCGGTCTCGGTCTCCCACTGCTGGTACACGAGCCGTCCGGTTACCGCGATCTCCCGACCCTTGGCGAGGTGCTTGGCGCAGGCGTCAGCTTCCTTGCCGAATGTGGCGATGTCGATGAACGCGGGTGGCTGGTCGCGACGTTCGGGCGGAACGCCCGAAAGACCCCCCTCTGACTTCGTCGCGTGCAAACGAGATCCTCGAGATCCCTCGACCGACCGCCTCGGTCGACTACTCCGTCAGGATGGTCCTTGCGAAAGGGCGGCACCCATCGCGACGCATACCTCGCGGAGCACGCTCGCCGCCAGGCGAGCCCCAATCCGCGCGAGCCGACCCCTCCCGCCTACAGTGGGACGGTTACCTAGAAATTGGTCCGTTCAGGGGTCGAAAAAGGAGTAGGCTCGCCAGTAGGGCCGTTATCGGCCGCTACTGCTTCGATTCTCTCGCGCAGGCTCCCGGCGGGCAGGACCTGCCTCTCGTTGACCTCACGGGCTGTTTCGTCCAAAGCGACAGGAACGCCGTTCACAAGCAGGGCCCGTCCTTACTCGCGGGGGCCTTGGCGGAGGTCACGCATGGCGAAAGTGCCGAGACATCCGAAGACGGAGCGAACGGTCATCCGCTTCGCGACACCCTACTTGGAGGTCGAGAGCCGGTCGATCCCCTCGCTGGAACGCACCACCAGGCCGGAGATCGTGCAGGCGAGCCACACCGCGACAGAGGGCGACGATCAGCCCTCGTCGATCCGCACCACGCGGCCAATCCACCGTGAACCCAGGACTGAGATGCCAGCATTGTGAGGGCGTGATCGGAGTTTATGAGCCTATGATCGTGCTCACACACGGACGGTCCAGGCGACCCCGGTGTCTCTGACATACCAGGGTCACCTGTGGCGCGATCGCTCGCGTTTCAGTTGCACGACGGCGACGATCAGTGGCCAGGCCTATCAAGGCGCCTATGAGAGCACCTCCGCCGCGACATAGAACGCCGGTGTGAAGGATGATGCTTTCGCCTCACTGGTCGTTTCATACAGCGGTTCGCCCACCAAGGCCGCGCCGTGCTGATAGGCGACGTCGCGAGCCGACCGCATGCGTCCCAGCCGCGCTGCCGGTCATGCGGATGGGTCGCGGAAGTAGTGCCCTTCGTCGAGATCGTCGATCAGGCCGGGGTGCGTCGGCTGCCATCCCAAGAGCTCGCGGGTGCGCGCGCTCGAGGCCGGGCCGTCCACGCCGAGGAAGCCGGCGAGGAAGCCGAAGTGCCTGCCCGCGTCCTCGGCCGAGACCGCGGCCACCTGAACGTCGAGATGGCGCCCGAGCACCTCGGCGATGTCACGGATCGGCACGCCCTGCTCGCCGACCGCGTGCATCGTCGATCCCGCCGGGGCGCTCTCCAGCGCCAAGCGGAAGAGGGGCCCGGCATCGAGCCGGTGCACGGCGGGCCAGCGGTTGGACCCGTCGCCGAGGTAGCCGGAGACGCCCTTGTCGCGGGCGATGCCGACGAGCAGCGCCATGAAGCCGTTGTCCCCGTCGCCGTGAACGGTGGGAGGCAGTCGCACGACGGAGGAGCGGACGCCGCTGGGGGAGAGCGAGAGCGTCAGCTCCGCATTGGCCAGCCGGCCCGCCGCTACGCCGAGGTGCGCGGCCGAGTCGGAGCCGTGGCCGTCCTGCTCTGTCGCGACCCGCCCCGGCGCGAGTCCGAGCGTCCCGGATGCGATCAGGAGCGGTCGATCAGAGCCCGCGAGCGCCTCGCCGAACGTCTCGATGGCGAGGCGATCGGCCTCGACAGCCCCGTGGTAGTCCCCCGTGAACGCGAGGTCGTGCTTGAACGCGAGGTGGATCACGCCGTCGGACGCGGCCGCGGCGGCACGCAGGCCGTCGAGGTCGTCGAGAGTGCCGCGATGCACCTCTGCTCCGGCGGCGGTGAGGGCCTCGGCCGAGGCGTCCGAGCGGGCGAGCCCGATGACCTGATGGCCCGCGCCGATGAGCTCGGGAACGACCGCGGAGCCGATCCAACCGGACGCGCCGGTGACGAAAACACGCATGAGAGAAACCTCCGAGTAGGTCGGTGGTCTCGCCGCAGGGGTTGCGCGAGAGAAACCGATGTCAGTTGCTGTCATCACCCTAGCAGGCGATGTCAGACACTGCCATCACATATGATCGGTCGATGGTGCGATGGGAACCAGACGCGCGCGGCCGGCTCGAACGAGCGGCGATGGAGCTCTACAGCGAGCGCGGGTTCGAGCAGACCACTGTCGCGGACATCGCCGCGCGAGCGGGACTCACCGAGCGAACGTTCTTCCGGTACTTCGCCGACAAGCGGGAGGTCCTATTCGACGGCGCCGGCGCACTGCAGGAGCTGCTCGTGAACGCGGTCGCCGATGCGCCTGGTGCCCTGGCGCCGATCGATGCCGTCGCCGCTGCCCTCCAGACCGCAGGTCCTCTGTTCGCGGAACGCCGCGAGTTCGCCCGACAGCGGCAGCGCATCATCGCCGCCAACGCAGAGCTCCAAGAGCGCGAGCTGATCAAGCTCGCATCGCTCGCTGCCGCGATCGCCGACGCATTGCGGCGGCGCGGCGTCGGCGATCCGGCCGCGGATCTGGCGGCCGAGGCAGGGATCGCCGTCTTCAAGATCACCTTCGAGCGCTGGGTCAACGAAGACAACCAGCAGGACTTCGGCCAACTCGTCCGCGAGTCGCTGCTCGAGCTGAAGGCCGTGACCGCGGGCGCATGATCCGCGTGTCGCACGTGCGACGAGGTGTTCCGCGTGTTTCGGCCGGCAGCGGTGTTTACTAGGCAAATGTCGACGGCACCGCCTGCGAGCAGTCCGCGCCGCGCCGCGCGAGCAGCGCCGAGGTGGATCACGTGGTCGCTTGCCGCGATCGTATGCGTGGCGAGCGCGTCGACCGTCACCCCGGCCCGGGCGTCCGCCGCCGCTCACGGGCGCCTTGCCCGCGCGGGACGGTGCGCGCCTCCGCGACGCGAGGTGCTCGGGCGGTCGGGCCCGCACGTGCTGTTCGTGCGCCAGACCGGCCCGACCGATTTCAAGTACGGCGCGCCGCACGCGCTGTACGGGTGCATCAGCCGCTACCGCGCTCCCGTGCAGCTGTACGAATTCGAAGACGGCGACCTGCCGTCTGAAGTGATCACGACGTTCGCGGGGCCCTACGCGGCTTTCTACCTCGGCTGGCGGTCGACCGTGTGCGCCGACTACGAAAGCGCCGGCGCAACCGGCTGCGGCCGGACGCTGTTTGGGAGCGTCGACTTGCGCAACGGCCGAATCCGCACGAGCGTCGAACCGCAGACGCCCGAACCTCCCCCGCCGCCGATGGCGTTGGTCGTGACCCCGGCGGGCTGGATCGCCTGGATCGCACCGGGATCGTCGGGTGCCGAGGCTCTGTTCGCGGAGGACTCCAGCGGACAGCGGACGCTCGACCCCGGCCCCGTCGACCGGAAATCGCTCGAGGACAACGGCGCGACGGTGCGCTGGAGCGACGCGGGCGTGGCGCACTCCTCCGTGCTGCGCTGAAGCACTCTCACGAGGGCCCGGAAATCCGCGCCGCCCTCGTGCCTCAGCTCCTGGTGAGCGCCCCCGAGGAGAACAGCGTGTCGAGCTCGGCCTGGGTCAGCGCCTCGACCGGCAAAGCCTCAGCGGGGGTCGGCTCGGCGCGGATCGCCCGCAGCAGCAGATACAGATAGCGCCGCCAGAGCTCGGGCCTGACCTCGCGGCCGTAGTCGACGACGGTGCCCAGCATCCATTGCGTGACCGCGAGATCCTCGGGCTCGATGTCCGCGCGCAGCTGTCCGGCGTCCCTCGCACGGGTCACAAGGGCGGTCACGATCGGAAGCAGCCGCTCGCGCACTCCTCCCACGCGCGCGCACCCCTGCGGCGTGCCCAGCAGCAGCTGCTTGAGGCCCATGTCGCGGGCCTGCAGCTCGAGGCCTTGCTCGAGGAACGAGGCGAGGCCGTGCCAGGGATCGGGGTCGCCGAGCGAGCGCTCCGCGAGCGCGAGCATCTCCTCGACCCGCTCCTCGAAGAGGGCGTCGATCAGCAGCTCCTTGTCGGGGAAGCGCCGATAGACGGTGCCGACGCCGACGTCGGCGTGGTGGGCGACATCGTTGAGCGTCACGCCGAGGCCGCGCTCTGCGAACAGCTCCGCCGCCGCGTCCAGGATCCGCCGGCGGTTGCGCTCGGCGTCCTTTCTCAGCGGTCGCTCAACAGTCGCTGCCATGTGTCAAGTGTAGCTAAGCGGAAGACGGATGTCCATGTGGAGAATCCTTATCTAAGTGGATTGACAAGATCCGCTTCATCCCCTAGTCTACGAGAAGTCGATAAGCGATATCCACTTTCGGAGGCACGGCATGGCTCACACAAACCCCCACCACGAGCGACGCTGGCTGATCCTCGCCGTCGTCGGGATCGCCCAGCTGATGGTCGTGCTCGACGCCACGGTCGTCAACATCGCGCTGCCCTCGGCGCAGAGGGCGTTGCACTTCACGAACGACAACCGCCAGTGGGTGATCACCGCATACGCGCTCGCGTTCGGCAGCCTGCTGCTGCTCGGTGGTCGTATCAGCGATTTCTTCGGACGCAAGTGGACGTTCATCGTCGGGCTGCTCGGGTTCGCCGCGGCGTCGGCCTTCGGCGGCGCGGCGCAGAGCTTCGACATTCTCGTCGGCGCGCGCGCCATCCAGGGGGCCTTCGGCGCGCTGCTCGCTCCGGCCGCGCTCTCGCTGCTGACGACAACGTTCACCGACGCCGGCGAGCGCGCGCGGGCCTTCGGCCTCTACGGGGCGATCGCCGGGTCGGGCGCGTCGATTGGCCTGCTGCTCGGAGGCGCGCTGACGCAGGTGCTCGACTGGCGCTTCACGATGTACATCAACATCATCTTCGCGGTCATCGCGACCGTGGGCGCGCTCGCGCTGCTCGTCAACCAGCGCCCGAGCGAGCGCCCGCGCTTCGACATCCCCGGCATCGTGACCGTCTCCGGTGGGGTGTTCTCGCTCGTCTACGGGCTCAACCACGCGCAGACGACGAGCTGGGGGAACTCGATCACGGTGGCCTTCCTGGCGGCCGCGGCCGCGCTGCTGGGCGCCTTCGTGCTGATCGAGCGACACGCCTCGCACCCGCTGCTGCCGCTGCGCGTGGTGACCGACCGCAACCGGGGAGCAGCGTTTCTCTCGATCGGCATCGCCGCCGCGGCCATCTTCGCGGTGTTCATGTTCCTGACCTACTACATGCAGCAGAACCTCGGCTTCTCGCCGATCCTCAACGGCGTCGCCTTCCTGCCGATGACCGCCACGATCATCATCTCCGCGGGACTGGCGAGCACGCGCCTGGTGCCGCGCGTGGGTCCCCGCCCGCTGATCGTCATCGGCATGCTCCTCGGCGCTGGAGGAATGCTCTATCTGACGGGCATCGGCGTGCACTCGAGCTACCTAGTGGACGTGCTGCCGTCGCTGGCCGTCATGGGCGCCGGGTTCGGCCTCATCTTCGCCCCCGCGATGGCCACAGCCACGCTCGGCGTCGCCACCCAGGACGCCGGCGTGGCCTCGGCGATGGTCAACGCCAACCAACAGATCGGCGGGTCCGTCGGCGTGGCGCTGCTGAGCACCGTCGCCGCCAGCGCGGTCACCGGGTTCATCGGCGGCGCGCGCCCCACGCCGGCCCTGATCGCCGCGGCGACTGTGCACGGCTACACGACCGCGTTCATGTGGTCGGCCGGAATCTTCGCGCTCGGCGCTCTCGTCGCGGGTCTGCTGTTCGCCCCCGGCACCCGCGTCAGCACCGAGCCCGTGTCGCAGCCCGTTCTGGTCCACTAGTGGCGCCAGTGCTCCGGCGCACCGCGGTCTCAGAACGCGGGGCGCCGGAGCTAGTAATCGTGAGCTGCCAGCCGCGTGCCGCCGTGGCGCTCCTCGGCGCTGATGGCGGCGGCCGCCGGCACCATCTCGCTCGTGACGAGGCCGTGTACGCGCGTCAGCTCGTCGATCGCATCGAAGGCGCGGGCGGCGCGCTCGGGCGTATCGATCACCGTGGTCACCACCGGCACGTGACGACGGACCTGCAGGAGTCGTTCGCCGTGAGGCCGATGCCCGCCATGGTAGCCCCAGACGCCGCGAACGCTGGTCGCGCCGGCGGCGTCCGATTCGCGCAGCCGTCGGATGATCTGGAGGTTGATCGGGTGGCCCTCGTGGGTCGCGGCCTGGGAGCTGTAGACCGTGAGCTTCTGCCACAGGCTGAGCCCGCGCGCGTCGACGGAGGGCAGCTCGTGCGGCCTGGCGAGTAGCACGCCGTCGCGCTTGCACAGCTGTACCCGCTCCAGCGTGAGCAGCGGCTCGCGCAGCATGCCGGCGAGCTCCTGCAGGGCCCTCGCAATGCTCGCGCCGCGGCCGACGGCGAGGATCATCATCGGCACCTCGGCGTTGCGCGCGAAGAACCGCGCTCGGTAGCGGCGCCCGCCGCGAGTGCCGTCGACGCCGAGCAGCACGGTCGCGCCGGCGACCCCATGTCGGCGCAGCAGGTCGGTGACCGCTGTGAACGCCGGCGCACGGCCGACTCGCTCCCGACGTCCCACGTAGACCGTCAGCTTCGTCGCCGCGTGGAGCTCGCGCCCCAGCCGCGCCGAGGCGACGTCCTCGCCACTCAGCAGCCGCGCGCGCTCGAGCGTCACGAGCCCTCGCCGCTTGATCGAGAGCACCTCCGCGAGCACCGATTCGACGCGCTCGCGCCGGTCCACCGCGATCGAGACGACAGGCAGGTCCTCCGAGAGCGTCAGCAGACGATCGGTGTGAAGGTGATGTAGGCGCCCGAAGCCCTCCGAGCCCCGCAGCAACACGCTGGCACGCAGACCGTGCTCGCCGTAGAGATCGAGCAGCTCATCCCCGAGCAGCCTCTCCTCGGTGCGGTCGCGCTCGCCGAAGTAGGTGGTGAGCGCGAGGCACTCCTCGTTCACGCGTGCGCGCCTATCGCCCGGCCGATCGCCGCAGCGCCGATGCCGACGGCGAGGCTCGCGAGCACGTTCAGCGTTGCTCCTGCGACGTCGGCATCCTCGGTCAGCCGGTGGGACTCGAGCATCCACGTAGAGAACGTCGTATAGGAGCCGAGCGTAGCGGTGCCCACCAGCACGAGCGTCGCGCCCGTGGCCTCGAGCCCCGCGAGCAGGCCGAGCAGCATCGCGCCAGTGATGTTGATCGCGAACGTACCCACCGGGAAGGACCCACTCGAGCGCGTGCTGAGCGCGCCGTCCAGCACGAAGCGCGCGCTCGCGCCGAGCCCCCCGAGGAGCGCGACGCCGACCCACACCCAGGCGCTCATGCAATCGCCCTCGTGCGCCGAACGGCCGCCGTCGCGATTCCCAGCGCGAGATATCCGAGCGCGACGCTCGCTCCCGCATAGCCCGCCGCCAGGGCGTAGTGGTCGTATTCGAGCATCTTCAAGATCTCGACCTGCATCGTCGAGAAGGTCGTGAACGCGCCGCAGAATCCGGTGCACAGCAGCGGACGAGGGTATGTCGACTGGGGCAGGCGCTCCTGCAGGCGGGTGACGAGGTAGCCGAGCAGCAGCGACCCAGCGACGTTGATCAGGAACGTCGCCCACGGCCAGCCGTCGCCCGCCCCTCCCAGTTCGCGGCCGATCCACACGCGCAGCAGTGCTCCGCCCGCCCCACCGATGAAGATCGCCGCGAGCTCACGTCGATCCGGGTTCTGCAGCACCAAAGCATCTCCTCTCGCGTCGAGTAAGGTTCGCGAAAGGAGCCATCAGCCCTTGTCTTAGAGGTGGGCGGTCCGGAGGTCCTTGGACCCGCCGTCAGGGCTCCATCTGACGCGCAGAAGATAGCGCACGCACGCGCACCGGGCCAGCGGCTAGATGTCCGTGGCCCTCGCCTCGGGAGCTCAGTCGTTCATGCCCGTCGAGGTGGCGCGCACAGTGCTCACGCCACCTGCGAACAGACGCTCGAGCGCATCGCCGGGGGCGGGCTCGCCGAAGAAGTGCCCCTGCGCGAGCGTGCAGCCCATCGTCTGCAGGGCGTCGACCTGCTCGGCGGTCTCGATGCCCTTGGCGACCACTGTCAGCGACAGATCGCGCCCGAACACGAGAATCGCCTCGAGCAGCCAGTGGCGATAGTCCTCGTCCTCGGAGGCCGCGAGCGAGCCGCGGTCGACCTTGAGGTAGTCGATCGGCATGCGCTGCAGGTCGGAGCGATAGGCGTAGCCGCTGCCGAAGTTGTCGATCGCGATCTGCACGCCGAGGCCCTTGAGCTCGTGCATACGCTCGGTCGCGACGGCCGCGTCGCTCATGATCGTGGTCTCGTCGAGCTCGAGCGTGACCAGCGACGGCTCGACGCCCGACTGCTGCAGCGCGCGCAGGACGTCGGTCGCGAAGCCGTCGCGGTTGAACTGGTTGGCGGACACCTGCACGCCCACGGCGACGCGGTGTCCGGCGACCTCCCACGCGGCCGCGCGGCCGCACGCCTCCTGCAACGCCCAGCGCCCGATCGGGACGATCAGGCCGGTTTCCTCCGCGAGCGGGATGAAATCGGACGGCAGCAGCACTCCCTGCTTGGGGTGCTGCCAGCGGATCATCGCCTCCAGGCCGATGACCTTGCGCGTGCGCAGGTCGCAGATCGGCTGGTAGAGCATGAAGAACTGGCTCTCGCGAAGCGCGGCGTTGAGCTCGGCCTCGAGCACGCCGCGGTCCTCGATCACCGCGCGCATGTTGGCGTTGAAGAGCGTGTAGCGGTCCTTGCCGGCCGTCTTCGACGCACGCAGGGCGAGCTCGGCGTCGTGCAGCATCTGCTCGTGGCTGGTGTAGCGGCCGTAGGCCACGCCGATGCTTGCTGTCAAGTGGAAGCTCGGTCCGAAGTCGTCGATCCCGATGGGCTCGTGCAGCGCCTCGATCACGCGCCTGGCCAGCGAGTCCAGGCGCACTCCGCGAGCCACCGATTCGACGATGATCGCGAAGCGATCGCCTTCCATCCGCCCGAGGCTGTCCTCCGTGCGAACGACCTCGTCGAGGCGCTCGGCGACGATCTGCAGCAGCTGGTCGCCCGCGGCGCGGCCGAACCTCTCGTTTACGTCGCTGAACCAGTCGACGTCGATCAAGAGCGCGCCTGCGAGCATGCCCGATTGGCGCCCGGCACGCGCGACCGTGCGCTCGGCGCGGTCGAGCGTGAGCGCGCGGCCGGGAACACCGGTGAGCTCGTCATAGAGGCCGTCGCCGGGAGAGCGCTGGCCGCGCGGGGCGCCTGGGCGCCTGGGGGCGGCGCCGCCGGGCCGGCCCGAGCCGAGCACGTAGATCAGAACGCCGAGCAGAAGGCTCAGCAGGCAGCCCGCGATCAGCAGGCCGCGTGCTTCGGGGTCGGACAGCACGTCGGAGCTGACCGGCGCGCCGAAGCTCTCGACCGTCCAGCCCTCGTGGAGGCTTGTCGTCGCGCTTGGCGCTCCCGTCTGTGGCGTGCCGAGCGCGAATGTCGCGTTCGACGTGCCGCGCTTGTAGCTCAGCCGTACCGCGACGCCCGGGTGCCCGCGCAGCGCCTCTTCCAGCACGACGCCGGGCACGAGCACCTCGCGCAGCCAGCCCACGAACGAGCCGGTGCGCCCCGCCGGGCCCGAGGCGGGCGCGCTACCCCGGAAGATCGGCGTGTCCACGTTGAGCTGGCCGGCGCGCGTGGCCGACACCGGCGCATAGCTCGCCGTGCCGGAGTCGCGCGAGAGCAGCAGCGTCGGCATCCTGGCGCAGTAGTCGAGGCCCAGGCGTGCGCGGCGCGCTGGGCTGCGCACGATTTCCGCACTGGCCAGGCAGTAGTAGGGGCGCCCCCCGGGCGGGGTTATGCGCAGCAGCCCGACGCTGCCGCCGGCGTGCGCCGAGCCGGTCGCCGGAGCCGACGATCCGCCACCTGCGACGGGAGCTGCGGGAACCTTCCCGACGACGCGCGCCTGGAAGGCCGCGAGTTCGGAGGCCGGCACGACCGTCACAAGCCCCATGCGCTCGAGCTCGGGGTAGCGACGCAGCGTGCGGACCCACTGCGACCACGTGGCGAATTCCGTCTGCGAGGCGAGCGGATTGCTGGCGAAGAAGGTGCTCGCGTTCTCGACGAGGTCTTCCTCGTGCTGGATCGAAAGCTTCAGCGTGGAGGCGACGCCGGCCGCGCTGGCGTGGAAGGCCTGCTCGGCCTTGGTCGCGTTCTTGGTCGCGACGCTATGAGCGCCCAGCACCGAAGCCGAGACTCCGGCTGCGACGCATACCGCGGCGGCGAGGATCCACGTTGCTCGCCCCGCGCCGCCACCGCCCGACTTGGCGCGCATCGCGCTCGCGGGGAGCGCCGTGCTCTGAGCCTCGCCGCTGCCGTCCGCCTCGGGAGTCTCACCGATCGCGTCCGGCTGCGGGGCCGCGCTGCTGACGGGCTGGGGGGGCTCACCGATCGTGTCCGGCTCGGGGGCCGCGCTGCCGGCGTCCGGCTGGGGAGCCGCATCGGTGGCGTCCGGCTGGGGGGCCGCGCCCTGGGGGTGGCCGGCCCGACGGCCTTGGGCGTCGTCGGAGGCGTCTGGCGCGTTGGCGCCGTCCTGCTCGGGGCTCGGCTGAGGGCTTTCGCTGTTTGACATCGCGATCTCGTCTGCTGCTCCCCGAGACGCACTTGCGCCTCGTCGGGAGATCGACCCCGTATGCGGGTGCCTTTCGGAGTGGTGGCTGCGCTTCGACGAATATCTCGACGGCAGGGCCCGTGCCTCGCGTTCTGCAAGATCGGTTGCAGGCGCGGTGCGCCGCTAGCGATCGGCGCAGCCCCGGGTCGACGTCGTCCATGTTCGCGTCCGCGGGTATCGCCTTCCCGCCCGGGGGCATGATCTTGCCGCCCGGAATGTAGGTGCTGAAGACCACCCGATAGAGCGTGGGGCGCTCGAGCGCAAAGGTCGTGACTGCTCACCGGCAGCTAGCTGCTAGCGGTCGCGACGCCAGTGGGTCTCGCTGGCCCTCGCCACGAACCCGATCGCCAGCAGGCCGAAGACGACCGTCACAGGCCACGCGCCGGCGATCGCCGACAGCGTGACGATCAACACGCTGGCGATCGCTGCGAACAGCGAGAACGACGTGTTCGCCACTCAGCCGCCGGCCTGCAGGCGCATATGCACTCGCACCGTCGTGCCCGCGGCTTTCGATGAGCGGATCTGGACGAGGTCGCAGACCTGGTTGGCCATCCACAGGCCCCGGCCGCTCAGCTGCGCTGCGTCCGGCCGCACTCGCCCAGCGAGCGGGACGGTGAGCTGGCCGGCGTCCCTGATCTCGCAGATCAGCGTGTGGTTCCGCGACCAAAGCGCCAGCGTGCCTGCGCCGCCGGCGTGCATGACGCTGTTTGCAGCGAGCTCGTTGACGGCGAGCACCAGATCGCTGCGGCGCTCGGGCGTGAGCGGGAACCCGGCTGCCCACTCCGCGACCGTGTCGCGAACGTCACCGAGCTCGCCGGCGCCGAACCGCAACTCGCGCGTCGCCGCGGGCGGCGGCGGCACCTCGCCGGCGAAGGGGTCGTGCCGGGGCGCATAGCCCGCGTTCTCGCGTGCGCCGTGCGCGCACGCGGTGAACGGGTGGCTGGCCTCGGCCGCCAAGATCTCGCGCGCGTCGAGCTCGGCGAGATCGTAGGGACACATCAGGCGCCACGGGCGCCCGTCGTCGAAGGCGACGTTCAGCAGCCGCTCGTCGCGGGCGCACTCGTCGAGCTCGGGCGCGCTTCGCCCCGCCCAGACGGGTTCGCCGATGCCGCGAACGGGGCCCTCGTCTGGATCGTGCTCGTCGAGGAAGCGTCGCCACGCGGGGATGATCCTCGCCGGGTTGGAGCCGAGGCGGTGCATGTCGGCGAATACCACCTCGCTGGCCTCGGCGCCGAGCGCGTCCGCGAGCAGCTCACAGCGGCGCGGCGCGACGGCGACCAACACGGGTTCGCCTGCCTCGAGCGCCCCCGCGATGAAGGGCAGCGTTCCCGCGAGGAACTCGTCCTCGCCGCGATGGAACAGCGCCTGATGCTCGAAGCCGATCATCCGCTCGCCCGCGCGGCGCTACTCGACGAAGGGTCGCGTGCTGTTGCTAGCAGCGTGACGCATGTCGGCCATTATGCACCGCGCCAGCGGACGTCTGGACGCGGTCGAGCAGCTGCAGCGTGAGCGTGTCGTGCGAGTCCTCGCTGCGGGTCGCGTGCCCGAGGGAGGGTGGGTCCTAATCCAGTGGGATCGCGCGCATCGTGTGCTCGTCGGGGAGCTTCGCGAGGATTCCTCGCAGGAGCTCGCGCTCGTCGGCCTGGCCACGCTGAGAATCGTTCATCAGCAGCTTCACGGCGCTGTACGTGATCTTCATCTGCGGCGGGGTCAGCTCCACAGTGAGCAGCTCCGCGCCCGGTGCCTCCTGCAGCTGCGCGAGCACCTCCCGCGCGAGGCTCCGGATCGTGGGCTCATGCGCCTCGTCGGAGATCAGCAGCCGCAGCGCGCTGGCCGCGACGGGCATCTCGGGCGGCTCGAGGAACAAGTGGTAGCCCGGTTCCTCCTCCGCGGCCGGTCCTCCCATCAGGCCTCCTTCTCGGCGGGCCCCGAGCGCCGGTCGCGCTGCGTCCGCGCGAGCTTGCCGCCGGCCGCGCCGAGGAACATGCCGATGATCGCTGTGACCACGGCCAGCAGGGGCGGGAAGCTGCCGAGCGACACTTTCGCCTGCGTTCCGGCGATCGCGTGAGCGATCAGAAGCGAGGCGCCGTAGATCGCCCCGCCGACTACGCCGCGGTCCGCGCCGCCCCATCCATCCTGATGCTCGAACCCCGCGAGGAAGCCGCCGATCGCCGCGACGACCGCGATCGCCCAATAGCCCGCAGTCGAGACGCCGAGGAGGATTCCCGCCACCGCGCCCACGATCGCCGGGATGACACCGCCGAGCACGATCTGGGCCGACCGCGACCGGTCCCGTAAGAGAGTTGGTTCCAACATTGCGCCTGCCTGCCTGCCTCCTCCTGTGACAGCAAAGGCTACAGCGTCGAGGTGCGCGCCGGGCGACGTGCACGGTGCTGCATAAGCTTGCCCTGTGGGCCCGGACGCGAGCAGACTGCGACTCTCGGTGCTCGACCAGTCCCCGGTCGCCGAAGGCTCGAGCGGCTCGCAGGCGCTGCGCAACACGATCGACCTGGCGCAGCTAGCGGACCGCCTCGGCTATCACCGCTACTGGGTCGCCGAGCACCACGGCGGGCCGATGCTCGCCGGGCCGAGCCCCGAGGCCCTGATCGGACCGATCGCGGCGGCGACCGAGCGGATCAGGGTCGGGAGCGGCGGCGTGATGCTCCCCCACTACAGCCCGTTCAAGGTCGCCGAGACGTTCAGCCTGCTCGCCGGCCTGTTTCCCGGCCGGATCGACCTCGCGTTGGGACGGGCCGCCGGCACCGACCCCCTTACCGCCTTCGCGCTTCAGCGCGATCGCACGCGACCGGCGCCCGACGACTTCCCCGCTCAGCTCGCCGAGCTGCTGGCCTATCTGGAGGGGCGGCTTCCCGACGAGCATCCGTTCGCGCACCTCGCGGACGCGCTTCCCGGACGGCCCCAGCGACCCGAGCCCTGGCTGCTCGGGTCCTCCCCGCAGAGCGCGGCGTGGGCAGGCGAGCTCGGACTTCCCTACGCGTTCGCCGACTTCATCAACCCCCAGGGTGCCGAGATCGCAGCGAGCTATCGCGAGCGCTTTGTCGCTCACGGCCATCCCGATCGAGATCCCTATACGGCGGTCGCGGTGTGGGTGATCTGCGCTGAGACCGACGAGCAGGCCCGCCGGATCGCGGCCAGCGGGCGCATGGCGTTCACGCTCCTGCGCCGCGGACAGCTGATCGCCGTGCCCTCGCCGCAAGAGGCCGAGCGCTTTCTCGCCGCCGACCATCCGCGCCGGGACGGGACCTCGCCGCGCAGGCGCACCGTCGTCGGCGCGCCCGCGAGCGTCCGAACCCAGATCGAGGAGGTCGTCGCCGAGTACGGTGCCGACGAGGTGATCGCGGTCAACATCACTTACTCGCACGAGGACCGCCGGCGCTCCTACGAGCTGCTCGCGGCGGCGTTCGAGCTCGAGCTCGCCACGGTCGACGTCGGGGCGTAGCCACAGCCGGGCCGCGAGCGCGGTGTGATCCGCGGGTCCCGCCGCGGCGTAAGAATGGCCGCGATGCTAAATCCTCTTCGCCCAGCGAACGCGAGTCCGGGCGGCGGCCTGCGCGACCTCGCCGACGAGGACCTGATGCAGCTCGTGCGGCGTGGACACGCCGACGCGTTCGAGGTCATCTACGACCGTCACGCCGACGCCGCGTTCTCGCTCGCCTACCGCATGTGCGGCCAGCGCGCGCTCGCCGAGGATGTCGTTCAGGAGTCGTTTCTAGCGCTCTGGCGCAGCGGCGCGCGATACGACCGCAACCGCGGCAGCGTTCGTACCTGGGCCCTCGGCATCGTCCACAACCGGGGGATCGACGCATTGCGCCGGCGGGCGGTACGCGAGCGCGGACGCGTGAGCGACGAGGGGATCGAGGAGCGCCTGGCCGCGCCCGAGCTGACGGACGTCGAGGCTGCGCGGCGCGATGAGGCGCATGAGATTCGCGACGCGCTCGACCAGCTGCCGGACGAGCAGAGCCGCGTCATCGAGCTCGCCTACTTCGGGGGCCTCACGCACGTCCAGATCGCCTCCATGCTCGACACGCCGGTGGGCACGATCAAGGGCCGAATGCGCCTCGGCCTGGCGAAGATGAGGATGGCGCTCGGCGACCCCGCGGAGGTGGTCCAATGAACGAGGACAGCTCACACATGGATCCGACCCACGGCCTCTGCCCGGACGACGCCGCGCCGTATGTGCTTGGAGCCCTCACAGACGCCGAGCACGAGGCCTTCGTGGAGCACCTGCGCACGTGCGCCATCTGTCGCGAGGAGGTCGCCGCGCTGTCGGCGATCGCCGCCGCGCTGCCAGTCGCGGTGCCCGCCCGTCCCGCTTCCCCGGCGCTCAAGAGCCGCGTGATGGCCGACGTCAACGCAGAGGCCAGACGGCTCGCGGCGGCCTCCGGAGCGCGCGAGCGACGCCGATCCACGTTTCGCTGGAGGCCGCTGCTGGCGCCCCTCGCCGCGGGCGTTGCGCTGCTGGCGGTCGCGCTCGCGATCGTGCTCGGCGGCGGCCGTAGCTCCCCGCGCGTGATCCGCGCCCAGGTGCTCGCGCCGGGGGCGAAGGGCTTCGTGCGGATCAGCGGTGCCCACGCCGAACTGACGCTCCTCGGCATGCCACAGCCCAGTCCGGGCCGCGTCTACGAGCTATGGATCAAACGTGCCGGCGCTCCGCAGCCGACCGATGCGCTTTTCACGGTGGGGTCCGGCGGTCGCGCGAACGTCGGCGTGCCCGGGAGCGTCGCCGGAGTGAAGGTGGTGATGGTCACCTCCGAGCCCCTAGGCGGCAGTGAGGCGCCCACGCGCCAGCCCGCGGTCGTCGCTCGGCTGGACTAGGGTCGCGCGGCCGTGCGAGGCTCCGACCGGACGAGCAGCTCGTGTTCGCCGATCCGAACCTCGTCCCCGGGGCGTAGCTGGCGGCCGCGGCGCGAGTCGCGCACGCCGTTCACCCATGCCGGCTCGCGAGCGAGCATGGCCTTGGCCTCGCTCCCGCTCGAGGCCAGGCCGGCGAGCTTGAGCAGCTGTCCGAGCCGGATCGTCTCCTCTCGAATGCTCACCTCGAAGGCCACCGTTCGAATCTAGCGGGCAGCGCGCGGGCGGGCAGGTGATGCGCTACCGTCGCCGCGTGGGCGAGCGCACGGGCTATCCGCCGGGGAC
The DNA here is from genome assembly GCA_035314465.1 of Solirubrobacteraceae bacterium. GTDB lineage: Bacteria > Actinomycetota > Thermoleophilia > Solirubrobacterales > Solirubrobacteraceae > Palsa-744. The sequence goes on along the minus strand of DATFZM010000010.1, from coordinate 60,153 downwards.
CTTCTGCTGGGTAGAACTGACCACCTCCGATCAGGCGGCCGCGAAGGACTTCTACCGCGACCTGTTCGGATGGGAGGCCGATGACCGGCCGGTGGGCGACGGCGCGGTCTACTCGATGATGCAGCTGCGGGGGCGCAACGTCGCAGCGATCACCGAGCAGCCCGGCCAGCAGCGCGACGCGGGCGTGCCGCCGATGTGGAACTCCTACGTCTCCGTGGAGAGCGCGGACGCGGCGGCGGACAGGGCAGCGGAGCTGGGGGCGACCGTGCACGCGGCTCCGTTTGACGTGCTGCAGGCGGGCAGAATGGCCGTGATCCAGGACCCCCAGGGCGCGTACTTCGAGATCTGGGAGCCACGCGAGCACTTCGGCGCGGAGGTCGTAAACGCGCCCGGCGCTCCCACCTGGAACGAGCTCGCCTCACCCGACCCGGCGGGCTCGTCGTCCTTCTACGGCGGCCTCTTCGGGTGGCGCACGGAGCCGTTCGAGGGCGCTGATTCGCCCTACCTCTCGATCCGCAACGGCGACGCGAACGCGGGTGGGATCCACACGCTCCCCGCAGCCGGCGCCCCGCCTGGCTGGCTCGTGTACTTCGGTGCGCAGGACGTCGAGCAGGCGCTCGGAAGGCTGGCAGAGCTCGGCGGCAGGGCAATCGACGCCCCTCGCGAGATCGCCGTCGGCCGGATCGCCGTGGCCGCCGACCCGCAGGGAGCCGTATTCGCGCTCTTCGCGGGCGACTTCGACGCCTGAGCCGGCCGAACGCGCGAGACGAAGCCTTCCCGGCGTCCCGTCACCGAGCAGCCGGCGCGCTGCCGCCGTTGCGATGCTCGGTCATGTCGGCGCCGGTAGTCGTGGTCATCACGGCCGCCGCGCCGCCGCCGAGCACACGCCGCACGAGCCCGGGGACCAGCACGCGCATGGCCGCGGCCAGCGCGTAGGGCCGCGGCACGTAGCGCTCCGGTCGGCGTCCGATGCCGGCGTCGTAGATCGCCTCGGCGGCCCGCTCGGGCGTCGAGACGATCCAGCGCGTCCAGGGGTTCGCCGTGAGCTCGGCCTGGGGGAAGCCCTCGGTGGAGACGAAGCCGGGCAGCACGAGCCCGACGTGCACGCCGCTCGCGCGCTCCTCGGCCCACAGCGCGTCCGACCAGCCGGCGAGCGCAAACTTCGAGGCGCTGTAGGCGCCGGTGCCCGCGCGCGCAACCCGCCCCGCGGTGGAGGCGACGTTGACGATCGCGCTCGGTGCGCTCGCGCGCAGCAGCGGCAGCAGCGCCTCGGTGAGACGCACCTGGGCGTCGAAGTTGATCTCCATCGTGCGTCGCACGTTCGCGTAACCGCCCTCGGCGAAGCGGGCGCGCCAGGCGGCGCCGGCGTTGTTGACGAGCAGGTCCAGGCGCCCGTGACGCTCGAGCAGGTGCTCGCGCACCCGCGCCGGCGCCTCGTCCTCCAGCAGGTCGAGCGCGAGCACGTCGCTGCGCTCCTCCCCGATCGATCTCGCGAGGGCGCGCAGTCGCTCCTCGCGACGGCCGATCAGCACGAGCCGGGCGCCGGCCTCGCGGGCGAGTCGACGTGCGCACGCCTCGCCGATCCCGCTCGAGGCTCCGGTGATGACCATCACGCGCGACCGGCCTGTCGGTGGAGTGTCTGCTGGCATCCGTTCCTCGGTGCGCCTGCTTCGGGGTCGTTCGGGTTAGCCTGTCAGATCGGCGAGAAAATGAGCTGTCCCGCACCCAGCGGCGCCGACGGTGTCGCTTTCACCGACCAGCCGTCGGCGCGCAAGCGGCAGGCGCTCGAGCTGTTCCACGGGCTCCCCCGTCACTACGACTCGCTCTCCGCCGCGCTCAGCTTCTGGCAGGACCCGCGCTGGCGTCGAGCGTTGGTCGACGCCGCCGCGCCGCGCGACGGTGAGCGCGTGCTCGACGTCGCCTGCGGGACCGGGCTGGTGACGGCCGAGCTGCTCTCCCGCGCGGACTGTTCGGTGCTCGCGCTGGACCAGAGCCCCCAGATGCTGGCCGCGGCGCGTGAGCGCTTTGCCGGGCTCTCGCCGGCGCGCGTCGAGTTGATCGAGGGCCAGGCCGAGATGCTGCCCTTCGCCGACGGGACGTTCGACGTGCTCACGTTCACGTACCTGCTGCGCTACGTGGAGGACCCGGGGGCGACCCTCGCCGAGCTCGCGCGCGTCGTGCGCCCGGGCGGACGCGTCGCCTCGCTCGAGTTCGGGGTGCCGCCCTGGGCCCCCGCGCGGGCCGCATGGGAGCTCTACACGGCCGTCGGCCTGCCGCTGCTCGGCCGGGCGGTCTCGCGCGAGTGGGGGGCGGTGGGCCGCTTCCTCGGGCCGAGCATCCGCGCCTACTACGACGCCTACCCGTTGGAGGCGATCGTCGAGCAGTGGCGCTCGGCGGCCTTGCGCTCGGTGTGCGTGCGCAGGATGAGCCTCGGCGGGGGGGTCGTTCTGTCGGCGTCGAAGGATCGCGCCGCCGGCCGGCCGGCGACCTCGCGCGAGACCGCCGGAGCGTAGACGTGCGAGCGACACCTGACCGCCCCGCGTTCTACTCGCTCGGCTCCGGGCGCCTCGGCGACTTCGTGACGCTGCTGCATCCTCCATATACGGCCTGGCACCTCAGCTATTTCGCGCTCGGGGCGGCCGTTGCGCCGCACGTGTACGTCGATCGCCTGATCTGGGGCCTGGTGGCGTTCGCGCTCGCGGTCGGCGTCGCGGCGCACGCGCTCGACGAGCTCCACGACCGTCCGCTGGGGACGGCGCTCGGAGACCGCGCACTGGAGGTCCTCGCGGCGGCCTCGCTGCTCGGCGCCCTGGCGATCGGCGTCGCGGGCGTGCTCACGGTGACGCCGTGGTTGGCGCCGCTGGTGCTCGTCGGCGGGCTGTTCCTACCGGCATACAACCTCGAGCTGATCGGCGGTCGCCTGCACGGGGACTTCTGGTTTGCGCTCGGCTGGGGCGCCTTCCCGGCCTTTACCGGCTACTTCGTGAACGCCGAGAGGATCGCGCTGCCGGGTGTCCTGATCGCGGCGGGCGCGCTCGGCCTCAGCGTCGCCCAGCGCCGCCTGAGCTCGCCGGCGCGCGAGCTGCGAAGACGCACGCGCTCCCTGCGCGGTGAGCGCGAGCGCTCGGACGGCAGCACCGAACAGCTCACCCTGACGGGGCTGCTCGCGCCGCTCGACGGCGCCCTCGCGGCGCTCTCGGCCGCGATCGTGGTGATCGCGTGTGCGGCGCTCGTGGCGCGTCTGTGAACGGACCTCCGCGGACCTCCGCCGGTTGCGCCCCACGCGGCCGCTGCGTGCGCGGCGCCTAGTCGAAGAACATGCGCGCGCCCGCCCCCGGCCATACGCACTTCGCCTCCGGCGGCGGATCGCTGCCGGGAGGGAAGAGGCCGAGGACGCTGCCGCCGAATCCGCCGCCGATCAGCCGCCCTCCTGCGGCGCCTGCCGCCAGCAACCGCGCACGCGCGGCCTCCACGGCGGGCGTGCTGACCTCGTAGAGGTCCCGCAGGCTCGCGTGCGAGGCGCTCAGCAGCCGCGCCAGCTCGACCAGATCGTCGGCGTACAGGGCTGCGACCGCCTCGCGCACGCGCGCGTTCTCGCCGAGCACGTGGCGCGCGCGTCGGCGCAGCGGTTCCGGCAGGTCCTCGACCGCGGAGTAGCTCGCGTCGCGAAGCGAGTCCACGCCGAGCAGCTCGCAGGCTCGCGTGCACTCGGCGCGCCGCTCGTTGTAGCCGGAGCTGGCGTGCACGTGGCGCTCGCCCGAGTCGAGCGTCGCGAGGCGCCACTTCCCCAGACGCAGCGGCACGGGATCGATCTCCAGCGTGCGGAAGTCGATGCTCAGCGCGGTCTCGGCCGCACCGAAGAGCGATGCGAGCTGGTCAAGCAGGCCCGTATGGGCTCCGACCCACACGTTCTCCGCGCGCGAGCACAGGCGCGCGATCTCGCGCCGGTCGAGCACCTCTTCGCCGCGCGCAAGGCCGAGCAGCGCCAGACAGAGCGCGACCTCCAGCGCGGCCGAGGAGGAAAGGCCCGCGCCCCTCTGCACCCCGCCGCTGATGCGCAGTAGCGCAGCAGGCGGCTCGATGCCGGCCTGATCGAGCTCGCTCACGATCCCGCGGGCGAACGCTCGCCAGCCGGCGACGCGCTCGGGCCGGGCGACCGCGAACTCGTCGCGTTCGCCGAGGTCGGGCGCCAGCACCTCGATACATGCACCCGAATCGAGCCGCTCGGCGTGCACGATGATCCCGTCGGCGATCGCGAAGGGGAGCGCCAGACCGAGGTTGTAGTCGGTGTGCTCACCGATCAGGTTGACGCGGCCAGGGGCAAACGCGCTCGCGCGCTCAGGCGGCACCGGCGATCGCCTCGCGCAGCTTCGCGGCTGACTCCTCCGGGAGCGTGTCCGAGATGAACGTCCCCGCGCCCTGCTCTGAGCCCGCGAGGAACTTGAGCTTGTCGGCGCTGCGCAGAGGCGGATAGAGCTCGACGTGGACATGGCCGCCGGGGGCGTGCCCTGGCGCCCTGCCGGCGCGCGACCGCTCGCTGTCCGCGAAACGTGAAGCGGACTGCGCGCGGGCGGCGGCATCGCCCGGCGCCGGCGTAGGCGCCTGATGCACAGCCATGACATAGGGGAACGGACGGTCGAAGAGCGCGTCATAGCCGCGCGTCAGCGCCTGCAACGCGGCCGCGAGGCTGCGCAGCTCCTCGGCGCTGAACTCGAGCAGGCTCGCGCGGTGCGCGCGCACGACCACATGAGCCTCGAAGGCCCAGCGCGCGGAGTAGGGGACGTATACGACGACATGCTCGTTCTCGTAGACGAGCCTGCGTCCGTCCTCGAGCTCGCTCGCCAGCAGCGCGCATGGCGCGCAGCCGCCGAGCCGCTCGTCGGCGGCGAGCTCGAGTGCCGGCACGGGGGGCAGGAACGGGTAGCCGTAGATCTGCCCGTGCGGGTGGTGCAGCGTGACGCCGACCTCCACGCCGCGATTCTCGAAGATGTAGACGTACTCCACGTCCGCGCGCGCGCCGAGCTCGAGGTAGCGCTCCCTCCAGACCCACATCAGCGCCTCCGCGCGCGAGGCAGGCAGGGTGGCGAACGAGGCGTCGTGGTCGTCGGTGTAGACGACCACCTCGGCCGCGCCGTGGGGAGGTTCGAAGGCGGGAAAGCGGTTGTCGAAGACCGCGATCTGAAAGCTCGGGAAGGGAATCTCGGTGGGAGGCCCACCCGGGCGCGTGGGGCACAGCGGGCAGTGGTCGCGAGCGGGAAGGTAGGTGCGCTCCTGGCGGTGGATCGCGTAGTCGACCCACTCGCCGCGCAGCTCGTTGAAGCGCAGCTCGGTCACCGCGCCGCCTCGGCGCCTGGGCCGTGATCGGGCTCCGTGCCCACGAACAGGATCAGGGCACGTCCGTCGTCTTTGCGATAGCGCTCGATCGTCAGCGGCCGGTAGCTCTCGACCTGGCTCGCCCGCTCGACCCGGCTCGCCGGCTCGGCCTGCGCCCCCGGCCCGGCTTGCGGCAGCGCCTCGCCTAGGTGCCCGCAGGCGTCATCGGCGCACCCCTGCGCCCGGGCGCCGGCGGCCTCGGGCTGGGGTTCGCGCGCTGGGATCATCACGACGAGCGTATACGCCCGTCGCCCGAGCCCGAGGGCGCGTTCAGGATCGAGCCTGGGCGGGAACCTGCGGGTTTGCCGCGGCAGGCTCTGCGGTATTTCCGCGGTGTCGACGCTTGACTGCGATGCCGTGAGGCGAGAAGGTAGTGTCTGTTGTCGCTAGAGACTCCGCACCCGTAAGCAGCCGGACGAAGGAGGACCGATGTCAGACACCGACCAGGGCCAAGAAGCATTGGAGCGTCTGGACTACCTGGACCAACGGACCGACGAGGCGCGCCCCGGCTTCGACCGACGAACGTTCCTACGCCGCACCGCGCTCACAGGTGTCGCGGCGGGCTCCGTCAGCACGATCCTCGCGGCCTGCGGGAGCAGTGCCTCGACGAGCAGCGGCTCCGCGAGCGTCTTCGGCTCGCACCCCGAATACAAATTCGTGTTCGTAAACCACGTCACCACCAACCCCTTCTTCACGCCGACCCAGTACGGCATCCAGGACGCCAGCAAACTGCTCGGCACCTCGTACGAGTGGACCGGCTCGGAAAGCAGCAACGTCAACCAGATGGTCAACGCGCTCAACACCGCGGTGGCCAGTGGCGCCTCCGGCATCGCAGTGTCGCTGATCGACCTGCACGCGTTTAATGAACCGGTCGAAAAGGCCCTCAAAGCGGGCATACCCGTCGTCGCCTATAACGCCGACGCGGTCGGCAACGCGCGCCTCTCCTACACCGGCCAGGACCTGAAACTGGCGGGCGAAAAGATGGGCGCGCGGATCGTCGAAGCGGTCCCGTCTGGCGAAGTGGCGCTGTTCATCGCGACGCCCGGATCGGCGAACCTGCAGCCCCGCCTCGAAGGTGTGGAAAAGGCCATCAAGGCGTCGGGGAAGCCGATCACGGTCCACACGGTTGCGACCGGCGCGGCGGTGCCGGCAGAGCTCCCGGCGATCGAAGCCTATTGGGTCAGCCACAAGGAAACAGCGAAGGGCATGTACGCCGTCGACGGCGGTGACACGGAAAGCCTCGCCAAAGTGATGCAGAAGTTCGGCCTGCCCGCAAAAGGCATCAAGGCCGGGGGCTTCGATCTCACCGAACAGACGCAGAAGCTGCTCAAAGAAGGCTACATCGAATTCACGATCGACCAGCAGCCCTACCTGCAGGGATTCCTGCCGATCCTGCAGTTGTTCCTCTACAAGGTGTCGGGGACTCAGACAGGGCTGTTCGAAGCCGACACGGGCCTGAAATTCATCAACAAAGAAACGGTGGCGCCGTATCTGACGAAGTCCCGTTACGAGGGCACGACCAGCACGGTCGGAGTAGTCAGCTAACGGCGGATCGCGAGGAGGATCGTGGCGAGCGCGACACACGGCCCCGCCTCGACCGGGCCGTCTGCTGGCTCTGAGGGCCCGGCGCACGAGCGCCGGGCCCTCCCCACTTGGCGGCAGGTCGGTGAGCGGCTGATCTCGCTCCGCGAGGGCAGCATCATCGTGATCACTCTGATCGTGGTGATCTACTTCTCGGTCAACACGAGCGCGTTCCTGACCAGCGCCAACTTCGAAACGCTGCTGCCGTACTTCGCCCCGTTCGCGATCCTCGCGGCAGGTGAGGTCTTCGTGATGATCCTCGGCGAGATCGACCTGTCGATCGGCGCGATGTACCTGTTCGGGCCGGTCCTGTTCTACAAGCTCAACACCTCGTTCGGCCTGCCGCTGGTGCCCGCCGTGATCGTGATGCTGCTGGCGTGCACGGTCGTCGGCGCCATCAACGGGTTCAACGTCGCGGTCGTCGGCATCAGCTCGCTGGTGGCGACGCTGGGGATGCTGTTCACGTTCGAGGGCATCGCGCTGATCATCTCCCAGGGAACGCCGGTCGCGACGCCTGGCGGCCAGCCTCCGCTGGGGACGTTCGGCAAGGTGTTCGGCGGCGGAACGTACTCGGAGCTGATCTGGGCGTTGGGCATCATCGTGGTGCTGCAAATCGTGCTCAGCTTCACGCGTTGGGGCCTCTACACGGTGGCCGTCGGCTCGAACAAGCTGGGGGCGTCCGAGGCAGGCGTGCGGGTGAACCTGATCTACATCCGCAACTTCATGCTCTGCAGCATGCTCGCCGGCCTCACGGGGCTGTTCGAGGCGGTGCGGGCGGCGACGATCCAGCCGGACCCGGCGGGACCGAACGAACTGCAGCTGCTCGCGATAGCCGCGGCCGTGATCGGCGGTACGGCGATGAGCGGCGGCGCGGGCACCGTCGTGGGCGCGCTGATCGGGGCGCTGTTCCTCGGCGTGCTCAAGGACGGCCTGGTGATACAGGGTGTCAACGCCAACTACCTGCTCTTCTACACTGGCCTCGCGGTGATCATCGCGATGACGGCGAACGTGTATGTCGGACGCGTCCGCAGGGGGCACAGCGCCAGTGGCTGAGCCTCCGGCCGGATCGCCTCCGCTGATCGACGGCGAGCCGGGCGCGATCGCGCCGACGGAGGCGAGCGACGACGTCCTGCGTGTCGAGCACATCGCCAAGAAGTTCGGTCCGGTCACGGCGCTGCGAGATGTCAACCTCCACCTACGCAAGGGGGAGGTGCTCGGGCTGTTAGGGGACAACGGGGCCGGCAAGTCGACGCTGATCAAGATCATCTGCGGCTTCCAGAAGCAGGATTCCGGCGAAATGTTCTTGCACGGCCAGCCCTACGCCCCGAAAAGCGTCGACGACGCCCGTGCTCACGGCATCGGGACGGTCTACCAGGACCTCGCCCTGATCGACGAACTGTCGGTCTACCACAACCTGTTCCTACGTCGCGAGCGCGTCCATCGGCCGTTGCCACTGCTGGCCAACGGCCAGATGAAGCGCGAAGCGCGCGCGGCGCTCGACGAGATCGGCATCAACATCCCGAGGATCGACGTCGCTGTGGCGAGGCTCTCCGGCGGCCAGCGCCAGGCGATCGCCGTTGCTCGCACGGTCAACTCCGACGCCGACATCATCCTGCTGGACGAGCCGCTCGCGGCAATGGGCGCGAAGGAGGGCGCCCAGATCCTCGACCTCGTCGCTCGGCTGAAGGAGGAGGGCAGGGTCTCGATGATCATGATCCTGCACAACTACGTCCACGTCCTGCAGGCGTGCGACCGCGTGAGCATGATCCAGGATGGCGTGATCGCGCTCGACAAGCCGACGGCCGAGACCTCCGTCGAGGAGCTCACCGACATCGTCGTCAACGAGTACCGGCGCGCTCGCGAAGCGGCTCACGCCGCTCCCGCGTCCGCAGCCGAGTAGGCGGCGAAGCGCTCACGCGCGGCGCGCGCCGGCGCGGCGAGGGACCGCGCCGCCGGCCGGGAAGCGGCGCTCGACGTACGGTCCAAGCAGCGCCGCCACCGAGTCGGCTCCCATGCTCGCCGGACCTTTCGGCAGCGCGGCGTAGCTGATCGCAAGCCGCACGAGGACCTCGCTGAGCAGCTCGGCGTCGCCCTGGTGCACGATCGGCCAAGCGGTCAGGATCATCTCCGTCAGGCGCGCCGTTGCGGACTCGACGAGCGGCTGGCCGTGCGTCGTGAACAGCACGAGCAGCCCCTCGGCGCCCTCGCCGGCGACGACCGTGCGCACCAGTGGGTTCTCCGCCGCCGCCGTGAGGAAGACGTCGAAGGCCGCCGAAAGCGCCGTCGCGGGAGATCCGAGGTTGGCGTTCACGGCCTCCTGCACCGCGTTCAGGAAGCGCTCGGCCTCCCGCAGGACGAGGGCCTGGGAGAACTCCTCGCGCGATCCGAACTCCTTGTAGAGCGTCTGGCGGCTGACGCCGGCCGCGCGCGCGATGTCGGCCATCGTGATGTCGGCCCAGCGCCGCTCGACGAGTTCGTCGCACGCTGCGTCGAGGAGCGTGTTGCGGAGCAGCTCGCGCGCGGCGAGCGAGTACGGGATGCGTTCACGGGCAGGAGCCATCTCTCGAGAGTCGGTCGCTCGGTTGGCACGCTCAATCGTCCGACTCGAAATCGACCTTATCGCGAACGCCGCAGCCCGGGCATGGCCAGTCGTCGGGCACCTCGCTCCAGCGTGTGCCGGGAGGGAACCCCTCGCGCGGATGCCCGAGATCCTCGTCGTAGACGTAGACGTAGACGTAGACGTAGACGTAGACGTAGCCGCGGCAGCGATAGCTGCTCACGACCCTTGCAGGCGCCAGAGGGCGCCCACGCCCGTGAGCTGGACCATCCCCCAGGTGATGAAGGGAAGCGTGGGGATGATCAGGCCGAGCAGCCAGGCATAGCGCTTGGGGTCTCGCCACGCCGTGGCCGATGGCCGCGAGCCCTCTCGGCAGCGGCCTTGCAGCGCGCTGGCGTCGAGAAGCGCGGGGCTAGACTGCGGCGATCGAACTCCTGCGCGCAGGAACTCCTTCGAGGCTCACGTGGCTGCGTCGTCGCTGAGCGAAGGCGGCCTACCGCGGGGCCGCTCCTTGCTGCCGCGGATCGCGATCGGTGGCGTCCTCCTACTGTTGGTCCTCGCGCTCGCGGCCTACCTCTATGACCACTCGCGCCGCGACGTGATCGCCTCGGGCGTTCGCATCGACGGCGTCGCGGTCGGCGGCCTGCACGCCCAGGCGGCTCGCAGTCGCCTCGAGCACGTCCTCGTCAACCGGCTCCGCCAACCGGTCACGTTGCACATCGGCTCTCGCTCCTGGACGCTCACTTCGAGCCAGGCCGCCGTTCATATCGACGTCGCGAACATGGTCGACCAAGCCGTGAGCGTCAGCCGCGAAGGCTCGATCTTCACGCGCACGGCTCGGGATCTGTTCGGCGGAGGCGTCCAGCGCAACATCCCGCTCGCGGTCAGCTACTCCCACACGGCCGTGCGGACGCTCACCGCGCACATCAGCGCCGCCGTCGACCGCCCGCCTCGCGACGCGACCGTGCAGCCTACGGCGAGCGGTCTGGAAACGGTTCCGAGTGAGGTGGGGATCGTCGTCGAGGGTTCGCGGCTCGGCGACCGCATCGATCACGCGCTGCTGGGGCTCGCCCCCACGCGCAGCGTGCACGTGCCGACCCTCCATACGGATCCGGCGATCACGACGGCCAATCTCGCAGCGCGGTATCCGGCCTACATCGTCGTCGTGCGCTCGGATTTCAGGCTTCGCTTCTATGAACATCTCAAACTCGCGAAAACGTATGAAATCGCCGTTGGGATGGAAGGCCTAGAAACACCGGCCGGCCTCTACCACATCCAATGGGAGCAGGTCGACCCGCCCTGGTACGTGCCGAAGAAAGCCTGGGCCGGAGCGCTCGCCGGCACCGTCGTCCCGCCGGGACCCGCCGATCCGCTGAAGGCGCGATTCATGGCCTTCGACGGCGGCGCTGGGATCCACGGCATAGATCCCAGCGAGTACTCCTCGATCGGACACGACGCCTCTCATGGCTGCGTCCGGATGCGCATCCCGGACGTGATCGCGCTGTACGGCAGGTCGCCGGTCGGCACCCCCGTCTACGTCATCTAGGCGATCCGCGCCCGGGCTCTTGCAGCGCAGGCGCGCGGGCCGTCCGCGCCTCAGGTCTGCGGCGGACGACGGCTGGCCGCGTATTCCTTGTTCTGGCGGCGCTCGCCCATGATCTGCACGGCTATGTACGCGAGGATCACGTTGACGATCAGGCCGATCCCGCCGAACACGACGATCAGGCCGAACGTCTTGGTGAATGCGGCGCTGGCTGCGAGGAGCATCGCTGGAGCCTAGCAACGCTGCGGGCGCGCGTGCCGTAGCCTTCACTCGTGCGGGGCCGGGCCGCCCACGGGCCCCGCGTCCGTGTGCAGGAGCGCGCACAGGAGAGCGCCAGGAGAGGTGCCAGAGCGGTTGAACGGGCGCGACTGGAAATCGCGTAACGGGGGAGACCTCGTTCGAGGGTTCGAATCCCTCCCTCTCCGTCTAGCGCACGGTGTGTGGCCTCTCGCGAGCCCTGGTTGCTTGCGAAGCTCCGTAATGCTAGCCTTGCCGCCGCTCGGCGTGAGAGACGATGGGGGACGGGAATGGCACGGAGGACCATGCGGGCTCGATCTGGAGTTGACGCACCCGGGGAGAGCGAGGGCGCTTGGACGCGCCGATCGCGCGTTCGCGCGCGGGCCGCGCTCGCGGCCGTACTGCTCGCGCTGCTCGGGCTCGGCGGCCTCGCGGGCGCGATGTCCGCGCTGGCCGAAACGAAAACAGCTCCCAAAATCACCAAACAGCCGGTCGCGCTCACGGTTGAAGAAGGCCAGCCAGCGGCCTTCGAAGCGACCGCCTCGGGAAATCCGGCGCCGACAGTGCAGTGGGAAGTGTCGACCAACGGCACCACGTACACCCCCGTCGCAGGAGCAACCTCCGACCAGCTCTTGATCGCGAGCGCGAAGCTCTCCGAAAGCGGCGAGAAGTTCCGCGCCGTCTTCATCAACTCCGTAGGGAAAGCCACGAGCGCCGCCGTGGCGCTCACCGTGGTGAAGGCGCCGGTTATAACCAAGCAACCGGTGAGTGTCACGCTCGAAGAAGGCCAGAGCGCGAAATTCGAAGCCGCGGCGGAAGGCTCGCCGACGCCGAAAGTGACCTGGGAAGACTCGACCGACGGCGGTGTGGAATGGGCGCCCGTGCCGGGCGGCACCTCCGACACCCTCACCGTCGCGAACGTGAAAACGAGCTTCAGCGGTCGTCTCTACCGTGCCGTCTTCAAGAACGCGGCCGCCGAAGTGACCACCGAATCTGCGCTGTTGACCGTCCGCAAGGCGCCCGCCGTGACCAAACAGCCGCTCTCGGAGACCGTCGAAGAGGGTCAGACCGCGAGCTTCGAAGCGACGGCGTCTGGGTTCCCGGCGCCGACCGTGCAGTGGGAAGTCTCGACCGATGGAACGACGTACGCCCCGATCGAAGGAGCGACCTCGGACCAGCTGACGATTGCGATCGCGACGTTCGCCGAAAGCGGCGACGACTTCCGGGCCGTGTTTCGCAACGCCGCCGGGGAAGTGACGAGCGCCTCCGCGACGCTCACCGTGCACGAAGCCCCGAACGTGAGCACGCAACCGACGAGCGAGACCGTCGAAGAAGGCCAGAACGCGGTCTTCGAAGTCGCGGCCAACGGCGTGCCCACGCCGACCGTGCAGTGGGAACTGTCGATCAACAGCGGCAAAACCTGGAGCGCCGTGTCGGGCGCTACCTCCGATCGCCTCACCGTAACCGGTGCGAAGACCTCCGAAAGCGGGCACGAGTACCGCGCCACGTTCCAGAACGTGGCGGGCAAGGCGACGAGCCAGCCCGCGACCCTCACGGTCCATCTCCTGCCCGCCGTGACCAAACAGCCCTCGAGCGCGGTCGTCGACGAAGGGCAGAGCGCGACCTTCGAAGCCGCTGCCTCGGGCTTCCCCACGCCCGCCGTGCAATGGGAACTCTCGAGCGATGGGGGGACGACGTGGAGCCCGGTGGAAGGCGCGACCTCGGACAAGCTCACGCTCGTGGACGTCTCGGGCGCGCAGAACGGCCAGCTGTATCGCGCCGTGTTCACCAACGCCGCCGGTCAGGCAACGAGCCAGACCGCTACGCTCACCGTGCATTCGCCGCCCGTCCTGACCCTGCAGCCCATGAGCATCACCGTGCAGGCCGGCGAAGCCGCGAGCTTCGAAGCCACCGCCTCGGGCTTCCCGTCGCCGACCATTCAGTGGGAAGTCTCGACGAACGGTGGCAGCACCTGGAAAGCCGTATCCGGGGGGACCGCCGATCAGCTCACGATCGCCGCCACCCAGCTCTCCGAAAACGGCGACGACTACCGCGCGGTCTTTACGAACGTCGCGGGGAGCGCCACGAGCGCCCTGGCGACGCTGACCGTGGCCAGTAACCACTACAGCGCCGTAGCCTGGGGCAAGAACGTGGAGCGGCAGCTCGGCAACGGATCCTTTGAAGCCCAGGAGGACTTTCCGGTCAGCGTGACCGGGCTGAAGTTCGTCACCTCAGTGTCGGCGGGCGGCGAGCACAGCCTGGCGCTGCTCGCCGACGGCACCGTGACCGCATGGGGCGAGAACGAAGACGGACAGCTCGGCGACGGCACGACCGAAACGAGGAGCGTACCCGTGCCCGTCAGTGCTCTCACGGGCGTCAAGGCGATCGCGGCCGGAGGCTCCCACAGCCTCGCGCTGCTCAGCAACGGGACCGTGATGGCCTGGGGCGACGACGAAAGCGGCCAGCTCGGCGACGGCAAGACGACGAACAGCGAAGTGCCGGTTGCCGTCAAAGGGCTGACCGGCGTGAAGGCGATCGCGGCCGGCGGCTCCCACAGCCTCGCGCTGCTGAACAACGGCACCGTGATGGCCTGGGGCGACAACGAAAATGGCCAGCTCGGCAACGGAACCCTCAAATCGAGCAGCACCCCGGTCGCGGTCAAAGGCCTCACCGGCGTCACGGCGGTATCCGCGGGCGACGAATTCAGCCTCGCGCTGCTGCCGAAAGGCACCGTCGACGCGTGGGGAGCCGACGAATCGGATCAGCTCGGCAACACGGGCGTCGAAGAACCCTTCAGCGACGTGCCCGTCGCGGTCGGCAGCCTGAGCGGAATCACCTCCATCGCGGCGGGGTCAGATCACGCTCTTGCGCTCGAGAGCAACGGCACGGTCATGGCCTGGGGCGACGACAGCTCCGGCGAGCTCGGCAACGGCGGGATGAAAACCGCGGAAGTGAATCCCGTCGCGGTCACGGGCCTATCGGGCGTCTCGGCGATCACGGCCGGAGGGCACGACAGCGCGGCGCTGCTGACGAGCGGGTCCGTGATGACGTGGGGCGTGAACCGCTGGGGGACGCTCGGCGACGGCACGAGCGGCAACCCCAGCGACCTCCCCGTCGCGGTGCTGGGTCTCGCCAAGGTCGCAAGCGTGTCGGCCGGCGGCTTTCACATGCTGGCGTTCGGCGAACCGATCCCGGCCGTCAGCGGCCTCAAAGAAGCGCAGGGCCCGACGGGCGGAGGCAACGCGGTGACGGTGACGGGCGCGAACTTCGACGAAGTCAGCGCCGTCAAGTTCGGCTCGACGCCCGCGATCAGCTACGAAGTGACCTCGCCGAACACCCTCACCGCGGTCGCGCCGGCCGGCACCGGCAGCGTCTACGTCACGGTCACGACGCCGGCGGGCACGAGCGCGCCGAGCACGGCCGCCCGCTACACCTACGTCAAAGCGCCGACCGTTACCAAGCTGTCGCCTATCTCTGGGCCGAACGGGCAGGAAACGAAAGTCACGATCACCGGCACGGGACTATTGGGCGCCACGGCGGTCAGCTTCGGCGGCGCGAAAGCCAGCTTCACGGTCAGCTCCGAAACCTCGATCACGGCCACGTCGCCGCCCGGAGCCGTCGGCGTGGTGGACGTGACCGTTACGACCGTGGGCGGCACGAGCGCGACGTCGACCAAAGACCACTTCAGCTACACGCCGACGGTCGAAAGCGTCGCGCCCAACACGGGATCGATCACCGGCGGTGAACTCGTAACCGTGACCGGCACCGGGTTCGTGACCGGAACCACGGCGACGACCTTCAGATTCGGCTTGCGCAAGGCGACGTCGGCGTCGTGCGCGACCACCACCGAATGCACGATGAAGACGCCCATCGGTACTGCCGGCACGGTCGAAGTGGTCGCGACGGTGGCGAAACTCAACAGCCCCAAGAAGCCGCCCGGCGACTCGTTCACATACAGCTGAGCGGCGCATCCATCCCTAGGGCCGCTTGGCTCGCGGCCGTGCTGGCGCCACGCAGTGCGTGCGTTTCACCGCCCCGCTCGTGAGCGCGATGCAAGAATGCACCGATGCTCCCCGCCCCTCGCGACGCCGTCGTCTGTGAACCGCTGCGTACGCCCGTGGGCAGGTTCGGCGGGGTCTTCCGCGACGTGCCCGCGGCGTCGCTCGCGGCCCGCGTGATCGAGGCGATCGTCGAGCGCACGGGCCTTCGCGTTGAGGACGTCGAGGACGTGATCATGGGGCAGTGCTACCCCAACGGCGAGGCCCCGGCGATCGGGCGCGTGGCCGCGCTCGACGCGGGCCTGCCAGTCGAGGTGCCGGGAATGCAGGTCGATCGGCGCTGCGGATCGGCGCTGCAGGCGGTGATCAACGGCTGCCTGCAGGTTCAGACCGGCGCCGCCGAGCTGGTGCTCGCCGGCGGCGTGGAGAGCATGAGCCAGGTGGAGCTCTACTCGACCGGACTGCGCTGGGGGGTGAGAAGCGGCGGTGCCCGCCTCGACGACAGGCTCGCACGCGCGCGCGTGACCGCGGGCGGCAGCAAACACCCGGTGCCGGGCGGGATGCTCGAGACGGCCGAGAACGTCCGGCGCGACTACGGGGTCTCCCGGGAGCGTCAGGACGAGCTCGCGCTGCGCTCGCACGAGCTCGCGATTGCGGCGCATCGCGAGGGCCGCTTCGCCGCCGAGCTGGTCCCGGTGACGGTCGGCGATCGCGTCATCGACGTCGACGAGCATCCGCGCGCCGACGCGAGCCTCGAGGCGCTCGCGCGCCTACGTCCCGTGATGGGTCGCGAGGACCCCGACGCTACCGTCACGGCCGGCAACGCGAGCGGCCAGAACGACGGCGCTGCGATCTGCATCGTGACCCACGCCGCCAAGGCGCAGGAGCTCGGCCTTCGCCCGATGGGCAGGCTCGTCTCGTGGGCGGTGGCGGGGGTCGCGCCCGAGACGATGGGGATCGGGCCCGTGCCCTCGACCGAGCTCGCGCTGGCGCGCGGCGGCCTCGCGCTCGACGACCTCGATCTGATCGAGCTGAACGAGGCGTTCGCGTCGCAGGTGCTGGCCGTGCTCGGCCACTGGCGCCTGGAGGACGGGCTCGAGCGGGTGAACGTGAACGGCTCGGGCATCTCGCTCGGGCATCCGGTCGGCGCCACCGGCGCGCGGATCCTCGCCACGCTGCTGCACGAGATGGATCGACGCGAGGCGCGCTACGGGCTCGAGACGATGTGCATCGGCGGCGGCCAGGGACTCGCGGCGGTGTTCGAGCGCCCCTCTTCCTAGTCGTCGCGCAGCCGCCCCGGCGGCGGGTCAGCCGATCGGCTGACCGAACGCGGCCAGCATCGCCTCCACGATCTCCGGGCCCCGATCCTCCTGCAGGAAGTGCGCGGCTCCCTCGATTCGCACCTGCTCGCCCGCCGTGGGCAGGAGCGCCGTGAAAGTCTCGCCGGCCTGGGGGTAGGGGAACACGGGGTCGCTGTCGGAGAACGCGACGAGCGCCGGCTTCTCCCAGCGCGAGAGCTCATCCTGCACCGCGAGCATCTCCGGCACGCCCGGGTCCCCGGGCGTGATCGGCACGAGCAGCGGGAAGCGCTGCGCGCCCGCCTTGCTCTCGGGTGTCGGGAACGGCGCCTCGTATGCCGCGAGCACGTCGGCTGCGAGCTCGGTCGTCGTCGCCCCCTGCATGATCATCCCGATCGGCAGGTCGGGCGTGCGTTCGGCGAATTCGCGCCAGGCCATGAAACCCTTGCTGACCCTGCCGGTGAACAGCCCCGTGTTCATCACGACCAGACGGCCGACCTGGCCGGCGTGCTCGACGGCCCAGCGAAGGCCGATCGGGCCGCCCCAGTCCTGGACGACGACGGTGACGTCGTCCAGCTCGAGCTGGTCCAGATGTCGGCTGACATACTCGACGTGCCGCTCGTAGGTATACCAGCCCTGGTCGGTCGGCTTGTCCGAGCGGCCGAACCCGACGAGATCTGGGCAGACGACGCGATGGCCCGCCTCGAGCAGGCCCCTCGCCATGCGCCGGTAGAGGTAGCTCCAGTCGGGCTCGCCGTGAAAGCACAGGACCGTAGGGCCGCTCCCCTCGTCGATGTGGTGCAGGCGCAGCCCGTCCACCTCGACGTAGTGCGGCTCGTAGGAATAGCCGGGCAGATTCTCGAAGCGCTCGTCGGGGGTTCGGAACACGTCGCTCATCGCTTGCTCCTTGGTCGAGGCGGCGGCCGGGGGGCGGTGCCTGCGGTGGCCGTGGGTTGCGGCGCCGGCGACTCTATAGCGTTGGCCGCATGTGGCTCCAGCGCGAGATCGTCCTCGACGCGAGACCGCGCGGCTTCCATCTCGTGACGGGCGAGGTGCTCGAGGCGCTGCCGGAGCTCGAGGGGATCCCGGTCGGCCTGCTCCATCTGCTGATCGCGCACACCTCGGCGGCCCTCACGCTGAACGAGAACGCGAGCCCGGACGTGCGCAGGGACTTTCGCACCTGGTTCGATCTCGCCGTGCCCGAGCATGGGGTGCCGTGGGCGCACACGCTCGAGGGTCCCGACGACATGCCCGCGCACATCAAGGCGGCGCTGCTCGGCCCTACGCTGACGCTGCCGATCAGAGCCGGAAGGACGGCCCTCGGGACGTGGCAGGGGATCTACCTGTGCGAGTTCCGCGAGCGCGGCGGTCCTCGTTCGCTGATCGCGACTGCGTGGGGTCAGCTGCGCGGCGAGGATCGAGCGCCGGCCCTAGACTAGGTCGCTCTGCGCCCGTAGCTCAGCTGGATAGAGCGTCGGTCTACGGAACCGAAGGTCAGAGGTTCGAATCCTCTCGGGCGCGCTCCAAACCCCCGGAAATGAGGGCGGCGTAGTGTCAACTTGGATCTTTGAGCCCGGGCACAGCGAGGCCGAGTTTCGCGCCCGCCACATGATGGTCACCTGGGTGCGAGGCTTCTTCAAGGACATCCACGGCACCCTGGAGCTCGACTTCGATCGCTGCCTGGAGACGACGTTCGAGGGCGAGATCGACGCGACCGAGATCTGGACCGGCCAGTCCGAACGCGACGCGCACCTTCGTACGTCGGACTTCTTCGACGTCGAGGAACACCCAAAGATCACGTTCGGGGGCCGATTCACCGAGCGCACCGGCCCGACGACCTTCATGGGCAGCTCCGAGCTCACGATCCGCGCCGTGACCCGCACCGTGCCGCTCGACATCACCTACCTGGGCGAGTGGAACACGCCCTTCTGGGTCGGCGAGGAGAACAAGGGCGGTATGCGGCGGATCGGCTTCACGGCGACCGCCCGGATCAACCGGCACGACTTCGGCGTCTCCTGGCAGGACAGCCTCCCCGACGGCGGTTTGGTCGTCGGCAATGACATCGACATAACGCTCGACGTCGAGGCGATCCTGCTCGAGGACCTCGAACGGACCGGCGCGATCGAGTACTACCGGCAGGCCGAGCAGAGCGCCAGCTAGCCTCGCCGTGGCGGGCCTGCTGACGCAGGCGACCGCGCGCGCCATCCTTGGCGCCGTGAGATCGCGCCGCTGCGGCTCCTAGGGCCTCGCCTCGAGCACGAGGTTGAACGGCGTCTCAGTGGCGCGGCGCACACGGGTGAAGCCGCCCTGCTCGAGCACGTCGCTCAGCCGTGCCTCGCCCGCCTGTGCTCCGAGCGCCAAGCCGACCTCTTGGGAGAGCGACGCCGGCGTGCAGATCACGGTGGAGGCGCCGTAGAACACGCGCCCGACGGGGTTGAGGTTGTCCTCGAGCCGATCGTTGGCGAACGGCTCGACGATCATCCACGTGCCGTCGGGGGCGAGTGTCTCCAGTACGTGTCGCGAGGCGCCCACGGGGTCGCCCATGTCGTGCAGGCAGTCGAAGACGCAGACGAGGTCGTAGCCGTGGCCGGGATATTCCTTCGCCGCGTCTGTCGCGAACGTGATCCGGTCGTCGACGCCCGCGTCCTTCGCCGCCTTGTGCGCGCGTTCGATCGAGGGAGCGTGATAGTCGAAACCGAAGAATTCGGAGTTCGGAAACGCCTCGGCCATGATGATCGTCGACGCGCCGTGGCCGCAGCCCACGTCGGCAACCTTCGCCCCGCGTTCAAGCTTCTCTTGCACTCCGTCGAGCGCGGGGATCCACTCGCCGACCAGATGCGCGCGGTAGCCGGGCCTGAAGAACCGCTCGGTTCCGCGAAACAGTCGATGGTCGTGCTCGTGCCAGCCCATCCCCTCGCCGCTGCGGAACGCGTCGATGATCTTGTCCTCGTCCGCGTAGAGCGAGGCGATCGACTCATACACACCCAGGATGTAGAACGGGCTGTCTTCGTCCGCGAGGGCGAGCGCGTGCTCGTCCGGCAGCGTGTAGCGCTCGCTCTCCGGGTCGTAGATGACATAGCCCCCAGCCGCCTGGTTTCCCAGCCACTCACGGACGTAGCGCTCGTCCGCGCCGGAGCGCTCGGCTACCTCGGCCGAGCTGAGCGGCCCGGCACCCGCCATCGCCTTGTACAGGCCGAGCTTCTCTCCGATGATCATCAGCGGCGCGCTGATGATCGCGCCCATGTCCGTTACGGCCTGGCCCATGAAAGCTTCAAGCCGTGCTTGGTCGATACCCGTCGTGCCCATGCGAACCCCCTTTGAGCTCGTCGATCCCCTGCTTATCGGGAGACGTTTGCAGATTGGCCGAATCCGCGCTCTGCGGGTGTGAGAAGGCACACGTAGGGTCGGGGAACCCTGCGCTAGCTGGGCTGCCCGGCGGCTACTGGCCCGCGCTCTTGGCGCGGTAGCTGCGCGCGCGCTCAGTCGCCGAGCGCTTCAGTCGCCGCCATACGCTGGGCTCGGACGGCCGCGGCGCCGTGACGGAATCCCCGAGCAGCTCGCGTGTACGGGGATTGGACGGGTCCAGCAGATGGTCGCCTTCGTAGCGGCGCAGGTCTTTCTCGCTGGGCAGCGCTATCTGCTCGCGTTGCAGCCTCGCGCGCCAGCCATGGAAGCCACCCGCGACCTCGGCGCTGGAGAAGCGGCGAGCGACGTACTTTTCGTGGGCGTGCTCGGCGCTGAGGAACTGGTAGTGGCGCATGTAGAGCGAGTCGGGCGCCATCTTCAAGCCGGGGAATTCGACCTTGTGGCCCGCGGGGCCGAGCTTCACGCGCACGTCCTGACGCTTCCAGGCGTTCAGGCGGTGAGGGAAGACCGGCAGCAGCGGGTAGTAGTGGAGCATCGTCTTCTGGAAGTCGGGATGGTCGTGGTCGGGCGACTCCCGGGTCGGCACGAACGTGAACTCGAGGAAGTTGATCGCGTTATAGCCCGCCGCGTCGTACTCGGCGATCGCCTCGGCGAGGGTCTGGCCGCGCTTGGGGGAGACGCGGATCTCGTCAGCGTCGTGGTGGATGAACCAGTCCGCGTCGAGCGTCAGCGCGAGCTCCTCCTGGCGCGCGCACTGAGCCTCCAGCTCGAAGCAGTCGGCTCGCGAGAGGGTCTCGATGCCGATCACGCCACGGCCGACGTAGCGCTCGGCGATCGCGCGCGTGTCGTCGGTCGATTCGTTGTCGATCAGGTACACCTCCACGCCCTGACCGTGGAGGTGCTCGATGCAGCCGGCGATGAAGCGCTGCTCGTTGTAAGTCTGGATCATCGCGACGATGCGCACGGGGGGGCGATGATACCCGCCGCGCTTATCGGCGCTCAGGCCAGCAGGGACGCCGCGCCGCTGTCAAGCGCCGCCGCCGCACGGTCCTCGGCGTCGGGATGCTCGATCGCGACGGCGCGATCGCGGCCGACCCCGATCGGCCCGAGCGGCGCAAGGGCCGACCGCGGCAGGCGCGGTCCTGTTTTCGCGCAGGCTCTCGAGCGAGGGGCTCACAACGTAGATATTGGCGTGCAACCGCCTCTACACGAGGCGCAGGCGCTGCGGCAGGGACGGATCTCCGAGCGCTTGAACGCAGGGCGGTTGTGCCGCGCTCAGCCGAGCGGGACGCGGTTGACGAGCGCCGCGATGCGGCGTTGCAGCGTGGCGAGCAGACGTGCCTCGCGCGAGGAGCTGAGGCGCCCGGAAGCCGCAGCGGCGCGCAGCGCGGCGGCCCTGGCCGCGACGAGCGCAGCGACCATCGCGGCCGAGGAGCGGCCGGGCGTCGCGTTCGCGATCTGCGCGAGCGTGCGCCCGCTCGCGAGCTCGCGATGGAGAGCGCCCGGCCTGAGGTCCAGGTATGCGGCGGCGGTGAGGAGGTTCGCCCTGCTGATCACCACGGGCGCCCCGTGCCGGTTGACGATCGCGCTCACGCGAGCGCGCATCTGCGCGAGCCGTGCGCGCCGCTCGGCCGCTGTGGCTGAGGGCGCCTCAGCGTTCAGGGTCGCCGCCAGCCGGGCGAGCAGCCTCTCGATCAGCCCCGACGCCGAACGCCCGTTCGAGCTGGCGATTTCCGCGAGCGAGCGCCCGGCGCGCAATTCGCGGCGCACCTCGCTCGCAGGCATGTCGAGGTAACCGGCCGCGACCGGGATCTCGTTGCGCGCTGAGCCCGCGCCCGCGCCCCCAGCAAGGGAGAGCTTGCCGGGGCCGCTCCCGAGCACGGCGATCAGCACGCCGGCGAGCACGAGCACGATCGCCAGCCCCGCGGCGAGCAGCCTGCCTCTCGAAAGGCCCCGCGTCATCGCACGCCGCGAGTGGCCGCGCGCGCCGACGCAGCGAGCGCGCCCGACCCGGCGGGCGCGCAGGACGCGGGCGTGCCGGATGCGCAGGACTCGACGTACCCGCGCCGGGCGACGCCTGCGGCGGCGTAAGCGCTCAGTACAAATCCCCGAGATACGTCGTTTCTACGCATATGTGAATTCCATTTGTGGCCGTGATTCTGCTTGGCATCCATGGTATGCTCCCCACGCCGACGTGCGACCCCGAGGATGGCCTGCGGTCGGGTCGGGCGAAGGTTGGCAGGTCGACGAACCTTCATCAAGGCGATAGAGAGGACCCAGGAGGACATGAGACACGTAAAGGCGGCCCTTGGGCTTGCTGCGGCGGTCTGCCTGTTCGGCACTTTGACCGCACCCGCGCTCGCCCATGAATTCACGACGTTCAAGTACAAATCCGAAGCCTCGGAAGCCACACCGTTCACGCTTAACGCGAAAAACCCCGAAGAAACCCAGTTCAAATTCGTCTTCAGTAAATACAAACTGAAGTGCCTAAAAGGGATCGGTAAAGGCCCACTCACGAGCGGTACTGCGACCGAACTCGGTCTGCACCTCGCCTTGACCAAATGCGGCTTCTACCCGTTCAGCACCGAAGAGCACATTCCGGCCGTGATCAGGGGCGGCATCGGGATGAAGTTCAAAGTCAACGGTGCGGTTGAAACCGAAGGCAACGGGGAAGGCGAAGAACTCGAATACGGCACGAAACTCGAACTCCTCGAAACGGCCGCGACGTTCAGCATCCCCGCGGGCAAATTCTGCAAGGTGATCGTGCCGACGCAGGTCATCCCTGTGGCGGCGATCAAAAAACCGGGCAGCGAATACTCGGCGGCTGTGTACTCGAACGAAGCGTTCCCGGTCGAAGAAACGCCGCAGAAGCTGAAAATGTTCCCCGGCTACCTCCAGCACAAGGTTCTGATCACGTTGGACCTGAAGGGCGTCAAATTCAGGTTCGGGGAAGAAACCCAGTGCAATGAAGACGAACCCAAAGAACAAGGCACCGGTACCATCACGGGCGAACTGCTGACCGAAGTGGTCAACGGCAACATCGAATTCCACTAGTCCTCCTGGTCTAGCGGCACGGGGCGGAGGGGATCGCAAGAGGCGATCCCCTCCGCCCTTTCTTTTTGCGCGCACCGCGCGTGGGGTGTGCGAGCGCGAGCCGCTACGCCGGCGGGTCCTTCAGCCGTCGCCGAACGGCGCGATCGGCACGCCGTGGTCGCGCTCGCGCATGCCGAGCTCGTACGCGCCGCCGTGATCGCTCGTGAGGCGACGCGGCGCTGAGCCGGGGAGCGAGAGCGTCAGATCGACTGCCGCGAGCGAGCAGTTGAGGACGTCGTGCTCGCCGCCGTCGGGATCGGCATAGCGCCAGCCCGCGGTCAGCGCCGACGGAGCCCCGATCTCGGCCGCGAGCGCGACGCCTCGTGCGCCGGGCAGGTGAATGCTCGCGCCCCCGGGACGCTCGGCGACGTGCAGGCCGCGCGCGCCCGGCCCGCCGAGGCGGTGGCGGCGGCCGTCGAGGGCGAGCGCTCCGTTGGCGACCCACGGGCTCATGCGCCCGGCGATCCTGATGCGCCCCAGGCCGACGTCGAGCCATGCCTCGGGAGCCTCGGCGAAGCCCGCGCCGTGCAGCCAGATCCAGCGCTCGGCGTGCTCGCTGCCCCAGTTGTGGCCGATCATGCCCGGCCATTGGTCGAGCTCGATCGCGCCCTCGCCGGCGAGCTGGAAGCTGCCGCTCACCCGCGCGAGCGGGGCAGGGCTCGTTAGCTTCGTGCGAGGCAGCGGAGCGCGGTAGAGCCAGTCCGGGCGCAGGTGGCGCAGCTCGCCCTGCTGGCGCGTGAAGCGCAGCGACCAGCTGGCCGGGCCGCAGGCGCCATCGGCGCCGCCGGGGCCGAGGACGGCCTGGTCGATCGCGATCCAGCCGCCATCGGGCACGCTCAGGCGCGCGGTAGTGTGCTTGTGCTGGAAGGGGCGCGGCCGGCGCGCATCGAAGAGCGTGCACCAGAGCGAGCCGCGCGGCGCCGCGCCATCTCGCTTGTGGACGGTGTAGCGGATCCAGACGCCGAGCGGCTGCGCGGGCGAGGAGGCGCGCAGGTAGAAGGACTCGTAGAGGCCCCTCCGCGCGGGCGCGGAGGGGAATACGGCGGAGGTCTCCATCGGCGCGATCGTAACCCGCCGCCGCGCTTCCTGAGAGGATCCATCGCGTGAAGCGGACCAGCCTGCTCGAGCTCCCCGCGGCGCTGGCCCGCTCCCAACCGAGGACCGAGGCGCGCTACCTCCTCGGCGTCGACGGGGGTGCCACGAAGACCCTCGCGGCTGTGATCGACCTGGAGGACCTTGGGATCCACCTCGGCCACGGGGGCCCGAGCAACGAGGATACGGTGGGCGCGGAGGCCGCCGTAGGGGCGCTGCTCGCCGCCGCCGACGAAGCGATGGCGGCCGCCGGCATCAGCTCCGAGCGCCTCGGCGCGGCGGTTCTCGCAATCGCCGGCACCGACACCGAGTCCGTGGCCGCGCACGTTCGCGCGGCGCGGACAGATGCGTGGCTCGTCGTCAATGACGTCGTCGGTGCGTGGGCGACCGCGACCGGTGCCGGACCCGGAGTCGCGGCGATCTCCGGCACGGGGTCCAACGTGTTCGGCGTCGGCCGTGACGGCAACGCCTGGCGCGCCGGAGGCTGGGGGCATGTGCTCGGCGATGAGGGCTCGGGCTACTGGCTCGGCGTGCAGTCGATCAAGGCGGCGCTGCGCGACCGCGAGGGTTCCGGTCCGGAGACGACGCTGAGCGAGACGGTGACGGAGTTCTTCGGGATGCCGAGCGTGGAGGCGCTGGCCAGCTACGTCTACTCGAAGCCGCTGAGCAAGGCCGAGATCGCGGCGTTCGCGCCGGAGGTCTCTCGCTTGGCCGAGGCAGGAGACGAGGTGGCCGGCGAGCTCTACCTGATCGGTGCGCGCGAGCTCGCGAGCCAGATAACGGCGGTGATCGAGCACACGCGCCTGGAGGGGGCCTTTCCGCTTGGCCTGATCGGGAGCGGGTTCAGGGCCGGGCCCCGGTTCGTCGAGCCGCTGACGGCGCTGGTGCGCGAGAAGGCTCCCGAAGCGATCGTGGGAAGGGTCGAAATGGCACCGGTCGGCGGCACGCTGCTGCTGGCCGCGCGGGCCTGCGGGTTGATCGCGGACCTGGCGCCATTCGAACTCGCCGCGCGCCTGGCAGCGCTCGGCGGCTAGGAGCCCTACGGGTCGGCGCGGCCCCGCCCGGTGCGGCCCCGCTCGGCGCGCCGCGACTCGGCCTCGCGCGAGTCGACGCGGGCGCGCTCGTCGATCGCGGCGCGAGCGGCTATCGCCTGCGCGCCCCGGCCGCTCACGCGCAGCGCCGCCGCGGCATGCGCGAACGCGGCCGCGCTCGCCGGCCCCTGGCCTTCGGCGAGCGCGATGAAGAACGCGGCGGCGAAGACGTCGCCGGCGCCGAGATCGTCGATCGCCTCGCCGATGTCGAGCACGTCGAGCTCGACGGCCAGCCCGTGGGCGAACAGCTTCGTGGGGCTCGCTCCGGCCGTGATCGCGACGCTCGCGCCCGTGCCGACCGCCGCATCGAACAGCGCCGCACAGCTCGCGAGCTCATCCTCGCTCAGGACGAGCGCGTCGCAGCGCAAGGCGAGCTCGCGCGCGTCCTCCTCCGCAGGCGCGAGCCTCATCTGGCCGCCCTCGCCGCCCCACGCCCGCGCGAGGCCCTGTGGCGTGAGCCCGATGAAGTCGGCCGACGCCTCGCGCCACTCCGCGGCGATCTCCTGTGCGACCGGCGCGAGGTGCAGCAGCGCGGCGTCGACCTCGACCGCCGAGACCTGCCCGGCCCACGCGAGCACGCGCTGGTTGCGGATGGGGCCGGCCCAGGTCGTGGCGAGCCTGGTCGTGCGGTGGGCCGGCTCGACCAGGAGCTCGAACTCGCCGAGGTAGGGCTCGAGCGCGGCCTCTATCTCCGCGGGCACGCCGCGTGTGAGGATCGCCGTGCGCGCTCCCAGCCGCGCGGCCTGCACAGCGCTGTAGAAGGCGGAGCCCCCGGGCCGCCGCGTTCCGTCCGCGAGCACGTCGATCGTTACGTGACCGACGGTCACGTAGTCGAAGCGCGACCCGACTGCGCCGGCTGCGCGCTTCATGGCACGATGCCCGAGGGGCTCGCCCGCCGCGGAGCGGATGCTTGCCGCCTGAAAGCCGCCATGCGTATACCAAATCGAATAGCGCGGTCGGTTGTTGTGCGAGCTGAGTGATGTTGCGAGGCACGTTCGACCACATCCGGCGCTCGCGCGCGGCGATCTGCGCGTTGCTGGCTTTCGCGTGCGGGTGCGTGCTGGTCGTCGGCACGGCCCATGCGGCGGGCGCCCGGGGAGGCCCGAGCGGGCGCGCCGGCGCGGCGCGCTCGCCATATCCTGCGGGCGCGGAGCGCCCCCTGCTGACGCTCACGCCGGCGCAGCTGGCGAGGGCGCGCCGCGGGGCACGGGTTCACGCGCTGGCCTCGCCCGCCGCAGCCAGCTCGCGGAGTGCCGCGAAGAAGCCGAAGAAGCGCAAGAAGCTGGTGCTCCACGGAGATCCGGCGCGCGCGCTGGTGGCCTTCCAGGCGATGCAGCAGCATTACTACATCGCGGGATCGGGGCTCTACGACGGCGAACCGTTCTCGTTCCTGTGGCCCTTCTCGCAGGCGCTCGCGGCGACGATCAGCGTCGCGAACGTGCCGGCGCTGGCGAAGATGATGGCCCCCGAACTGACCGCGCGCGTGGTCGGGCTGCGGTTCTACCTCGATACGAACAACTCGGGCGCGCCGGAAGGCACCTACTCGAGCACCCTGCCCGCCTTCGACGGGACGGTGGTCCCGCCGGACGGCCCCGGCGGCCCGAAGTACTACGACGACAACGATTGGGTGGGCATCGAGCTCGTGCGCCTCTACAAGCTCACGCACAGCGCCTCGTCCCTGGGCAGCGCCGAGGGGATCATGGCCTTCGAGATGTCGGGCTGGCAGTCGAGCCCGGAACTCGCCTGCCCGGGCGGGATCCCGTTCTCGAACACGATCGAAAACACGCAGCGCAACACGGTCACCACGGGGCCTGCGGCCGAGCTGGCGCTGCAGCTCTACGGAGTGACGCGCAACCCCGCATACCTGCAGTTCGCCGAAATGGCCTACGAATGGGTGCGCAGATGCCTGTTGCAGCCCAGCGGACTCTACGCCGACCACATCGACCGCCAGGGCGTGGTCGAACCGACGCTGTGGAGCTACAACCAGGGCACGATGATCGGCGCGGGCACCCTGCTCTATAAGGCCACTGGAAACTCGGCCTACCTCTACCAGGCGCGCCAGACCGCGAAGGCGGCGCTGGCCTACTTCACCCCCCAGCGGCTGGGTGAAGAGATCCCGTTCTTCCCGGCGGTGTACTTCCGCAACCTGCTGTATCTGGACTCCGTTACCCATGATCCGCCGGGGCCTAAGATCGCGCAGGCCTACGTCGACTACGCGTGGCGGAACCTGAGGCTCAGCAACGACGTGTTCGTGGCCGGCTCGCCAGCCGGCGAGCAGCTGCTGGTGCAGTCGGCGATCGTACAGATCTACGCGCTGCTGTCCTCGTCGCCGAGCACGTACTTCTAGCTCCCCGCTCCCTTCGCCGCGAGGGCTGTAGCTCGCGGTGGGGTAGGCTGACGATGTGCCCGAAGCGACCAACTTCACGACCGCCGAGGGCCTGCGTGCTCTGCAGCTCGAGCTGGAGGAGCTCGAGTCGGGCGGCCGGCGCGAGATCGCCGAGCGGATCAAGACCGCGCGCGAGTGGGGCGACCTGAAGGAGAACAGCGAGTACCACGACGCCAAGAACGACCAGGCCCATCTCGAGACGAAGATCGCGCGGCTGCGCGAACGGATCGCGGAGGCGGTGATAGTCGAGGAAGGTGCGGGCTTCGGCGCGGAGGTGGTCGGCTTCGGCTCGACGGTCGTGGTCGCCGATCAGGATGGCGGGGAGCAGACCTGGCGCATCGTGAGCTCCCACGACGCGGCGCCGAGGGAGGGTCGCCTGTCGGCTGAATCGCCGCTCGCGGTCGCGCTGCTGGGCCGCGCTCCGGGCGATCTGGTGTCGGTCTCGCTGCCGCGCGGCGAACGTCAGCTGACGGTCGTGAGCATCACCTGAGCACGGCCCGCTGGCGCTTGAAGTCGGCTCGAGCATCGCGGATGAACGTCTTCGCGCGCTTCCGGTAGAGCTTCTCGCCGATGCGCAGCGCGCGCGTGCGCAGCGCGCGGCGCCGCCTGGCGATCAGCTTGAGCAGCGCCCTGCGCGTGCGGCGGGGCACGCGCACGCCCGCGCTGCCGTCGCGGACGAGCTGGGCGAGCAGCGCGAGGTCGTGGTCCTCGCCGAGCAGTTCGCCGAGCTCATCGGCGCGGCTTGCGGTGCGAGCGAGGCGCTTGGCCGGGCGCAGGCGGGCGCGTCCGTTGGGACTCGCGCGGCGGCGCTCGCCGGCGGGGGCGCTGCGCTGGAGCAGTTCGGCGGCGTAGCGCAGGTCCTTGACGCGTTTGCGCCATTCGTGCATGACGATGTCGCGGTTGCGCTTGGCGCGCGCGGCGCGCCGCCGCCGGCGGCGGCCCTTGGCATAGACACCGCGCAGGCCCGGCTCGACGAGCGTCAAGCCGTTGCGGTCGCCCAGCGGCCATGATGTTGCCCGCAAGCGGAAGGCCTGCAGTTCGGCGAGCGCCGGGGCGAGCGTGCCCGCGTCGCCGAGCGTGCTCGCGCTCGCCCTCGCGTGCTCGGCGGCGAGGCGCTTGCGCAGCTTCGCCACGCCCCTGCGCCGGCGAAGCTTGCGGGGATGGCGGCGTATCAGCGTCTCCAGCGTGTCGTGCATCACCTCCGCGTCGCGGGCTCCCGCAAGACGCGCGGCGATCGTGCGCAGGCTCGCGCTCTCGCGGGCGTAGACCTGCTCTCCGAGCTCGTCCTCGAGCAGCCGCACGAGCGTGCGAAGCCGCTTGAGCGCCTTGCGCGTCTCGTGCACCGCGTGCTCGTCGGGGAGCGCTCCGTTGCCGCCGAGCAGCGCGATCGCCAGATCGCACTGCTCGGTTGCTATGCGCCTGAGGCCGGGCGCGAGCCTCTCGCCCGGCAGCAGCGCGAAGTGCGGTTCGGGAGGCGGCGGCGTCCGCGCGTTGCGCGCGCGGCTGCTGCGCGCGATCGCGACGCCGACCCCGACGGCGAAGGTGGCCGCGAGCGTGGCGGCGAGGGGCGCCACAATTGAGCGATGTCCGCTCTTCCCGCGGCCCGCTGGTGGACGGTGCGCCGAGCGGCGAACCGCAAGCCGTCGACGTATCGCTGTCCGTTCTGTGGTCATCCCTTGCCTGCCCTGAGCGAGCATATGCTGATCGCGCCCGAGGGCGATACCCGCCGCCGCCGCCACGCGCATACGGACTGCGTCCTAAAGGCCCGCGCGCGCGGCGAATTGAGGCTCAGGGACGAGTGGCTACGCCTGCAGCCGTCGCCGCGCTCGACCTGGCGGTGGCTGCTACGCGGGGCCCTCAGCCGCCGAATACGTGAACGTGTTCGGGCTCGACGCGGATGATCACCCGCTGTTCGCCCGGCTGGCGCAGGGGGTACTCGTCGACGCCCATGTACTTCTTCGCGAGCGCGTCTATGTGCTCGTCGGCGCCGTCGTGCGTGCGCTCGGCCACGCGCCCGCGCACCTCGAGGTACTCGTATGGGTTCTCCATGTTCTGCACGGTCAGCGTGACCCGCGGATCGCGTTCGAGGTTGCGGGGCCACGCCCGTCCCTCGGCCGTGTTGAGCACGGGCCGCCCGTCCTGCACGTCGACCCACACGGGAACGCCATGCACGGTGCCATCGCCGCGAAGCGTCGCGACGTTGCAGAAGTTCTTGCCCTCCAATAGCTCCGCGCCGCGCCCTTCGACCTTTACGCCCATCGGCGTCCCCTTTCGCTCGTGAGTTGTGAGTCCCCACGATAGGCGCTTGTCAACCCGCGTGGAGCGGCGCGCGCTGCGCCGGTCCGCGACGCCTCCGGCCGGGACGAGGATCGCACCTCAGTAGCGGCTGAGGGAGGTCTTGGAGCTCGCCGGCGGGATCGCCTCCAGCGGCGAGAGCCGGCCGTTGTTGAGCTGGAAGTGGACCGTCGCCTGGCCGCCGCCGGGGCAGCAGAGCGGGTCGTTGCTGCGGTAGAGGGGATAGGCGAGGGTGACTTCGGTGTCTCCCTGCGAGACGACCTTCACGGAGGCGCTCGGTTCCTTGGTGTCGGTGCCGATGTAGCGGCCGTCGACGAAGAAGAACGCCTGCTGACCGTAACCGTCGCCCGAGCCGGTACGGGTCCCGATCAGCACCCTGAGCGTTTGATTTGAGTGATATTCGGATGTGTCGCTGGGGGTGTAACCGTGCGCGCGCACTACGGCCGCGGCCCCCGCGGCGCCTTCGGAGTGGGATTCGTGTTCGGTGAAGGCCGGCTCGCTGGCCGTGCGGGTGGTTTCGGCGGGGGTCCCACCCGAGCCAGAGCTCCGAGTTGCGGGCGTCGCTGCGGTGCTCGCGGGCGTCGTCGCAGCCGTGCTCGTCTGCGTCGCGGTCGCCGCCTGCGCTGCGGGGACCGTGTTCGTGGCGCTGACGGTGTCGGTCTGCGAGCCGCAAGCGGCGAGCAGGGCGGTGCTCGCAAGCGCGAGCGCCCCCGCCGCCGCGCCGCGCACGAGGTAGAGCTTCATCGTGCCATGGTATTCGCCGCCGGCGCCGGGCCTCCTCGGATGCGGCGCGCCCGGCACCGCGAGGTCGCTGACGCTGCCGCTCCTATCGGCCCGGGGAGGCGCGCAGCGCGGCGCCGTTAGGGGTACGGCGGCTACGATCAACGCAGATCGGGATGTCAGCGCCCTCCCCTCAGAAGCCCACCCCCGAGACCAAGCCGGCGGGCAAACGCGGCACGCGGGACCTCGCCCGCACGGGGGGGATGCTGGCGCTGGCGGTGATCGCGACCCTGTTTGCGGTTCTGAACCTCGAAGAAGTGAAGGTCGATTGGATCTTCGGCTCGGGCCACGCGCCCCTGATCCTCGTGATCGTGATCTCCGTGCTCGCCGGGATTGTGCTCACGTACATGGCCGAACGCATCAGCCGCCGGCGCGGTTAGTCGAGCGCGCGTGAGGCACCGAGCTCGGCGGCGCTCTCGGCCCCGAGCGCGGGCGTGATGAGCAGGTAGGTGAGGTAGTCGCGCAGCGCCGGGAGCAGCTGCGCGCGTCCGCCGGCGACCTGGCAGCCGATCGTGTGCCAGAGCGCTCCCGCGGCGCCGTCGATGAGCGCCGGTGCGCAGTCGGCGGGCGCGTCGCGCAGCAGCCGCGCTGCGATCGCGCGCGCGAGGGCGCGGTTGCGACGCACCGCCGGCGCGCCGACGGAGAACGCGCCGCGTGAGATCGTGTGAGCGCTGAGGGGTTGATCGACGAGATGAGCCAGCAGAGCGCCGACCGCGTCGCGCACGCATGCCGGCCAGCTATCCGCCGAGGCGAGCGGCTCCTCGACGCTCTCGAGCAGCTCGCAGGCCAGTTCCTCGAGCCCGGTCGCGAAGCAGGCGTCGGGGTCGGCGAAGCTCGCGTGAAAGCTCTCCACAGGGACGCGGGCCTCGTCGGCGATCCTCGCGGGTGCAACGTCGCGAAACTCGCCCAGCGCGGCCAGGCGCAGCGCCGCGCGCTGCAGCGCCCGGTGCTCGGGCGCGTGCCGCGGCGATGCGGGTGCGCGGCTCACCGGCGCCGCGCTGGCTTCGCGCAGCACGGCGGCGGCCTCCCGCGCCATCTGCGCGGCCTGCGAGGGTGCGAGGCCGGCGGCGAACGGGAGCGTCCACGCGAGCAGAGCGTCAGGCAGCGAAGACCGCGGCCGCGCGCCCTCGAGCGTGAGGTGGGCCGCGATGATCGCATGCACGCCCCCGACGACGCCGCGAACGAGCGGCGCGGGAACGGGCGCGGGCTCGCGCCACAGCGCGCGGGCGAGCGCCGGCTCGCAGCTCGCACCTACGCGGCGTAGCCTCGCGACGCCTGCGAGCCCGCAGGTCTCGATCTCCACCGCGACGAGCGTCGCGGCCGCGGGGTGCGCCGCTGCGTCCCGGGCAAGCGCCCCGAACGCCGCCCGCAGGCGTCGATCGCGCGATCCGTCGGCGGCGAGACAGGCGCTGCGCGCGCGCGAGAAGGCATGCGCAGCGATCGCGTCGAAGGTCGCGAGGAAGCAGTCCTGGCGATTGGCGAACTGTTCGTAGAAGGCTCGTCGGGATACGCCGGCGAGCGCGATCACACGCTTGACGCTGGTCGCCTCGTAGCCGGCCTCGGCGACGGCTTCGATCATCGCGCCGTGCAGGCGCGCGCGCTGGTTGAGCAGCACCGCGCGGCGGCCAAGGCGGTGGGGACCGCGCGGCAGGCGCGCATACAGCGGTCCCGCGGCGATGAGGCGTTTTGTCTGCATTGCAGAACGGCAGTGTACAGTCGAATGAACCGTATTGATCCATTAACTGGACTCCGCCGGAATCTGCAGCGGCGGGACAGTCGCTAGTGCAGCAGGACGCGCAGAGCGAGGATTGCCAGGCCGAGCATCAGACCAATGCCCACGTCCAGCGCGAGTTCGCGCCGCGAGGACCGTGCACGCATGGCGGCGAAGAGCTCGAACAGGACCACGCCTATGACCGCGCTCCAAAGTGCGTCGTTTACGGCGGCGTCGCGCGAGGCGCCGGCGGCCCACGCGATCAGCAGCACGCCCGTCGGGACCGCGGCGCCCGCGAGCAGCAGGCGTTCGCGCCCGAGCGCCTCGGCGAGCAGGCTCGGGCGCAGATGCTCGCCGGCGATCATGCGGCGCCCGAGCATCCTCGCGTAGGCGTGCAGCAGCCAGTAGCTGAGCGCGGCGACGAGCGCCGAGAGGAAGGTGTCGAGGTGCGTCTCGTGGTGACCGCTCTCGGCCGCCATCAGGGCGCCGATCGCGAGCAGGCCGTATACGGCGGCGGCCGGATCTCCTCCCGAGACCATCCACTCGCCGGTGCGCTCGATGCGCACCGAGCGCCTCCGACGGACAGGGCGCGGCTGGGGGTGCGGGCTGTCTTCTGCGATCGCATGATTATCTCGGCGGCGACGGCGATCGGTGGGAGCGGGCGGCGGACGGTAGCCTTCGCGGCCATGGGCGATGCTGAGGCCGGCGTTGGAGACGCTGCGGCCGGCGTGGGAGATGCTGCGGCCGGCGTGAGGCTGCGCCAGGCGGTGCTCGTGGCGCGCGAGCTGGAACCGCTCGCAGAGGAGCTTCGTGAGCGGCTCGCGCTGCGCGAGCCGTTCCGCGACCCGGGCGTAAAGGAGTTCGGCCTGGAGAACGTCGTGTTCGCGCTCGATGACTGCTTCCTCGAGGTCGTCTCACCCACGCAGCCGGGCACGGCGGGCGGGCGCTATCTCGAGCGCCACGGCGACGGGGGCTACATGGTCCTCTTCGACGTACGCGAGCTCGCTGCCGCGCGCGAGCGCGCGGCAGCGCTCGGGATCCGGGTCGTCTGGCGGGTTGACCTGGCCGACATCTCGGGCACACACCTGCATCCGGGTGACATCGGCGGCGCGATCGTCTCGATCGACCGCTCGGAGCCCGAGGGCACGTGGCGCTGGGGAGGGCCCGAATGGACCGGGCGCAAGGGTCAGGGCGCGCCGCTGCGCCTCGCGGCGGTGACGCTCGCGGTCGCGGACCCGGATAGCGTGGCCGCACGCTGGGCGCACGTGCTCGGCGTTGCCGAGCCGGCGGCCGGCGAGGAGCCCGTCCTGGCGCTCGACGGCAGCGAGGTGCGCTTCACATCGAGCGCGTCCGAGGGCCGCTACGGCCTCGTCGAGATCGCTCTCGCACCCACGCCGAACCCGCCCGCGAAAGCGGATTCGTTCACGCTCGGCGGGGTGCGGTTCCGCCTGCTCGAAGGCGACCGCTAGCCGGCCAGCGAGGCGAAATGCGGCTCGCGGCGCTCGACGAAGCTCGCGACCCCCTCGCGGAAGTCCGGGGCGGCGAATGACCGCAGCATGAGGCGGTCGGCGTTGGCGGTCGCCTCTGCCAGCCCGCGCTCCAGGTCCTCGTAGACCTGGCGCTTCATCGCGGCCATGCTCGCAGGCGAGCAGTTCGCTGCAAGCTCGCGCGCGTAGGCGAGCGCGGCATCGAGAAGCTCAGCGGGGGCGAGCGCGCGGTTGACGAGCCCGAGCGCGCACGCCTCCTCCGCGAGCACGACGCGGCCCGAGAGCAGCAGGTCGAGCGCCCGCGCGGGCCCGAGGAGCCGCGGCAGGATCCAGGAGATCCCATGCTCGGCGACCAGGCCCCGCCGTGCGAACGCGGTCGTGAACTTCGCTCCCTGCGCGGCGAAGCGGATGTCGCACATGAGCGCCTGCACGAGCCCGATCCCCGCGCAGGGGCCGTTGATCGCGGCGATGATCGGCTTGGGGATCGACAGCGGCAGGCTCTGCGGGCGACGCTCGGTCGGGGCTTCGACCTCGTCGGTCGAGCCGTTGCCGAGCGCCTGCAGGTCCTGCATGTCGGCCCCGGCACAGAACCCGCGACCGGCGCCGGTGACGACCACGGCGCGCACCTCGGGGTCCTCGGCGCACGCTTCGAGCAGGTCGAAGTAGAGCAGCTCCATCTCACCCGTCCAGGCGTTGAGCCGCTCCGGACGGTTGAGGGTGAGCAACGCCACGCCGTCCTGCAGTTCCCGTTCGACAACGCTCATCTGCGCTCCCTCCGCGTGCTTGCCAGGTGCGACGAGCCTACACCGACTGCCGCGCCGCCCTAGCCTGACTCCATGGGCGACGCCGTTGGATCGCTTCGCGAGTTCGACCCCTTCCCGCCGCAAGGCGCGAGCGCGCGCGAGCGGGCGCTGCGCTACCTCGTGCTCGATGTGTTCACGCAGACGCCGCTGCAGGGCAACCCGGTGGCGGTGTTCACCGACGCCGCCGAGCTGCAGGGCGCGCGCATGCAGGAGATAGCGCGCGAGCTCAACCTGTCCGAGAGCGTGTTCCTCTCATCCCCGCGGCTCGAGGGCGACGTGGGCGCTCGCATCTTCACCCCGACCACCGAGCTGCCGTTCGCGGGGCATCCGGTGCTGGGCTCGGCCGTCGTCGTGGCCGGCGCGTTGGGCCGCGAGAGCGTCACGCTGGAGACCGGCGGGGGACCCGTGACGGTCGAGATCGGCGCAGCCCAGGGTCGCGCGACGTTCGGGCGGATGCAACAGCCGCTGCCGACGTGGGAGCCGTTCGAGGCCGCGGGCGAGCTGTTGCGGGCGCTCTCGCTGACGGGCTCGAGCCTGCCGGTCGAGGTCTACCGCAACGGGCCGCGCCAGGTCTACGTGGCGCTCGAGAGCGAGCAGGAGGTCGCTGCGCTGCGCCCCGATCTTGCTGCGCTGTGCTCGCTCGGCGCGCTCTGCGTGAGCTGCTTCGCCGCTGAGGGCGCGCGCGTGCGCTCGCGCATGTTCGCGCCCGGCCTCGGCGTGCCGGAGGATCCCGCAACGGGATCGGCCGCGGGGCCGCTCGCGGTGCATCTCGCGCGCCACGGCCGCATCGCCTTCGGACAGGAAATCGAGATCAGCCAGGGCGCGGAGATCGGCCGACCCTCGCAGCTCTTCGCCCGTGCCCTCGGCTCGGGCGAGCGACTCGAGCGCGTCGAGGTCGGCGGCTGGTCGGTGATCGTCGGGGTGGGCGAGCTGCGAGCCTGAGCGCGCTCGCGCCGCGTGCCTTACTCGCCGCGGCACAGCGCGCCCACGGGCGTCTCTGCGCCTGGGTGCGGCCCCGACGCCTGAGCGTCGAGGGCGATGCGAGCGTGCTCGCGCGCCTCTGCGGCTCGGCGAGCGCGCCGGCCCTGGACGGCTGAGCCGCCCCGCGCGGCCTTCGATCGGAGAGCTGGGAGGGTCCGCTCGGCCTACGGCTCGCGCGCCTGCTCCTCGACGGTGCGCTCGGCGGTGGGGCGGGCCTCCAGGCGGGCGTCGGGGATCGGCTCCCCGCTATCGACGGACAGGCCGTATGTGCCCGCCGCCAGCCGCGCCTCGGCGCGCTCCACCGCCGCGAGCTGCTCGGCGAGGTCCTCGGCGAGACCCGTGTCGAACTCCTTTTCGTAGAGATCCTCGGAGCCGAGTTCGCCCGGTTCGTCCTGCTCGGAGGCAGCCTGCCCGTCGTCTTCGGCGAGCGCGGCGATCGCTTGCTCGACGCGTTCGCGCTCTCGTTCGAGCAGTTCGCGGGCGCGGTCGGAATCCACGTGCGGGAGCCTAGCGACCCGGGAAACCGGGTGCGGTAGCGGGGTGGACTCGTCGCGTGCGAGGCGGCCGCCACCACTGAGCGCGGCGCCGACGAGAGAACACAACTATACGGACGTACGGTTGACAAGCTTTGTGCCAGATGGTACGTTTACAACTCCACCACTGTTTAGGAGAGTTGTCATGGTCGTTCATGCAAGTCGCGTAGTCGTCCTGGGCTCGAGCTTCGCAGGCATGACCGCGGCTCTCGAGCTCCGCAAACGCCTCGATGACCGCCACGAGGTGATCGTGCTCGACCCCCGCGAGGATTTCACGTTCATCCCGTCGCTCATCTGGCTGCCGTTCGGCGCGCGCGATGCCGGCGACATCACGT
Source organism: Solirubrobacteraceae bacterium (assembly GCA_035314465.1). Classification (GTDB taxonomy): domain Bacteria; phylum Actinomycetota; class Thermoleophilia; order Solirubrobacterales; family Solirubrobacteraceae; genus Palsa-744. Next base: position 23,613 of record DATFZM010000010.1, on the reverse strand, counting down.
TCCCGTTGGCTCCGCTTTACGGGCGCAAGGGCATCGAGTTCGTCAACGAGGCGGCCGCGGGCGTGGATAGCGATGCCCACACCGTCACTACCGGATCGGGGCGCGTGATCGAGTTCGACAAGCTGCTCCTCGCCACCGGGCCCCGGCTCGCTTTCGAGAAGGTCCCCGGCCTCGGCCCGTCGCAGGGCTTCACCCAGTCGGTCTGCAATCTCGAGCACGCCGAACTCGCGCGCTCGGCGTGGGAGCGGTTCCTGCAGAACCCCGGGCCGGTCGTCGTGGGGACGGCGCAGGGCGGGTCGTGCTTCGGCGCCTCCTATGAGTTCCTCTTCAACATCCACCACAGAATCGTCAAGGCCGGACTACAGCACGTCGCACCGGTTACGTTCATCAGCGCAGAGCCCTATCTGGGCCACTTCGGCCTGGGCGGGGTCGGCGACTCAGCGAAGCGGATAGAGGGCTTCCTCGCGCACCTCGGCATCGAGGGCATCGCCAACAACGTCATCCGCGAGGTCCGCGAGGGCGAGATCGAGCTCGAGGGCGGCCGCGTGCTCCCGTTCGCCTACTCGATGATCGTCCCGCCGTTCACGGGCGTCGACGCGGTCCGCGAAAGCGAGGGCCTCGCAAACGCGATGGGGTTCGTGCCGATCGACGATCGCTTCCGCCATCCCGACCACACCGACATCTACGCCGCAGGGGTCGCCACGGCGATCGCTCCTCCCGAGGCCACCGAGGTTCCGGCGGGCGTGCCAAAGACGGGTCAGATGTCCGAGACGATGGCGAAGATCGCGGCCCACAACATCGCTGCCGACATCAACGGCGGCGGCCATCGTGAGCTGCCACTCGGCGAGCTGTCGGCGATCTGCGTGCTCGACGGGGGCAACAGCGGGATCATCTTCAAGGCCGACCACGTGCTCGCCCACGGCCTGTACGCCAACGGCCACGCGCCGAGCGCGCATGTGATGGCGGGTCCGCAAGCGCATTGGGCCAAGCTGGCCTTCGAGCGCTACTTCCTCGCCAGCCGCAAGCGCGGGTTCGTCGCCATCTAGAGCATCTCAGACGGGCCACGCCGCACCCCAGACGCGCCGCGCCACAGATGTCGTCGGCCGTGCGACGCTGCTCGTGTCGCCGGTCGCCGGCGTTTCGCCGTCTAGCCGGTCGCCGACGTGTTGGACAACTACCGAGTTGTACGGTAAAGTAGTAGTTCAGGTGACAATAGTTTCTAAAAGGTCGATCCCCGGAGGGGGAGGAGCGGGTGTCTTCCCGGCCGATTCGGCGCCCTCGCGAGCCGGAGTCGGACGGTGAAGCTACCCAGCCCCATACCGGCCGAACTCGCCGAGCTGATCGCCGCGCGGCTGCGCGTGATCGGCGATCCGACCCGAATCCGCATCCTCGACCTGCTCCGCGACAGCGAGCTCAGCGTTACCGAGATCACCGAAGCGCTCGGGACCAGTCAGCAGAACGCGTCAAAGCATCTCGGCGTGCTCCTGCAGGCCGGCATCGTCGCGCGGCGCAAGGATGGCAACAGCTCCATCTACAGCATCGCCGACCCTGGCGTCTACGAGCTGTGCGAGCAGGTCTGCGGCGGGCTGCAGGCGCAGTTCGCCGAGCTCGCGGCGCTCGTTCAAAGCGCCCCCTGAGCAGCCGCGCGTGGCGGCGCCACGCAGCGCCCGGCGAGCCGGCCACCGGCGCGTTGCGGGCTGCCGGGTCCCCACGCCCGGCCGCGCCGCGCGCCTATGGGGAGTATCCCGCAGCAAGCGCGCGGCTTGCCCACCTTGGAGCAGCGGGACTCAGCGGCGAGCATCGGTGGTGATGGCGCACAGGATCGTGATTCTCGGCGGCGGAACCGGAGGTACGCTCGTCGCTAACCGCCTGCAGCGGCTCTGCGGCGATGAGGCGAGCGTCACGGTGATCGACCGCGACGACCTCCACGTCTATCAGCCGGGATTGCTGTTCGTCCCCTTCGGGCTCGCCGAGCCGAGCGAGCTCGTGCGCTCGCGGCGGGCGCAGCTTCGCCACGGGGTCGGTTTCCGCCTCGCGAAGGTCGACCGCGTCGACGTCGAGCAGAGCACGGTGCATCTGGCCGGCGGGGAGGACGTCCCCTACGAGGTGCTCGTCATCGCCACCGGCGCCGCGCTCCAGCCGCAGGAAACCGAGGGATTGGAAGGTGCCGAGTGGGGGCGCTCGATTCACACCTTCTACACCCTGCCGGGCGCTACCGCGCTGCGCGACGCCTTGGCGGGCTTTCGAGCGGGCCGGCTCGTGGTCAACGTGATCGACATGCCGATCAAGTGCCCCGTTGCGCCGCTGGAGTTCTGTTTTCTGGCCGACTGGCAGCTGCGCGAGCATGGTTTGCGGGATGACGTCGAGATCACGTTCGTCACCCCCCTCGACGCGGCCTTCACGAGACCGGTCGCCTCCGCGCGGCTCGGCTCGCTCCTGTCCGAGAAGGGCATCCGGCTCGAGCCGGAGTTCGCGACAGGCCGGGTCGACGCGGCCTCGCGGACGCTTCACAGCTGGGATGAGCGCGAGATCGGGTTCGATCTGCTCGTCGCGATCCCCGTCCACGGCGGCGCCGCCTGCATCGGGCGCTCTCCCGGCCTCGGCGACGCGATGGGCTTCGTGCCCGCCGATCGCAACACGCTTCAGGCGAAGGCCGCCGCGAACATCTTCGCGATCGGCGACGCGGCCGACGTACCCACCTCGAAGGCGGGCTCGGTGACCCATTTCGAGGGCGAGACGGTCGTCGAGAACATCCGGCGCTTCCTCGCCGGCGACGAACTGACGGGCTTCTACGACGGCCACACGAACTGCTTCATTGAGACGGGCTTTCACAAGGCTCTGCTGATCGATTTCGACTACGAGGTCGAGCCGCTGCCCGGGCGCTTCCCCGACCCCCATATCGGGCCGCTGGCGCTGCTCGCCGAGTCGCGGCTGAACCATCTCGCCAAGATCGCCTTTCAGCCGCTGTACTGGAACGTGCTCCTGCCCGGCTACGACATCCCGGGCGTCGGCGCGAGCTTCCAGGGCGGCGCCGAACCGCTCTCGCGCGAGGGATCGGAGGCATCGGGATGAGCACGGTCACGCTCGCCGGCACGAGCGTCGAGCTCGACGACGACGGCTTCCTTCTCGATGCGCGCCAGTGGAACGAGCAGATCGCCGAGGAGATCGCTCGCGCGAACGGCATCGAGGAGCTCACAGACCGTCACTGGCAGGTCGTCAACTTCATGCGCAAGAGCTACCTGGAGACGGGCTCTGCCCCGTCCATCCGCACGCTGGGGAAGGCCTCCGGAGTCCCGATCAAGGAGCTCTACGAGCTGTTACCCAAGGGCCCCGCGAAGCTGGCCGCGAAGATCGGCGGCATTCCCAAGCCGCGCGGCTGCATCTGAACCCGACGCAATCGAGGCACACATGAGCGACGCGATCGAGAAGGTCTCAATCATCATCTCCAAGGGATCGCTCGAGGGCATCTACCCCGGCCTGATCATGGCCAACGGGGCCCGCATGGAGGGCATCGAGGCGAACGTCTTCTTCACGTTCTTCGGCCTGGACGCGATCAACAGCGCCAAGCACGACCATGTCAAGGTCGCTACCGTCGGCAACCCCGGCCTGCACCTCGCCACCTGGGCCGGCGGCGTGCCGGGCGTCTCCGCGCTCGTAACCCACCAGCTCGCCCGCGAAATGGAGAAGCTCGACATCCCGCCGATCCCCGAGTTCGTCGAGATGATCGCCGACTCGGGCGCCGGCCTCTACGCGTGCAAGGCGTCGGTCGATCTGTTCAAGCTGAGCAGCGAGGACTTCATCCCCCAGGTCGAGGACATAATCACGGTCGGCGAGTTCTACGCTCTCGCCGGCGGCGGGCAGATCATCTTCACGTGACCGTCCGAGCGCGAGCGCTGATGAGGCCGCCGCTATTACTCGCGGGCGGCTATCGGGTCGCGCAGCCGCCTAAGGTGCGGACGCTCATAGACGCGCCCGCGGCACGTCAGTGACCTTGAAGAGCTGTGCGATTGCGCCGAGTTGCAGAGCGATCGCTTCGAGCGAGACCATTAGCTCCGCGTTCGGCGCGGTGGCCGTCCGAGACAACAACTCGAGCATCGCGATCGTCTCGCCGCCGACGCTGATTGGCACCAGTAGCGCTGAGCCCATGCCCTCCGCCGCGGCGGCCCTGAGCAGCGGGTCCTCGGCCGACTGCAACTCGAGCACGCAGGTCGCCGCCATCCGGTTGCGAGCACGACCGAACTCTGCGGTCGATGCATCCTCTCGGTGTTTCCAGGTCCGGGTCCCGAACTTAGCCAGGCCTGCGGGGTCCCGCATCCAGATCGCGCCGCACATCATCGACCCGCGCCGCTCGGGGCACCACGCGATGGTCGCATCCCATCCTCCCTCCGAGCCGAGCGTGCCAACCGCATGGTTGAGTACCGATCGCCACTCCGTGAGGCCCACGAGCGCGGCCGAGAGGGCGCGCTGCGAGGCTGTGCCCCACTTGAGGCCGTTGCTGTCCGGCGCGGACGCAGCAGCCTCGAGCGCCTCCGCACGCAGCAGGTGCTCCTCGAGCTTCGCTCGGACGGCCGTCAGCTCGGCTTCCAGCTCACTCACACGGGCCTCGGCACGAACGAGCGACCGCTCGAGCTCGGCGGATCGCGTCTGCTCGGCCGCAACGGCGCCAGCGAGCTCGTCGGCGCGCCGGCCAACGCGTTCCGACTCGGCGCCGAGGCTGCCCCGCTGCTCCCGCTCTTTCAACAGCTCCTCCTCCAGCCGGGCAGCTGTCGCGAGCGCCTCGTCTCGCTCAACGATGACCGCCGCGACGCGGTCGTCACGGTCGAGAGGCGGACCGGAGCTCCCGTCCGCCAGCGTGAGCCCCCACTCGTCGAGTAGCTCCTGACGGATCGCGAACGCGTCGAGCCGTCCCCAGCGATCGATCCTCATCAGCCGCTCGCACTCTGAACGTGCCAGCGATTCCTCCGCGACCGGCGCCGCCACGCTGCAAGTGGCCGTCGGCTGTCCCTCGCCGTCGCGCAGCGCGAAGCGCAGAACAGCAAACGCGGGGCGATCTTGGAACGCGCCGATCCGGTACTCGAGCTCCAGCAGCTCCCGCCCAGCAGCGGTGTCCTCTTCGTCCAGTCGCAGTCCCTCTATCGACCCCGCGGCGGTGAGTTCGGCATCGGTCCGGCCGCACACGCGCTCGGCATCGGTCCCGAGCTGGTCGACGTAGCCGCGGTTCACGCGCAGGTAGCGGCCATCCAGGTCCTTCAGCCAGACGATCGCTGGGCTCTCGTCCAGCGGCTCCTCGAGTACTGGACTTACCGGATCGATATCCGCCGCATCGCGCGCGGTGGGGATCGTCAACACGGCCGTGCGCCGGCCGTCTTCGTCGACTACGGCGACAAGGTCCGCCTCGAGACCGTCAAGCAGCACCGTCAGGCGGTCAGCCTGGCCCGCGGTGATCAGCTCGACCTCGTGTGAACACGAGGCCAATGAACCGTCGCGCACGTCGAACCGGTCCACGAAGGCTCTCGTTGCACGCTCTACCGACCCGGCCTCACTCAGCACGGCGAGCGCCGCCGACACCCCTTCGCAGACTGCGACATCACTCTTTGCCCCGGTCTGGCCAGAGACACCCACACTGGACAGATCGGCGCCCGGCATGGGGGAGCCCGGTTGCCGAACCCCGAAGTGGACGAACGGTCGGGCGGCGCGGTGGCTGGGCTGTATCTGGCAGTCCTGGCCCCGATGGATCGCGTGGCTGCCCTTTTCCGTGCGGCAACAGGGACGCGACGCCGTGTAGCCTGCGGCACTCGTTCGTGTCGCTGCTGCTCGAGGTCTTGCATCCAAGCCCAGCATCGGACTCGAACCGATGACCCCTTCCTTACCATGGGGTCGGTTTCGGCCACGCGATACTGGCCGGATCCAGCATGCATATTGAGCATTTACGATCCCCGAGCCCCCCGAGTAGTCAGCCCTCAAATAGACGCAAATAGCGGGCGTTTATCGGCAATAGTGGCAGGGCTGCCCAATGATGTCCTCCGGGATGGCGCGCGAGCTGATGCGCGGCTCAGGAGCCTTGTCCCGTGGGCTCTGCCGGTCGCTATAAGGGGCGCATCCCGTCCAGTTAACACGAACGAGAGGCCATAACGATGACCGCTGCGAAGGCCGTCAGGCTTGATCCGGAGTCCGTGGCAGCGATTGCGGTGGCGCTGGCCGAGCCGATGCCCGGCGATGACGCACTGCTTGATGCAATCGGAGCGGGGCGCTTGCTCAACGTTCCTGGCTCGTGGCTGCTTGCCGAGGCGCGCAGGGACCGCATACCACATGTTCGGTCGGGCCGATATGTCCGCTTCTCCCGAGGCGACTTGCTGACGTGGGTGGCTGCTCGCACGGGTGGGCCTCGACAGGAGCGACGATGACCTGCGGCGTACGCGCCCCGAGCGACAGATCACTCGGGTGCCCGCGGCAACCAATTGCCTAGACGGGGCCCTCGCGTTTCGCGAGCTCGAGAATCAGAGTTGCGTTGTATGTAGGCCCGTCGGCCGCGTAGTGGGCACGTCGATGGCAGGTGGGACAAAGCGCGATCACCGCGCCTGGATGGTCGGGTCCGCCGTCGGACAGACGCCGGGTGTGGTGCGGCTCGAGATAGGGTCTGCCGGCAGCTGTCGCAAAGGGTGCCGGAGCTCCGCATCCCTCGCAGATGCCCTTGGCTCTCGCGACGACGTACGCGCGCACCGCGGCGGAACGACGGTAGGCATTGCGCTTGGACTCGGGGGCCGCGTCGCCAGAGTCGGGAGCAGCCAGTGCCGCCTCGCGCAACTGCGCAAGGGACAGGCCTGCCACGTCTGCCTCGGCGAGGTCTTCGTCTGACGCGTCTCCCGCGATCGGCACGAGCCGGAACACGATCGCCGGCCTCGGTGTGCCGTCGAGCCCGGCACGTCGAGAACCGTCTCGTAGCCGGCACACACAAACTGGCCGCGGTAGCGCAGGTGGGCCGGAGACACCTTCTCAAAGACATGCAGATCCCTTGCCTTCCACTGCGTGGTCACGGACGGCCCGGTTGCCACGCACGAACGTCATGGGTCCCGATTGGCCCTCTCCGAAGTAGCGAAACATTCCGTCCTCGAGCCACTCGTCGTGGTAGCCGTACTCGTGCCCGCCCTCGCCGGTAATCAGGAAGATCAGCGAATGATCCGCCGGCGTGACGATGCCGCCCTGTGCCTGCCCCCCGAACTCCGCGTGTAGGTCCCGGCGGCGGTAGACCTTCCCGAGCTCGAACATCGTGGAAGTCTGCCACGCGGTAGCCTGGTGCATCACTCGGCCGCAGGCAAACGGCAAGCTCAAGGCGATCTACGCAAGCAGCGTCTGAGATTGCCGTTCGACCGGGTCCCGCTGTTTCGCCTATTCGCTCGCCGACTGCTGAGCGCGCTAGGCTGAAAGCCTCAGTCCATCCAGAGCGGTCGAGGGACCCAGCCCTATGACGCCACGGCAACCGGCCTCTTGGCACGGTGCAAATGCTGGGCGATGGAGGTATAGCGATGCACGTGAGGGCTTCCGACGGGGAACCCGCACCCGAGCGAGCCCGACGAGCACAGGGCGCTCGCGGTAGTCGGTTCGTAAGAACGGCCGTCTGGACGGTCCCGCGGGTCGAGGTACCGACGCGCCGAGGCGTCGTTGTGATCGCGCTCCGCCGAGGACGAGCGGTGGTCGCGTGGGGCGACGCTCGTCTCGTGGCGATCGCCGTCCCGGCGAAGGAAGCGAACCTCTTGGAACCGGCTCGTGAGGCGACGCGGCTGACTCCGAAGGACGGCGAGGACTACCTGCTCGCCGTCGCCGAGGCCAATCCTGGCGCGCGCTACGTGAGCAACCCGAGCGAGATCCTCGAACTACGGCCCTTCTTCCGGCGACGCGGGCGCACTAGCGTCGCGCTGCTCAAGAACGGCGACATAACGGTCCACGGGGAAATGAGCGACGCGGGGCGCAAGTGGCTGTCGCGCCATGCCGTGCCATCGCTGCGCCAGGAATGGCGCGAATTCGTCGACGAAGCGATCCGGAAGGCGCCGCCGGGATCCTGACGGCCACACGACGCGCATGACGCGGCGCGGCGGACACGCACCCGCATCGCCCGGCGCCGCTGCCCGGCGACCAGTTCAGCGCGGTGGTCGGGGTGGTCGCCTTTCAAGGACGTGAGAGAATCCCCGAATGCCACAGCTGTCTGCGGGCGCTGTCGCGCTGCCTACGCACCATGTCTCCGCTCGGATCCCTTGGAACGACACGGACTGGACCGGACGGGTGTGCTCCAGTCCGGACGCCAACCACTCCTGCACGGTTCTCAAGCGCATCAAGAAGGAGAAGGATCCGATCGCAGAGCAGGCGGACGCCGGAACAGTGTTTGCTGATGTCAGTGACGGCGTCCCGCCTTGCGTCTGGGAGCGTGGCAGCTTCATGCGTGACAAGGCCGCAACCTACCCGCGGCTTCACCCGTACCGCAACAGCCTGCCATACGCTCACTTCACCGAGACGCAGCAGCGAATGGCGCCGTATAGCCTTGAGATACTCCCATTTCGGTGGATGCTCATGGACGAGCACGAACGTCACACCCGACTGTGGGGCATCGAGGTCGACCGTTCGCTTGAGGAGGAGATCAACAGCAAGCTCGGGTTTACCCCTGAGTGGATGCAGGATCGTGGCAATCAACTTGCGCTGCTCGACTCTTTCTTCTCGGCACTGTGCCCGCGACAGTCGCTGGTCCTGCTTTACGCAAAGGATCTGCCGCTTGTCGAGGAGCGCGAACCCGGTGCTCGTTATCTCGTTGGCGCGGGCTTCGTCGACGCCGTCGACCCGGTGATCGAGTGGGAGTACTCGTCGTTGGCGCCAGGCGATCTGCGTGCAGTCATTTGGGACCGCGGCGTAGCTCATTCGATCCGTCCGTCTTGCTCCGACGGCTTTCTCCTCCCCTACCAGCAGCTATTGAAGGATCCAGATTTGTCTGGTACGGATCTCGGGCCCTTCGTCGCTCGGGCTCCCGCCGAGTTCTTTGACGAGTTCTCGTACGGCTCGGAGCTTCGTGCTCGCCGGCGAGATCCGCCAGTCGCTGCGCGACGTGGACGTCAGCTGCGAGCAGCACGCCGGCTTCATTGAATGCACGCAGCAGGCCTTGCGCGCGAGTCGCTCGTCGCACGTCGAAGGGCTCGATGCCTCGCCTGCCGCGTCGAGCTGCTCGTTTGTTGCGCGGCGCACCGCTGGCGCGAGCACGCGCTGACGGACGTTCGACGGGTTCTGCGGGCCGCCGGTGCTGGTCGGGAACGACGCCTTGAGACGTCGCCGCTTGCCCTTCGCCTGGGTGGCGCTCGATCAGCTCGTACTCGACCGCGACCTCAGGCACCTGCCGACGCTCCTGCGGCGGGCACTCGCTTCGATCCCGCCCCCCCAGCCGTCGTGGCGCTGCGAGGAGGGCGACTAGATCGGGAGCAGCCGCCGCACGCCCGCGGCCCACATGTCGCGCGCCGCGTCTGCTTCGGCCGGCCGACGTTACGGCGAAGGTGACGACCTGTCTCGTCACGGGCTCCGAGTCACCCCCGTCGAGGCACCGCCGGCGAGGTCAGAGCGCGGTGGGTGGCGGTGGCGAGTACGTCGCTCGGCCTTCCTGCTCTTCGCTCAGCTCGTGTCGACGGTCTCTTGGCCCCGGTGTCAGCGCACTGACGAGCGCCGGGCCCCGTCTTCGAGCGAGCAGAGAACCGCCGCGCGACCAACCGGGCGCCGCGCTGGAGCAGGGGCGCCGCGCTGGAGCAGGGGCGCGGCCACCGGACCCGATGGGTCCGGTGGCCGGCAACCTAGGGCGAATCTCGCTAGAAGGTGCCCTCCAGCCCTTCGCTCAAGGCCGTGGATTTGGAATAGACCGGCACGCCCGATTTGAATACTTCGACTTCGAAGGAGCCGCCGCTCGGGCTGGTGATGTCGAGGGCGAACAACGCTTCGTAGCCGGCCTGGCCCTTGAACGAAGCCGGGCCCCCACCGACGAACTTCAACCCTGTGCCGGCGACGACGCATTCGGCACGGGTCAGCGGGTTTTCGATCAGCACCAGGGAGAGCCCTTTGTCCGTGAGCGCTTTTTCGCCCACCTCGAGGACCTGCTTGGCGCCCGGTTCCGTCGAGAGTTTGTTGTAGACGTTCGAGATCGGCCCTCCGAGTGGGCCGTCCGCGAAGCCGTACATCCCGTTGCACGCGTTTATGGCCGTCTCAACGAGGCTCGCCGTCCCTTCGAAGCCGTCTTTGCTTTTCGCCGTGACGGTGTAGGTGTGCATGCCCACCGTGCCGATGTTCAAGGTGCCCGCGCCGCCCGAAACGGTGTTCGTGCCGTTGTTGTCATCGCACGATTCGAGCCCCGGCCCGAAAGCGCCTTCCATACATTTGAATTTCGTCGGGATGACTTCACCGGCCTTGTACGTGCCGCCGGTGGCCGGAGATTCAATCGTCGCTGTCGGCGGTTCCACGACCGTGTAGGTGATACTCGCGGTCCCTGTCAGGCCGTCTTTGCTTTTCGCGGTGACGGTGTAGGTGTGCGGGCCCAGGGTAGACGTGTCCAGAGTGCCGGCGCCGCCAGAAACCGTGCTCGTACCGTGGCTGTCGTCGCACGATTCCAGTCCCGGGCCAGAGCTACCTTCCGCACACGAGAATGTCGTCAGGACGGATTCGCCATTCTTGTACGTACCGCCGCCGGCCGGAGCTGAGATCGTCGCTGTCGGCGGTTCCGCAACCGTGTAGGTGATACTCGCGGTCCCTGTCAGGCCGTCTTTGCTTTTCGCGGTGACGGTGTAGGTGTGCGGGCCCAGGGTAGACGTGTCCAGAGTGCCGGCGCCGCCAGAGACCGTGCTCGTACCGTGGCTGTCGTCGCAGGATTCCAAGCCTGACCCAAGGCCACCTTCCGTGCAAGAGAACGTCGTTGGGACGGATTCGCCTTTCTTGTATGTCCCGCCGCTGGCCGGACCTGAAATCGTCGCTTTCGGCGCTTCCGGTTCGACCGTGTATTTGTGTTTGACAGTCGTTTTTTCGTTGTTGGTGTCTTCCGCAGTCACCGAGAACGTGAGGCTCGTCGCGGTCGTCGTGTCGATGGGCGACCCGTTCGCGACCGTGCCGACGCACGATTTCAGCGTCTGGCCTGAAGCTGCGGTGCACGAGTATTTCGCGTCTATGGTTTCGTTGTATTTATAGATCGCATTACTAGGCGGGGTGGTGATTTTCACTTTCGGTTTTTCGGCGTAAGCATTCGCGGCTCCCGCCAAGACGATCACGAAACTGGCCAGCAGCGCGGCGCTGAGAAGCCTCGGCCGGAGCGCGAATGCCGACCGAGACGCCTTCGATGCCACCTGCGCACCGTCAGTAAGTCCAGCCATCATGGCTCAATCCTCCTAGTCAGAATTCGGTCGGTTCGGGCTTCAGGATCGTGAACTGCGGTTCTTCGACGCTGAACGGGGACTTTTCCTCGGTCAGCTTGAAGAAGGTCGTCCCCGGTTTGCACGAGTCCGATCCCACCGCGATCGCGAAGGCATTGCCGTCGTTATCCGTCTTCAGCGCTTCGCTTCCACCTGCTTCGGTCGCCGTGCCGCCCTGAAGTTCAGGCCCCCATACGAGCAGCTTCGACGGGAGCAGATTGAAGTTGGGACGGAGCCAGGTCACTTTGGCCGTGACGAAGCCGCCCGGAGCGAGTTCGCATCGCGCGAACAGGTCAGACGCAGCGATCCGCACTTTCGCCCCGGTCGAGGGGAACTCCGCCTGGACCAGCGTCGCCACGGAGCTCGAGCCTTCGTCCTCGACCTGTTTGGGAGGCCTGGCTGAGGCCCCTGCCATCAGGGGTTTGGCCGTTTCCACGGCGAATTCCGTGGCGAACGATTCCACTTTCGTGTTGCCGTTGCCGATTTCCGTTTTTCCGGTGACCGTTGTGGTGCCGACAGCACAGTTCGGACCGGCAACGAGCGCGACGGTGGCGTTGCCCTCCCCATCGAGTTCTACTTTGATCGAGTTGCCGATCGCGGACGTCGGAAGCGACAGGCGGAATGAATTCGGCTGATACCAAATGACCCCGTGGAAGCCGGTGCCGAATCCCAAGCAGCGGCTCTCGAGCGAGGCGTCGCTGATTTCGACCGGTGTGCCACCCGGGTACACCGCGTTGTTGCACTCGACGGTGACGATGTCGCCTACGCTGCCGGCGTTCGCGAGCTCGCCCTGGCGCATAAGGCCCGGGAGCGAGAAGATCTTGCAGTTCGGCGATGTGGCTATTGCGAACGACTGTTGTGCCGAGGCAAAGCCAGCGAGCATCAGCAGGCCGCTGATGAGCACGACTGCACCTGCCCTGAGTACACCCGCCCTAAGGTTACGCCGCTCCATGACTTCCTCCAGTTTCAGTGAGCTCGCATACCTACCGGCCCGGACGTTCGGACCGGTCCCCCCGTACAAGGACCACTCGACGCAACCGTCAGCGCCCCCCGCGCGGTTCTTCGACAGGAGTCCTCTATCACGACATGCGTAGAGATGATCAGAAAAGATCCGCAAATTGCGGCTCTATTCTCTCGAATGCGCTGGTCGGACCGGGGTTTACGCCGCGCCGCGTCCTCGCCGAGGGCGCACGGCGAGTCCCGAAGACCTTGGCCATCGGCGACCGCGATCAAAGAGGCGGGGATCGCGTCAGCTCGCGTTGCGTATCCACCAGCGCCGCAACGTTCCGCGTCTGGCGACCCCCTGACTGCGCCTCGAACAGCGTAGCGATGGCGGCGACGGGTCGATCGCGCCACGACGAGGTATCGAACGTTTTGAAGCGGCATCCCCTTGGTCGCCGGAAGGCGAGACGGGCTTACAAGTGTGAGTTCCTCGCCGACGCGGTTCGAGGCGCCTGCGACGGCATCTTCGAACAACTTGTTCGTCTGCTGTTCAAGACTTCGACGTCGCCTGAACCCGCGGCGGCGAGAGTCCCGACCGACGAGTGCCACGCGCAGAAGGTCGCTGATCTTGCTCCCAGCGGGCAGAAGGTCGGGTAGGCGCAGGTCGACTAAGAGCGCAGCAACTCTTGCGACGTGCCGAGGATCGGGTGGCACGAAGTCGGGGATCGTTCGACGGTCGGAGAAGCCGACGCCTGATGGTGCCGCGAGGATCTCCTTGAGCACGTCGAATATGCGTGGCTCGGCTTGTAACGCCTCGGCGAGGCCGTCGGCGTCGACTCTCTCCGCATCAACCAGCGTCTGAAGGGCCGCGATCCCGGCGTGCAGAGTCTTCGTGCGTCGGTCGATCTCGGCCCATGGGATGAAGTCGTCGATCAGATAGACGTCCCGCGTTAGGGATTTCAGATACTCATCGAGGTCGTTGCGAGCGTCTGGTGTCACGGGCTGAAGCTACCTCAACACGCGGCCGTCCCGCACCTACACAGGCTCACGCTCGAGGCTATGGCATCGCAGCGGCCATCGGCCCTGGGGGCGAATCTTCATCGCGTGCGGATCTGGCGCGAAAGCCGTGGCTGCAGAGGCTACCGATGCCTAGTTGCCGACTCCAATCGGCAGTTATTGGCAGACGGGCCCAAAACTGCTGACCTCAACGCTGGCTGGGTCTAGATCACTAGGGCGAAAAGCGGCCCACTCGCAGGCCCTTTTCGAAGCCCAGCATCGGACTCGAACCGATGACCCCTTCCTTACCATGGAAGTGCTCTACCAACTGAGCTAGCTGGGCGCGAGAGCGGACTGTAGCGCGGGCCCGGCGAGAACGCCGCCGGCGGGCGTTCAGCGGATGCGCTCGAGGAGTTCGGCCGGTGAGGCGAGCTGCAGCCCGCGCGCGAGGATCACGATCGTCTCGAGCCGCGGCGAGCGCTTGGAGCGCTCGAGCAGGCTGATCTCCGTGCGGTGCAGGTCGCAGAGCTCCGCCAGCGCCTCTTGGGAGAGACCGGCGCGGTTGCGCTGGCGGCGGAGGTTCTCCGCGAACTGCTTGCGTACTGCGTCCATCGAGCGAACTCTCGCCACGTGCAGACGAAAGATCCACAGACAGATGTCATCCCCAGCCGCCTGCGGAGGTGCGTGGTTAGAAACACGACTCTACCAATGTGCCAAGGGCAGCGGGTGCGGCACCCGAGCCGGGGCGCGGCTCCGCCGGGGCATCACTCGTCGCTGGGCGTCACGGTCGTGACCGGCAGGCCCAGGCCCGAGATCTTGCTCGGCAGGTCGAGCTTCAACCAGCGCGAGAAGCGCGGCGAGAGCGTCGAGATGATCACCTCGTCGAAGCCGTGCAGGTTGACCGCGTCCTCGATCGCCATATGCGGGTTCGTGCTCCCGGTCAGGCCCTGGACCTCGCTCCCCGCCGCGGCGCTCAGCTTCGGTAGCGCCTCGACGAGAACCCCCTCGGCCTCGGACGAGTCCTGGTCCTCGGGGTCGACGACCTTGTGCAGGCCATGGGCGCGCGTTGGCACGAGCAGCGTGAACACGGCCGGGCCTGCGGCGGCGCGTTTGTGCACCGCCTCGAGAAGCGGTTCGGTGGCGGCGGTCTTGTGGGCGACGACGAGCACCCTCTTGGGAACCTCGGCGGCTTGCATCTCTCGGCACTCCTTCTCACGCGGGTTGCTGAGGGCTGCGCTCGCGCGACGGCGTCGAACGCGGCCCTCTCCTTCTACCCGATCGCAGCGAGGTGCTGCATGCAGGCGCGCGGATACGCTGCGCAGCGTGCGGTTGATCATCGACGAGCGCGGGGTGCAGGTGCGGCTGTCGCGCTGGCAGAAGGTGCTCGGGCTGATGCGCGACATCACCGTCGAGCGCGCGGACGTCGGCCACGTCGAGGTCGTCGAGGACCCGGTCCGCGAGGCGATGGGGGCTGGCATCAAAGTGGGGCTGCGCCTGCCATGGCTGTACTACGTCGCGCGCACGATCCGCCTCGATCGTGCGTTCGTCGTGCGGCGCGGAGTCCCCGGCCTGTCGTTCTCCGTGCGCAACCACCCCCCACTCACGAACGTGCTCGTGAGCACCCCCGACGCCTGCGCCCTGGCCGAGCAGCTCGCCGTCGAGGCGCGCTCCTCGGGCGCCTGAGCGAGTCAACTCGGTGTGAGCAGGAGGTTCGCCGGCAGCGGCGCGCTGCCGTCGCGATCCAGCGGGCGGCGCGCCACCGTGTCGATCGAGCGCCACCGGTGCGAGCGCGAGGCCTCGAGCGCCGCGACGTCGTAGGCCATCTCGCGCAGCTCGCCGCGCAGGTCCTCGCCGCGGGCGCGCATCCACACGGGCGCGAACTCTCCGAAGATCACAGGGCGCTCGCGCGCGATCAGCCCCGCCGCGCCGCGCAGGAACGCCGGCTCGTAGCCCTCCGTGTCGATCTTCACGAAGCTCACCGGCGCGGGTAGCTCGATGTCGTCGAGCCGCTCGATCCGCACCTGCACGTGCAAGAACTTCTCCGTGCTCTCGCTCTCCCCGACCGCGATCACGCCGTTGCCGACGCCGTATTCGGAGGACACGAGCGTGACCTCCTCGGGCCGGTCGCCGAGCCCCACGCCGCGCACCGTCACGTAGTCCTGGAGGCCGTTCAGCTCGACGTTGCGCGTGATCCACTCGATGTTGGCCGGGTTGGGCTCGAACGCCCACACCTGCGCGCCGCGCGCCGCCGCCATGCGCGCCAGCGGGACCGTCCACAGCCCGAGCGAGGCGCCCACGTCCAGCACCACCGACCCGGGCCTGACGAAGCGCTCGACGTAGGCCACTGCGGCCGGGTCGTAGAGACCGTCGAAGGCGACCGCCCATGTCTGCCTGCTGGCGCGCGGCAGCTCGAAGCGCGTCCCGTCCTTTATCCGCAGCGACCAGCTGCCAGCGAGCTCGCGACGCTGCTCGGCCTGCGCCATCAGCGCTCGCGCGAGCGCGCCCTTGCCGCGCAACGGCGGCAGCGCGCGGCTGAACGTTGCCAGGGCGCCCAGGGAGCGGGCGCGTAGCGGCGTTGCGCCCGTCGATTCCACGGCCGCCAATGCTACATGGGCCGAGCTTGCCAGCGAAGAGGTCCGTTCAAGAGTGGCGGGGGCAGGATTCGAACCTGCGAAGGCAGTGCCAAGTGGTTTACAGCCACTCCCCTTTGACCGCTCGGGAACCCCGCCGGGGGCTGTCGAGCATAGCGATTGCACCGCCGCTCTCGAGACCAGCGCCTGTCCAGAATCGACCTCGAACTCAGCGTACTTGTCTACCTGCGTCCCGAGCCCTAGGACGCCTCGCGCAGCTGCTGCGCGTCCGGCAGCGTCTGCAGCTTCTTGAGCGTGCGGTTCTCGATCTGGCGGACACGCTCGCGCGTGATGTTGAAGGCGCGCCCGACCTCCTCGAGCGTGCGCGAGCGCCCGCCGACGATCCCGTAGCGCATCTCGATCACCTCCCGCTCACGGCGCGGCAGCGAGGCGAGCACGCGCACGATGTTCTCCCGCCGCAGCGACTCGGAGGCGATCTCGAAGGGAGAGGCCGCGGAGACGTCCTCGACGAAGTCGGCGAGCGCGGAGTCCTCCTCCTCGCCGACGGGCTTCTCCAGCGAGATCGGCTGCTGGGTTATGCGCATCACATCGCGCACCTCGCGCACCGAGCACTCCAGCTCGCTCGCGAGCTCGGCTGCGCTCGGTTCGCGCCCCAACGTCTGGATCAGGCGCCTTTCGGCGTGCAGCAGCTTGTTGAGCCGCTCGACCATATGCACCGGGATGCGGATCGTGCGGCCCTTGTCCGCGAGCGAGCGCGTCACCGCCTGCCTGATCCACCAGGTCGCATACGTGGAGAACTTGTAGCCACGCCTGTAGTCGAACTTCTCCACCGCCCTGATGAGGCCGAGCGAGCCCTCCTGGATCAGGTCCAGCAGCGTCAGGCCGCGGCCGACATAGCCCTTCGCGATCGACACCACGAGCCGCAGGTTCGCCTCGACCATATGCTGCTTGGCGGCGATATCTCCGCGCTCGATCCGCTTGGCCAGCGCTACCTCCTCCTCGGCGCTCAGCAGCGGGACGCGGCCGATCGCGCGCAGGTACAGGCGCAGCGAGTCAAGGCTCGGTTCGACCGACAGGTCGACTTCCGGCCGGCGCAGCTCCTCCAGGCGGGCCTGCAGCTCGCTCGCGTCCTCGCCGGCATCGTCGCCCTCCTGCTCGCCGCCGAGAGCGCCCGCGGCGGCCGATGCGCCGAGCGGCTCCTCACCGTCGGCGGCGGCGCCGCGTGGCTGCTCGCCGTCGAGCGCCAGCTCGCGCGCGGACTCCGCCGAAGAGAGGAGCTCGACGCCGTGCTCCTCCAGATAGCTCAACAGGTCCTGCGTCTGGGAGGCCGACAGCTCGGCCTCCTCGACGGCCGCGGTGAACGTCTCCATGGTCAGAAAGCCGCGCTCCTGTCCCTCGGCGATGATCGCTTGGAGTTCCTCCTGCTCCACCACGGCCGTCTCAGCGGCGGCGGCGTGTCCCTCGTGCGTCTCCCTCACTTCGACCCCCAAACACCGACCTGCACCCGCCGGCGCGACAAAGCCGCACCGACCTCCCGTGACCTACGCTAAGCCTCCTGTGCGTTGCGCTCGTCCATGGCAGTCCTGTCCGCCTTCTGCTGCGCCGCGAGGACGCTCCCACCGCCCCGCACGACGTCGCTTCGCTAAGGGCGGATTGATACCAGAATCGGTGGTCGGGGAACCGTCATCTCCCCGCAGGACGCTCGCGCCTGCACGCTAGGCTGGCAGCGATGGCGGGCATCTCGACGACGACGTCACCTGACGGCCGCCCGTCGCCGGTCGGCGCCGGCGACGACGTCCAGGCACGCGCCCCGGGAATCGCGGTGGGTCTCTCGCGGGTCGGGGTCACGGGCGTCGAGAAGGTCGTTCGCATCCGCGAGGAGCTGTTCTTCGCTCGCTTTGACTGCTTCGTCGATCTCGGCCGTAACCAGAAGGGCGCGCACATGTCGCGCTTCGACGAGGTCATCAACGAGGCGATCGGCGAGGTCGTCCTCAGCGAGTCGCCGTTCCGCGCCGAGACCCTCGCACAGCACATCGCCGAGCTCGTGCGCTCGCGCCAGGCGGCCGAGCGGGCCGAGGTCACGATCGCGGCTCGCTACCCCGAGCACAAGCCCGCTCCCGTCTCGGGCGTGCAGACGCAGGAGATCTACACCCTGCACGGTCGCGCGATCGCGTTCGAGCACGGCACGCGACGCACCGTAGGCGTCTCCGCGACCGGCATCACAGCTTGTCCCTGCGCCCAGGAGCTCGTCGCCGCGCGCGCTCGCGAGCGCCTGCAAGACGAGGGCTTCGACGAGGCGCAGATCGAGCGCATCCTCGCCAGCGTCCCGGTCGCCACCCACAACCAGCGCGGGCTCGCCACGCTGCAACTCGGCCTCACCGAGCGATGCATGCAGGAGATCGACGCGACCACGCTGCTCAAGATCGCCGAGGCGAGCATGTCCTCGGAGATCTACGAGCTGATGAAGCGCTCCGACGAGGTAGAGGTCGTCGAGAAGGCGCATCGCCGCCCCCGCTTCGTCGAGGACTGCGTGCGCGAGATGATCGCCGGGGTCGTGCGCGAGTTTCCCGCGCTCGACGGCGCGAGCTTCATCTCTGCCCGCCAGGAGAACCTCGAGACGATCCACCAGCACAACGTCGTCGCCGAGCGCTACGGTCTGCTCGCCGACCTGCGCCAGGAGCTGCTCTCCGGCGCGAGCCCCAGCCGGCAGACAAGCCTCCAGGAGTGGCTCGACGCGGGCAAGCAGCCGCCGGCGCGGAGCTGAGCGCTCGGTCTTCGCGCCGCGCTTGATGGGCTGCGCGCCAGGTCCTCGCGCGCTGTAGGAGTTGGGCGCTCAGGCGTCGGGCCGCGCCTGCAGCTGCTGCATGCGCCGGCGCACGCCGAAGAAGTAATCAAGGCCCGAGAGAACCGTCACCGCCACGGCGCTGTAGAGCAGCGCCGAAACCCACAGGGGCTGGCCGTGCACAGCGATCACGGCGAGGATCGCCGCGATCTGCAGGCACGTCTTGACCTTTCCGAGCATGCTCGCCGCGACCACCACGCCCGCCTGCATCGCCGTGACACGCAGCATCGTCACCGCGAGCTCGCGCGTGATGATCACCATCGCCACCCATGCGGCCAGTCGGTGCAGCGAGACGAGCGAGATCAGGGCCGCAACGACGAGCAGCTTGTCCGCTAGCGGATCCATCAGCTTCCCGAACGTGGTCACCGAGTCCCTCGAGCGCGCGAGGTAGCCGTCGACGAAGTCCGTCAGCGACGCGAGCGCGAACACGACCGCCGCGAGCACGTCGCCGGCGGGCGTGTTCCCGAGCAGCGCCACCACGAGCACCGGCACGAGCATGATCCGCAGGACCGTCAACAGGTTCGGGAGGTTCACCGGGAACATGCGCTCCGACATTAGCCGCTGGCCGGCTATCCCGGTAGCGCTCCACCACCCGGCGCGGCCCGCGGTGGTATATCGATGTGCCCAACGCCGCCCGCGCGCTGGCTCGTCAGCGAGCACTCCGCGCGCGCCGCACCTCCACCGAATCGGAAAGGAATCGCGTGATGAACAGGCGCACGCTCGGCCCCGACGGTCCCGAGGTCCCCGCGATCGGACTCGGCTGCATGGGCATGTCGGCGTTCTACGGGGCGACCGACGAACCGGAATCCCTGCGCACGATCGCCCGCGCGCTGGAGCTCGGGTGCTACTTCCTGGACACCTCGGACATGTACGGCCCGCACACGAACGAGGAACTCGTCGGGCGCGCGATAGCCGGCCGCCGCGACGAGGTCTTCCTGGCGACCAAGTTCGGCATCAAGCTCGAACTCGGCGAGACGCCGCGGCGCTCGATCGACGGCAGCCCGGCGTATGTGAGATCGGCGTGCGAGGCGTCGCTGCGCCGGCTCGGGGTGGACCACATCGACCTCTATTACCAGCACCGCGTCGACCCCAAGACGCCGATCGAGGAGACCGTCGGCGCGATGGCGGAGCTCGTCGGCGAGGGCAAGGTGCTCTACCTCGGACTGTCCGAGGCGGGCGCAGAGACGATCCGCCGCGCGCATGCCGTGCATCCGATCACGGCCGTGCAGACCGAGTACTCGCTATGGACGCGCGACGTCGAGGCCGAGGTCCTCCCGACCCTGACCCAGCTCGGGATCGCGCTCGTCGCCTACTCGCCGCTGGGGCGCGGCTTCCTCTCCGGGCGCTTCACCTCGCCCGAAGAGCTCGACGAGGGCGACTTCAGGCGCTACGGCCCGCGCTTCACGGGCCAGAACCTCGAGCACAACCTCCGCCTGGCCGAGCGCGTGCGCGAGCTCGCCGCGGAAAAGGGCATCACACCGGCCCAGCTCGCGCTCGCCTGGGTCCTCCACCGCGGCGAGCACGTCGTCCCGATCCCGGGTACCAAGCGCGTCTCCTACCTCGAAGAGAACCTCGCCGCGGCCGACGTGCAGCTGACGCTCGAGGAGGTGCAGCGGATCGCCGAGGAGGTTCCCGCCGCAGCCGGCGACCGCTACGACGAGCAGGGCATGCGCTCGGTCAACCTGTAGGCGCGCTCTGAATTAATCGGTGCCCGTCCGCCCCATGACCGTCCGCCCCATGCCCGCCCGCACGATGCCCTCGCGCGGCGTGCCCGCCCGCACGGTGCCCTCGCGCGGCGTGCCCGCCCGCGCGGGGAACGCGGTTGACCTCGGCCTTCACGCGGCCGGCCAGACGCGCCAGGCGCGTCTGCTCCTGCGCGGGCGTCAACGTGCCCGCCGCGACGCGCGCGTCCAGCACCTGGCGCCGCGCCGCGAGCACCGCCGCGATCAGCCCGGCTTCCGAGCGGCCGGGCGTCGCGTCGGCGATCTGCGCCAGGGTCATGCCGGAGCGCCGCCTCGCGCGCAGCTGCGCGCCGCTGAGGCCCAGGTAGCGCTTGGCGGGGAAACCGGGGCGGGCCGAGCCCCGGGGTCCGCCCGCGATCGGTCCGCCGGCGAGGGGTCCGCCCGCGCGTTCGACCTGCGCCCTCACGCGCGCTTTCAAGCGCGCCGCGAGCTCGTTCAGATGAGCCACCGGCGCTGCAACGAGCGCTTCGATCAGACCCGCCTGGGACTTGCCGCTCCGCGCCGATGCGATCTGCGCGAGCGACTTGCCCGAGCGGAGCTCACCCCGCAGCTGCGACTCGCTGATGCCGAGGTAGGCGGCTGCCGTCGCCAGCCGGCCGTGGTGAGCGTGGCTGCTTGCGGGCTGCGCGGCGGTGATCGCTGCCAGCGTCGCCCCGCCGAGCAGCGCGATCACCGCGATCACTGCAAACAGCCTCTTCCTCAGCTTGCGGTTCATCGATTCCCTCGGACGCGTTCGGAGACGTGCACGCGCGAGACGATTGTGCCCGTGAACCCTTCAGGCGAGATTAATACCGCGCGGCAGCCGGCGGGCGTCAGTAGCCGACCGAGTAGAAGCTGACGCGCCTGCAGCCCTCGAGCCTGTAGTGGGGCAGCGCGGCGTGGCTCGTGAAGACCACGATCGCGGGGTTTTCGCAGTGGATCACACCCGAGTTCTCGTGCGCGTGCACGACGGTCTGCGGATCGGTGCCCGTCCACACGTAGTTGACGGTGTCGTTCGCGTAGATGAAGTTCTTTCCCTCGCCGGCGTGAATCACGCCCGTCTGGAAGGACGGCCAGCCTGAAGGGTGGTAGTCGCCCCAGATCACATCGCCCGCCGCGCCGCCGTAGATCGTGTCATCGCCATAGCCGCCGAGCAGGTAGTTGTGCCGGTTGCTCCTGCCCACGAGCACGTTGTGGCGGCCGGCCGGCCCGTTGTCCATCACGAGGTGCTGGTTCGGCGGCCAGCCCGCATGGCTCGTCATCGCCAGCGCCGGTGCGACCGCGGACAGCGCGCACAGCGAGACCGCGAGCGCCCAGGCGAGCTTCCGCAGCGGCGCCCGATAGGGTGGGGCCATGCCGCTCATCCCGATGGTTATAGAGCGCACCGCCCGCGGCGAGCGCGAGTTCGACATCTATTCGAGGCTGCTCAACGAGCGCATCATCTTCCTCGGCACGCCGATCGACGACCAGATCGCCAACCTCGTCGTCGCGCAGCTTCTGCACCTCGAGAGCGAGGACGCCGACAAGGACATCTCCCTCTACATCAACTCGCCCGGCGGCAGCATCTACTCCGGCCTTGCGATCTACGACACGATGCGCTTCGTCAAGCCCGACATCGCCACGATGTGCGTCGGCGTGGCGATGTCGATGGGCTCCCTGCTGCTCGCCGGGGGCACGAAAGGCAAGCGCGCAGCGCTGCCGAACTCGCGCATCCTCATCCACCAGCCCTCGGCAGGGTTCGAGGGCCAGTCCACGGACATCGAGATCCACGCGCGCGAGATCCTCAACATGCGCACCCGCATCGACGAAATCTACGCCGAGCACACCGGCCGGCCGACCGAGGAGGTGCGGTCCGACATGGAGCGCGACCGCTTCTTCACCGCCGAGCAGGCGCTCGAGTACGGGCTGGTGGACCGCGTCCTGGAGAGCCACTGAGCAAGCCGCCGGGGGCGGGGCGGGAGCCGTGGCGGCCCTGAGCCCGTTGGAGCGCGCGGCGCTCCTCGCGGTCGCGATCCTCACGGCGCTCGCCGGTCTGGCCAACTACGGCGCCTGGCCGGCGGTGCCGCGCTTTGCGCTTGCGACGCTCGCGCTCGCCGGCCTCGCCTGGCTCGTCTCGTTCGCCACCGGGCACCTCGGCGAACATCTCGGGCCGGGCCTCACCGGCATGCTGCAGTCCACGCTCGGCAACCTGCCTGAGCTGTTCGTGGTGATCTTCGCGCTGCAGAAGGGGGAGCTCGTGGTCGCCCAGACGGCGATCATCGGCTCGATCCTCGCGAACGCGCTGCTCGTGCTCGGCCTCGTCATCATCGTCGGCGCGAACCGCTCGAGCGACGGCGTGATGCGCTTCTCCAAGCGTCTGCCGCGCGACACCGCAACGCTGCTGCTGGTGACGGTCTTCATCATCGTCCTGCTCGGCATCTCGCTCGCCGCGCACGACCCCGCCAGCCACCACGTCAAGTCGATCTCGGTCGTCGGCGCCGTCTGCCTGCTCGTCGTCTACCTCGCCTGGCTTGGTCCCTACCTGCGCGCCGATCGGAGGCCTGAACGGGGCGCGGGCCAGGAGGACTCGGCGGCGCGGCCGCCGATGGACATGCGGCTCATCGTCGCGCTGCTCGTGATCGGCGGCATCGCCTCCGCGTTCGTCTCGGACTGGTTCATCAACGGCCTCGAGCCCGCGATCCGCCAGCTGAACCTCTCGCAGGCCTTCGCCGGCCTCGTGATCGTCGCGATCGCCGGCAACGCCGTCGAGAACACGGCCGGCCTGGTGCTCGCCTGGAAGCGGCGCTCCGACCTCGCGATCTCGGTCGTCAAGAACTCCGTCGCGCAGATCGCAGCCTTCCTCTTCCCTCTGCTCGTGCTCGTCTCCTTCGCGCTCGCGACCACGCTCACGTTCGCTCTCGCCCCGGTCTACATCGGCGCGCTCGCGCTCACCGCTCTCGCGGTCTGGCAGGTCACCGGCGACGGCGAGGCCGCCGCCTTCGAGGGCTGGGCGCTCGTGGCCCTCTACGTCGTGCTCGCAACCTTCACGCTCTACGAGTAGCGCTCGCACGCTGCCCGGCCGGCGCCGCCCGCGACCCATCCGGGCCCCCTCCGGGGGGCCCTCA